>NZ_JACCAC010000001.1:0-602270 GCF_013409425.1 Nocardioides perillae | reverse complement strand
CGAGGACGACCCGCGGCGAGGTGACGAGTGCCCGGGCGATCGCGACGCGCTGCGCCTGCCCGCCCGACATCTGCGCCGGCCGGGCGTCGGCGACGTCGGCCACGCCGAGCCGGTCCAGCCAGTGCCGGGCCGCCGAGGCGGCCTCGCGGCGCGCCACGCCGTCGAGGAGGAGCGGGAGGCCGACGTTCTCGACCGCGCTGAGCTCGGGCACGAGCTGGCCGAACTGCAGCACCAGCCCGATCGACGAGCGCCGCATCCGGGTGCGGGCGTCGTCGTCGAGGTCGTCGAGCCGACGGCCGCCGAAGGTGACGACGCCCGCGTCGGGCCGCACCACGCCGGCGAGGCACAGCAGCAGCGTCGACTTCCCGCTGCCCGAGGCACCGGTCACGGCGACCACCTCGCCTGACCGGACGGCGAGCGAGGCGCCGGTGAGCGCGGGGGACGCGGCGTACGCCTTGTGCAGGCCGCGGCCCTCGAGCAGCACCCCGCTCGGCTGTCCCTGCTGGGTCTGCGTCATCGGCCGATCCTCTCCCGGGTCTCCTCGAGCCACCGGAGGTCGGCGTCGAGGTGCGCGATGGTGTGGTCGAGCGCGATGCGGGTCGCGACGTCGGGCGGCCCCTCGCCGTCGCGTCGGGCGCGGGTCAGCGACCGCATCGCGTCGAGGTGGACCGCCCGCTGGCGGTCGAGGAAGGCCAGCGCGTCGCCGCCCGCGTGCAGCGCGGTGACGGTCTTGCGCACCAGCGCGTCGGCGGCGTAGGGCCCCGGCGTCTCCGGCTCCCGCAGCCAGTCGGCCAGGGCCGCGCGACCCGCCTCCGTCACGGCGTACGTCGTGCGCTCGGGCCCGCCCGCCTGCTCGGTGCCGGCGACCTCGACGAGCCCGTCGCGCTCGAGGCGCGCGAGCGTCGCGTAGACCTGCCCGAAGGCCAGCGGCCTGGCCGCCGGGAAGCGCTCGTCGTGCGCCCGCTTCAGGTCGTAGCCGTGCGCGGGACCGTCGACGAGGACGCCGAGGAGCACGCGACCGAGGGACATGCCCCCACTGTGCACCAGGTGACTACACCCTGTGAATAGTCCGGCCGATCTTTCTGTCGACCGGCGTCGAAGACCCTCCGTGCGACCCACCGACTGGCTGCAGGTCCGGCTGATGCAGGCGACCGCTCCGCTGACCGTCCGCTACGGCGAGGAGCTGCGGTTCGCCGGCTCCGACCTGCCCCGGCCGCGCCGGGTGCGGGTGCGCACGCGCCACGGCCGCGTCCCCGCCCACGTGTACGCCGCCGGCCGGCCACGCTCGGACGGCGGGCCGGCGGGGCTCGCGGGGGCCTACGTCCACTGCCACGGCGGGGCGTGGCTGATGCGCCACCCGCGGATGGACGACTTCTGGTGCCGCTACCTGGCGGCCGAGGCGGGTGTCGTGGTCGTCAACGTCGACTTCAGGGTCGCCCCGCAGGTGCGCTACCCGGTCGCGCAGGAGGAGGCGCACGACGTCGCGGCCTGGGTGGCCGGGGCCGGCGCGGCCGACCTGGGCGTGGACCCGGAGCGCGTCGCGGTCGGCGGCTTCTCCTCCGGGGGGCAGGTCGCGGCGGCGGTGGCCTTGATGGCGCGCGACACCGGATCCTTCCGCCCGGTCCTGCAGGTGCTGGGCGTGCCCGCGCTCGACCTCGTCACCGAGCCCGACCCGCGCGACGCGGGGATGGTCAGCCCGTCGCTGCGGCAGCTGGTGCGCCGCACCTACTTCGCGGACGCGTCCCGGCGCGGCGAGCCCTACGCCTCACCGCTGCTCGCGCCCGACCTGGCGGGCCTCCCCCCGGCCGTCGTCCTGACGGCCGAGCGCGACGTCCTGCGGCGCGACGGCGACGCCTACGCCGCCCGGCTGCGGGAGGCCGGCGTACCGGTCGTGCACGACGTCACCCCCCACGCCGACCACTACTTCCTCTCCGCCGACCTGGTGCGCGCGCGCCGCACCATGGCCCTCGTCGCCGCCGAGGTCGCCGCCCGCACCGCCCCGACCTCCTCGTGACGCCAGGGGCCGGGCCGAGAGCAGGGCGTACGCCGGCAGGCCGACCCCGCCAGACGGCTCAGCGCGGCTCGACCAGCCGCGCCAGCTCGAAGTGCATGGGGTCGGTGTAGGACCAGTCGCCGCCCCAGGCGAAGCCCCACTTCTGGAAGATCGCGACGACGTCGCGGTCGATGTCGCCGACGGTGCCGCGCAGGTTGCCGGGCACGTTGACGTCGAAGGCGATGCCCCACGAGTGCAGGGAGAGCTGGGTGGAGCCGGCGATGAAGCGGGGGTAGTAGCAGCCGGCGTACTGCCCCGGCACGATCTCGTCGGCCAGGCCGCGCGACACGATCTCGGCGAGCGCGGCGCGGAACTGCGGCAGCATCACCCGGTGGCAGGTCACGCGGCCGAGGATCGGCACGACCTCGGTGCGGATGTTGGCCGCGACCCAGCCGGCGTCGGGCTGGATGCGCCCGCCGCCCAGGACCCGGTAGGAGAAGGTGCCGACGGCCTCGGCGACCGACCCGCCGGTGAGGTAGGCGGTCTGCTGGACGTCGGGGTCGAGGCCGAAGCGGGCGACGACGTCGAGCGCCTGCACCGACGCCTCGCCGCCGACGGCACGGTCGACCTTCCCCTGCACGGCCTGCGGTGCGGTCATGCCGGTGGAGACGAGCAGGGCGTTGCCCTCGGGCATGCCGAGCTCGTCGCGCCAGGTCTCGTTGACGACGGCGTCGACCTGCGGCACCTGGGGGGCGTAGGCGCCGATGTGCAGCTGCGGCGCGTCCTCGGCGTTGCCCAGCCGCAGGTAGCCCGCCTCGTCCTGCAGCCGCTTGCCCAGACCCGGCAGGATCGCGAGCTCGCCGCCGGCGACGCGGGTCCAGATGTCGGTGAGCTGGGCGGAGTTGACGGGGGTGAAGCGGCGGTAGGACGCGGGGTCGACCACCGCGACGTCGAGCACCTGGTCCTCGACCGCGACCTGCCCGATCGAGAGCCGCTCGACGGCCTCGACGCCGGGGAGTGCCTCGACCCGGTCGACCACCTCGTCGCTCAGCGGCTCCTGGGCGTAGACCAGCAGGTCGGCCGGCAGCAGGGGGTCGCGCAGCGGGCCGGGGTCGGGCACGGCGTGCTCGGGGTCGGCCACCGCGACCGGCGACCCCGACGGCTCCCCCGGCGTCGACCCGGGCGCCGCCCCCGCCGACGCGGAGCCCGTGGGGGCCGACGAACCGCCGGGGGACGCTGCCGCCGTCGGCGAGCCGTCGACGGCGCTGCCCCCGCCGCCGCAGGCGGCGAGCGCCAGGCAGGGCGCAGCGGCCAGCGCGGCGAGCCGCAGGCGGGCGGCGGGCGAGCGGTGCATCAGGCGGGACCTCCGCGCTCCAGGGTAGGCGGGGCCAGCACGTCGCGGACGCCGATCCACGAGACGACCGCACCCGCCGCCAGCAGACCGGCGCAGGCGAGCAGCGCGGCGTCGTAGCCCGCGTCCATCACCTCCGGGCGCGCGTAGTCGGCGCCGCTGAGACCGACGAGCGGTGGCAGCGCGGCCACCGCGAGCAGGGTGCCGGCCCGCGCGACCGCGTTGCTGACGCCGCTGGCGACGCCGGCGTGCCGGTCGGGCGCGGCCGCGAGCACGGTCGCGGTCAGCGGCGCGACCATGAGCGCCAGCCCGAGACCGAAGACGGTGAGGCCCGGCAGCACGTCGCGCACGTACGACGTCTCCGCACCCGCCGCCCGCAGCAGCAGCACGCCCCCGGCCATCACCAGCGGCCCCGCCGTGAGCGGCACCCGCGGGCCGATGCGGGTGGCGAGCGCCCCACCGCGGGCGGCGAGCAGCAGCATGCAGACGGTGATCGGCAGCGTCGCCAGGCCCGCCTCGAGCGCGCTCCACCCGGCGACCGTCTGCAGCTGCAGCACCAGGAAGAACAGCACGGCGCCGAGCGCGGCGTAGACGAGCAGCGTCATCGCGTTGGCCGCCGAGAAGGTGCGGTCACCGAAGAGCCCGAGCGGCAGCATCGGCTGCCGGGCCCGCCGCTCCGCGACCACGAAGGCGGCCCCGGCCACCAGGCCCACGACCGCCGCCAGCGCCGAGGCCGACGAGCCGACCTCGACGAGGGCGTACGTCGTGGCGGCGAGCGCGAGCGTCGCCAGCGCCGCGCCGGGCACGTCGGCGCCCCGGGCCCGCTCGGCGTCGCGGGTCTCCGGCACGTGCCGCGCCAGCAGCACGGTGGCAGCCGCGAGGGGCAGGTTGACCAGGAAGATCCAGCGCCACGAGAGCTGGTCGACCAGCAACCCGCCGACGAACGGCCCGACCGCCGCGGCGATGCTGCCGAGGCCCGACCAGAGGCCGATCGCGCGGGCGCGGTCCTCGGCGCGGAAGGCGGCCTGCAGCATCGCCAGGCTGCCGGGGGCCAGCAGCGCGGCGCCGACGCCCTGCAGCGCCCGGGCGGCCACCAACGTCCACACGTCGGGCGCGAGGCCGCAGAGCAGGGAGGCGACGGCGAAGAGCACGGTGCCGACCACGAAGACCCGGCGGCGGCCGAAGCGGTCGCCCAGCGAGCCGCCGAGCAGGATCAGCGCCGCGAGGGTGAGCAGGTAGCCGTTGGTGGTCCACTGCAGCGCCCGCACCCCGGCGTCGAGGTCCTCGCCGATGGCGCGCAGCGCGACGTTGACCACCGTGCCGTCGAGCAGCGTCATGCCGGAGCCGAGGGTCGCGGCGGCCACGACCGCGCGACCGGTGGGGGTGCCGAGCCGGACCGCGGCGAGCGGGCCGGGCACGGGCGAGGCGTGCACCACAGCCGCGACTCTACGGATCCACCCCCTCGGGTGGTCCGGGCGCCGTACGCTCGCCGGCGTGAGCGCCCACCCCCGCCGCCGCTCCACCGAGGAGCGGCTCCACGAGCACGTGCGTCGGCTCGGGGAGGAGCACCCGCCGATCCCGCTGGAGTCCGTGGACCTCACCGTGCGGCAGCCGGGGCTCGTGGCCGACCGGTTCGGGCACGTGCTCGACTACATGGCGCGCGTCGAGCTCGAGGTCGACCGCAACGTGCTCGAGCTGACGACGCTGCTGCCCGACCCGCCGGAGGTCGACCGCCTCTTCTACCGCGACGTCTGGCAGCCGCAGGAGGTGCAGCACGGGCTGATCCTCGACGCGCTGCAGCAGCAGCTCGGCCGCCCGCCCGCAGGCGCCGACCTCGACACCGTCTCGCTGAAGATCCGCGTCCTCGGTGCGCTCGCGCACCTCGGGCCGGTGCAGGACGTCGTGCGGATGCTCTACTACCTCACCGGCATGTCGACCGAGCGGTCGGCGGTGCTGGCCTACAACCTGCTCCACGACGGGTTGGTCGAGGCCGGCGAGGACGGCGTCGCCGCGACGGTGATCGCCCCGATCCGCCGTCAGGAGCCCGGGCACTACGCCTTCTACACGCTCAGCGCGCGCGGCCTCGCCGAGCAGCTGCGCCCGTGGCAGGCCTTCCTCGTGCGGCACCTGCGCCGGCTGTCCTACGGCCCCGTCGGCGCCAACGACGACGAGCAGAGGGCCGACTTCGGTGACCTGATGACCACCCTGGGCATCGACCGCCAGCTCGCGGACTTCGCCGAGCAGATCGCCCGCGTCGAGCGCGAGCTGCTGTGGGCCCACCGCTCCGGCATGGACGTCCCGCCCTACGTCACCGACGCCTTCCGCGACGCCGTCGAGCTCGCCCGCGCCCGCGCTGCCGCCTGAAGGCGACTCGAGGCTCCCCGGCGACCGGCGGCCCCGGCAGTCCCGCCTCAGCGCTCGAGCACCCGCCCGACGATCCAGGCGACCGCGTCGGCGGTCTCGGCGGGCGTGCCGGTGGGCTGCATGACGTGGCTCAGGACGACCCGCACGATGGTGTCGACGGCGGCGTCGAGACGCGCGGCCGGCAGGTCGAGGCCGTAGGGACCGAGGCGCTCGAGGATCACCCCCTTCGCCGCCACCAGCAGCGACTCGGCGTGGGTGGTCAGCAGCGGCAGCAGCTCGGTGTCGGCGCCGTGGGTGGCGGAGACGACGGCGTGCAGCAGCGGGTTGTCCTCGGCCAGCACGAGCACGTCGTGCGCGGCGTCGCGGATCGCGTCGACCAGCGCGTCGGGGTGGCGGTCGAAGGCGCCCGTCACGACACCGAGGAAGCGGTCGAGCTCGCCGAGGATCATCGCCTCGGCCAGCGCCGGCTTGCCGCCGACCTCGTTGTAGACCGTCTGCCGGCTCACCCCCACCGCGTCGGCGAGCTTGGCCATCGTCACCGCCGACCACCCACGCTCCGTCGTCAGCGCGAGCGCGGCCGCCACGATGCGGGCGCGCAGGGGCGCGGGGGGGCTCGAGGTCGCCGCGCCGGTCACGCGCCCGAGTCTAGGAACCACCCCGGCACCCACCGGTGCGCGGACCCCGCCCCCGCACCACCCGGCGTACGCCGGGGCGCGCGACCGGGTCGGCGGGTGCGGGTCCGCGGGCCCGGTCAGCCCTCGAGCCGCAGCGCCTGCACGGGGCAGGAGGCGACGGCCGCGGCCACGGTGGTGCGGTGCTCCTCGGCGGGGTGCTCGTCGAGGATCTGCAGGTTGTCGTCGTCGTCGAGCTCGAAGAAGTCCGGCGCCATCGACTGGCACATGCCGATGCCCTCGCAGGTGTCGTAGTCGGGCACGATCCGCATGCCGCTCACGCCACCGCTCCCGTCGCGCCGGTCAGCGGCACGAAGTCGACCTTCTCGCGCACCCCGCAGTCGGGGCAGCACCAGTCGTCGGGGATCTCGGCCCACGCCGTGCCGGCGGCGAAGCCCTCGCGCTCCTCCCCTGCCTCGACCTCGTAGGTGTAGCCACAGCTCGGGCAGCGGGCGGCCATCACCTCGTCGGCGACCGCGCCGGGGGCGGCGTCCTCGCGGGGCGTGTCGTCGTGCGGCGCCGCGGGGGCGGGCCAGGCGGCCAGCACCTTCGCCCGCTTCGAGGGCTGCACGTTGGCGCGGGTCACGTCGCCGTCGAAGTGCTGGACGACGAGGGGGTCCATCACCCGGCGCCACAGCGGCGGGACCAGCGCGAGCACGATCATCCCGGCGTAGCCGGTGGGCAGCACCGGGCTCTCCTCGAAGTCGCGCAGCGTCTGGTAGCGCCGGGTCGGGTTGGCGTGGTGGTCGCTGTGACGCTGCAGGTGGTAGAGCAGCACGTTGGTGGCGATGTTGTTGGAGTTCCACGAGTGCGAGGGGTCGACGCGCTCGTAGCGCTCCTTGCCGGGGCGCCCGACCTTCTGGCGCAGCATCCCGTAGTGCTCCATGTAGTTGACGACCTCGAGCAGCGAGAAGCCGACGACGGCCTGGAGCACGAGGTAGGGCAGCGTGCCGACGCCGAAGGCGGCCACGACGCCGGCCCACAGCACCGCCGACATCACCCAGGCGTTGAGCACGTCGTTGCCGAGGCGGAAGGGGTGCTGCTGCTTGCGGGCGTAGCGCCGCTCCTCCAGGCGCCAAGCACTCTTCAGCGAGCCGAGCACGGTGCGCGGCCAGAAGGCGTAGAAGCTCTCGCCCAGGCGGCTCGACGCGGGGTCCTCGGGGGTGGCGACGCGGACGTGGTGACCGCGGTTGTGCTCGATGTAGAAGTGGCCGTAGAAGCTCTGGGCGAGCGCGACCTTCGACAGCCAGCGCTCGTGGCTCTCCTTCTTGTGGCCGAGCTCGTGGGCGGTGTTGATGCCGATGCCGCCGATGCAGCCGAGCGAGAGCGCCAGGCCGACCTTGTCCCAGGTGGACAGGTCCCACGGCCCGCCGCCGCCGACCAGCCACATGCCGGCGAGGAACCCGGCGTACTGGATCGGCAGGAAGAGGTAGGTCACCCAGCGGTAGTAGCGGTCCTGCTCGAGCGCCTCGATGACGTCGTCGGGCGGGTTGGAGCGGTCGAGGCCGGCGACCAGGTCGATCGCGGGCACCAGCACGAGGATGACGATCGGGCCGATCCACCACCACACGCCCCAGCCGGTGAGCGCGTGCATGCCGGCCGCGACGAAGGCCAACGAGGGCACGACGAGGCCGATCAGCCACAGGTAGCGCTTCTTGTCGACCCACTGCTCCGTCGAGCCCGCGGGCACGGTGCCGCCGACGCGCGTGCCGCCCTCGGGGGCGGCTGCGTCGGGCGCCGGCCGGGGGGATCCGGCGGGTCCGGTAGGTCCGGTGGGTCCGGTGGTGTGCGTGCTCTCGGTGCTCATCGCGCCTCCTGCCGTCGTCGACCCGCGGCGATGCGGGTTGACAAGACGATAGGGATTGTCAAGGCGTTTGACAAGAGGGCAGTTTCTGTCAAGCGGGTGCGGCGTCAGGTGGGGTCGGCGGGCAGCTCCCCGGCCGCGCCCGCGTCGAAGGCCGCCTCCGCCCCGCGCAGGTAGCGCTCGACGACCGCGCGCTCCTGCTCGGTGAAGGAGGCGTCGAGGCGGGCCAGTGCGACGAACATCGGCATCAGGTGGGCCAGCACCTCCTCGCGCCCGGAGGTCGTGACGTGGACCTGCGTGCGCCGTCGGTCGTCGGGGTCGGGGCGGCGCTCGACGTGGGCCCGGGCGGCCAGCCGGTCGACGATCTGCGTCGAGGCCGCAGTGGTGACCTCGAGACGGCGCGCGAGCTCGGCGGGACCGAGCGGCTCGCGCACGAGGTGCTCGAGGGCGACCATCTCGGAGTCGCTCAGCCCGGCGCGGCGCGAGACCGCGCGGCGCACGCGTGCCCCGGCGTCGACCGCGGCGCGCAGCGCGGTGAGCGAGCCGGTCTGCTGCCAACGCGCGGCCCAGCGCGCGTGGGGGCCGGGCTCGTCCGGCTTGCCGGGGCTGCTAATTTTCACTCACCTGCTTAGTGATCAACCTGCTTCACCATCCTACCCGCAGTCGCCGCCAGGAGCCGCCATGACGCACCGACCCGCCCACGCCGCTGACCGGGGGCCGCTCGCCGCGTTGCTGCGCACCGTCACCGGCCGGCGTACGGCGTGGCTCGTCGCCCTGCTCCCCCTCCTGCTCGCCGGCGGGCTGGCCGCGGCCCTCGGGGAGGGCGAGCGCGCGCCGTCGCCGCTCGACACCCTGCCGGCCGGCTACGAGTCGACGCTGGGCACCGAGCTCGCCGCCGAGCTGCCGGCGGACGACGCCTCGGTCGCCCTGGTGCTGTGGACGGCCACCGAGGGCCAGCTGCCGGGTGGCGCCCTCGGCGAGCTCGGCGCACTGGCCCAGGAGGTCGGGGCGGTCGGCGGCCCGCGGGCGGTGCGGCCGTCGGAGGACGGCACGGCGGCACTCGCGGTCGTGCCGGTGCCCGGGGGGTCGGCCACCGACGTCGCCGAGCGGGTGACCGAGCTGCGCGAGAACCTCGACGAGGGCGTTCCCGACGGCGTCGAGGCGCAGGTGACCGGACCCGCGGCCGTGCAGGCCGACCTGGCCGCGGTCTTCGACGGCGCCGACTTCCGGCTGCTCGGCGCGACCGCCGCGGTCGTCGCCGTGCTGCTCGTCGTCACCTACCGCAGCCCCGTGCTCTGGCTGGTCCCGCTCACGGTCGTGGCGGTCGCGGACCGCTTCGCCGCGGTCGCCGCCACCCAGCTGATGGCGCAGCTCGGCATCGCCTGGGACGAGTCGACCGTCGGCATCCTCTCGGTGCTCGTCTTCGGAGCCGGCACCGACTACGCGCTGCTGCTCATCTCGCGCTACCGCGACGAGCTCAAGCGGGTCGCCGACCGGCGAGCCGCGATGGCGACGGCCGTGCGCCGCACCGCCGAGGCCGTGGTCGCCAGCGCCACCACCGTCGTGCTCGGCGTGCTGACGCTGCTGCTCTCGCTCGTGCCCACCACCCGCGGCCTCGGCTTCGCCTGTGCGGTGGGCATCGTGGTCGCCGCCGTCTTCGCGCTCGTGGTGCTGCCCGCGGCCCTGGTCTGCTTCGGCCGCTGGGTCTTCTGGCCGCGGGTGCCCCGCGAGGGCGACCCGACGCTGGTCGAGGGCCGCTCGCTGTGGCGCCGCGTCGGCGACCAGGTGGCCGCCCGCCCGCCGGCCTTCGTGGTCGGCTCGGTCGTGGTGCTCGCGGCGCTCGCCGCCGGCCTCGCCCAGGTCTCGACCGGCCTCGACCAGAGCGACCAGTTCCTCGAGCGGCCCGAGGCGATCGCGGCCGCCGACCGGCTCGCCGAGTCCTTCCCCGCCGGCACGTCCAGCCCCACCCAGGTCGTCACCCGCGCCGCGGCCGGAGACGTGCTCGCGACGGTGCGGTCGACCGGGGCGGTGCTCTCCGCCGACGTCACCGACCAGGGCGACGGCGTCAGCCAGGTCGACGTGGTGCTCGACGCGGCACCGTCCTCCCCCGAGGCCGAGGAGGCCATCGCGTCGCTGCGCGCCGAGCTGGCGGGCTACGAGGACACCTACGTCACCGGCACCGAGGCCCAGGCGATCGACGCCCGCGACGGCGCCGCGCGCGACCGGCTCGTGATCTTCCCGCTCATCCTGGCCCTGGTGCTGGTCGGCCTGGGCGTCCTGCTGCGCTCCGTCGTGGCCCCGGTGCTGCTCGTGGCGACCGTCGTGGCGACGTACGCCGCCGCCCTCGGCGTCTCCTGGTGGGTCTTCACCGGCGTCCTCGGCTTCGAGGCGCTCGACGTGTCGACGCCGCTGCTGGCCTTCCTCTTCCTGGTGGCGCTCGGCGTCGACTACAACATCTTCCTCGTCACCCGCGCCCGCGAGGAGGCCGAGGCCGGCCACGGCACCCGGGCCGGCGTGCTGCGCGCCCTCACCGCGACCGGCGGCGTCATCACCAGCGCGGGCGTCCTGCTCGCGGCGGTCTTCGCGGTGCTCGGCGTGCTGCCGCTCGTCGTGCTGGCGCAGATCGGCACGGTCATCTGCATCGGCGTCCTGCTCGACACGCTCCTCGTGCGCACCGTGCTCGTCCCCGCGTTGGTCGTCGTCCTCGGCGACCGCTTCTGGTGGCCGCGCCGCACCCCGCCCGCCACGGCCACCACGGCCACCACCCCCGCTCCCGCTCCCATGTAACGCGCCGTTGGAAGCACTCCCTACCCCCGTCGACGGGGGGCGTTGCGTCACCAACGGCGCGTTACATGTGCCGTGACCCGCGGCGAGGCGGCGGGCGTACGCCGGCCCGCGCGGTCGGCGTCAGTCGCGCGGCGGGCGGCCGGAGATGGCGGCGGCGACGGCCTTCGGCACGTCGGGGTGGAAGACGCTGGGGATGATGAAGCTCGGGTTGAGCTCGTCGTCGGTGACGACCAGCGCGATCGCGCGGGCGGCGCGCAGCAGCATCTCCTCGGTGATCTCGTGGGCGCGGGCGTCGAGCAGACCGCGGAAGACCCCGGGGAAGGCGAGCACGTTGTTGATCTGGTTGGGGTAGTCCGAGCGGCCCGAGGCGACCACCGCGGCGAACTGCCCGGCCAACGCGGGGTCGATCTCGGGGTCGGGGTTGGCGAGGGCGAAGACCACCGGGTCGGCGGCCATCTCGCGGATCCACTCGGCCTGCAGCACGCCCGGCCCGGAGACGCCGATGAAGACGTCGGCCCCGGCGAGGCCGGTGCGCAGGTCGCCGCGCACGCGTCGCGGGTTGGTGCGGGCGGCCAGCTCGGCCTTGGCCGGCGGCAGGGTCTCGTCGTCGGCCGACAGGCAGCCCTCGCGGTCCCAGACGACGACGTCCGGCACGCCGGCGGCGAGCAGCAGCGTGACGATCGCCGACCCGGCCGCACCGGCACCGGCGACCACCACGCGGACGTCGGTCACCTCCTTGCGCACCACGCGCAGCGCGTTGGTGAGCGCCGCGGTCACCACGATCGCGGTCCCGTGCTGGTCGTCGTGGAAGACCGGGATGTCCAAGGTCTCGCGCAGCCGCGCCTCGATCTCGAAGCAGCGGGGCGCCGCGATGTCCTCGAGGTTGATGCCACCGAAGCCCGGCGCGATCAGCTGCACCGCGCGCACGATCTCGTCGGTGTCCTGGGTGTCGAGGCAGATCGGCCACGCGTCGATGTCGGCGAACCGCTTGAACAGCGCGGCCTTGCCCTCCATCACCGGCAGCGCCGCGCCGGGGCCGATGTTGCCGAGCCCCAGCACGGCGGAGCCGTCGGTGACCACGGCCACGGAGTTGCCCTTGATGGTCAGCCGCCGCACGTCGTCGGGGTTGTCGTGGATCGCCATCGAGACCCGACCGACCCCCGGGGTGTAGGCCATCGACAGGTCGTCGCGGTTGCGCAGCGGCACCTTGGAGCCGACCTCGATCTTGCCGCCGAGGTGCAGCAGGAAGGTGCGGTCGCTGACCTTGTGCACCTCGACCCCGTCGACCTCCTCGACGGCCGCGCGCACCTGCTCGGCGTGCCCTGCGTCGATGGCCGAGCAGGTCACGTCGACCACGAGCCGCTCGTGCGACGACTCCGCGACGTCGATGGCGGTCACCACGCCGCCGGCCTGGCTGATGGTGGTGGCCACCCGGCCGACCACCGCGTGGTCGGGGGCCGTGTGCAGGCGCATGGTGATGGAGTACGACGACGTGGTGGCGGCCATGGGGGCACCCTCCTCCGGGCCGCGCGTTACCGGCAAGTCACGTCACCGTGCCGGCGACCACAACGACCGCAAGGTCGGAGCGGGCCCGGCAGGGCAGGATGGGCCCGTGCCCCAGGTCACCGCTCGCGCGTGGGTGCCGGTGTCCCCGGCGACCGCGTTCGCCGTCTCCCAGACCACGGGCGAGGTGCGGCTGCGGTGGGACCCCTTCATCCGCCACCAGCACCTCGTCGACGCCGCGCGGCCCGCCAAGGGCGTGCGCACCGTGACCCGGGCCCGCGTCGGGCCGCGGATGGTGAGCGAGTACGTCTCCTACCGCCCGCCCACCTCGGTCGGCATGACGATGGTCACCGGTCCGTGGTTCTTCGCGACGTTCGGCGGCGGGTGGCGCTTCACCCCCGAGGAGCGCGACGGCACGGCGGGCACGCTCGCGGTGTGGAAGTACACCTGGACCGCGCAGCCCTCGTGGCTGCGGTGGGCCGCCGACCCGGTCGGGCGGTGGCTGCTCGGGCGCGAGATCACCGCGCGCATCGAGGCGTGGGCCCGGGCGTGCTCCGACCCGGTGGTCCTCGCGGCCGCCGAGGAGGGCTGAGCCCGGCTCAGGGCTGCTCGCGCACCCGCACCTGGACCGGATCGCCGAAGCGCAGCCGCCCCACACGGTGGCCGCCGAGGTCGACCAGCACGCGGGTGCCCTCGACGTCGAGCACGACCTCGTCGTCGCGGATGCCCACCAGCGGCCCGCGCAGCTCGAGGCTGCCGTCGGGGTGCGGCTGGCGGGGCAGGCCGGGGGTGAGGGGCGCGAGGTCGCCCTCCGCGACGAGGCGGGCGGTGCCGCGGGCGCCCAGCTGCACCGCGCCCGGCGGCACGCCCCCGCCCACCGGGGCGTCCGGGCCCGGGTCGGAGTCGAGGTCCGGGCCCCGGTCCGGGCCCAGGTCGGCGGGGCCGTCGGCCGGACGACCGGCGGGACCGGGCGGCGTACCGGTGTCGGTGCCACCGGCCGCGGCCTCGGCGCGTCGGCGTCGCCGCAGCGCCACCAGGATGCCGACCAGCACGGCGTCGACGACGAGCGTCAGCACCAGGCCGACCCTGCTGCCGACGGCGCCGGGCACCTCGAAGACGCCGGGGCGCCCGGGCAGGACGCGCACGTCGATCGCGCCGTCGCGCAGCGCCCGGTCGTAGGTCGGCTCGTCGACCTCGACCGCCCAGCGCGTGCCGGCCGCTCGCTCGTCGTCACCGGTGGGCGGCAGCTCGAAGGCGACCACCGGCCGCGCCTCCGCGTCGGAGTCGAGCAGCACCGAGTCGACCACCTCGGCCCGCACCGCGACTCCCTCGCGCTCGAGCTGGCGGTCCGCGCGCCAGCCCTGCACGACCGGCAGGTTGACGACGAGGGCGACGAGGACGAACGCGAACCAGCGGCCCCGGCGCCCGAGGGGGTTGGGCGGCGGGGCGGGCTGCGGCTCGTTCAGCGCCGCCACGGCTCGCCCCAACGATCCGCGTACGCCGTCTCCGCGAGGTCGCGGCGCCGGCGCGGGCGCTCCTCCCGCTCGGCGTCGCGCGGGTCGACCGCGAGCGGGCCGACCCGCTCGTCGACCGGCAGCCACCGCCCCACGGCGATGCCGGCGACGACGGTGTGCCAGGCGGGCACGCCGGCCGCGTCGGCGAAGGCGGCCTTGTCGAAGCCGGCGAACTGGTGGGCGTGCAGCCCCGTGGCCTGTGCCTGGAGGGTGAGGTGCGCGGCGGCCTGCCCGGCGTCGTACAGCGCCGTGGGGGTGGGGTCCTTCTCGTCGTCGGGCGCACGCCCGGTCTGCGCGGTGACCACGAGGACGACGGAGGCGCGGGGCACCCAGCCGCTGTTGCCGCGGCTCAGCGTGGCGACGAGGGCGTCGTGCAGGCCGCTGCCGCGCGGAGCGACCAGCAGCCGCCACGGCTGGGAGTTGCCGGCGCTCGGCGCCCAGGCGGCGGAGAGCAGCAGCGCCTCCAGCTCGTCGGCGGCCAGCTCGTGGCCCGGGTCGAGGACGCTGGGGCTCCACCGCGAGCGCATCGGCTCGGCGAGCCGGGCCTGGTCACCGGCGGGCGCGTGCTCAGCCACGGGCACCGACGTGCTGGACGAGGTTGGCCGCGAAGCGCTTGCCCATGGTCGCCATCACCCCGCGCATGGCGGTCGTGACCGCCGGCGAGGCGAGCCGCGAGACCGGCAGGTCGACGGTGACGGTGAGGCTGATCGCGAGGTGGGTCGCGTCGGGTCCCTGCTCGGTGAGGACGTACCACCCGTCGACCCCCGTGCGCTCGCGCGTGCCCGGGGGCGGGGCGTGGTGGTAGTCGATGCGCGACGGCTCGTCGAAGACCATCCGCTCGGTGAAGGCCGGCACCAGGTCGATGCCGACCACCGGGATGCGCGTCATCTGCCAGCACCACGTGTCGCCGTCGGCGTGGATCGACTCGAGGAACGGCGTGAGCCGCGGCAGCAGCTCCGGGTCGGTCAGCGCCTGCCAGATCACCTCGCGGGGCGCCTGCACGACCGCCTCGGACTCCGTCGTCGCGCTGAACCGGGCCATGGCGTCCATCGTGGCAGACCACCCCAGGGGGCCTCGGCCGTCGCCCGCGCCGCGTGGCCGCCGCTGTCGGAGTCACCGGCTGACCGGTGACTCCTGCACTTGTGCCCCGAGAACTCGGGCCACCAGTGCAGGACTTGCCCTCCCAGTGCGTGAGGTGCGGCACAGTTCCTGCACTTCTTGGCCTGAAGTGCAACACTGCACCACGTGACCGAGAGTGCAACGACCGTGCGCGCCGAGCGGCGGCGGGCCACCGAGCGCGCCATCCACCTCGCCGCGCTGCGCCTCACCGACGCGCACGGCCTCGACGGCTTCACCGTGGACGAGCTCGCCGCAGCGGCCGGGGTCTCGCGACGCACGCTGTTCAACTACTTCCCCGGCAAGGTCGACGCCGTCCTCGGCCCCGAGCCCGAGCTGGCCGAGGAGGTGCTCGCGGTCTTCCGCGCGGGCGGCCCCACGGGCCGCCTCGCCGACGACCTCGGCACCGCGGCGCGCCACGTGCTGAGCGCCCAGGGCCTGGGCCGGGAGGAGATCGAGCTCGGCCGCCGCGTCCTGCTGCGCGAGCCGCGCCTGCTCGCCGCCGCGCACGCCCGCTTCGAGGACGTCGCCGAGGACCTCGCCGAGCACCTGCTCGCCCGGGAGGGCGCCGACTTCGGCGCCGAGCGCGCCCGCCTCCTGCTCCACGTCTGCGTGAGCCTCTACGACGCTGCCCTGCTGGTCGCGCTGCGCCAGCCCGAGCCCGACGTCGACCTCGGCGAGGCCTTCGTCGCGAGCCTGCAGACGCTCCGCGAGCTCCTCGCCTGACGCCCCGCCAGCCACCCCAGACCGCCCCACCCGCACCCACACCCGCACCGAGCCCCAGGAGATCCCCGTGGCCACCCTGCTCCACCGCCTCGGCCGCACCGCCTACCGGCGCTGGCCCCTCGTCCTCGCCGCCTGGCTGGTGGCCCTCGTCGCCGTCGTCGGCGCGGCGGGCGCCTTCTCCAAGCCGATGGTCGACTCGTTCTCCATCCCGGGCATCCCCTCGGAGGAGGCCGCCGACCTGCAGGCGGAGCTGTTCCCGGGCAGCACCGACGCCTTCGACCAGGCGACGGTCAACGTGGTCGTGCGTGCCCCCGAGGGCACGACGCTGCGCGACCCCGAGGTCTCGGCCGCGGTGCAGGCCCTCGTGGCCGAGCTGCAGGCGTTGCCGCAGCTGCCCGAGGCGGCGCCGACCGGCGGCCCGGTGGTCACCGACCCGGTCGCGGCCGCCGACGCCCAGCGCGAGCAGATCGTGCAGGGCGCGGTGCAGGCCGGCGGCGACCGTGCCGCCGCCGAGGCCGACGCGGCCACCGTCTCGCCGCTGTCGGAGGACGAGCGCTACGGCCTCATCACCTTCGCCTTCGACGTCGAGACCCCGGCCGACGTCGAGCCCGCCACCCGCGACGCCGTGCTCGACGCGCTCGAGGACGCCCGCGCCGACGGGCTGGTCGCCGAGGCCAACGGCTCCGGCATGCAGGACTTCGCGCCGCCCGGCGCCACCTCCGAGCTCCTCGGCATCGCCGTCGCGCTGCTGGTGCTCGTCCTGACCTTCGGCGCGCTCGTCTCCGCCGGCCTGCCGATCCTGACCGCGGTCATCGGCGTCGGCCTCGGGCTGGCCGGCGTCACCGCGGCCACCGCGTTCTTCGAGCTCGGCACGACGACGCCGATCCTCGCGTCGATGATCGGCCTCGCGGTCGGCATCGACTACGCCCTCTTCATCCTCGCGCGCTACCGCTCGGAGCTCGAGCGCACCGACGACCGCGAGGAGGCCGTCGGGGTCGCCGTCGGCACCGCCGGATCGGCCGTGGTCTTCGCCGGCCTCACCGTGATCATCGCGCTGGCGGCGCTCGCGGTCGTCCGCATCCCCTTCCTCACCGCCATGGGCCTCGCGGCCGCCGGCACCGTGCTCGTCGCGGTGCTGGTCGCGCTGACCCTGCTGCCCGCACTGCTCGGCGCGCTGAAGTCCAAGGCGTTCGGCGGGGTCGTGCGCCGCTACCGCCCCACCCGCGAGGCCGACGGCCGCGTGCTCAACAACGGTGTGCGCTGGGCCCGCCTCGTCGGCCGCGCCCCGGTCGCGGTGGTGCTGCTGGTCGTGGTGGGCCTCGGGGCCCTGGCGATCCCGCTGAAGGACCTCTACCTCGCCTTCCCGACCGACAGCACGGCGCCGACCGACACCACGCTGCGCCAGGCCTCGGAGCTGGTCGAGGACGGCTTCGGACCCGGCCGCGAGGCGCCCTACCTCCTCGTCGTCGACGCCCGCGACGTCCCCGCCGAGGAGCGCCAGGCCGCCTTCGGCGCGGTGGCCGCGTGGGCCGCGGAGGCCGACGGCGTCGCCAACGCCCAGGTGGCGGGCACCAACGCCGACCCGACCGCCGAGCCCGGCACCCCCGCGGCGACCCCGACCGGGGCGCAGGTCCTGGTGACGCCGGACTTCGGCGCCGAGGACCCGCGGGCCACCGAGCTGCTCGAGGAGCTGCGCGACGGGGAGGCGGCGATCGAGGAGGAGACCGGCACGACCGTCGGCGTCACCGGCCTCACCGCGATCACCACCGACGTCTCCGACCGGCTCGACGGGGCGCTGCCCGTCTACCTCGCGGTCGTGATCGGGCTGGCGTTCCTGCTGCTGATGGTCGTCTTCCGCTCGCTCCTGGTGCCGCTCACCGCGACGGTCGGCTTCCTGCTGTCGGTGCTCGCCACGCTCGGCGCGACCGTCGCGGTCTTCCAGGAGGGCGCCTTCGGGCTGCTGGAGGGCCAGCCGATCGTCAGCTTCATGCCGATCTTCCTCATCGGCGTCGTCTTCGGCCTCGCGATGGACTACCAGGTCTTCCTGGTGACCCGCGTCCGCGAGGCCCACGTGCACGGAGCGTCGCCGCGCGAGGCGGTCGTCGACGGCTTCCGCGGCTCGGCCCGGGTCGTGGCCGCGGCGGCGGTCATCATGACGTCGGTCTTCGCGGCGTTCATGCTGCAGGACCAGCCGATCATCAAGTCGATGGGCTTCGCGCTCGCCGTGGCCGTCGTGCTCGACGCGTTCGTGGTCCGCATGACCCTGATCCCGGCGCTCATGTACCTCCTCGGCGAGCGCGCCTGGTGGCTGCCCCGCTGGCTCGACCGGCTGCTGCCCGACGTCGACGTCGAGGGGGAGAAGCTGCAGGCCCACCTCGCCGAGGAGCGCGGCCAGGTCGAGCGGGAACGCGAGCTCGCCGAGGCGCGCTGACGCCGCCGGGACCCGGCGACCGGCGGGCGGCACGCACCGCCGCCCCACGGCGTACGCCGGGTCCCCACCGCGCCGGGGCCGGCGCCGCGACAGCACCCACGGGGGGTGGTGCCGCGGCGTCGGCCTCGTAGCATGCTGGGCCGCGCCCGGCGACCACGCGCCGGGCCGCTCAGCACGCCACGAGGCACAGGAGGTCACGGTGAGCACCAGCGCGGGGCAGGTCCCCCGGCAGGGCGAGGAGCAGCGGCGCGGCGGGTTCAGCTCGCGGCGGGTCTTCATCCTCGCCGCGATCGGGTCGGCGGTGGGGCTGGGCAACATCTGGCGCTTCCCCTACGTCGCCTACGAGAACGGCGGTGGCGCGTTCCTCGTGCCCTATCTCGTCGCGCTGCTGACGGCCGGCATCCCCTTCCTGCTGCTCGACTACGCGCTCGGCCACCGCCACCGGGGCTCGGCGCCGCTGTCCTTCGCGCGGCTGCGCCGCGGCACCGAGGCGCTGGGCTGGTGGCAGGTGGCGATCTGCGCGGTGATCGCGGTCTACTACGCCGCCGTCATCGCCTGGGCGCTGCGCTACACCTTCTTCTCCGTCGACCAGGCGTGGGGCGCCGACCCGGAAGGCTTCTTCGCCGGCGACTTCCTGCAGGTCAACGACGTCGCCGCCGAGGGCCTGACCACCGACGTGGTGGCCGGGGTGCTCTGGCCGCTCGCGGTGGTGTGGGTGGCGATCCTGCTCATCATGGTGATGGGCGTGCAGCGCGGGATCGGCGCGACCTCCGTCGTCTTCATCCCCGTGCTCGTGGCCGCCTTCGCGGTGCTGGTTGTGCAGGCGCTGCTGCTGCCCGGCGCCGGCGCGGGCCTCGATGCGCTCTTCTCCCCCGACTGGGGCGCTCTGGACGACGCCTCGGTGTGGGGCGCCGCCTTCGGCCAGATCTTCTTCTCCCTCTCGGTCGGCTTCGGCGTGATGATCACCTACGCCTCCTACGTGCGCCGCCGGGAGGACATGGTCGGCTCCGGCCTGGTCGTCGGCTTCGCCAACTCCGGATTCGAGCTGCTCGCCGGCATCGGCGTCTTCGCCGCGCTCGGCTTCCTCGCGCAGGCCAGCGGCGGCGCGGTGGGCGACGTCGCGGCCGGCGGCATCGGCCTGGCGTTCATCGCCTTCCCCGCGATCATCAGCGAGGCGCCCGCGGGCGCCTTCATCGGCGTGCTGTTCTTCGGCTCGCTGGTCTTCGCCGGCATCACCTCCCTGGTCAGCGTCCTGGAGGTGGTCATCTCGGCGGTCCGCGACAAGGTGGACACCGGCCGTCGCACCGCCACCTTGGTCGTGGTCGTCCCCGCAGCGCTCGTCAGCCTCGCGCTCTTCAGCACGACCAGCGGCCTGCACGTCCTCGACGTGCTCGACCACTTCGCCAACCAGTACGGCATCCTGCTCATCGCGGTCGTGAGCATGCTGGTGGTCGCCTGGGTGGTGCGGGCCCTGCCGGCGCTCGCCGAGCACCTCAGCGTCGACGGCCGCCCCCGGGTAGGCACCGCCTGGCGGCTGCTGATCGCGGTGGTCGCCCCCGCCGCCCTCACGCTCGTGCTGGTCCTCTCCCTCCTCGACGACCTGCGCAAGCCCTACGGCGAGTACCCCGACTGGCTGCTCAACGGCTTCGGCTGGGCGATGGTGGTCGCACTGCCGGTCGTCGGCCTGCTGCTCGCACGCCTGCCGTGGCGCAGCGGCACCCACCTCGACGGCGTCCCACCGGAGCACGCCGCACCCGGCACGGCCGCCGCGCCCACGGGGCCGGCCACGACGACGACCACGACGACGACGACGACGGAGGAGCAGCGATGAGCGCCGACGCGATCGTCCTGATGGTGGTGGCGATGCTGGTGCTGTGGGGCGGCCTCGGCCTCGCGGTGGCCAACCTGCTGCGGCAGGGCTCCGTCGAGAGCCGGGAGACCACACCGGTCGACCCGGCCGTGCGGCCCCGCGACCTGTGACGAGGACGCGCGGCCGGGCGTCGTGGCCGGGCCGCGCGTAGCCGGGCCGCGCAGACGGTCCGGCCCACCACCGGCGCCCTAGTCTCGACCGCGTGAGCGCCCCCGTCCGCCTGCTCTTCGGCGACCAGCTCGGCCCGCACTTCACCGACGACCACGACGGCGAGCTGCTGCTGGTGGAGAGCAAGCAGGTCTTCGCGCGCAAGCGGTGGCACCGCGCCAAGGCGCACCTCGTGCTGTCCGCGATGCGCCACCGCGCGCGTGAGCTCGGCGACCGCCTCGACTACCGGCAGGCGCCGACCTACGGCCCGGCGGTGCGCGACGCGGTGCGACGCGGCGCCGAGCAGCGGCCCCTGCAGGTGCTGCACCCCACGACGTACGCCGCGGTGCGGCTCGTCGAGCGCCTCGAGGCCGGCGAGGCCGCAGGTCTCGACGGGCGCGGCCTCGACGTCGAGCGGCTCGACGCGCGCGGCTACGTCAACTCCCGTGCCGACTTCACGCGCTGGGCGGAGGGGCGCGGCGGGCGGCGGCTGCTGATGGAGGACTTCTACCGTGAGGCGCGACGGCGCGAGGGCGTGCTGCTCGACGACGGCGGTGGCCCGGCGGGCGGGAAGTGGAACTTCGACCACGAGAACCGCGAGCCCCCGCCGAAGGGCGCGGTCACCCTCGGCGTGCCGGAGCCCTGGTGGCCCGAGGAGGACGAGGTGGACGCCGAGGTGCGCCGCGACCTCGACGCCTGGGAGGCCGCCGGCGAGGTCTCCTTCCTCGGCCGCGACGCGCCGCGGATCTTCCCCGCGACGCGTGAGGAGGCCCTGACCGCCCTCGAGCACTTCGTGGCCGACCGGCTGCCGCACTTCGGCGCGCACGAGGACGCCGTGCTCGAGGGCGACCCGTGGATGGCCCACTCCCTCATCAGCGCACCGATGAACCTCGGGCTCCTCGACCCGCTCGAGGTCGTGCGGCGCGCGGAGGCGGCGTACGTCTCCGGCTCGGCGCCGCTCGCCTCCGTCGAGGGCTTCGTGCGCCAGGTGATGGGCTGGCGCGACTACGTGTGGCACTGCTACTGGCACTTCGGCGACGACTACCGCCACCGCAACGAGCTCGACGCGCGTGAGCCGCTGCCGCGGTGGTTCGCCGAGCTCGACGGGTCGGCCACGCGGGCGCGCTGCCTCGCGCACACGCTCGACCAGGTCGCCGAGCACGGGTGGGTGCACCACATCCCCCGGCTGATGGTGCTGGGGTCCTACGCGCTGCAGCGCGGGTGGCACCCCGAGGAGGTCACCGACTGGTTCCACCGCGCGTTCGTCGACGGCTACGACTGGGTGATGGTGCCCAACGTCGTCGGCATGAGCCAGCACGCCGACGGCGGGGCGATGATGACCAAGCCCTACACCTCGGGCGGCGCCTACCTCAGCACGATGACCGACCACTGCGGGTCGTGCGAGCTCGACCCCAAGGTGCGCGTCGGCGACGACGCGTGCCCCTTCTCCGCGGGCTACTGGTGGTTCCTGCACCGCCACCGCGAGCGGTTCGGCGCCAACAACCGCATGGTGCGCGCCGTGCGCGGCCTCGACCGTCTGAAGGACCTGCCCGACCTCGTCGCGCAGGAGGAGCGCCGGGGCAGCAGCCCGCCCTGAGGTGCCCGCTCCGCCTCAGCCCCTCGCGTCACCGACGAGCTGAGGCCCTGGGTCAGGTCAGGGCGGGCGGGGTAGGCCGCTCGGTCGCGGTCGCGAGCAGCACCGCGCCGGCGGCGGCGAGGGCGGCGAGGCCGACCAGCCAGCCGCCGGGCTCGGTCGGGCCGAGGAGCCGGCCGGCCGCCACGCCGACGAGCGACCAGGCAAGGCCGACCGCGAAGGGCCAGGGCGCGCCGACCTCGACCGCGACGAGGCGCCCGAGCGCGACGAGGGTCGCGAGGGCGACCAGCGCGAGCGCCGGCTCGAGCACGGGGTCGGCCGCGAGGCCGGCGTCCGCGACGGCCGCGGTGACGTGGGCGAGGGCCGCGAGCAGCACCCACCCCAGCCACGCGCCGAGGGTGCCGTCGACGAGGAACCGCTCGAGCCGGCCCCGGGTGGGGGTGCGGTGCAGCGCGCCGACCAGGCCGAGCAGGACGGCCGCGAGCGCCAGCAGCACGGCACCGCCGGCCGCCACCGACCCGCCGGCCACCGACACCCACCAGGCGGCGTGGAGCACGAGCGCGGAGGCCGCCCACCAGCCCGTGCGCCGGTGACGGGTGGCGCCGGTGCGGCCCGGGAGCCACTGCCACCCGACGTACGCCGTGAGGCCGAGGGCGAGCGGCAGCCCCACCGCCGCGGTCAGCGGGGTGGGCGCGAGCGAGGAGGCGCCGGGCGCCAGGGCGCCGCCGGCACCCTCGAGGACAGGGGACCCGAGGGTGCCGGCGACGACGACGGAGACGGCGGCCGCGACGGCCCACGCGAGGCTGAGGGCGACCTGGCGCACCCGGTCGCGTCGGCGCACCGCGAGCTCGCGACCGGCGGCCCGGGCCACCACGTGGGCGGTGATCGGGTCGAGGTCGCGGGCCGCGCGGCGGCGGGTCCGGGTGCGCTCGGGGCGCCCGACCAGCGGGACGGGCCCGGTCCACGGCTCAGCCACGGTCGCCCTCCTCGGCCACGCGGCGTCCGCCCGGCCGCAGCGCACGCAGGTGGCGGGCGGCGGTGACCGGGTCACCGGAGACCAGGGTGGCGCCGACCTGCTCGGCGATCTCGGGGGTGGCTCCCGCGCCGGCGAGCGCGAGCGGGTGGCGGCCGGCAAGGTCGCGCAGCTCGTCGGCGACGCCGCTCAGCACCTCGGCCCGGGTCGCGGAGAGCACGACGAGGTCGGGCTCGGTGCGCGCGGCCGCGGCCTCGACGCTGGCGAGCGGGGTGTCGGCGCCGAGGTATCGCGTGCGGCAGCCCGCACGCAGTGCGACCAGCTCGAAGGCCTTGAGGCCCAGGTCGTGGCGCTCGCCGGGCGGGCAGGCCAGCAGCACGAGCGGGCCGGTGCCGGCGCCCAGGCCGCTGCCGAGGGTGGTGAGGCGGCCACGCACCAGGTCGCTGGCGAAGTGCTCCTGCTCGATGCTGACGCTGCCCTCCTCCCAGCCCGTGCCGACCTCGGCGAGGAAGGGGAGCAGCACGTCGCGCACGACCACCTCGACCGACGCGCTCGCCAGCGCCCGGTCGACGACCTGGTGGCTGGCGACGTGGTCGAGGCGAGCGGTCGCGGCGAGCAGGTCGGCGACCCAGCCGGCGGCGCTCGCGGCGGTGGCAGCAGTGGGGGCCGTGGCGAGGGCGTCCCCGGCCGGGCCTGCGTCGGTGCCCGGCTCGCCGGCGTCGGGCCGCGCACCGACCCGACGCTCGGCGGCCAGGATCGCGGCGGCGGCCTGGGCGGCAGGCACGCCCTGCTCGCGGGCCTCGACCATCGCGCGCGCGCGGCGCTCGTCGTCGGGACCGTAGAGCCGGTAGCCACCGGCGGTGCGGGTCGGGGAGAACAGCCCGTAGCGCCGCTCCCAGACCCGGAGCACCGTCTCGCTCGCACCCACGCGCTCCGCGAGCGCGCCGATGCGCAGTCCGACGGCGGGTCCGGTGCTCACGTCGTCAGTGCACCACACTGGACAAAGATTGGACAAGCCCTGGACAAACATTCCACAGATTGTGGACAGGCTGTGGACGGCCGGCGGCCGTTCCCGCACCCGGCATCCCCCCGGCGTCGACGTGCCCCCACGCGCCGGGGAGGATCGCGCCATGCGCGGCACGGTCCTGGCCCTGGGCGGCGGCGGCTTCTCGATGGAACCCGACAACCCCCTCCTCGACGACTTCCTGCTCTCGCTGGTCGAGCGCCCACGCGGCGAGAGCGGGCGGCCGCGGGTCTGCTTCGTCCCGACGGCGAGCGGCGACAGCGTCGACTACGCCGACCGGTTCACCGAGGCGTTCGCCGGTCGCGCCGAGACCTCGGTGCTGTCGCTCTTCCGCCTCGGCGAGCTGCCCGGAGGCGACCTGCGCGCCCACCTGCTGGCGCAGGACGTCGTGTACGTCGGCGGCGGCAGCACCGCCAACCTGCTCGCCCTGTGGCGCCTGCACGGCCTCGACGAGCTGCTGGTCGAGGCGGCCGCCGCCGGCACGGTGCTGGCCGGGATCAGCGCGGGCATGAACTGCTGGTTCGAGGCCTCGGTCACCGACTCCTTCGGCCCGCTGGCCCCGCTCGCCGACGGGCTCGGCCTGCTGCGCGGCAGCGCGTGTCCCCACTACGACGGCGAGGCCGACCGCCGCCCGGCCTACCTCGACCTGGTGGGCGCGCGGCGCCTGCCGTCCGGCTACGCCGCCGACGACGGGTGCGGGCTGCTCTTCCGCGACGGCGAGCTGGTCGAGGCCGTGTCGTCGCGCCCCGAGGCGCGCGGGTTCCGCGTGCACCTCGCCGGAGACGCGCTCGCGACCGAGGACGCCGTCGAGGCCCCCGAGGTCGCAGAGAGCCCGCTCGAGGTCCGCTACCTCGGCTGAGCGGCTCGCGCCGGCCGCAGCGCCGCCGCGTCGCCCACCCGCACGTCGCCCGGCCGGACGACCACCGCCTCGAGCCCGAAGGGCGGCCCGTCGCGGCCGTCGGCGCCGCGCTGCTGGGCGAGGGCGACCAGTGCGCGGAGGACGGGCCGGTCGCGCTCACCGGTGACCGGGTCGTGGTCGACGACGGCGCAGCGCGGCACGAGCCCGGTGACCCGCACGCGGGCGCTGCCGAGGTCGAGCTCGCACTCCCGCCACGCGTCCTCCGCGAAGGGCTGCTCGCCGTCGAGCACGACGTCGGCGCGGAAGCGCGCGGCCGCGACCTCGTCGGGCCGGCAGCCGAGCTGGTCGGCCACGGCGCGGAGCGAGGCGGTGGTGACCAGGCTGACCGGGTCGCCGTAGACGACCGCCCCGGGCGGTGCGGCGGCGAGGCGGACGGGTCGCCCGAGGTGGGCGGTGAGCAGGTCCGCGTGCGGCCCGGTGAGCAGGCGCAGCGCGACGTCGCGGCCCCAGTAGTCGCAGGTGAGCTCCTCCCCGGACGCGGTCAGGGGCCCGTCGACGCTGGTGCCGTCGGGCAGCACGAGCCGCAGCTGGCCGCCGCCCGGGCCGTGCCGCTCGGCGCGCACCTGCAGCAGCGCCGGGTGCTGGACGGTGCGCAGCACCCGGCGCCGATCGACGTCGACGGCGCACAGCTCGCGGTCGCCGACGACGCCGCCGGCCTCGACCCGCACCGCGTCGTGGGCGGTGTGGCGCGTCCCCTTCACCGGGGCGTAGCCGACCGCGACGACCTGCACCACGCCAGCGTAGGCCGGTTGCCGCGGGTCACTAGGGTCCGCCACGTGACTGCCCGCCCCCGTGCTGCCCGCGCCGCTGCCGCCCTCGACACCGCGCTCGACCTGTCGGTGGTCGGCGGCTACACCCGCGCCGGGCTGGCCGTGCGGCGCCGGCTCGCGACGTGGCCCGCCGACCCGGCGCCCGGGTCGTTGGCCGGGCGCCGGGCGCTGGTCACCGGCGCGAGCAGCGGGCTCGGCACCGCCACGGCCGCCGGTCTCGCCGGCCTCGGCGCTCACGTGCACCTCGTCGTGCGCGACGTCGAGAAGGGCGAGCGGACCGCCCGCGCGATCGAGGCCGAGGTGCCCGGTGCCCGGCTCAGCGTCGAGCGGTGCGACGTGGCCGACCTCGACGACGTACGCCGCCTGGCCACCGACCTGTGCGGGCGCATCGGCGCCGAGGGGGCGGCCGGCGAGGGGCCCGCCGGGCTCGACGTCGTCGTGCACAACGCCGGGGCCATGCCGCCCGTGCGCACGACGTCGCCCCAGGGCCGTGAGCTGACGATGGCGCTGCACGTGCTCGGGCCGGTGCTGATGACCGACCTGCTGCGACCGGTGCTGGCCGGCCGCGCGGCGCGGGTGCTGCTGGTGACGTCGGGCGGGATGTACGCCCAGGTGCTGCGCGCCGACGACCCCGACTACGTGACGGGCGACTACTCCCCCACCACCGCCTACGCCCGCTCCAAGCGCGCCCAGGTCGAGCTGCTCGGCCCGCTGGCGCAGCGGTGGGCGGGTGACGGGATCGCGGTGCACGCCGTGCACCCGGGCTGGGCCGACACCCCCGGCGTGGTCGACGCCCTGCCCGGCTTCCACCGGCTGACCGGGCCACTGCTGCGCGACGCCGCCGGCGGTGCGGACACCGCGGTGTGGCTCGCGGCCGCGCAGCCCCCGCCCCCCGGCGGCCGGCTGTGGCACGACCGCCGCGCCCGCCCGGCGTACTGGCTCGGGCGCCGCCGCGCCGCCCCTGCCGACGTCCAGCGGCTGTGGCAGTGGGTGCGCGACGCCGCCGGCCTCGCCTGACCCCGCCCCGCCCCGTCGGTGCAATTGCTGGGCTGTTGCCCACCTACCGATCGGTAACCGGGCGAGAACCCAGCAATTGCGCGCGCCGCGGCCGTCGAGTCGGGCGCAATTGTGCAGGTAAGGACGGTTACCCGCGGGTTCCACAGTGCTGCTGGGCACAATTGCGAGGAAGTCGACGTCCCCGCCCGGCATGCTGCCGGCATGACGATGCACGTCCACAACATCACCGTCGACGCCACCGACGCGCTGGGGCTGGCCACCTTCTGGTCGCGGTTGCTCGGCTGGCACGTCTTCCACGACGACGACCCCGAGGTCGTGGTCGCCCCGCACTTCCCCTACGCCGGCACCGGGATGCTCTTCATCCCCGTGCCCGAGGGCAAGACCGCCAAGAACCGGCTGCACGTCGACGTCGCCCCCGACGACGAGACCCGCGACGAGGCGGTCGCCCGCGCCGAGGGGCTCGGCGCGCGCGTGCTCGCCGACCACCGCCGCGACGACGGCACCGGGTGGGTGGTCATGGCCGACCCCGAGGGCAACGAGTTCTGCGTCGAGCGCGGGCCGCACGAGAAGGGCCCGCTCCCACCGCAGACCTGGCGCCTGGGCTGAGCCCAGCCCCACGGCGTACGCCGGGTCCGCGGCGCCCGCGGGCCCCGCACCGGTGCGCGGTGGTCCGGCACACCTGCGCCCCGCCGGGCGACCGGGCGGGCCGAGGTGTGCCGGACTACCGTGAGCGCCGGGGGCTACTTCCGCCCGTGCACGATCGCGACGACCTTGCCGAGCGTCTCCTCCATCTTGGCGGTGCGCTCGAAGGAGGTCAGCGGCAGCGCCGACTTGAAGCGCTGGCGCACGACCGCCTGCGAGGCGGTGAACTCGCGCAGCCCGTCGGGGCCGTGGATGCGACCGAAGCCGGAGTCGCCCACGCCGCCGAAGGGCACCGAGGCGAGCTGGGCGGCGGCGAAGACCGCGTTGACCGACACCATGCCGGAGCGCAGGCGGCGCGCGACCTCGCGGCCGCGCTTGCCGTAGACCGTGGCGCCGAGGCCGTAGGACGTCGCGTTGGCGCGCGCCACCGCCTCCTCCATCGAGCGGACCTTGCCGACGGTGAGGGTGGGCCCGAAGGTCTCCTCGGTGTTGGCCAGCGCGTCGTCGGGCACGTCGACCAGCACGTGCGGTTGCACGACCTGCCCGTCGCGCTCGCCGCCGCCGGCCGCGATGCGGCCGCCCCGCTCGAGCGCGTCGGCGATGTGCCGCTCGATCACCTCGACCTGCGACGGCATGGTGATCGGCCCGATCTTGGCCTCCGGGTCGGCGCCCGCGCGCAGGCCCGACACCTTCGCGGTGAGCTTGGCGAGGAAGGCGTCGTGCACCCGCTCGTGCACGAGCACCCGCTCGGTGCCGATGCAGGCCTGCCCGGCGTTCATCAGCCCGGCCCACACCGCGCCGTCGACCGCGGCGTCGAGGTCGGCGTCCTCGTCGACGATCATCGCGTCCTTGCCGCCGCACTCGGCGACGATGGGGGTGAGGGTCTCGGCGCAGGTGGCCATCACCTTCTTGGCGGTGGCGGTCGAGCCGGTGAAGGCGAGCTTGTCGACGCCCGAGCGGCACAGCGCCGCGCCCGTCGAGCCGTCGCCGGTCACCAGCTGGAAGACCGGTTGCTCCGGCACGACCTGGGCGAAGGCGTCGACCAGCCACGCCCCCACGCCCGGGGAGAACTCCGAGGGCTTGAAGACGACCGCGTTGCCGGCGGCCAGCGCGAAGACGATCGAGCCGAGCGGGGTGAAGACCGGGAAGTTCCAGGGACCGATGACGCCCACGACGCCGAGCGGCTTGTACTCGACCTCACCCGCCAGGTGCGCGGTCAGCATGCCCGAGCGCACCCGGCGTCGGCCGAGCACCTTCTCGGCGTGCTTGGCGGCCCAGGCGAGGTGGTCGAGCACCAGCGCCACCTCGAGCACCGCGTCGGAGTGCGGCTTGCCGGTCTCCTCGGCCACGATGCCGCCCAGCTGCTGGATGCGGCGGGCCAGGATGCCGCGGAAGGCGTCGAGCCGCTCGCGACGACCCGCGAAGCCGAGGTCGGCCCACCAGGCAGCGGCCTCGCGGGCACGGCGTACGGCGTCGCGCACGTCGTCGTCGGTGTGCACCGGGTAGGTGCCGACGACGTCGCCGGTGCCGGGGCTGCGGACCTCGAAGGTCGCGCGGTCGGTGCGGCCGGCGTCGAAGCGCTCGTCACGCCGCTGGCGGGTGCCCTGCTGGGTGGTCATCGCACGGTCTCCTTCCGGCCCGCGGCTCCCGCCGCGGGGCTGAGGGGCGCGTGGCCCCGGACGAGGTCGGCGGCCTTCTCGCCGATCATGATGCTGGCGGCGTTGGTGTTGCCGCGCACGACGCGGGGCATCACCGAGGCGTCGGCGACCCGCAGTCCCTCGACGCCGCGCACGCGCAGCTCAGGGTCGACCACCGCGTCGTCGCCCGAGCCCATCGCGCAGGTCCCGACGGGGTGGTAGAGCGTCTGCGACCACTCCGCGACGTGCTCCTCGAGCGCGAGGTCGTCGAGGCTGTCGGAGGCGTGGAGGTAAGGAGCGCCGATGAAGCGCGCGACCGGGCCGCTGCGCACGGACTCGATCGCTGCGCGGCAACCGGCCTTCACGACCTCGAGGTCGACGCGCTCCTCGTAGTAGGCCGGGTCGACCAGCGCCTTCCAGCGCGGGTCGGCGCCGCGCAGCCGCACGCTGCCGCGGCTGGCCACGTCGACGAGGGTCGGGCCCACGGTGAGCAGGCGGTCGCGCGCCTCCTTCAGGCCGTTGTCGTAGAAGCCCGCGCCCGCCACGTGGAACTGGATGTCGGGGCCCTCGAGGCCCGAGCGGGTCTCGATGAAGGAGCCGCCCTCGCCGACGTTGGACGACAGCGGGCCCTTGCCCGTGGCCTGCCACTGCACCAGCCGGCGCAGGTTGTTGTGGTCGACGCCGATGTCGGTGGTGCCCTTGGTGCGCCACAGCATCGGCACGACGAGGTGGTCGTGGAGGTTGGCGCCCACCCCCGGCAGGTCGACCTGCACGTCGATGCCGTGCTCGCGCAGGTGGTCGGCCGGACCGATGCCCGAGAGCATCAGCAGCTGCGGGCTGTTGATCGCCCCACCGCTGAGCACCACCTCGCCGCTCGCGCGCACCTGGTGGCGCTGCCCGGCGTGGAGGTACTCGACGCCGACGGCGCGACCGCCCTCGACCAGCACGCGGGTGGTGTGGCACAGCGTGCGGACCTCGAGGTTCGACCGGTCGGCGGCGGGCTCGAGGTAGGCGCGGGCCGCGGACCAGCGGTGCCCCTTCTTGCAGGTCACCTGGTAGGTGCCGGCGCCGAGCTGGCTGGCGCCGTTGAAGTCGTCGTTGCGCGGCTGGCCCTGCTCGACCGCAGAGTCGATCCAGGCCGTCACCAGCTCGTGGGTGTAGGAGCGGTCCTCGACGTGCAGCGGCCCGTCGGTGCCGTGGAACTCGTCGCGCAGCCGGGTGTTGCCCTCGCTGCGGCGGAAGTAGGGCAGGACGTCGTCGTAGGACCAGCCGACCGCCCCGAAGTCGCGCTGCCAGCCGTCGAAGTCGGCGCGGTTGCCCCGGATGTAGATCATCGCGTTCATCGACGAGCAGCCGCCGAGCGCCTTCATCCGCGGCCAGTAGGCCCCGCGGTTGGCCAGGCCCTTCTGCGGCTCGGTCGTGTAGTTCCAGTCCCACTTGGTCTTGAACAGCCCCGGGAACGCCGCCGGCATGTCGATCTCGAGCGCGTCGGCGGGCGGGCCGGCCTCGAGCAGCAGCACCCGGACGCCCGGGTCCTCGCTCAGCCGCGCCGCCAGCGCGCAGCCGGCGCTGCCCGCGCCGACCACCACGTGGTCGAAGGTCTCCTGCTGCATCGCTGCGCCTCCCAGCTGCGGCGACCACGCGACGTACGCCGTGTGGTCGGGGTCACGTGCGGACCCGGCGAGGTTGCCACAGCGCGCCGACAGCGGGCAGAGAAAACCGGACAGCGGCGCGCAGGCCGGGCGGCGCCCGGGCGAGCGCCGTCGGCGACGCGCGGGAGACGTCGCCTGCCTGGTCTACGATCCCCGCGTGCGCACACCGTCTCGGGTCCTCGCGCTGGTCGCGACCCTCCTCACCGTCCTGCTGGGCTCGCTGCTCTCGCCCGCCCCGCTCACCACCACCGCCACGGCGGCCACCGCGCCGGCGCCGGGTCCGCACTTCAGCCGGCCGGGCAGCCTGACGATCGAGCGCCTCGTGCTCGACGCCATCGCCGGGACGCCCTCGGGCTCCTACATCCGAGGCGTGACGTGGAGCTTCGACCGGCAGCGCATCGCCGACGCGCTCATCGCCGCCCACCGTCGCGGCGCCGTGGTCCGCCTGCTCATCTCGCGCAAGTCCCGTGCCGAGGAGGAGGTCAGCGACATGCGGGCCGCCGGGATCGGCTCCGACTGCAGTCCCGGCAGGTCCTGCCTGAAGGTCGTCGACTACTCCGCGCGCGGCAGCGACCGCTTCGACGGCACGCTGACCACGCTGCACCAGAAGTCGTGGACCTTCTCGATGACCAGCGGGGTGCGGCGGGTCAGCGTCATCACCTCCGCCAACGCCAGCGTCGGTGCTGCGGAGAACCAGTACAACGACGCCTACGTCTTCGTCGACAACGACGCGGTCTACGACACCCTGGTCGACGTCTTCGTCGACCAGACCGCCGACCGCGACCTCGGCGACCCGTGGCGGGTCGCGCGGATCTCGCGCACGGTGTCGCTGTCCTTCGGGCCGTGGAACTCCCCCTCGATGGCGGACCCGGTGCTGCGCCGCATCGAGTCGCTGCCGACCAACGGCCTCGTCGTGCGGGTCGGCATGGCGGCCTGGCGTGACCCGCGCGGCGTCGCGCTGGCTCGGGCGCTGGCCGCGAAGAAGCGTGCGGGCGCGAAGGTCTTCGTGCTGGCGGGCAAGCCCATCGGCGCAGCCGTGCTCGACACGCTGCGTGGCGCCGGCATCCCGGTGCGCAACGCCCACTACGGCGACAGCAACTACCTGCACTCCAAGTTCATGACCGCCAAGTGGGTGGCCGACGGCCGCATCCGCACCCGGGTGTGGGCCGGCTCGGAGAACTGGGGCGCGGAGCCCCGCGGCTCCGACGAGCTGACCTTCCAGGTCGCTGCCGGGCAGACGCACGGCGCCTACGTGCGCTACTTCGACTCGCTGTTCAACCGCTGACGGGCGGGGCGTCCTCACCCCACCGGCCGCGCCATCGACCTGACGGCGCCGCCGAAGACGGGCGGCAGCGCCCGGGCCACGGGCACCAGCGCGTGCCGCAGCGGGCGCGGGCGGGTGCCGGCGAGCAGCGCCGCGGTCAGCCAGCGGTAGCGACGGGTCAGCCGGTGCCAGTCGCGGTCGTAGCGCTCGGGCTCGCCGCCGGCGATCGCGCGGACCGCGGCGCCCGCCTGCGCCAGACCCAGGGCCAGGCCCTCGCCGGTGAGGGCGTCGACGTAGCCCGAGGCGTCGCCCACGAGCAGCACCCGGCCGGCGGCGCGGCGCCGCGCGCCCTGCCGCAGCGGTCCCGCCCCCCGCACCGTGCTGGCCGGCGGCGCGGCCAGCACCCGCTCGCGCAGCGCCGGCAGCTCGGCGAGGTGGTCCTCGAACGACCCCTTGCGCGAGGCGAGCACGGCCACGCCGACGACGTCCGCGGCCACCGGCGTCACGTAGGCCTCGACCGAGGGCGCCCAGTGCACCTCGACCTTGGTGGTCCACGGGGCGACCGCGAGGTGGCGGCGCAGCCCGTAGCGCGCGCGGCCACGCGCGGGCGCGTCGAGCCCCAGGGCACGGCGTACGGGTGAGTGCAGGCCGTCGGCGGCGACCAGGTGGCGCACCCGCTCGCCGTCGACGACCACGCCCTCGTCGTCCTGGTGCACCTCGTGTGCGGCCCGCCCGACGAGCCGCACGCCGGCGTCCTGGGCGGCGGTGAGGAGTGCGTCGTGCAGGACGGTGCGCCGGATCCCGCGGCCCGGCGCGCCCGCGAAGCAGGCCTCCGCGGTGGTCGACCCGCGCAGGTAGCGGATGCCGTCGAAGTCGTGGCCGGGCGGGTCGACGCCGAGCTCGAGCAGGCCCGTGAGCGCGCCGGGCATCAGGCCCTCGCCGCAGGCCTTGTCGACCCCGCCCGGTGTGCCCAGGCGCGGCTCCCACACCTCGGTGTCGAGCCCCGCCCGCGCGGCGTGCAGCGCGGTCGCGAGGCCGGCGGGGCCGCCGCCGACCACCAGCAGGTCCCTCACCGGGCGACCTCTTCCGCACAATTGCGCCGACCTCGACTGTGCAACCCGGTGATGACCGCGCTCTCCCCCACAATTGCGGCCGACTCGACGGTGCCGCCCGACTCGACGGTGCCGCCCGACTCCACGGCGTCGGCCGAGGACGCGGGAGCGGGCGAGGCCCGGTCCGCGACGGCCAGCGCGCGCGACTCGGCGCCGATGCGGACGGTGAGGAAGACCGCGTTGGCGAGGGTGAAGAGGAGCGCGGTCCACCACGCGCTGTGCACCAGCGGCAGGGCCAGGCCCTCGAGCACGACGACCGCGTAGTTGGGGTGCGCGAGCCAGCGGTAGGGCCCCGAGCGCACGCGCGGGACGCCCGGCAGCACGACGACGCGGGTCACCCAGCGCCGCCCGAGCGCGGCGACGCACCACCACCGCACCACCTGACCGACGACGAGGGCCACGAGCGCGGCCACCGTCAGCGCGGCGAGCGGGTCGGGTCGGCGCACCCAGACCTCGACCAGCACGCCGACCAGGAAGGCGGTGTGGAGCGCGACCATGGCCGGGTAGTGCCGCTGCCCGGTCTCGACGCCCCCGCGCGCGAGCAGCCACGCGGTGTTGCGCTGCGACAGCACCACCTCGGCGAGCCGCTGCAGCCCGACGAGCACCACCAGCAGCGTGAAGAGGACCTCGCTGCTCACGCGACCTCCCCCGCGCCGGACCCCGCACCGGACCCCGCACCGGACCCCGCACCCGGCGCCTGCAGCAGCACCAGCTCCGAGCAGAAGCCGGGCCCCATGGCCAGCATCAGCCCGTAGGAGCCGGGCGCAGGCGGGCGCGTGGCCAGGGTGTCGGCGAGCACGTGGAGCACCGAGGCCGACGACAGGTTGCCGACGTCGCGCAGTGAGTCCCAGGTGACACCGAGCGCCTCGCGGTCGACCCCGAGCGCGTCCTGCAGGGCCTCGAGCACCTTGGGGCCGCCGGGGTGCGCGACGTACCACCCGACGTCGTCGGAGGTGAGGCCGTGGTCGGCGAGGAAGCGGCGGACGTCGTCGCCCACGTAGCGGCGCACGACCTCGGGCACGCCGGCGTCGAGCACGATCTTGAGGCCGCCGGCGCCGACGTCCCAGCCCATCGTGCGCTCGGAGTCGGGGTAGAGCCGGCTGCGCGCGGCGAGCACCTCGGGCTGCGGGGTCGGGGCCGCGGCGACCTGCGCCGCGCGTCGCTCACCCGCCGCGACGACCGCCGCCGCTCCGTCGCCGAAGAGGCCACTCGCCACCAGGTTGGCGACCGAGGTGTCGTCGCGCTGCAGCGTCAGCGAGCAGAGCTCCACGCAGATCAGCACGGCGACCGCGTCGGGGTGACCGACGAGGTGGTCGAGCAGCCGTGCGACCCCCGCCGCCCCCGCGACGCAGCCGAGGCCGACCAGCGGCACCCGCACCACGTCGTCCCGCATCCCGGTGAGCTGGGCGATCCGCGCGTCGAGCGTGGGCACCGCCAGCCCGGTGACCGTCGCGCACACGACGACGTCGACGTCGGCGGGCGTGAGGTCGACGGCCTTGAGCGCGTCGACCACGGCCCGCGCGCCGAGCAGCGTGCCGTGCTCGACGAAGGCGTCGTTGGACTCCCCGAAGTCGCGCAGCTCGGCGTAGCGCTCGAGCGGCAGCGCCGTGTGCCGCGTCTCGACGCCCGCGTTGCGGTGGAAGCGCTCGACGACGCGCCGGTCGACCTGACCCTGCAGCATCTGCTCGGCGAAGACGCGGGTGACGTCCTCCTGGCGGTGGCGGTGGTCGGGCAGGGCTCCGCGGACGCTCAGGATCTGCACGGCGGTCTCCTCGGGTGGTGGTCGGGCAGGGTCAGGGGGCCGGTCGAAGGGGGTCAGGCACCGCGCGGCACCAGCGCGCCGGGCCGTAGCCCGCCGAGCACGCCGCCCACGAGGCCGCGGGCCAGCCCCCGGGCCAGGACGGGGGTGACGCGGCCGCGGGCGAGGCCGAGCTCGGCGAGGTCGTCCACCACCCGCTGGTCGCGGGCGCAGGCGCGCAGGCCGGCGTCGAGCACCGCGCCGCTGCGGGCGAGCGCCGCGGTGGCCGCCGTGTGGCGCAGGTGGCCGGCGAGGTGGCGCCGGACGGCCCGGTCGTGGCGCAGCCCCGCGCTCGCGGGATCGCCCGCCGCGATCGCGTCCGCGGCGGCGCGCCCGGCCGCCACCCCGGTCGCCGCGGCGTAGTAGAGGCCCTCCCCCGTGATGGGGTTGACGAGGTGGGCGGCGTCGCCGACCAGCAGCACCCGCCCGCGCGGCCCGCGCCACCGCGGCCCCGACAGCGGCAGGTGGGCCCCGCGCCAGTCGCCCGCCCCGTCGGTGGCGCCCGGCAGCAGCTCCTCGAGCCGCTCGAGCATGCCCGCGCGGCCGGGCGCGGGCGCAGCGCCGAGCACCTCGCCGTAGCCCACGTTGGCGAGGCCGTCGCCGCGGTCGAAGGACCAGGCGTACGCCGGCTGCGGCCCGGTGCCGAAGACGATCACCTGGGCGCCTCGCCGCCCGGCCGGTGTGGGTGCGTAGCCGCGCAGCGCCAGCCCCGTCGACCCGCGCCCGAGGCCGAGCCCGCGGCGCACCACCGACCCCGCGCCGTCGGCGCCGACCACGACCGCCGCGTCCAGCAGGCCGTCGACGACGACCCCCTCGGGCCCCGGGCGCACCTCGCGCACCCGGTGTCGGAGCAGCGTCGCCCCGGCACCCTGCGCCGCCTCGACCAGGCGGTCGTCGAGCACGCGCCGGGGCACGACGTACGACGGGCGGGCCGCGGGCCGGTCGACCGTGCGGTCGCCGCGGCTCACCCGCAGCCGCGGGACAGGGGCGACGTCGTCGAGCAACGCGGTGACCCCGACCTCGGCGAGCACGTCGAGCACGTGCGGGGCGAGGGCGTCGCCGCACGCCTTGTCACGGGGGAAGTCGGCGCGGTCGACCAGCGCCACGCGCAGGGTCGGGTCCTCGTGCAGCGCCCCGAGCGCCGTGGCGGCGCCGGCCGGGCCGGCGCCGACGACGAGCAGGTCCCAGGTCGGCATCAGGCGGCCACCAGCAGGGAAACGTCGAGCAGCGCGATCCCGACGGCCGCGGCGAACGGCGCGCGGCCGCGCCCCACCAGCGCCACGACGACGCACCCGGCGACCGCGACGAGCACGGCCGCGGCGGCGGGGTGCGGGGGGCCGGACGGGCCGAGGGCGGCGAGCAGCGAGGCCGCCCCGAGCAGCAGGGCGGCGGCCACCCGGGAGCCGCGGGCGCCCAGGCGGTGCGGCAGCCCCCGCACACCGGTGCGCAGGTCGAGCGCGAGGTCGGGCAGCGCGTCGAGCGCGTGCGCCCCGACGCCCACGCAGGCGCCGGCGAGCACGACCCACCACGGGGGCAGCGCGGCGTCGGTGGCGGCGAGGGCGGTGAAGACGGGCAGCGAGCCGAAGGCGACGGCGTAGGGCAGGGGCGAGAGGGCGGTGGCCTTCACGCCGAGGTCGTAGGCGAGCCCGGAGGCGACCCCGAGCCCGAGGTGCACCAGGCCCGAGCGCCACCCGGTGGCGAGCGAGAGCACGACGCAGGCGACGAGCGCGACGGCCGCGCAGGCGCGCACCAGCCCGACCGGCACGGTGCCGGCCGCCACCGGCTTGTCGGTGCGGCCCACGGCGCGGTCGCGCTCGACGTCGACGAGGTCGTTGACCCAGCCGATCACCAGCTGTCCGGCCAGGACCGCGCCGACCAGCGCCGCGCCCCGGGCGGGGGTGACCCCGGCCGACCAGGCGAGCAGCGCCACGACGGTGGTCACCGCGACCGCGGGTCCGGGGTGGGAGGCGGTGACGAGACCGGCGAGGACGGGCGGGCGCGTGCTCGGCGGCGCCAGGTGCCGCGGCGCCGCCGCTGCCGCGCTCACGGCAGGTGCCGCTGCCCCGCCGGGCCGCGACGCGCCGCGTCGGCCAGCGCGGAGAGCACGCTGCGCGGCCGCAGCACCGGCGTCGGGCCCGAGGCGCGGTCGCGCATCCCCTCCACGACCTCGCGCATCACCTCCGCCGCGTCGTGCGAGGGGGACCAGCGGAGCTCGGTGCGCGCCCGCGTGGTGTCGACGAGCGGCACGGCGAAGGCGAGGTCGAACCACCCGGTGTCGACCTGCTGCAGGTGCAGGTGCCACGAGGCGGAGACCAACGGGCGCATCAGCCCTGACGGCACGTGCACGTGCTTGGCGCCCAGCACCTCCGCGAAGAGGGCGGCGGTCAGGGGCGGGTCGGCCGCGACGTTGAAGGCGCCGCCGGCGCGCTGGTCGACCGCGCGGGCGACCAGGTCGGCGACGTCGTCGGCGTGCACGACCGGGATGGTGAAGCCGCGGTCCAGCGGCAGCACCGGCAGCAGGTCGAGGAGGGCACCGGGCACGACGGCAGGCAGGCCGTAGCGCATGAGGGCGCTGGCAGCCGCGCGTTGACCCACGATGCCGGGTCGCACCCGGGTGACGAGGGTCTCGTGGGCGGCCTCGTGCTCGTCGAGCAGGCGCTCCGCGGTCGCCTTGTGGCGGCTGTAGCGCGAGGTCGGGACACCGTGGGTCGGCCAGTCCTCGGTCACCGGGGCGTCGTCCTGCTTCGGGGAGTAGGCGCCCACCGACGACATGTGCACCAGGTGCGGCACCCCGGCGGCGGTGACGGCCTGCAGCACCCGGCGGGTGCCGCCGACGCCGAGCTCACGGAGGTACGCCAGGTCGTGGGAGGGCTGGAAACCCCAGGCGAGGTGGACCACCGCGTCGGCGCCCGCGAAGGCGGCCTCGAGGGTGGGCAGGGACGCGTCGTCGGTGAGGTCGACGGCGTGCCACGCGACCCGCGGCCAGCCCACCGGCTCCGGCGCGCCCGGCTCGGGCACCCGTCGCGCGAGGCCGACCAGCTCGTGGCCGTCGGAGGAGAGTCGTCGGAGGAGGGCGGTGCCGAGGTTGCCGGTCGCTCCGGTGATCGCGATGCGCACGGCGGGAGGTACCCGCGTCGGCCCGCTCCACCCCTGGGGGTGCGGAACGGCCGGGGCAGACCGCCTCGGCCACCGCTACCGGCAGGTACGTCGGACGTTCGGCGTCGGCGCGACCGTCGGGCCCGTCGTGCCGCGGCCTCGGCGAGCCCGCGGTGGCGGACGTCCGACGTACCGGCCGGTAGTCCTCGCAGGCCCGCACCACCCCGCCCGCACGACGAAGGCCCCGGCCGGGGATCCCGGGCCGAGGCCTGTCGCTCACGGTGCGCGAGGGGGGAGTTGAACCGGAGGACCACCACTCTCGATCACGCACGAACAGCCGTCCTGAGCGTGAAACCGAGATCCCGTTGCCTCCGGTTCGCTCCCGTTACCTCGGGGGCGTGCGCCCCAGGGGTGCACCAGCCAGCGTTCTTCAGTTACGTCAGCATCAAGTGCTCGATACCTACCCTATGCGCATGCGCCTCTTGCAGTTGGGGCATAGGACAAATGCGTCCGGCGCAACACCGTGCAAAAGTCCGGCTCGTCCACTTCCTTCGAGACGGTCGACCCACATGAGGGTATCTCCGCATGGACAAGCGCGGACACGGTTCGCGAGGCGGTGGTCGACGCGCTGAAGAGCTTGGCCTCTCGCCGTTCCTGTCCGGCCGTGCAGCAGCGGCCACGGCCACGCGCTGAGCAACGCAACCTGGTCGTCCATAGAGGACCAGTCTCCCGCTCGGCGAACCGGACGGAAAGCCCTGTTATCCACAGCCCGCCGTCGGCGGCGTCACGGGCGCCGGGGAGATCCGCGAGACTCATGCCTGCTGCATCTCTCGGGAGGAAGGCATCTGATGGACGGCGACGACCATCTTGGCGATCTGTCCCGGGTCGATACCCATCTCGGTGCAGGCGCCGTAGAAGGCGACGTAGTTGGCGATGAGCGGGTCATGACCTCGAAGTGGATCTCGAAGGCACGCTTGTGGAACTGGCGCGCCTTGCGGAGCGCCGAGCTCCGGAAGCTGCAGCGACCGCAGGTCGACCGACTGCAGGTGCGTCCACCAGGAGTCGACCTCCGCGCGGCGCTCGGCCCAGATGCCCTCGGAGTTCTTGAGGAAGCGCGGCAGGTTCTGCATCATCCGGCGCGCCCGTTCGCCGATCTCCCACTCGTCCGTCACGTCGACCGCGGCGGCGTAGGTGTGCGTCCCGACGATCCGCTGGTGATTCCGCGCCCGGGCGGCAGCGGCAGCGACTCCGCTACCAGCTGGGTCCCCAGGAGTAGCCGTCCTCGTTCCAGATCAGCCCCATCGGGGTCAGGCCCCGGGGCCAGTGGAAGTCGAGGAACCAGAACCGCTCCTCGTCGGACTTGTCGAAGGTCCGGAACGGCTCGACCGGCCAGCCTGCATGGTCCAGGGCCGGCTCGAAGCCGGGGTACCACTCATCCGCCACGAACTCGTCGACGGGGACAACGGTGGCCATGGGCGGCTCTCCTACGTCTCACGGACGCGGTGTGAGAAAGGTCGCATCGCACGCACCGTGACTCAAGCGCCGCGTTCGCGACAGGAGAACGTCCCCGAAAGCCGAACCCGGTTCATCCGGCTGGGTGGGCGGCCCGGTTCCACCAGCGGGTCGTGCCCGCGAGCAACCCGCGATCAGCGCGGCGCCGGAGCCAGCTGCCGCGTCAGGGTGTCGATGACGGTGTCGGCAGCCACCTGGCGGCCGGCTCGCGGCCCCAGCGTCTCCTCCAACCGCGCCGCGAGCGCGGCGAGGTCGGCTGGCCGCTCGAGGCCGCCGACCCAGGGCGGGGTGTCGGGGTGGACGAGCGCACCGGAGAGCACGGGGTCGACCGCGTCCACGAGGTCGCCGTATTCAGTTCGCCCCAGCCTACGTCTCGAGCCCGATCCTCTGGGTGACGAGACCTCAGATCTCGGGGAAGTCGAAAGGCGAGATGGCTCCAAGAGGCGTTCGTCAGCACGGCGGCGCAGCGATGGCAGAAACAACAGTCAAGGTCGATGGACCTGGGAATGCCTGGACTGCCCCAAGCACGGAGCCTCGGCGGTGGTGCTCGCGTGCTGCGTCCGCTGACTTGCCTACGATTGGTCACCCATCCCTGAGTTCGCCCGCCGCTTTGCGCATCTGAGAGATGGCATGGTCTTCATCGCTGGGGAGCGTCGCGGCGAGCTCATTCACCCGTCGCCAGCGGTCGAACGTCGCTCCGTCTCTACGGCCGGCCGCAGCCAGAGCCGACCACGTGTCCGCGCAGCGCAGGAGCGCGGTTCCGGCCTTGGCCATCTCAGCGGACCCCGTTAGCCGCGCCACGTCGGCACAGAACTGTGCCTGCAACCGGCGGAACAGGCCGCCGCCGGTCCCTGCCTTCTCCACAAAGGCGTGGAGTGAACGCAGTGCGACGTCCAGTTCCGGTTCGGGCATGAGTCCCGGCCACCGGTCGACATCTTCGGCGAAGACCGCGACCCCGCTGATCCCGGCAGCCGCCACGGCATCCGGTGGCAGCGCCGAGGTGTCCGGGATAATTGCGGTTACCGCCGCTTGCATGTTCTCGACCGAGGCGACGAGGGCCGAAGCTGCGGTCGGGCGGAGATCGGGGAGGGTCTGGGGCCAGTTCACGAAGTACGTGGTGTGCCTCGTGGGCACAGGGAAGGACCGTGACGCGCGCGCCCGCGCAAGAGCATCGTAGGGGACTTCCTGCACGTCGGCTCGGTCGTTGTCCACGACGAAAGCCGCCTCGGTGTCGTCGTCGTAACCGATCACGACGATGTCATGCCGACTCATCTGAAGGCGGACATTGAGGTAGGGCAGTTCAGCGATGTCCGCCCACATCAGCACGGGACGGCCTTGCTGAAGCTCGCGGCGGACCCAGCCCCAGCCGGTCACGGGGTCGTCGGTGCCACGGACGTCGACCTCGGCACCCAGCCTCGAAAGAAGGTCGACCTCGAGGTCACTGCTACGCCCGACGCTGTAGATGGGCGGGGTGAGACCGGGCATCCGCAGGTAGGTGAAACCCAGACCACCGCCCATTCCGAAGACCAGACCTTCGCTCGGTACCTCCTCCCAGCCGAGACCGGCCCACTCCAGGAGGTCTCTCAGCGCTCCGGAACCGCAATGACCGGCCTCACGGTGGGGATAGTCCAGCAGGATCCGCCGCGGCTCCGGTTGTCGGGGCAGGATCTCAGCTGACATGGCAACTCCTGAACCGGCTCGCAGCGCTCTGTGCGTACGCCGGTGGGTCGGGCGCGGTGGGTTCCGCGACTCTACATTTAGCTCAGGCACGCAGGGGCTCGCGGTCGACGGCGGTTGTGAGGGCTGGTGCAGGTCACGATTCGAGGGAGAGGAACCGTACGGCGACTTCGGAGATCTTGCTCGCCATCGCGGTCCGGTCCCACTTGGGCAGCGCCAGATGACTGACCGTCAGGCGCACCATGGTGTCGGCCGCGTCGACGACGTCGTCTGGGGGAAGGCTCGGGTAGCTCTCCGCCACCCATCCGGCCAGGGTGTCGGAGGCGAGGTCGAGAAGCCGCGCGGATGTCGTGAGCAGCGGGAGCATCCCCGTGGACGCCTGACTGCCCGCATCCAGGTCGCGGTTGGAGATGAGCACTGCCTTGAGCAGGGGGCTGCGTTCGGCCTCGTTCAAGGTGTAGTCGACGGCTGCTGCGATGCCGCGTTTCGCATCGCCGATGTGTGCCTCCAGCGCCTTCTGGATGCCCTCCAGGAAGCGCGAGGCCTCGCGGAGTACGACGGCTTCTCCAAGGCCGGCCTTGTCACCGAACTCCTTGTAGAGCACCGCCCGGGACACCCCGGCACGATCCGCGACCTCTCCCATACGCACCCGGTCCCAGCCGCGGTCGCCGATCAGGTCGTGGGCAGCCTCGAGGACAGCGGCGCGCATGTGCTCCCTGAACCGTTCGCGCATGGACGGTGCCCGCATGTCAGAGAGGTTAGCGATTCGTGTCTCGCGACCGACTCGCGTCCCTGACCTGGACACGCCCGCACGCTACCTAGCGTGCTCGTCGGCCAGTTGGTCGACCATGACGGCGAGGGTGTCCTGAAGCCTCTGCACCCCTACAGTCACTGCCGTCGCCCTCGGAAACTCTCGGAGGTCCTCGAGTGGCACCGGGTCCCCGACCAGCAGGGTGACCCGACGACGGCGGCGGCCCAGCACCACCCTCCCTTCGTAGGCTGGCACGATCGCCTGCACGCCCCATTGAGCAACGGGAATCAATGGAGCCGACGTCTCGAGTGCGATGCGGACAGCACCCGACCTGAGCGACATCAGACGTCCATCCGGTCGCTTCGTGATCGATCCTTCCGGATACACCACGACAAGAGCGCCACGCTCCACGGCTTCGACCGCGGCACGGATCCCAGACCGGCCGTCGGACCGATCGACCTCGACGTGGCCGGCCGACCGGAACCACCAGCCGACTGCTCTACGGTGAAACAGGCTCGCCTTGGCCATGAACCGGGGGGTCCGGCCCTGGGCGAGGATCATCTCCCCCAGGAACAGCGGGTCGGCCTGGGAGACATGGTTGGCCGCCAGCACCGCGCCTCCCGACCCGGGCAGGCGCTCGGTACCGCGCCAGTCCGCTCTCCTGCCCAGCAGCAGCAGCGGTTTACAGACGAGCAACGCCAGCCACCACGCAGGCCCGCGGGCGTCTCTGGGGACGCCTCTCGCGCCCGCGGACCGACCCGAGTCACGCAAGTCCGGAACGATACGCAGGACTCCCATCGCCGTCCAGACCGTCGACCTCCAAGCCATCCTTGCTCACCTCGGCGGGCAATGGCTCGATGGTGACCACGACCAGCGGTCACTGCGGCTTCTCACACCGCCACCTCCGCTGTCAGGGCGGCCATGTCGGCCGCAGTCCCCTGGGTGAGCATGCGTTTGGTGGTCATGAAGTCCCGGGGACGGTTGACACAGTCAGCAGCTATCGGCTCGCCCTTCCGGAGGTAGTAGCAGGTGAAGTCGCGGTCACGGGTCGGGTCACCGCTCATGACGATGTCGTCATAGGCGGTGTTGAGTCCCGCGATCTGGAGCTTGAGGTCATACTGGTCCGACCAGAACCACGGGAGCGCCGCCACCTCCTTGTCATTTCCACAGATAGTCGCCGCTGCCACCTTGGCCTGCTCCACTGCACTCGGGACCGACTCCAGCCTGATTCGTCGGCCGTAGCGGGGGATGTCCTGCGACGTACAGTCCCCGGCCGCCACGATGTCAGGGTCACTGGTGCGGGCGTGGGCGTCGATGAGGATCCCGTCGTCCACGACCAGGCCGGCTGCCTCGGCGAGTTCGGTGGTCGGCTCGATCCCGATCCCGACGATCACAAAGTCCGCTTGGACCGACTCGCCACTGGCCAGCACCACCTCTCGCACGCGGGTGTCGCCGACCAGGGCCTCGACCGAGGCGTTCGTCCTCACGTCGACGCCCTCTTCTTGGTGGATCCGTGTGAAGAAGGCCGACACCTCAGGGGCAGTGACCCGCTCGAGGACCCGGTCTGCGGCCTCGAGGACCGTGACGTGGAGGCCCGACGAGCGCAGCGAGGCAGCGGTCTCCAGCCCTATATACCCACCACCCACTATGACGGCGTTGCGTCCGGGGATCGCGTCCTCGCGAATCCGCTCCACGTCCGACGACCGACGCAGGTAGTGCACCCCGTCGAGGTCGGCACCCTCGGCACGGAGACGTCGGGGGTGCGCTCCCGTGCAAAGAGCAAGAGCGTCATAGGACAGGCGGTCCCCGGTGCCGAGCACGAGCTCGCCCGCCGACCGGTCGATCGACTGCACGCTGGCAGTCAGGGGCTCGACGTCCTGCTTGACGTAGAAGTCCTCAGACCGGATGGCCAGCTCCTTCAGCGAGCACTTCCCGGCCAGATATCCCTTCGACAGCGGAGGTCTTTGGTACGGCAGCGCCGACTCGTCACCGACCAGCACGATGTCACCCGACCAACCCTCCTGGCGGAGGCTGGTGACCAGCTGTACCCCGGCATGGCTGGCGCCGACCACCACCGCGCGTTCCGTGCTCATCCGGCGCCCTTGGGGGTGAGCTCGACCATCAGCTTGCTGATGCCGCGAACGAAGTTGGACTGCACGTACTGCGGCTCCCCGACCACATCGATCCTCTCGAAGCGCGGGAGCAGCTCCTCCCAGAGGATCCGCAGCTGCAGCTCGGCCAGCCGGTTGCCCATGCACCGATGCACGCCGAAGCCGAAAGCAATGTGGTTGCGGGCGTTGGGCCGGTCGATGATCAGCTCGTCCGGTCGCTCGAACACCGTCTCGTCGCGGTTGCCGGACGCGTACCACATGACCACCTTGTCGCCCTTGCGGATGAACTGGCCGTTCAGCATGGTGTCGGTCTTGGCGATCCGCCGCATGTAGGCAAGGGGGGTTTGCCAGCGGATGATCTCAGAGACCATGTTCGGGATCAGGTCCGGGTTGGCCTTGAGCTTCTCGAACTGGTCGGGGTACTGGTTCAGCGCGAGAACTCCGCCGCTCATCGAGTTGCGTGTGGTGTCGTTGCCGCCCACGATCAGCAAAACGAAGTTGCCGATGAACTCCATCGGACGCTTGATCAGGTCCTTGGTGCTCTCATCGCTCTGCAGCATCGTGACCAGGTCGAACCCGGGCTCTTCGCCGGCCGCGAGCCGGGCGGCCTTGTCGTGCCAGAGTTCCGTGAGTCCTCGCGCCATCTCGAGCATGCCGCGGAACAGCTCGTCGTTGTCGGTAGTGGCCGGGCCGCCGTTGGTCTGCTCCATCGAGGTTGCCAGGTCCGACCACTCGACGAGCTTGTGCCGCTCCTCGAAGGGGAAGTCCAACAGCGTGGCCAGCATGCGGGCGGTCAGCTCGATCGACACCGTGCTCACCCAGTCGAACGGTTCGTTGACGGGCAGGTTGTCCAGGACGTCCCTGACGCGCTCGCGAATGAGGTCCTCCATCTCATGGAGGTTCTTCGGCGCAACGACACCTTGTACGGCGCGCCGCTGTATGTCGTGCTTGGGCGGGTCCATGGCGATGAACATCGCGACGTCCATGAACCGCGGGGGTGTTCCGATGACGATGAGAGGCTCGGCGGAGAAGACCTCGTGGTTCTTGTCCACCGCCATGATGTCGGCGTGACGCGTCACCGACCAGAACGGGCCGAAGGGACTGTGGGGCTGGTAGTGGACCGGAGCCTCGTTGCGCAGACGCTCGAAGTAGGACGCCCACCGCCCCTGTCGGTAGAGGAACGGGTTGCTGAGGTCGATCTCGGCGAGGGGGACCTCTTCGACCGGCGGGATCGGGGCCTCGACGAACATCGGCCCGTTCGCGCCGGTGAGCCACCGCCGGCCCTTGTCGTAGAGGCGCGCGCCCTGGATCTGTCGCTCCAGGGGGATGGCGGACTCGACCTTCGTCTTCACTGTTTCTGGGATCTTGACTTCTGGGAACTTCATCTGGCTTGACCTCCTGCTACATCTGGAACTCGGGCAACTGCACGGTCAAGCCATCCCACGATTCGCAGACTTTGACTTGGCACGACAGGCGAGACGTCGGCTGTCGCTCGGGGTTCATCGAGAGCATCTCCTCCTCCTCGGGACCGGACCGGCCGACCTTGTCGGCCCAGGCGGGATCAACGATCACGTGACAGGTGCCGCATGCGGCCTCGCCGCCGCAGTCGGCATCGATGCCCGGGATGGCGTTGTTCGTCGCCACCTGCATCAGCGAACTGCCCTCCTCGAGCGGGGCCTCGTGCTGCTCCCCGTCGTGTGACATGAAGGTGACCACTGCCATCGACAATTCTCCTGACTTTGCCTACTGGATGGACGTTCTGGCGATGATTGTTGTCGGCGGTCCGCTGGCAAAGCCATGTCGTATCGTGTCAGTATGTTGTGAATTCGGATCACGTGAGGGTTGCCTGTGTGGACAGACGAGCCAGGCGTCCCGTCGCTGGCCTTCGTGCAGCTGCTGAGCAGTCCGGCGATCGACGAGGACGCCGTCGAGCGTTTTCGCGTCGTCATGGCGCGCGAGGGAACCGGTGAGCTGACTCTCATCCAGACCCAGGGCGAGGCACCGCTGCGGTGGTTCCGCGAGGTCTATCCCGACCTCGACGGCGAGCAGGCCACCCGGCTCGGGATCGCCTGCGCAGAACACGCACAGCTCACGTCCTTCGGACCGTTGAGTGTCCCGTTGGTCAGCGCGTGCACCGTCGCAGAGGTCGTGGAGCTGCTGACCTACCTGCCCTTGATCACCAAAGCGGTCACCACGCAGTTCCATCCGCGGCAGGACGACCTGACGATCAGGCTGTTGGGGAACGCAGGCGACCCCGATCTCGACTGTCTGGTCGTCACTTACTGCGGACTGGCACTCATGCGGTTGATCGACCTGCTGGTCGGCGAGCCGTCGGAGGCGACCATGCACAGCCACTGGCCGGAGCCGAGCGGGCTACCCCGAGAGGCCGAGAGCCGGTCCCGACTCGAGTTCGACGCCCCCTTCTCCTACCTGCACATGCCCGCGAGGACGCTTCGTGCTGCCTGCCGCTTCCCCGACCCGATCACCTACGGACTCGCCGTCACCGAGCTCCAGCAGGCGCTCGCGCGCCGAGCCGGCACCCCGGAGTTCGCCCGCAGGGTCCGGGCGTTGCTCGACGACGGGCCCGGGGCGAGGACGATCCAGTCCGTCGCAAACGAGTTCTCGATGTCCTCGAGCACCCTGAAGCGCCGCCTCGCCGCTGAGGGGACCAGTTTCCGGGAGCTGCTGCAGCAGTCGATGGTCGACCGCGCCAGGAAGCGGCTTCTCGACCCCTCCACGTCGGTCAGCGAGGTCGCCAACGAGCTCGGCTACAGCGATCTCACCAACTTCTCGCACGCCTTCAAGAGATGGACCGGCAGCTCACCGAGCCACTTCCGAGGTGAGCACGAGCACCGATGAGGCGAGAGTGCTCAGTCCGAGCTCACCGACGGGTTCACGGCTGCATGCTCGGTGGCCTCCCCGGTGTCGGCAGGAGCAGCGAAGGTGTCGTCCGCAACCCCTAAGCCGGGGGTCATGCGGCCGTAGGCCTGGTCGAGGGCCGTCAGGGTCCGGTCCAGCGAGAGGTCGTCGAAGCTGTCGAAGTCCATCGGGGCACGTCGAAGCTCTCGCACAGCTCGCCATTGAAGGCCGGCGTCGCCTTCAACCATCGGTCGTCGAGGTGGACGCTGCAGTACCCCGTGGTACACGAACAGGTCCGCGCCACCCATGAGGGCCCGCAAGTTGTCGGTCCGCAGGTGGTTGAGGAAGTCGGCGAAGCCCACCCGGGCAGGGATGCCCACGGCCCGCAGCGCTGCGGTCAGCAGCACCGGCCTTGGGAACGCTGTAGGCGCGGCCTGCCTCGAGCACGTAGCTGGCCCGGTAGTGCTCAGGGTCTCGGGGCACCGAATGGGGGTCGTACCAGACTCTGTCCCGGACCGCTGCGAAGAGCAGGCTCGCCCGCTCACGCGGCGTCGATGCGCCGGCGACCACCTGCTGCGTGAAGTCGCGCACCGCAGCGCTGTCGTGATCGAGGAAGAAGGCCGACTCAAGGTGCGGTCCCGCCGTCGGCGTCATCGCCACCGCCAGGTGGTCGTCGGCCTTCCCGACCTCGACGACCATGCGTCGGCCTCCTCTTCCCAACGCGGCTGCGCACAGTGCGCGCCGTCCACACGCTGGAGCGGTCCTCATCGGACGCTCAAGTAGCTGTCGTCGTCGAAGCCGAGCCCGACGCTGTCAGCGAGATTGCGCGGGTCAACCACACCTGGTGTGCGATCCGGGCGACGACCTCGTCGTGCGACTCGTCGTGGTAGTCGAGCCAACAGATGGTCCCAGCATCGACCGGGTGCCCATCAGCCCCGCCATGACGCCGTCCCGGAAGGTCGACCTCGGGGTTGCGCAGGTACGCCCGACGCGGCGGCCACCAACTCCCCCGGAACCGCGTGCGCCCCAAGCCTGGCCCGACGCATCTCCCTGTTCTGCTGGCGCACTGCCATGAAGCGATCGAGGGTCGGATGCTCGGCCGCCCAACCGAGTGCAGCCCCGATGGCACCCGGATGATGGCAGGGCCGGTGCCACTGACCTGCATCGCGGGCCGAAGGGTGGTCGATGACCTGGTCCGCCGCGCACCGCAGCACCTCGCCGACGAGATCTTCCTTGCTGCGAAGTGGCGGTAGACGTGGGGCCGCGCATGCCTGCGCGTTCGGCGATCTGAGCGGTGCCGACCCCGGCGCCGTGATCCTCGATCGCGTCAGCCGCCGCCACTAGCTGTTCGCGCCGCGGACCTCGATGGGAGACGAGTCGAGATGACTCGGCGATCGGCTTGGAATGCTTAAGCTGTGGAGCGGGGATCGTCGGCGGTGGTGTTCGCGTATTGCGTTCGCCGACCGGCCACGATCGGTCACCCACCCCGGAGTTCGCCCGCAGCAGTGCGCATCTGGGAGATGGCATGGTGCTCGTCGCTGGTGAGAGTCGCGGCGAGTTCATTGACGTGTCGCCAGCGAGCGAGCGTCGATCCGTCGCTACGGCCGGCGGCAGCTAGAGCCGACCATGTGGCCGCGCAGCGCAGGAGCGCAGTTTCAGCCTTCGCCATCTCAGCGGACCGCGTTCGCCGCGCCACGTCGGCACAGAACTGCGCCTGCAACCGGCGGAACAGGCCGCCGCCGGTCCCTGCCTTCTCCACGAAGGCGTGGAGAGAGCGCAGCGCGACGTCCAACTCAGGTTCGGGCATGAGTTCCGGCCACCGGCCGACATCTTCCGCGAAGACCCCGATTCCATCGATCCCGGCACCAGCAACGGCATCCGGCGGCAGCACCGAGGTGTCCGGGATGATCGCGGTCGCCGCCGCTTGCATGTTCTCGACGGAGGCGACGAGGGCCGAAGCCGCGGTCGGGCGGAGATCCGGCAGGACCTGGGGCCAGTTCACGAAGTAGGTCGTGTGCCTGGTGGGCACGGGGAAGGATCGTGACGCGCGCGCCCGCGCAAGCGCATCGTAGGGGACCTCCTGCACCTCGGCTCGGTCGTTGTCAACCACGAAAGCGGTCTGGGTCTCGTCGTCGTAACCGATCACGACGATGTCGTGCCGACTCATCTGGAGGCGGACATTCAGGTAGGGCAACTCAGCGATGTCTGCCCACATCAGCACGGGACGACCTTGTCGTAGTTCCCCACGGACCCAACCCCAACCGGTGGCGGGGTCGTCGGTGTGCCGGACGTCGACCTCTGCACCCAGCCTGGCAAGAAGATCCACCTCAAGGTCACTGCTACGCCCGACGACGTAGATGGGCGGGGTGAGACCAGGCACCCGCAGATAGGTGAAGCCGAGCCCACCGCCCATTCCGAAGACCAGACCTTCGCTCGGCACCTCCTCCCAGCCCAGGCCGGCCCACTCCAAGAGGTCTCTCAGCGCTCCGGACCCGCAATGACCTGCCTGACGGTGGGGATAGTCCAGCAGCACTCGACGCGGCTCCGGCCGAAGCGCAGCGACCTCAACTGACATGGGAACTCCTGGAGTAGTCGGAGCACTCTGCGCGAGCGTGTGCCCGTCAAACGGTGGGCGCGAATCTACATGCATTCATGCACGCATGTAGACTCAGGCTGTGCCGCTGAAGCTAGGACGACAAGAAGACCGCTCGGCTGCTACCCGTCGGGCATTGCTGGACGCGACGGTCACATGCCTTGCCGAGCTCGGCTATACGGGGACAACCAGCGCCGCGGTCGCGGCTCGAGCGGGCCTTTCTCGCGGCGCGCAGCTGCACCACTTCGGGACACGCGACCAGTTGGTCGTGGCGGCGGTTGAGCACTTGGCGCAGCAGCGCCTGCGCCGCGTCCGAGAGCAGATGGCCCAGCTCGAGCTCCGTGACGCCGAGGACGGGGGGGCGACCGACCACAGGAGGCGAGGGACGGCGCTCCGCCTGCTATCAGATGCGCTGTCGGGGCCCTTGTATGCGGCGAGCCTCGAACTGTGGGTGGCCGCCCGCGCTCACGAAGAGCTGCGGGCAGAGTTGGTCCCCACCGAAGACCGCGTGAACGCGGAGCTCGCCGAGATGTGCCGCACCTACGTCACACAGGACCCCATCGAAATCCGACTCACCCTGGATCTCCTTCTCGGTCGAGGGGTTAGCGGTCTGCTCGCTCCTCATTCCCATGAACGGCAGAGCGAAGTCTTGGCTGCCTGGGCGCAGCGCCTCCAGGGCGGTCCTCGTGGCTGACATGCAAGCGCTGCTGGCCATGTGGGCGGAGAAGTTCACCGTCTACCCGGACGGGGCTGAACTCCCGACTCACCACGACCACTGCCTGGGGTGCGGCCCGAACAATCCCCATGGGCACCACCTCCGGGCCCTGCGGCACGGGGATGGTGTGCAGGCTTGGCACACGTTCGACAATCGTCACGTAGGCGCACCGGGCATTGTCCATGGCGGCGCAGTCGCCACCGTTGTCGATGACCTTTACGGTTGCCTGCTTTTCCTCGAAGGAGGCCCTGCCGTCACCCGCCAACTGACGATCGAGTATTTGGCACCGGTACTCATCGGAGCGGAGTACCGACTCCAGGCCGATGTCGTCCGGCGCGAAGGGCGCAAGCTGTTCGTCGCTGCCCGTGCAACCGAGCCAGCCGGTCGCGCGGTCATCACTTCTACGGCCGTGTTCGTGAAAGTGTCTGTCGAGCACTTCGCTCAGGGCAGTCCACCTGGCGTGCCTGCGGATTGACCGCGCCCGTCCTTGCAGGGCCGCCTCGGGCCATCGCTCGCGGCCTGCGGCCTGCGCCTCCAATCCGGGCATCCGCTGACGCTCACACCCGGGATCGGGACCACTCGAGCGGCTCGCCAATCCGGCCCCGACCCCGGGCCGTCGGCTGACGCGGTCAGTTGTGCAGATGGACGCCATGTTTGTACTCTCGGTACAAGCCCAGCACAGCGAAGGGATCCACGTCGGTGCGTACTGTCCCGGCTCACACGGCGGTCAAACTCAGCGTCGCAGCGGAGCTGTTCGCCGATCACGGTGTCGAGCAGACCAAGATCGAGGACATCGCTGCTGCCACTGGGATTCCCAAGGCGACGTTGTACTACTACTTCGCCGGCAAGGAGGAGATCCTTGCCTTTCTGTTCCGCGACACCTTGAACCGCGTTGCGGATGAGGTGGCCATCGCCGTCGAGTCGGAAGGGTCGGCAGCGGCCCGGCTCGCCGAGGTGATTCGAGCGCAGTTGCGGGTGATGGCGGAGCAGCCGGCGATCTGCCGGGCTTTGGTGGGTGAGCTAGGACGTGCGGGCCGTATCCCTGAGATCGCAGCGATGATTCATGCGGCCTACTACCAGCCCGTACAGTCGCTGATCGAGGACGGCGTGACTGAGGGCTCGCTGCGGCAGGTGCCCGATCCGGAGTCGGGTGCCATGGCGGTCTTCGGTGCGGTCACCATCAGCGCCCTGTCCTACCTTGTCACCGACCAGGCCCTGGACCAGGAGCGCATCGCGAGCGCCGTGACGACCCTGGTCCTCGACGGCCTGCGGCTGCGTCAGCGCTGACCCCGACCGCGCGGCCGCAAGCGACGGTGCCGGTCCCGACAGACGAGGATCTTACGACGTGCTCAACCAAGCCCTGCCGATCTGGGCAGTCCGCGTACTGGCCGCTGTCCTCGCACTGGCACTGTTCGTCCTCACCGTTGCGGTCGCCCTGCTGCTGCCGCACATCCCCCGGCTGGTGCGGGCGGCCTCCGACATGCCGGCGGCCCTAGAAGTGGTTGACCGAGCGCCGGACACCCTGGACCAGGTAGAGAGGATCGACCGCAATGTCGAGAGCCTCACTCCCCCTGTGGCCACCGCGACCGAGGACCTCTCCGCGGTCGCGCCGCACATCGAAACCCTCGCCGGCCAGATCAACCAACTCTTGGATGACCTGGCGGCCCTGCAGCGGACCTCCAAGCCGCTCGGCGAGGCCGCCCCCAAGATCGCGGCCCTCTCCGGGCAGCTCGAGGGCCTCCAGACCTCGCTACGTCGGCTCGATCGCGACCTCGTCGAGCCACTGACGGAGGTGAGGAGGCCGATGCGGAGGCTCGCAGACACCGCGGGGCCACTCCCCGAGAGCCTGGAACGTCTCAACCGGAGCACCGCCGTGCTCGAGCAGCTACCCGGGTACTTCGACCGACTGCAGCGAATCCTCATACGTGTCGCGCGGCATGTGCGAAATCTCGATGAGAAGACAGGCCCGAACCTCTGGTGATCCGGGTGGCCGAGCGCTACCCACTCGTGACGGACTTACGTGCATGCACGACGGCATGTAGCGTGCTGCCATCCGGACGCTTCTCTCTTCCCGTTCGCGTCCGTTGGGGGTGACCCAATGAACCGCGGGCCTGTCTGGCAGCCAATGGCGGACCTGCTCTCCGACGTGGTGTGGCATGCGGCGTGGTGGCTCTATGGCGGAATGGTGGCCTTCGGGAGTTGCTGGTGGTTCGGATGTGGCGGCTACCGCGAGTGGCAGCAATGGGAGCGTGACTGGCTTGAGCGGCGCGAGCAGCGACGAAGGAGCCGTATCGACAGAGACATCGCGCGCGGCCTGCGCGAGATCGAGGAATTCCTCCGGCTTCGGTGCTCCCCGCCGGTGAATGAGCCTCACGGCGGGACGCGGCCAAGGGTACGCCACGGCCGACCGAGGCCGCTTCGATAGTCGCGCGAGCGGGCGGATCCCTTCATCCCGTACGGGCCGAGCCAGGCTCGCTACATGTGCCGGTGACGCAGACCAGCACGCGCCCCGGCCACACCGCCCCCTCCTTCGCACGCGGCCGTGAGGGCGGGCCACTACTTGCCGATGACCTCAGGACGACGCGCCACCTCCGTGTCCTGACGTTCCGTGAGCATGCGCAGGAGCCTGTCGCCCTCGACATCGAGGTCGGGCAGCATCCGGTCCAGCCAACGCGGCAACCACCAGGCCTTGTCGCCGAACAGCGACATCAGCGCCGGAGTCAAGGTCATGCGGACCAAGAAGGCGTCGATGAGGATGCCGATCGCAAGCGCGAAGCCGATCTGCTTGATCATCACGTCATGGCTGAAGATGAAGCCGGCGAACACCGAGACCATGATCACCGCGGCGGCGACCACGACACGGCTGGCCTGATCGAAACCGTGAACCACGCCGGCCTCGCCGTGGTGGCCGTGGACGTGGGACTCGCGCATCGAGGAGACCAGGAAGACCTGGTAGTCCATCGCTAGCCCATAGAGGATTCCGGTGACAATGACCGGGATGAAGCTGAACAATGGCCCGCCGGTGTCGACCCCCACCATCCAGCCAAGCCATCCCCAAGAGAACACCGCAGTGGTCACCCCGAAGGTCGCCAAGATGCTGAGCAGGAACCCGAGCGTGGCCTGGATCGGTACGACGAGTGACCGGAACACCACCAGCAGAATCAGGAGCGACAGCCCCACAATGATGATCAGGTACAGCGGGACGATCTCGGCGAGCCGGTCGGACATGTCGATGCCGATAGCGGTGAAGCCAGTGACGCCGATCACGACGTCATGATCCTGGGCGACAGCCGAGCTGGGTGAACGGAGCGCCTGAACGAGGTCGGCCGTGGCATCGTCGTCTGGGCCCGAGGTGGGGATGACACTGAGGACTGCCATCTCCCCGTCCTGACTGGTGCCCAATGGCACCGCAGCGACGATCTCCTTGCGCTGCTGGAGCTGTTGGGTCACCGCGCCGAGGGTCCGAGGCGTGACGGCGGCGCCATCGGCGGACTCCACGGTCACCAGCAACGGACCGTTGTACCCCTCACCGAACCCGCGGGTGACCGCCTCGTAGCTCTGCCGCGCGGCGGTGTCGGTGTTTGCGCTGGCACCCGTCGGCAAGCCGAGGTCCATGCTCGCCGCGGGAACAGCACCCACCCCCAAGACCGCCACTACACCGAGGATCACCGGCCAACGCAACCGCACCACCGCCTTGACCCAGTGGTCGGCCACGCTGTGGCTGTCCTCCTCCCGGCGGGTATGCCCCTTCTTGCGGGCTTTGGCCGACACGATCCGCTCCCCGATCAGTCCGAGCAGAGCCGGCAGCAGGGTCAGCGCGATGAGGACAGCGAGCAGCACCGTGGCCGCGGCGACCAGAGCCATGGTGGTGAGCATGGAGATGCCAATGACGGTGAGCGCGACCAAGGCCACGATCACGGTGAGACCGGCGAAGAGCACGGCGCTGCCTGCCGTTCCAACCGCCCGGCCAGCCGCCTCGCGGGCGTCGAGGTCGCGATCGATGATCAGTCGCCGCTGCCGGTTGACCACGAACAACGCGTAGTCGATTCCCACCGCGAGGCCGATCATCAACGCCAGGACAGGGGTTGCGGTGTTCATCTCCACCGTCGTCGACAGGGCAAACGCCGTTCCCACGCCCACCCCGACCCCGACGAGGGCGGTGATCAATGGAAGGCCAGCGGCGACGAGCGAGCCAAGCGTAAGAACGAGGACCACGGCCGCGACCGCGAGACCGACCACCTCGGCGGCGCCGACCGGGATCTCGATCGCCTTCAGCGAGTCACTCGGCAGGACCCGCAGACCGGTGCCCCGCTCCGCATCCTCGACGACCGACAAGACCGCGGAGACCTGATCGTCGGTCAGCGACGTGGACGGCACGGTGAACTGGAACTGGAACAGCGCCACTGGCGCCTGAGTCGAGACCAGCACCCCCGGCACCGGGGTCCCGTCGAGGACCAGCGGCTGGTACGGCGGCGCCGTCCCCGGCCCGCTTTCCGGCTGGTCAGCCCCAGGCCCTCCCGGCGGCTGCCCCTGACCCTGGCTCAAGTCAGCCGGGTTGATGACCTGGTCCAGCTCGTAGACGTCCTGGACCGTCTCAGCGATCGCGGCCATCCGCGCGGGGGTATCCAGCCGGTCGCCGTCTGGAACGGTGAACACCACACTGGCCTGGCCTCCCGATGCCTCCGGCAGCTCCCGAGAGACCCGATCGAGAACCTGCTGGGCCTCGGTGTTGTCGATCTTCATCTCCGAGGTCACCTTCACCCCGTTGACCACCAGTGCAGCCACGACGGCAGCCAGCACCAACACCCACCCGACGATGATGGGCCAGGGCTTGCCGAAGCAACCGCGCCCGAGGCGGTACAAGAACGTGGACATGGGCTGCTCCTCAGCGAGTGATGTGCGGGTCAGAACCCGGTACGGAGGTGATTGAAGACCTCAGTCAGGAACTCGTCGAACTCCACGGCGTCGCGACTCGGCGGATCGCCAGGAAGGCGGACGTCGACGAGCCCCTCCAGCGCGGTGGAGACCATGCCGTAGACGGCGCCGACCAACAGGGTGAGGTAGGAAGCCGGATAGCGTCCGGCCGCCACGGCGGCCACCCGCTCCTCGACCTCCAACCGCATCCGGTGCTGGACGTGATAGACGTGAGGCGCCAACGATAGATGCGCGCGCGCCAACGCCAGCACCTCCCGCATCCGGGAAAGCCCCGCTGTCGTCAACTGCAGCCGCAGCACGACCTCGACCGCGTCCAGTAACGGGCGCCCATCCGACACGTCCTCGAGTGCGTCGGCGGCAGCCTCAATACCGGCGTAGGCGACCGATGCCACCGCCGCTTCCTTGCAGGGGTAGTGGTTCGCGAATGTACGACGCGAGTAGCCGGCCAACTCTGCGACCTCGTCGATCACGAACCCGTCCAGGCCGCGCTCCTTCGCCAGGCCAAAGGCAGCCTCGGCAAGCGCCTGTGCCGTCGCCGCACGCTTCCTCTCCCTCAGGCCTTGGGTCACGACCATAGCCTCCCAGGCACTTGCCCAACAGGCAAAATTGCCTGATCTGCACATCACATTCTGGTCGCGCCCCCCCGGACCGGCCGCTGCGCAGTCGCCGGCCGCGCGACCCCTCCTCGGAGCGGCTGGTCACCGGCGCGGCACTGCTGCCGATCGCCCTGCTGGGCGGCGCCGTTCAACCTGACCCGGTTCATACCCGGCAGCTCGCCCTACGACCAGCACAGCATCCCCCAGCGGATCCTCGGAATGCCGACCGCCCTGCTGAGCCAAGACCTGATCGTCATCACCGCTGCTCTGGGCCTCGCCATGAGGCGAGCGGCGCGGCGTGGGTGAGTCCTCCGTCTGGGGTGCGCTGAGTCGGCACCGGACGACACTTTGGCGCCGCCAGGAGTCTCGACTTGCATGACGGGGTGTGCTGTACTCAGAGTACAAACTCATTGTTGAAACTGAGAGGGTTGTCTGATAGTCCACGGCCCCAGGCCGATCGCCGCCTCCTGCCGTTGCGCCCCTCGCGGCACTGCACAGGCGAACCACACGCCACACCAGATCCGGCCGTTCGAAGGTGGAGCGGCGTCGAGGGCGCCTGGGAACGAAGCAGACGATGAAGCCACCTGGAGATACCGATGAGCAACCAGCAGCTGACCTACAGCCCGTTCGATCCCGACATCATCGCTGACCCTTACCCGGTCTACCGGCAGCTGCGCAGTGAAGTCCCCGCCTACTGGTCGGAGCAGGCGAACACCTGGGTGCTCAGCCGATACGTCGACGTCTGCGCGGCGCTCGCCGACCCGGCGACCTACTCCTCTGCGTCCGGGATCTTCCCGACCCCTCCCGGGGTGGACATGACCCAGTTGTTCTTGCCCATGCTCATCATGACCGACCCACCGCGACACACCGCGCTGCGCAAGATCGTCAGCAAGGCGTTCACCCCCCGGCGAATCGCCGCACTCGAACCCCACATCCACTCCATCGTGGACGATCTGCTCGATGATTCACCGAAGTCGGATGGGTGGGACTTTGTCTCTGGGTTCTCCGGACCGCTGCCGGCCATCGTGATCGCCGACATGCTGGGCGTGCCGCGGGCAGACCGTGACCGTTTCCGCACGTGGTCCACCACTCTCATACAGTCCAACCCCGCCCGTGGCGAGTTCGGCCCCGGTCTGGAGGCCGCCACATCCCTCTACGACTACTTCTCAGAGTTTCTTGCTGAACGACGCGCGCGCCCTCAGGACGACCTCATGAGCGCGCTGGTCCAGGCCGACGCCGACGGCGAACGCCTCAGCGAGGATGAGCTCCTCGGCTTCTGTCTGCTGCTGCTCGTGGCCGGACACGAGACCACCACGAACCTGCTCTCCAACAGCGCGGTCGTGCTCGCTCAGCAGCCCGATAGCCGCCGGCAACTGGCGGACCGCCCAGAACTCGTTCCCGGCGCCGTCGAAGAGCTGCTCCGCTACGACTCCCCCGTCCAGGGCCTGTCGCGCACCCTTACCCGGCCGGTCGACGTGCACGGACAACACATGGCGACTGGCGAAACCGTGCTGCTGCTCTTCGGCTCCGCCAACCGAGACGACCAGGCATTCTCAGACGCCGACCACTTCGACCTCCATCGCGCTCCCGAACGGCAGGTCGCGTTTGGACGTGGGATCCACTTCTGTCTCGGCGCGGCGCTGGCGCGGCTCGAAGCGCGCATCGCGCTGCAGGCACTCCTCGCCCGCCAACCGGACTGGGAAGTCGACCTGGATTCGGCCGTTCGACTCCGCTCTGGCCCCATCCGCGGCTACCTGTCCCTGCCCCTGGAGTAGCGCAGGTCGGCGGAAGGTCCGGCGCGGGCGACAGCCACACGCAGTTCCTCTTCAGCTGCCGACCGAGGCTCGGCGTGCCACTGCTCGTGCCCGTCGCTCCATCACCGCTGAACCGCGCTTGTGCAGCAGCCACCCACTGATGACCAGTGGCACGCCGAACGCTAGGAACCCGAGATCCCACGACAGTGGGGCGCCGATGTCGTCGCGCACATGGTGAACACCGAGCAGGTGATGATTGACGATGCCCTCCAACAGGTTGAAGATCCCCCACCCCGCGAGAACCAGGCCGAAATGGAAGGACCAACTCGGAGCGAAACGGCCTCCACGCCAAGCCTTGATTGGGGACTGCTGCACGAATAGGTGACATCTGATCTGTGGTGCCGAGAGGTGCCGCTGGAAGGATGTGCACTGTGCCGAAGCCGTACCCCAAGGAGTTCCGCGACGACGTCGTTCGCGTCGCGAGGAACCGTGAGCCGGGAGTCCACCTCAAGCAGATCGCTGCCGACTTCGGCATCAGCGAGTCGTGCCTGACGAACTGGATGAAGACCGCAGACGTCGAGGATGGCGTGAAGCCGGGGACGACCGCTGCCGAGAGCGCCGAACTTCGTGAGGCGAGGAAGAGGATCCGGCTGCTGGAGCAGGAGAACGAGGTGCTGCGCCGCGCGGCGGCCTATCTGTCGCAGGCGAACCTGCCGGGAAAATGATGTACCCGCTCGTCCGCGAGCTGGCCGTGGACGGGATCCCCGTTACGGTGACGTGCCGGGTGCTCAAGATCGCGCGTCAGCCCTACTACCGCTGGCTCCAGCGTCCGGTCACCGACGCCGAGCTGGAGGAGGCCTACCGCGCCAATGCGCTGTTCGACGCCCACCGTGACGATCCCGAGTTCGGCTACCAGTTCCTGGTCGACGAGGCACGCGAAGACGGCGAGCCTATGGCGGAGCGGACCGCGTGGCGGATCTGCTCGGACATGGGCTGGTGGAGCGCGTTCGGCAAGCCCAAGCGCGGGAAGGCGAAGAGGCCCGGCCCACCGGTCCACGACGACCTGTGCGCCACCGTCGACAAGCACGGCGTGATCCGGCACGAGTTCAATGCCGATGGGCCGAACGAGCTGTGGATCGGCGACATCACCGAACACCGCACCGGCGAAGGCAAACTCTACCTCTGCGCGTTCAAGGACGTCTACTCCAACCGGATCGTGGGCTATTCGATCGACTCGAGGATGAAGTCCCGGCTCGCGGTCGCGGCGCTCAACAACGCGGTCGCCAGGCGCGGCGGCGTGGTCGGCTGCATCGTGCACACGGACAGGGGCTCGCAATTTCGGAGCCGGAGATTCGTCCGTGCACTCAACCGTCACCACATGGTCGGATTGAACCGCCCCGGCGAGTCCGGAGAGCTGATTCGTTGGAAGGATCACTCTCATGGCACGTCCCTCGAAGTACCCGACCGAGCTGCGTGAGCGCGCGGTGCGGATGGCGGGATGCCTACGATCGCGGCCGGGACGAGGACGATGGCGATCACCCAGCCGGTCACCAGCGCGACCAGGAGGCCGGCCACGGCCCCGCCGATCATGAGCATCCGGGTACGCCGGTCGAGCCGGACGAACCAGCTTCCGAGCCGTCCGAACGGGGTGGTGGTCCGGGCTGGCTTCGGCGGCTTGGGCGGCGCCGGGATCATCGCGTAGACCATGCCGATCAGGCCGCTGACGATGAGGGCGCCGAAGACGGCGGGCAGGAACGCGGTGCTCATGAGGTGGCCACCCCCGGGTTGGCCTGGGACTCGGCCTTGTACGCCTCGAGGTCGAATCCGTGGCGTGCCAGCTCCTGGGCGAGGAAGTTGTCGAGCTTGCCGGTCGCGACGGCCTGGCCGAGCTGGTTGGGCGCGAAGATCGGGGTGGTGGCGTACCCGCGGGCTGCGTCGATGCTCGGCTGGACGACCAGGACCTCCTCGACCCAGCGCTGCTTGCGGAAGGTGCCGTCGCCGTTGGGGACGACCTCGGAGCGCAGGTACATCACGATGTCGATGGCGGCGGCGAGCTTGCTGATCGCGAGCTCGCGGGTGACCTGGGGGCCCTTCTCCATGGCGCAGGAGACGAGCTTCTCGATGGTGTGCTCGGCGCTGCGGGCGTGGGTGGTGCTGATCGAGCCCGGGCCGGACTCCATAGCCTTGAGCATGTTCCAGACCTCCGGGCCGCGGACCTCGCCGACGATCTGGCGGGCGAGGTTGAACCGGAAGGAGTGGTGGATGGCCTCCTCGAGGCTGAACTCACCGGCCTGGCGGCCGTCGATGCCGACTTCGCCGGATCCGGGGCGGTGCTCCCAGGCGTGGACGATCTTGTGCCGGTCGACAAGCTCGTGCAGGTGCAGCTCGAACTCGGTCTCGAAGGTGCCGATCATCTCCCAGGGCGGGATGCACGAGCACAGGGCGCGGACCCAGGTGGTCTTGCCGGAGCCCTGGACGCCGGAGACGACGATGCTCTTGCCGGCCCGCACGCAGGCGGCGAGGAAGTCGGCCAGGACCGCGGTGCAGGCCTTCCGGTCGTAGACCATCTCGTCCATGGAGACCTCGCGCATGCCGTGGCGGCGGATCACGACCGAGGTGTAGGCCATCACCCAGGAGCCGGCAGCGAGCCGCGCTCCCCCGGGCAGCCGGAGGTCCAGGTGCGGGCGGGCCTCGGTGAAGGGCCGGTTCTGTCGGGCGCCGAGGTCGGCGAGGAACTCGCGCAGCTCGTCCTCGGAGTCGGCGATCGGGTCGGCCTCGACCAGGGTGCCGTCGACGAGCTCCAGCCACACCGCGCAGACCGGGCCGCGGGCGATGACGATGATGTTCTCGACGTCCTCGCGCTCGACCAGGGGCTGCAGGCGGCCGAGCCCGAACAGGGCGGCGTGAAGGGCGGACTTGAGCGCCTTCTCCTGGTCCTTAGTCCACGGGGGCCGGCCGGTGGAGACCAGCGTCTCGGCCTCGGACTTGATGAGCTCCTCGATGACGTCGAGGCCCATCTGCTCGCGGTCCTCGTCGGTGACCCGGCCACCTTCCTTGTCGAGCCGGGCGGTCAGTCGCGAGGAGATCTCCGCGCGGTACTGCGCGATCAGCTCCCAGTCCAGTTCGACCCGGCCGTCCGCGCCGGGGACGTTGTGCTGGTGCTCCTCCGGTGCGGGCGCCACGAGCGGGCGCAGACTGAACTCCGAGCGAGCACGGCCAGGAAGCTCCTGCTCGCTGGACCAGGCGCCGGCGAAGATCGGCAGGGAGGTCGGGTCGTGGTCCTCGACGACCGACGGCGGGGGCGGCGGGGTGCAGTTGGTGCTGCGGCCGCGGGCGAAGGGCGAGGTCTGCTCCCGGCTCGCGGCATGGCGGGCCTCGAGCCACTCGTCGGCGCGCAGCGGGTCTCGGCCGTTGGTGTCCGGGTGGTGTCCGTTGGTGCTCATGCGTGGCCTCCGTTCGTGGGAGCGAGGGCGGCCTGGTTGGCGCCGAGGATGGACTGGATGGCCGCGGCGCTGGCCCGGTAGCCGCGCAGCAGCCCGGAGGATTCGAACTTGCGGGGCTTGCGCGCGCCGTGGGAGTAGACCTCGGCCACCTCGGGCTCCCACTCCACCGACGCAACGACGGGGATCTGCAGGGCCTTGGCGATGTGGCGGGCGCTATAGGGCCGGACTCGAGCGCCGGTGGGCATCGCGGGCCAGCGTCGTTCCTCGTCGACGACGAGGACCCCGAGCCGAGACAGGCCACCGACCCCGGCGAACTGGGCGCGCAGGGTCTTGGCCCAGCTGGTGGCGCCGGCCAAGGCCGGAAGCGAGCTGCGGGTGACCAGCAGGGTCAGGTCGGAGGCGGCGATCAGCGGCTGGGGCCAGCCGGCCAGGCCGAGCCGGCCGGCGTCGACGATGACGTCGTGGCCGTTGCGCTCCAGAGCGCGCAACTGCTCGGTGAGCGGGTCCCACAGCGGTAGAAGGCTGGGCGCCTGGTCGTGGGCCCGGATGCCGGGCAGGAACCACGCCGAGCGCTCGGCCGGTGCCTCGGGGTCCAGCAGCAGCGTCTCGCGCGGTAGGGCGTCGGCCAGCGTTCCGTCGCGCAGGGAGAGGGCAAGGTTGATCAGCCCGCCGGTCGGCTCCTGGGTGCCATGGAAGAAGCCGGCGAAGACCGAGGAGGAACCGGTCGGGTCGGCGTCGACCAGGAGCGCCGGGCGATGCCAGTTGAGGGTGAGCCCGAGCGCCGTGGTCGAGACACCAGGCGAACCGCTTCCGGATGCCAGGACGATCAGCGCCATGCCTCAGCGCTCCCGGGCGTCCAGAACGAGAGCAACCCGTCCGGTGGCGGCACGGGCAGCCAGGTCGGCAGCATCACCCTCGGGCACCGAGACGTCGACGACGGTCTCCCCTGTCTCCTCAACCCGGCTAACACCAACGACGATTGCCTCGACGGTGACCGGGTCCTTGTCGGTGACCTCGCCCTGATCACCGGGGGTGGTGACGATCCGGACGACGTCGCCGCCATAGAGCGGCTCCGAGGGCATCTGGCCGGGAGTGAGGCTGATGCCCACGAGGGACTCCCCTTCCCCCGGAACCAGACTGTCGGTGACGGCCTGCTCAGTGAGCAGGGTGCCGGCCCACAGGTCTACCGCAGCGCGGTTGCCCTCAAGCTCAGCCTTCTGACTGCCAGGAAGCGGCGTCAGCGCGGGATCGACGCTCACCCGAACCACCGAGAGGTCGCCGGCCTCGATGATCTCGCCGCGCTTGACGTCCTGGCTGACGACGAGGACCTCCCGGGTGTCGTTGACCGACGTGAAGACGAACGCCGTTCCCAAGGCGCCGGCGACAACCAAGGCGACGCACAGGGCGAACACCCATGGCCGGCGGCGCCGCCTGGGTCGCGGTCGCGGACGGCCGTCAAGCGCGGGCATCGCGCCCGTGGCGCGCGGTGTCTCGGCTGGCAGGGGTTGAGCGGTGTTCTGCGGCATGGGTCCCGAGTCCTCTCGTGTCTCGATCACCTACGTGTCAAGACGGGCCCGGAGCGATCAACGCGAGCCCAACTCGATAGAACAACACTAGTGCAGTTCTATCGCTCCGCTCGATATCCACAGGTGACCGATCCCGAGATGCCATCGCCCAGTCCTGACCAGAGGGTTACGCGGCTCAATCCCCCCGATGGGACCGAGCATCAACGCCTCCGAACGATCCGGAGTCCATGGGACCACAAAATCGTCCGATCTCCCGGAACGAGTTTTCTCCCTGTGGATATCGGTCAGACCCGACGAAGACGTTTAGACCGAGGCTGTTTCGCTCCGGCGGCGTTGCCGTTGCGCTTCACGGAATGCTGCGACAACAAGCTCCACTGGCTCCCCGAGTGCGGACGCGAGTCCTTCGAGCGACTGTGGTCCGGGTAGCCGAGTCCAGCGTCCTTGCTCCCACGCGTAGTACGTCGGGACAGCCACGTTCACGGACCCGGCGAGTTCGAGAACGGTGAGCCCTGCCTGCAGCCGTAGCGCCCTGAGATCCGAGACGTCGCCGTCGAGGTGGATCAGCCGATGCGGCGGGATGTCGAGGGCCCGCGCGAGCTTGACCACGAAGTCTGGGCGGGGAACTGACGTGCCCAGCTCCCACCGGGATACGCGTTCACCCCCGGCCGCGCCGACCAGACGCGCCAACTCATGCTGAGTCAGACCCGCCTTCTCGCGAGCAGCCCGCAGTTGTGAGGGGTCAAGACCGGAAACCATCAGCGACGAACCCTACCGCCCAACTGCTGTGGGCTTGCGCCTTCTGATCTGACTGCGTCCTGAGGACTGCTGCCCTCCGGGCTACCGACCCGGGACCGACCTCCTCGCGCCGCTCTGTTCTCGTGCAAGTTGGCCGGACTTGATCGCCGCAGGGGGCTGCCCGGACTTAGGAGACCGTCCGGACACTGAGAGGAGCAGTCTCTTGCAGCCCATCGACATTCCCGCCGACTGGAACGGCAGCGCGCTGCTGACCATCGAGGAGTTCTGTTCTCTTGCTCGCACGCCGCAGGGGACGGTGCGCTCCTGGCAGGCACGAGGCATCGGCCCGCGGTTCTGGAGGTTCAACGGCACCGGCCGGCTCTATACGACGGTCGACGAGGTGCGGCGTTGGGTCGCCCCACGATCCGCCGCGATTGATCTTCGAGACGGTGAACTAGGGGGCCGACGGTGAGCGAGGCATCGAGTTGGCGTCCCTTGCTCACCGTTGAGGAGGCGGCTACCTACCTCAACGTTCCGACGAGGTGGGTGGCAGATGCTGTTCGGGAGCGGAGGGTGCGCTGCACGCGGATCGGCAAGCACATCCGATTCCGTCCGGAACACCTCGATGAGTTGATCGACGCAGGCGAGCAGCCAGTCTCCGCATCACCTCACACGCTGAGCGTTGTCCGGCCGCCGAACTCTAACCGTCGCCGCTCAAAGCTGTGAGCAGGGCGCGAGTGTCCTTCCGGCAAAGACGGCAGCACGCCCGCGGCGCGGTGAAGGCCTCGACTGTGAAGGCATCAACCGCCCTCATGTCGCGGCCTCTTTCTCCACCGAACGCGACACGCCCTGATCCCGAGCCGGCTTGGTGCGCTTCTCGGACTTCTTTCCCTTGCCCTTCTTTCCCATCGACGATCCAGGGCCGGGGCGGATCGTCCCTCCGGTCAATGCAGTGTCGATGATGCCGGAGATGAGTTCGTCACCAGCTGGGAGCAGGTGGCCATAGGTGTCGATCGTCGTCGTGATCGACTCATGCCCTAACCGGGCCTGGATGTGAGGCAAGGGCGCGCCGCCAGCCACCAACCACGCGACGTGGGTATGCCGCAGGTCATGGAATCGGAATCGAGCAATGCCTTCGGCCTCGAGCGCCGTCATCAGCTTTCGCCACACGTGCGTGCTGAAGTCCCCGTTGTGCAGCGGGTATCCAGCGTTTGAAACGAACACGAAGTCATCAGCAGCCTTGCCTTCAATGCGCTTGCGCAAGACGGTGAACAGGGCGGGCGAGATGGTGATCGTCCGGCGCGACTTGGTTGTCTTGGGCACGCCCAAGTGGTGGTCGCGCATCGTGTGCTTGGGCTTCAACAGCTTGGCGAGCCACCCTGGAACGTCAGTGGCATCGTCCTCTCCGTTGCGCTTCCACGCCTTGTTGATTCGGACTGTGCGGCGCTCGAGGTCCACATCGGAAACCCAGAGAGCTCCGAGTTCGCCGAACCGCATGCCGGTGCCCACGGCCACGGTCAGGAGGTCGGCGTAGGGTCCGGCCAGCTCGACCGCACGCTGCAGTTCTCGTTCCGTAAGGAACCGCAGCTCCGGTCGTGACTGCTTCACCCTGGACATCCGTGGGGCCGTCCCGACGGCAGGGTTCGCCGACAGCCAGCCGCGCTTGACTGCGTATCCGAAGACTCCGTGGATCAGGCCGTGATAGTTCGCCTTCGTCTTGAGGGACCGGTCCCAGTCGATCAACCAGTCCTTGAGGTCTGCCTCGCTGATCGCCGTGACCGGCTTGGTGAAGATCAGCGATCCTCGGATCCTGGTTACTTCAAGCACGCGGAGGTGGCCCAGATAGCGCTTGCGCTGGCCGGGCGAGAGGTCGACGATCTGGCGGACGTATTCCTCGCCGATGTCGACGAAACGCGGCGGCTCAGTGAGCGGATCTGCCTCGCTGGCTGGTCGGACGAAGCCCTCGCCCTTCACCCAGCCGTCTGGCCATCGCTGGCCGGCAGCGTCCACCATCTTCTTGAAGCCCTCGGCCCGGGCGAGGTTCTGCGCGTCGGTGCCCGCGCTGAAGACCTCGAGCTGTACCGCGCCGTCCCGCGTGCCTCCCAGGCGCCACTTCACGCGCGCCGAGATCCCGCCGTCGGTGCGGCGCCGCTTCTCGATGTATGCCACGTCCAAACCTCTCCGAGTAGAGGCTGGTGCACCCTTCGTGCGCCCTTGGGGGCTCAGGCTAACTCCGGAAATGAGTAAAGCCCCAGGTCATCCCCGGGGCCACTCACGTGCGCGAGGGGGGAGTTGAACCCCCACGCCCTTTCGGGCACACGGACCTGAACCGTGCGCGTCTGCCTATTCCGCCACTCGCGCGTGAAGCAGGAGGGAGGCTATCCCACCGCCGACCCGGCGCCCAAACCGGTGCCGCCCGCGGGGGGAGCGGGGGCCGCAGCCGCGCCCCGTTACGATCGGCCTTCGACCGGGCACGACACTCAGGTCCGCCTGCCGCTGCGCGCAGCACGCCCCGCACGGGGCGGCACGACGCGGCGCGGAGCGGGCCGACGAGCAGCGAGACGGGAGGTGGACAGGCGTGGGTGCGTTCCAGAAGTTCGAGAACCGCCTCGAGCAGGCGATCTCCGGCGCCTTCGCCCGCGCCTTCCGCAGCGCCGTGCAGCCGGTCGAGATCTCCGCAGCGCTCCAGCGCGAGCTCGACAACAACGCACAGATCCTCAGCCGCGACCGGCGCCTGGTCCCCAACTCCTTCCACGTCGAGCTCTCGCCCGTCGACCTCGAGCGACTCGCGCCCTACGACTCCGCGATGGCCGCCGAGCTCACCGACGCCCTGCGCGACCACGCCGCCCAGCAGGCCTACGTCTTCCCGGGCCCGGTGCGCATCGCCTTCGAGGAGGCCGCCGACCTGACGACCGGGCGCTTCCGCGTGCGCAGCCGCGCCGAGGCCAAGGTCAGCGGCAACGACACCCGCACCCAGGTCGGCCGGGCCCGCGCGGTGCTCGAGGTCAACGGCACCACCCACGCGCTGCACCCGCCGGGCGTCGTCGTGGGACGCGGCACCGAGGCCGACATCCGGGTCAACGACCCGGGCGTGAGCCGGCGCCACGCCGAGTTCGGCGTCAGCCGCGGCGCCGACGGCACCGTGCGCCTCGCCGTGCGCGACCTCGGCTCGACCAACGGCGTGGTCGTCGACGGCCAGAAGGTCGCGCAGTCCCCGCTCGACGACGGCTCGGTCGTCAAGGTCGGCAACACCACCCTCACCGTCCGCCTCGTGCCCGACCCCGACGGCTCGGGCGCCTCGACCGGGGAGGCGCACCGATGAGCGAGCTCACCCTCTTCCTCGTCCGCTTCGCCTACCTCGCGATCCTGTGGATCTTCGTGCTGTCGGCGATCTCGGTGATCCGCTCCGACATGTTCGGCGCCCGCGTGCCGCAGGCGGAGCGGGCCGGCTCCGCGCCGCGGGGCGGGCAGCGGCAGGCCACCGCCAAGCCGCCGCGCCGCCGCGGCTCTCCCACCCACGTGCTGGTGGTCGAGGGCGCCAACACCGGCGACCGCGCCGAGCTGTCTGAGGCGCCGATCCTCGTCGGCCGCGGCACCGACGCGGCGATCCGCCTCGACGACGACTACGTCTCCACCCGCCACGCGCGGGTCGTGGCCAGCGGTGACCAGTGGTTCGTCGAGGACCTCGGCTCCACCAACGGCACCTACGTCGGGAGCGCCCGCATCACCCAGCCCACCGCGATCACGATGGGCACCCAGGTGCGCATCGGCAAGACGGTGCTGGAGCTGCGCAAGTGACCCCCGGACCGGTCCGGCACCCCCAGGCGCCCGGGGCCGCGCGGTGACGCCCGGCGCGCCCACGCCCGGCACGCCGGAGGCCGACGACCAGGACACCGGCACGCTCCCCGTCGCCGGTGGCCTGCTGCTCGACTGGTCGGCGCTCTCCGACGTCGGTCGCGTCCGCAAGGACAACCAGGACAGCGGTTACGCCGGACCCTGGCTGCTGACCGTCTGCGACGGCGTCGGCGGTGCCGCACGCGGCGACGTCGCCTCGTCGACGGCCGTCGGGCAGCTGCGGCGCCTCGACGCCGACCCGGCCGGGGCCGACCTGCTCGCCCTCGTCGCCGGTGCCCTGCACCGCGCGCACGACCGCATCGCCGAGCTCGTCGACGACGACCCCGAGCTCAACGGCACCTCGACCACCGCCACCGTGGCGCTCTTCGACGGCCACCGCCTCGGGGTCGGCCACGTCGGCGACAGCCGGGCCTACCTCCTGCGCGCGGGCACGCTGACGCAGATCACCCAGGACCACACCTTCGTGCAGAGCCTCATCGACGAGGGCCGCATCACGCCCGCCGAGGCCCGCACCCACCCCCACCGCAACCTCATCCTGCGCGCGCTCGACGCGGTCCACGACGTCGAGCCCGACCTCTTCCTGGTCGACCTCGAGCCCGGCGACCGGGTGCTGGTGTGCTCCGACGGCGTGCTCTCGCTCGACGACGACCGCATCGCCGCCCTGCTGGCCCAGGGCACCCCCGACTTCGCCGCCGTCGAGCTCGTGCGCGAGAGCCTCGAGGCCGGCAGCACCGACAACGTCACCTGCGTGGTCGCCGACGTCACCGACGACCCCTCCCGGCTCTCCCCCGACCTGCAGCCGCTGCTCGTCGGCGCGGCCGCCGACCTGCCGCGCCGCGGCGGCCCCCGCACCGGCCTCTTCCGCACCCACCGCCCCGGCGAGGTGCCCGAGCAGCCGCCCGTCCCGGCCGACCTGCCCCCCCACGTCGAGTACGCCATCCCCGCCGACCCGCTCGACCCCGAGGCCGCGCGCTACGCCCCGCGCCCCCCGCGCCGCTTCACCTGGGTGCGCCGGGCCCTCGTGCTCTGCCTGCTCGCCGGCCTGGTCTGGGTCGCCGCCGCGGCGGCGTGGGCCTGGAGCCAGCGCCAGCACTACGTCGCCGAGGTCGACGGCCAGGTCGCGATCTTCCGCGGCCTCAACGCCGACCTCCTCGGCCTCGAGCTGTCCTCGGTGCGCGAGACCTACGACGTCGACCTCGACCGGCTCTCGGGCTTCGACGCCGACATGGTGCGCGCCGGCATCGAGTCCGACAGCCTCGCCGGCGCCCGCGCCACCGTCGAGCGGCTGGCCGCCCGCCAGGAGCCCGAGCCGGCCGACCAGCCCGCCACCGGGACGACCACCGAGCCCACCACCGAGCCCACCGCCGAGCCCACCGCCGAGCCCAGCGAGGAGGCCACCCCGTGAGCGCCACGTCCGCCGTGCCGGCGCAGTCCGGCGTCCTGGGCTTCGTGCACCGTCGCCGCCGCGGCGCCGAGCTCTTCCTGCTCGTGCTCGCCCTCGCGGTGGGCATCGGCGCCTACGTCGCCGTCGGCATCGGGGTCGAGGGCGAGGTGCCGACCGACGTCCTCGGCTACGGCGGGGCGCTGACGGCGCTGCTGGTCGGCGCCCACGTGCTGGTCCGGTTCACCGCGCCGTACGCCGATCCCGTGCTGCTGCCGGTCGTCGGCGCGCTCAACGGGCTGGGGCTCGCGGTGATCCACCGCCTCGACCTCGCGACCGACAGCTCCGACGCGGCCAAGCAGCTGGTCTGGATGACGCTCGGCGTCCTGCTCTTCGCCGGCACCCTGCTGCTGCTGCGCGACCACCGGGTCCTGCAGCGCTTCACCTACACCTCCGGCCTGGCCGCGATCGTGCTGCTGCTGCTGCCGCTGCTGCCGGTCATCGGCAACGAGGTGCGCGGCGCCCGCATCTGGATCAACGTCGCGGGCTTCTCCTTCCAGCCCGGCGAGGTCGCCAAGGTCCTGCTGGTCGTCACCTTCGCGGGCTACCTCGTGCTGCACCGCGACGCCCTCGCGCTGGCCGGGCGGCGGGTGCTCTTCGTCGACCTGCCGCGCGGGCGCGACCTCGGGCCGATCCTCGCCATGTGGCTGGTGAGCCTGGGCGTGCTGGTCTTCCAGCGCGACCTCGGCTCGTCGCTGCTGTTCTTCGGGCTCTTCCTCGTCATGCTCTACGTCGCGACCGAGCGGGCCGGCTGGCTGGTCGTCGGCGGCGGGCTCTTCGCCGTGGGCGCGTTCTTCGGCTACCAGGCCTTCGGTCACGTGCGCCGGCGCTTCGACGTGTGGCTCAACCCCTTCGACCACTACGGTCCCGGCACCGACGACACCGCCTTCCAGCCGGTCGAGGCGATGTTCGGCATGGCGTGGGGCGGGCTGCTCGGCCGCGGCTTCGGCGAGGGCAGCCCCGAGCGGGTGCCCTTCGCGGAGTCCGACTTCGTGCTCGCCGCCCTCGGCGAGGAGCTCGGGCTCACCGGCGTGATGGCCGTGATCCTCTGCTACGGGCTCATCGTCGAGCGCGGCCTGCGCGCGGCGCTGGTGTGCCGCGACGCCTTCGGCAAGCTGGTCGCCACCGGCCTCGCGCTCGTCTTCGCGGTGCAGGTCTTCGTGGTCATCGGCGGCGTCACCCGGCTGATCCCGCTGACCGGCCTCACCACCCCGTTCCTGTCCTACGGCGGGTCGTCGCTGGTGGCCAACTGGGTGATCGTGGCGCTGCTGCTGCGCATCTCCGACCAGGCCCGCCGCCCCGTGCCCGACCTCTCCGACCCGGTCGGCTCCGGCGACGACGAGGCCACCCAGGTCGTCAAGGCGGTGCGCGCGTGAACAAGCCCATCCGCACGCTCTCGCTCTTCACCCTGCTGCTCTTCGTGGCGCTGCTCGTCAACGTGACGGTGCTGCAGTACGTCCAGGCCGACGAGCTCAACGCCGACGACCGCAACCGCCGCGTCGTCGTCGCCGCCTTCTCCCGCGAGCGCGGCGCGATCCTCGCCGGGCGCGACCCGATCGCCGAGAGCGTGCCGTCGGACGACGAGTTCGACTTCCAGCGCACCTACCCCGAGCCGCTGCGCTACGCCCACACCACGGGCTACTTCTCCTACTACAGCCAGACCGCCCTCGAGCGCAGCCAGAACGAGGTCCTCTCCGGCGACGACTCCCGGCTCTTCGTGACCCGCCTGGCCGACCTGCTGACGCAGGCCGACCCCCAGGGCGGCAACGTGCAGACGACCCTCGTCCGCGACGCCCAGGTGGCGGCGTACGACGGGTTGCGCGCGCTCGGTGAGGACACGCAGGGCGCCGTGGTGGCGCTCGAGCCCGGCACCGGCAAGGTGCTGGCGATGGTCTCCTCGCCCAGCTTCGACCCCAACCGGCTGGCCAGCCACGACCTCGGTGCGGTGACGCAGGCCTACGAGGAGCTCGAGGCCCGCGAGGACCAGCCGCTGCTCAACCGCGCGATCCAGACCACCCTGCCGCCCGGCTCGACCTTCAAGCTCGTGACGGCAGCGGCGGCGCTCGAGGAGGGCCTCTACGAGCTCGGCGACCAGGTGCCGGGCGGCGACACCTACCAGCTGCCGCTGACCAGCGGCCCGACCGGCCTGCTCGACAACGGCGGCCGCTCGTGCGGCTCCGAGACCGTCTCCTTCACCCAGGCGGTCGCCAACTCCTGCAACACCACCTTCCTCGCCATGGCCGACGAGCTGGGGGTCGAGGCGCTGCAGGACCAGGCCGAGGCGTTCGGCTTCAACGCCGAGTACCTCGACGCGTTGCCGGCCCAGGCCGAGTCCCGCTTCCCCGGCGACCTCGACCAGGCCCAGACCGCGCTGGCCGGCATCGGGCAGTCCGACGTCGCCGCGACCCCGCTGCAGATGGCGATGGTGGCCGCCGGCATCGCCAACGACGGGGTGGTCATGAAGCCCTACCTCGTCGACGAGGTGACCTCCCCCGACCTCGACGTGCTCGAGCGCACCGAGCCGACCGAGCTCTCCCGCGCCACGTCGCCGGCGACCGCCGAGGCGCTCACCGAGATGATGGTCGCCACCGTGTCGAGCGGCACCGCCACCCCGGCGCAGATCCCCGGGGTCGACGTCGCGGGCAAGACCGGCACCGCGCAGAGCACGCCCGAGCGGCCGCCCTACGCGTGGTTCGTCTCCTTCGCCCCCGCCGACGACCCCCAGGTCGCGGTCGCGGTGCTGGTGGAGTCGACCGACGTCGCGCGCGACGAGATCGCCGGTGGCGCGCTCGGCGGCCCGATCGCCAAGGCGGTCATGGAGGCGGTGGTCAACCGGTGACGACCCCCGCAGGCCCGCGCACGGTGGACCCCGCCGGTCGCTACGCGCTCGAGTCGCGCATCGCCACCGGCGGCATGGGCGAGGTCTGGCGCGCGCGCGACACCGTGCTCGACCGTGCGGTCGCGGTCAAGCTGCTCAAGCCCGAGTACGCCGACGACGCGACGTTCCGCGCCCGCTTCGAGACCGAGGCCCGCCACGCCGCCGCGCTGCACCACCCCCACGTCGCCGCGGTCTACGACTTCGGCGAGACCGCGGCCGACGACGGCTCCGGCGTGCCGCGCCCCTACCTCGTCATGGAGCTGGTGGACGGCCAGCCGCTCTCGGCGCTGCTGCGCCCGGGCCAGCCGATGGCCGCGACCGCCGTCACCGGGCTGCTGGCGCAGGCGGCCGACGCGATCGGCGCGGCCCACGCCGCGGGCATCGTGCACCGCGACGTGAAGCCCGCCAACCTGCTCGTCACCCCCGACCGGCAGGTGAAGATCACCGACTTCGGCATCGCCCGCGCCGCCGAGGGCATGGCGCTGACCCAGACCGGCCAGGTCATGGGCACACCGCAGTACTTCTCCCCCGAGCAGGCGCAGGGCGCGCCCGCCTCCCCCGCCTCCGACGTCTACTCCCTCGGCGTGGTGGCCTTCGAGTGCCTGGCGGGTCGGCGCCCCTTCGACGGCCCCACACCCGTCGCGGCCGCGCTGGCGCACGTGCGCGAGCCCGTGCCCGACCTCCCGGCCGCGGTGCCCGCCGACCTCGCCACCGTCGTGCGCACCTGCCTGGCGAAGGACCCCGCCGACCGCTTCGCCGACGGCGCCGCACTGGCGGCCGCCCTGCGCGACCCGGCCACCGCCGCGACGGCGATCGTGGCCGGCGGCCCCGACGACGACCGCACCCGTGTCGTGCCCGGCCTCGTCGCCGGCGCGGCGGGCGCGGGTGCCGTGGGCGCCGGCGTGGCGGGTGCCGTGGGCCCCGCCGCGGCCGGCACCGCGCCGACCGCCGTGGTGCCGGGCGCGGCGAGCACCGGCGCGACGCCGCTGGGTGGCGGCCGCGGCGCCGGTTCCGGTGAGGGACCCGGTGAGCGACCCGGTGACGGTGCGGGCCGGCGTACGGCGGTGGTGGCCCTCGTGCTCCTGCTCGTCGTCGCGGCTGCGGTGGCCGCGCTGCTGCTCGCCGGTCGCGGCGACGACGACGAGCCGACCGACGCCCCGACCACCGCCGGGCCGACCGAGCGCCCCTCGCCCACGGCCACGGCGTCGGAGGACACGAGCGTGCTGGTCGACCCCGACGACTACGTCGGCCGCCCGCTCGACGAGGTCGTCGCCGACCTGCGCTCGCTCGGCCTCGAGGTCCGCGAGGACGAGGTCGACAACCCCGGCGGCGAGGAGCCCGGGATCGTCACCGCCGTCGACCCGGCCGGTGACCTCGAGGAGGGCGACCGGGTGACGGTGTCCTACTGGGGCCCGGAGCCCGACCCCGTCGAGGAGCCCGACGAGGAGGAGCCGGACGAGGAGGAGCCGCAGGAGCCGGCACCCACCCCGGAGCCGACCCCCAGCCCCGAGCCGACCGAGGCTCCCGCGCCGACGGAGCCGACCGACCCCGCGACCGAGGGCGACGCCCCGGCCGACGCCCCCAGCGAGCCGGCCGCCGAGCCCGCCCCCACGACCCCCGCAGCCCGCACCGCGGCAGGAGGCCAGCGATGACCGAGCCGGGATCCGGCGGACCCCTCGTCGGTGGGCGCTACCAGCTCGGCGAGCTGCTCGGCCGCGGCGGCATGGCCGAGGTGCGCAAGGGCACGGACCTGCGGCTGGGCCGCACGGTCGCGGTGAAGCGGCTGCGCACCGACCTCGCCAGCGACGCGACCTTCCAGGCGCGCTTCCGCCGCGAGGCGCAGAGCTCGGCCTCGCTCAACCACCCCGCCATCGTCGCGGTCTACGACACCGGCGAGGAGATGGCGACCGACGGCTCCGACGTCGCCCAGCCCTACATCGTGATGGAGCACGTCGCCGGCCGCACGCTGCGCGACGTGCTGCGCGAGGGTCGCAAGATCCTGCCCGAGCGGGCCCTCGAGATCACCTCGGGCGTGCTCTCGGCGCTCGACTACAGCCACCGCTCGGGGATCATCCACCGCGACATCAAGCCCGGCAACGTGATGCTGACGCCGTCGGGCGACGTCAAGGTGATGGACTTCGGCATCGCCCGCGCCGTCAGCGACGCGGCCTCCTCGATGACGCAGACCGCCGCCGTCGTCGGCACCGCGCAGTACCTCTCCCCCGAGCAGGCCCGCGGCGAGACCGTCGACTCCCGCTCCGACGTCTACTCCACCGGCTGCCTGCTCTACGAGCTGCTGACCGGCCGCCCACCGTTCGTCGGCGACAGCCCGGTCGCGGTGGCCTACCAGCACGTGCGCGAGCCGGTCGTGCCACCGTCGCACCACGACACCGAGATCCCGCCCGAGCTCGACGCCATCGTCGTCAAGGCGCTCGCCAAGCGGGTCGAGGAGCGCTACCAGTCCGCGGCCGCGATGCGCTCCGACATCGAGCGCTACCTCGCCGGGCGGCCGGTGCAGGCGCCCGCGGTCGCGCCGGTCCCCCCGTCGTACGCCGACCCCGCGCCCACCGCGGTCGTCCCCACCGCCGCCGGGCGCACGGCCGAGCCCGCGGAGGACCGCCGCCGCGGCGGCCTCGTCGCCGTCGTCGCGCTCCTGGTCGTCGCGCTCGTGGTGCTGGCCGCGGTGCTGCTGCCGCGGCTCGTCGAGTCGCCGCCCGAGCAGGTGCAGGTGCCCAACCTCGTCGGCCTCACCGAGGGCCGAGCCGAGGCGCTCATCGTCGAGGCCGGCCTGGTCGCCGGCCAGCCCGACTTCGCGACCGACCCCAACGTGCCGGAGGGGCAGGTCATCAGCCAGGACCCCAACCGCGACACCTTCGTCGACCCCGGCACGACCGTCACCTTCGTCGTCTCCAGCGGCCGGCCCACGCTGGCGGTGCCGTCGGTGACCGGCCTGCAGCGCGTCGACGCCCGGGCGCAGCTCGAGGCCGCCGGCCTGCGGGTGCGGCTGCGCGAGGAGGACTCCGACGAGGACCAGGGCCGGGTCACCCGCACCGACCCCGCCGCAGGCACGACGGTGCCCGAGGGCTCGACGGTGACCGTCTTCTACTCCGACGGGCCCGAGGAGGTGCCCGACGTGGTGGGGCGCCAGGAGGACCGCGCCCGCAGCATCCTCGAGGATGCCGGCTTCCGCGTCGAGGTGGTCTTCAGCAACGACACCGACCAGCCGAGCGGCACCGTCATCGGGCAGAACCCCGACGGCGGCGAGACCGCCGACCAGGGCGACGTCGTGACGCTGGTGGTCTCCAACCTGGAGGAGCCGACGCCCACGCCGACCCCCACGCCGACGGAGTCGCCGTCGCCCACCGAGTCGCCCACCCTGCCGCTGCCCAGCGAGAGCCCCTCGCCCTCCTGACCCGCGCGAGAAGCCCCGCCCGGCCGGAGCGTCAGCCGAGGGGCTCGGCGTACTGCAGGTCGAGGACGCCGCTGAAGCCGGGGGCCGACAGCGAGTCGTCGAGCTCGACGTCGAAGCCGACGTCGATCGTCGGGTCGGCGGCGGCGGCGCGGTAGTCGCCGACGTTGCGGTCGTCGGCCAGGGCGTCGAGCAGCTCCTGCTGGTCGCCGATGCCGGAGATGACGTAGGGCTGGGGATAGGGGAAGCCCTGCAGCTGCACCGAGCTGCCCTCGCACTTGATGCCGGTGGTCGACACCACGCGCTGGCCCTGGATGGTGACGGCGGTCGCGCCGCCCTTCCACAGTGCGTTGACGACCGCCTGGATGTCCTGCTGGTGCACGACCAGCGGGTTGACGTCGCCGCGCACGGCCTCGACCGACTCGATGAGCTCGGCGGGCGCGTCGGAGAGCGTCACCGTGACGCCGGGTCCGCTGCGGGGCTCGGTGCCGGCGGGGTCGCCCAGCACCTCGATCTGGCGGCGGTAGCGGTTGACCGTGCGGTCGCTGACGCGCTGGCTCAGCGCGCGCACCTCGGCGTCGAGCTGCGCGGTGCGCTCGCGCAGGTCCGCGACCCGAGCCGCCTCGTTGTCCACCACGGTCGAGAGGTCGGAGAAGCGGCCGGGGCGCAGGTCGGTGCCCTGGCTGTCCTCCGCGCTGACGACGAAGAGCGCCCCGCACAGCAGCACGATCACGGGCGTGCCGAGGCGCCACGCGGGACTCCTCGGTCGCGTCGGCTCCATGCCGTCTAGGCTAACGGGCGGCCCCCGCCGACCACCGATCGAGGAGAACCCGTGGCGAAGTCCAAGTCCGAGCAGGACCCGCTCCGCACCGACGGCCGCCCGCGACCCTCGGTGCTGTCGGTGCGCTCCGTGCTCGCGCTGCTGCTGTTCGTGGTCGGTGTCGCCTGGATCGTCTACTACTGGACGGTCGTGCGCCCCGACGGCTTCGGCGAGGCACCGGGCGGGCCCGGCGCGATCGCCGACCTGGGCCGCTGGAACTACGTCATCGGCTTCGGCGCCGCGCTGCTCGGCCTCGCGGTGGCCGCCCACCCCACCACCCCGCTCGGCCGCGGCCGTGGGGTCGTCGTCGGGATGCTCTTCTGCTTCCTGGTGGGGCTGATCTGGATCTGCACCTTCTACGTCTTCACCAACACCGCGACCGACGTGCCGGTGATCACCGACCTCGACCAGTGGAACCTCGTCGTCGGCATCGGGTTGATGGCCGTCGGGTTCGTCTACGCCACCCGGTGGGAGTGACCTGGCGCCACCTCGCAGCCGACGCGCTCGACGCACCCGGAGCCCCGGTCCACCCTGCGGTGGGCCGGGGCTCCGTGCGTCCGGGGCCCCGGAGTTGTCCCCAGCTGTGGAGAACCCTGGGGAGGAATGACACGCGTGTAGTTCTCCACAGGTGAGTGCACAGCTGGGGACGACGGGACCCGGCGGCGGGGCGCCGCGGGCGGCCCGTCACCCGGAGGCCTGGGGCGTCAGAGCAGGAGCGCGGTGCGCACGGCCACGAGCAGCAGCAGCACCGCGGCGACCGCGCCGAGGCCGCACAGCTGCCAGAAGGTGCGCGAGCGGCGCGGCGCGTAGGCCAGCACCGCCATCACGACGACCCCGCCGAGGAAGCCACCGAGGTGGCCCTGCCACGAGATGAAGCTCGACCCGACCACGGTGATGACCGCGTTGATGCCGAGCCAGGTGAGGATCTGCGAGACGTTGCCGCGGACCTTGAGGGCCACGACCAGCAGCGCTCCCATGAGACCGAAGACGGCGCCGGAGGCCCCGAGGGTCGTGACGTCGGGGGCCGTCAGCCAGTGCACCGCGGTGGAGCCGGCGAGCGCCGAGAGCAGGTAGAGCGCCAGGAAGCGGCCGCGCCCCAGGACCGCCTCGAGCTGCGGGCCGAGCACCCACAGCGCCAGCATGTTGAAGCCGACGTGCCAGACCTCGACGTGGGTGAAGGCGCTGGTGAGCAGCTGCCACAGCGCGCCGTCGGCGACGCCGGGCGTCCACACCGCGCCGCCGATCGCGTCGCAGATGCGCTCGTCGGCGGTCGGGTAGTAGCCGCGGTAGTCGCCGTCGCGGCACACGCCGACCCCCGACTGCGCCAGCCGCGCCACCCACGCGCTGCCCGCGCCACCGGTGGCGAGCACCAGGAGCCACACAGCCGCGTTGACGACGATGAGCCCCAGCGACGTGCGGGTGGGGTCACCGCTGCGACGACCGCCGTACGCCGTGCGGCCCTGCCGCGTCGACCGCGCGCCCTCCGCCACGCACCCGGGGCACTGGAAGCCGACCGCCGCGTCGCGCATGCAGTCGGGGCAGATCGGCCGCTCGCACCGCTGGCAGCGGATCCAGGTCTCGCGGCCGGGGTGCCGGTAGCACGTGGGCACCCCGGTCGCGGGTCCGGGCGGCGGGCTGGGCTCGCTCACGGGTCGGCCGTCGTCAGCGGGTGGGCGCGGGGTCGGCCGTGGCCGGGCGCGTCAGCCGCGGGTGATGGTGACCGACTCGATCACCTGGGGCTCGGTCGGCTTGTCCATCGCGCCGGTGCGCGTGGTGGCGATTTTGTCGACCACGTCGCGCGAGGACTGGTCGGCGACCTCGCCGAAGATGGTGTGCTTGCCGGTCAGCCACGGGGTGGCGCCGACGGTGATGAAGAACTGCGAGCCGTTGGTGCCCGGGCCGGCGTTGGCCATGGCGAGCAGGTAGGGCTTGGTGAAGGCGAGCTCGGGGTGGATCTCGTCCTTGAAGGTGTAGCCGGGGCCGCCGGTGCCGGTGCCGGTGGGGCAGCCGCCCTGGATCATGAAGCCGTCGATGACGCGGTGGAAGACCAGGCCGTCGTAGAACGGGCCGCTGCTCTTGCCGCCGTCGGCCTGGTAGTCCTTGGTGCCCTCGGCCAGGCCCACGAAGTTGTCGACCGTGGTCGGCGCGTGGTCGGGGAAGAGGGTGACGACGATGTCGCCCTGGGTGGTCTTCAGGGTCGCCTGGAGGTCGGCCATGACTGCCTTTCGCCGCGTCCGTCGCCGGCCGCGTGGGGTTCGGTGGGTGGTGCGGGAGTCGCGCCGCAGCGCGGCGCCCGGTCCGCCGCGGGGCGGGGGACGCACTCCAGGAGTGTCCCACGCAGCGGCAACCGCCCCACCCACAGGCATGGTCTGGGCCGCGCAGGGGCATGGTTGGGTGGACCCGAACCGACGAGAGGATGCCCCTGATGCGTCTGCGCAAGAAGAAGTCCTTCCTCGACCAGGCGGTGGAGCAGGCCGGCGACCTCGCCGACGCCGTGCGTCCCCACCTCGAGCAGGCCGTCGACTCGGCGCGCGAGCTGGCCGCCCCGGTGCTGGCCGACGCCCGCGCCAAGGCCGCTCCGGTCGTCGCCGACGCCAAGGTGCGCGCGGTCGAGAGCCTCGCCGACGCCCGGGCGAAGGCCGCCCCCGTGGTCGCGGACGCCCGCGCCAAGGCCGGCCCCGCACTCGCCGAGGCCCGCGAGCGCGCCGCGTCGGGCCTCGCCGACGCGCAGACCAAGGCCGCGCCGGTGATCGCCGCCGGCACCGCCGCGGCGGGCGCCAAGGCCACCGCCCTGCGCGGCCTGGCCGACGCCAAGGTCGCCGAGCTGAAGGGCGAGCCGGCTGCTCCCGCCTCGACGGGCGGCGGCAGGCTGAAGAAGCTGCTGCTGCTCGCGCTCCTCGCGGGTGGTGGCGCGGTCGCCGCGAAGAAGCTCGGTGGCGGCCGGCAGGAGTCGCCGTGGCAGAGCTCCTACACCCCGGCTCCCCCGCCGAAGCACGCCGCGACCGGCCCGAGCGCCGCGGCCGGTGGTGCGGGCGGGGCGGGTGCGGCGGGCGCGGCCGGCACCACGACCGACCCCGGTGGCGGCACGCCCGACGAGGCGGTCGCCGACCAGGTCGAGGAGCCCCACGTCACCACCACCCCCGACGAGCCCCTCGAGACCGTCGAGATCGACGACCCCGACAAGTCCTGACCCACCGGCCGCCCGCGGGCGGTCACCGTCGCTGCGACCGGCCCGAGGGCAGCTCCTCGGGCCGGTGCTGCGCCACCCAGTCGTCGATGCGCTCCCACCAGTCGTAGAGCCACTCGATCTGGGCGTCGCGCCCCGTCGGGACCTCGTCGCGGGGCACCCGCCACCACCGCATCGTGATGCGCTTGTCCATCGGCAGCTCGCGCCAGATGTCTGCCACCGTCAGCAGGTGGTCGAGCCCGGTGTGGGCCACCAGCACCACGTCGGCCTCCGGCGCCGCCTCCAGCGCGGCCAGCACCCCGCCGGGGCGGGGCGCGAGCACGTGCACCATCGACTCAGCGCGCTCGGCCATCCGGTGCAGCCCGAGGCCGTGCAGCCGCGCGATCGCCCGGTCGCGCCGGGCCGCGGTGAAGTTGCCGCCCTCCGGGAAGATGACGAAGGCGTCGTCGCGGTCCAGCCCGCTCGCCAGGGCACCGATCTCGGCCTCGAGGTCCGCGCCCGACCCCGGCGAGATGAAGCGTGCCGGCACCCGCCGCAGCAGGACGTCGATCACCGGGTCCCACGCGAGGGTGTCCTTGAGGACGACCCGCGGCTCCCGGGCGTACCAGTGCATGAGGGCGTGCACGAGGGTGAAGGAGTCACCGGGCCCCGCGTGGCGGCACAGCACGAGCAGTGGCCGGCCCGGGTGCGCGTCGGGGCTGGGGCCCTGCGTCGCGACCTCGAGGTGCGCCACCCGCCGCGCCTCGCGGAAGAGCACCCACATCACGCCCTGCACCAGGTCGTAGTGGATGCCCTCCCAGTAGGGCGTGCGCAGCCGCCGCCCGAAGCCGCTCGCGACCCAGGTCCCGAGCAGCGTCGGCAGCAGCAGGGCCTCGACGCTGAGGTAGAGCACGAGCAGCCACAACAGGCGCAGCGCCCGCCACCGGCCCGGCAGCAGTGGTGACAGCGCCGCCGCGACCAGCAGCCACAGCGGCAGCGTCACCCACAGCACCACCGCCAGCACGACGACGAGCGGGGCCACGACGCCACGGCGTACGACGTGCACGGTGGTCTCCTCGCGGGCGGGCGGTGCGCGGTGGCTCAGTCGACCGGTCGGTCGTCGACCCCGGCCTCGTCGAGGTGCGCGAGCGAGGCCTCCCAGGTGAGCTCCATCCTGCTGCGCACGGAGGCGAAGTCGCGGTAGGCGAGCACCGAGTCGTCGCGCGGGCCGGTGCCGGCGGCGGGCAGCACGTGCGCCTCGACGTCGTCGGGCAGGGCGGCGACCTCGCGGACGAAGCGGTGGCGCCGGGCGATCTCGAAGGACACCCGCGCGACCTCCCACGGCCGGCGCGGCACGGTCAGGGGGCGGTCGACCCGGCCCACCTGGAGCACGAAGACGCGGGTCGCGCCGAGCTCGACGGCCCGGCCGACGGGGATCGAGTTGACGATGCCGCCGTCGAGGTAGTGCTCGTCGCCCACCCGGGCCGGGGGCAGCAGCCCGGGCACCGCGGCGCTCGCGACGACCGCGTCGACCAGCGGGCCGGAGTCGAACCAGTGCTCGGCCGCCCGCTCGATGCTCGCCGCGCAGACCTGCAGCCGCACCGGCAGGTCCTCGAAGCGCAGGTCGCCCAGCTCCTCCGCGAGCCGCTGCCGCAGCGGCTTCGGGCTGTAGACGTGGGTGCCGGTCGCGAGCGCGCGGCGGACGGTTCGCAGGGGCCGGTCGCCGTAGACGTCCTTGGACCCCGCCGCCTGCTCCCACAGCTCGACCAGCCGCTCGACCACCGCCGGCGTGGGGTCGCGCGCGACCAGCGCGCCGTTGAGCGCGCCCACGCTGGTGCCGAGCACCAGGTCGGGGCGCACGCCGCGGTCGAAGAGCGCCCGGAGCATGCCGACCTCGACCGCGCCCAGCACGCCGCCGCCGCCGAGCACGAAGGCCGTGGTCACGGGGCGCTCACGGCGTGCTCACGGGCGCACACAGGCGCTCAGGCCCGGGCGTCGAGCTCGGCGAGCGCGGCGTGCTCGGCGCGGACGCGGCGGGTGGCGCGGTGCTCGGCCCAGAAGGACAGCACCGGCACGGTGCCGCTGACGAGGGTGACGAGGGTGAAGGGCAGGTCCCACTGCTCCTGGCGGGCCAGGAGGAAGGCGGTGACCAGGAAGATCATGTAGAGCCAGCCGTGCGCGACGCCGAGGTACTCGGTGATGGCCTCGCCGACCTCGTGGGGCGTGCTCCCGACGGCGAAGAGGTCGGGGGTGGAGGGGATGACGTACCACATGCCGGTGCCGTCGAAGTTGGCCAGCGGCACGCCGACCAGGATCAGCACGACCAGCAGCACACCGACGACGGTGGCCATCACGCGGTAGCGGAGCAGCGCCTTCACGGGCTCGACGCTACCGGGCGGCGCGAAGCCGGCCGCGGCCCGTCCCCGGGCTCTCCTCCGTCGCCGTCACCCTCACCACCGTCACCCCCACCACCGTCACCCCCGTCACCGTCGTCGCCACCACGGTCATCGCCACCGCCGTCGGCCGCGCGGTCGGCCTGGACCACGTCGCGGGTCCACCGCCACCACACGAAGGCGGCGAACATCCCGAAGAGCACCCACTCGAGGGCGTAGAGCACGTTGCGGAGCGCGGTCGACGCGCCGGCGGCCGGCAGCTGCTCGAGCGCGGCGGGCTCAAGCCCCGCGGCGGCGGCCGGGCCGCCCGGCGAGGCGGCCGCGTCGACGAGGACGGCGTAGCCGCCGTAGAGGTCCTGGTCGACCTGCTGCACCAGGTCGGCGGTGCGCAGCTGGGGCAGCTCGTCGTCGCCGGGGCTCGGGTCGACCGCGCCGCTGCCCTCGGGGGGCTGCAGCGTGGCGACGAGCGAGGTCTCGCCCTGCGGCGCCGGGGGCACGTCGTCACGGTCGGCGGTCCAGCCGCGCACGACGTAGAGCGCTGACCCGTCGCCTCCGCCGACGGCGACGGGCGTGGCGACCCACCAGCCCTCGACGCCGTCGACCTCCCGGTCGCTGACCAGGACCGTCGACTCCGGCAGCCAGGTGCCGCTGAGCGTGACCGGCTGGCCCACCGCGTCCTGCTGGAAGGCCTCGTCGGGCCCGAGCGCCTGGTCGAGCGGCACCGGCTCGGCCTGGCTCAGGTCCTGCGCCGCGGCGGCCCGCGCCTCGCGCCACTGGTCGAGCTGCCACGCGCCCAGGGCCAGCGCGATCGTGACCAGCACCAACGCCACCACGTGCCCGCCCCACCGGCGGGGCGCGAGCAGGGGGTGCACCCCTCCAGCGTACGTCGCTCCCTCCGCCCGCTGTCGGAGTCACCGGTCAGCCGGGGACTCCGACACTTGTGGCCCGAGAACTCGGGGCACAAGTGCAGGACCTGGGCCACAACTGCCACCAGGCTGGTCTGACCACTTGACCTCCGGCCGCCGGGGGCCTCGCGTCACAACATGCCCCTGCAACCCGTGACCCGCCGCTCCGTGCCCGACGAGGTCTTCGACCAGGTGCTCACCGAGGTCGTGGAGGGCGGGCTGAGCGCGGGAGAGGCGCTGCCGAGCGAGCGGCGGCTGGCCGAGGTGCTCGGCGTCAGCCGCCCCGCCGTGAGGGAGGCCCTGCAGCGGATGGCGCAGACCCGCCTGGTGGAGGTGCGCCAGGGGGGCGCCACGACCGTGCGCGACTTCCGACGGCACGCCGGGCTCGACCTGCTGCCGCGCCTGCTCGTGCGCGGGGGCCGGGTCGACGCCGCCGTCGGGCGCAGCATCGTGGAGGCGCGGCTCGTGGTCGGCCCCGGCGTCGCAGCACTGGCGGCGCAGCGCGCCGGCCGCACCCTGCAGCCAGCCCTGGAGGCCCAGGTCGACGAGCTCGCCCGTGCCGGCGACGACGTCGCGGCCCAGCACGCCGCACTCGCCTTCTGGGACACCGTCGTCGACGGCGCCGACTCGCTCACCTTCCGGCTGATGTTCAACAGCCTGCGTGCCGCCTACGAGCCGGCGATCGGGGCCCTCGCCCCCCTCCTCGCCGAGGAGGTCTCCCAGGTCGAGGCCTACCGCGTGCTCGCCGTCGCCGTCGGGGGCGGCGACCCCGACACCGCCCGCGCCGCCGCCGAGCGGGTGCTGCGCCCCGCCACCACCGCCCTCCTGACCGCGCTCGACGCCCTGACCGAGGAGACCCCGTGACCCGACCCGACCCCGCGGTCGAGGTGGCCGCCCGCGCCCGCCTCGCCGACGACGAGGCGCGTGCCGCGAACCCCCGGCGTACGCCGCTCTCGCTCGCCGCCGCCGCCCGCCGCTTCCTGGGTGCCCCGTCGCCGTGGCTGATCAGCGCCTGCCTCGCCGCCGCGGTCGCGGCCCGCGTGGCGGTGGGCGGTGGCAGCTGGTGGGAGCTCAGCGTGCCGCTGGGCCTCGTCGCGGCGTTCCCGCTCATCGAGTGGGTGGTCCACGTCGTCGTCCTCCACTGGCGCCCGCGGCGCCTCGGTCCCGTCACGGTCGACCCGCTGCTCGCCCGCAAGCACCGCGCCCACCACGCAGACCCGCGCGACCTCCCCCTGGTCTTCATCCCGACGGGTGCGCTCGTCGTGCTGCTCCCGGCGTACGCCGTCCTGCTGCTGCTCGCGGTGCCCGCCACGACGTGGGCGCTCACCGCCCTGGTGTCCGTCTACGCCCTCAAGCTCGGCTACGAGTGGACGCACTACCTGGTGCACAGTGACTACCGCCCGCGGTCACGGTGGTTCCGCGCGGTGTGGCGCAACCACCGCCTGCACCACTACAAGAACGAGCACTACTGGTTCACGGTCACCACCGCCGGCACCGCCGACCGGCTGCTCGGCACCTACCCCGACCAGGCGAGCGTCCCCACCTCGCCCACCGTCCGGTCACTGCACGCGGCCACCGAGACCGGCTGAGGGTTCGCGCAGGCCCCGTGCCTCCCCGGGCTCAGTCGGGGCAGACCGCCCAGGGCAGCACGCCAGCGCGGGTGACCGCGGCGGCGGCGGCCGGGTCGTCGACCATCAGGCCGAGGCGGCCGGTCGACGGGTCGACCACCGGGTCGGGCCCGAAGGCGGCGGCGAAGGTCGGCCGACCCACCGGCGGCCAGTCCCCGACCAGCTCGGCCCGCTCGAAGAGGTCGGCGCGTTCGAGCCCGAGGCGCACCGTGGCGACCAGGTCGCCGAAGGCCACCGAGGAGGCCGCGACGTCCTCGAGGTCGCCGAGGTCGTGGGCGGCCCGCACCCGCGCTGCCTCGTCGCCCCCGCCTCCACCGGCGACGTCTCCGCCGAGCACGTCGTCGAGCGGCAGGCAGCCGCGGCGCAGCAGCACCGACTCGGGCGCGCTCTCCCGCGCGGTGCCGACGAGGAGCTCGGCGAGTGCGGGGTCGGTGCGCCAGCTGTCCTCGCCGGGGCCGGCGGCGGCGTCCGCGAGCGCCCCGGTCAGCACGACCTGCGCGTCCGGCACGAGCCGGGCGCCCTCGAGCGTCCCGACGCCGGCGGCGACCGCACGGCGTACGCCGTCGAGCGGGAGGTCGGGCCGCAGCGCGAGCACGCTCCCCTCACCGCCGGGTCCGCGCACGTCGGCCTGCCAGTCGACGTCGTCGGCGGTGAAGCCGAAGTCGCGCAGCAGCCGGTCGTCGAGGGCGTGCAGCGTCGAGGGCGTCAGCACCACGGCACCGTCACGGGCCTCGCGCCAGAAGCGAGCGCGGTCGCCGGTCTCGGAGGCACCGGTGAGCGAGGGCAGGCCGAGCCGGTCGCGCACGCGGTCCCAGTCGGTGACGCGCACCTCGGTCGCCTCCACCGGCGCCCAGGCGGCGGCCCGCGCGACGACGGAGAGCTCCTCGGGCGCCACGTCGGCGAAGGGGTCGACGGCTGCCGGCTCGGCGGTGGCCGGGGCCGGCGGCGCGGGGTCGTCGCTGCACCCGGACAGCGCGACGAGCGCCAGGGCCGTGCCCGCGACGAGGGCGGGCGCACGACGACCGCGCAGAGGACGACGAGGACTCACGTGGGGAGAGCCTAGGCGAGCCGGGGCCCTCGGCGGGCCCGAACGCCGAGGCCGGTCGTGCGGCTGGTGGAGCCTAGGGGACTCGAACCCCTAACCCCCTGCTTGCAAAGCAGGTGCGCTACCAATTGCGCCAAGGCCCCGGGTGGGTGCAGCGTGGGTGCCGCGGTGGTGCGGCTCAGGCCTTGCGGACCGGGTCGGTGGCCTCGGCCCACAGGGCCTGCTCACGGCGACCCTCGTCGAGGCGCTTCTTCGCGAAGGCCGCGCCGAGGCCGGCCAGGAGGACGAGCAGGACCTTCTTCACGCATCTCTCCTCAACGAGCGGGAGTGGGCCTAACAGGACTTGAACCTGTGACCTCTTCCTTATCAGGGAAGCGCTCTAACCGTCTGAGCTATAGGCCCGCGACGCCCGGGGCAGCAACCCCGAGCAGTCGTACGGCGCGCCGCAGCGCGCCGGGTGGACACTACCGCACGGCTTCCGAGGCCGACAAAACGGCCCCGGCGCCGCCGGACGCGTCACCCGTGGTGCGTCAGCGGTCGTCCTCGGCCAACGTCAGCTCGACGCCGCCGAGCAGGGCCGCGGCCATGTTGTAGAGGAACGCCGCCAGCGTCGCGATCGCGGTGAGCAGCACCACGTTGACGGCCGAGACGAGGATCGTGAAGCCGAGGATGCGCGAGGTGCCGACGTAGTCGCGCACGTCGAAGCCGCTGGTCGCGTCGGTGCCCACGACGTCGGCCACGGTCGCGTTGATCGACTCCCACACCCCGGCCGCACCGAGCACGCTCCACACGATCGCGACCGAGACCACGGTGACGACGGCGGTCGCCACCGCGAGCAGGAAGGCGGTCTTCATCACCGACCACGGGTCGATGCGGGTCAGCCGCAGCCGCGCGCGCCGCGGAGGGCGACGACCCGCCGCGCCGCCCGCGGCGGGGCCGGGCGAGGCCGCCGGGCGCTCCGCGGCGGGCCGGGCGTTGGCCCGGTGCTCGTCGGCGGCACCCGAGACCATCGCCGAGAGCCGCTGGGTCAGCGGCGGCCGCTCGTCGGTCGCGGTGCCCTTCGCGCTCCCCGGCGCGCTCCCCGCCGGACCCCTCGGCGGGGCCGCGGCGGTCGGTCGGGCCTGCTGCTCGCTCGGGCGGTCGGCCATCAGCGTCCACTCTCCCCGTCAGGGTCGCGGGGGGCGTCGCCGGCGTCGGTCGCGGTCTCCGCGGCCTCGACGTCGCCCTCGGTCCCGTCGATTGTGGCACCTGTGCGGTCAACGGTCTCCGCGGCGGCCTCCGCAGCCTGCGCCGCGCTCTCCTCCGCGGCCGCCTCGGCCTCCTCGGCGACCTGCGACTCCACCGAGCGCGCGACGACCGCGACGGCGTCGCCCTTCTTGGGGCTGACGAACTTCACGCCCATCGTCGAGCGGCCCGTGGCGCGGAACTGCTCGTCGACGCGGCTGCGCACGACCTGGCCGGCCTGGGTGATCGAGAGGACCTCGTCGCCCTCCTCGACGATGAAGGCGCCGACGAGCCCGCCGCGCTCCTCGTTGGCCAGCGACATCGCCTTGATGCCGAGGCCGCCGCGCGACTGCAGGCGGTACTCCGAGATCCGGGTGCGCTTGGCGAAACCGCCGTCGGTGATGGTGAAGACGTACTGCTCGGCGACGCCCAGCAGGTCACCGGCGGCGGTCGACTCGCCCGCCGCCTCGGCCCGGGCCTCGGCGGCCTTCTCGGCCGCGACCTGCGCGGCGCGGATCACCGACATCGAGAGCAGGTGGTCACCCTCGCGGAACTTCATGCCCGAGACGCCCGAGGTGGCGCGACCCATCGGTCGCAGCTGGGTGTCGTCGGCTTTGAAGCGGATCGCCTGGCCCTTCACCGAGACGAGCAGGATGTCGTCGTCGGCGTTGACCAGCTCGGCGCCGATGAGAGCGTCGTCGTCCTCGCGGAAGTTGATCGCGATGACGCCGGCCTGCCGCGGGGAGTTGTAGTCGGCGAGGCGGGTCTTCTTCACCAGCCCGTTGCGGGTCGCGAGCACGAGGTAGGGCGCCTGCGCGTAGTCGCGGATCGCCAGCACCTGCGCGATCTCCTCGTCGGGCTGGAAGCTCAGCAGCCCGGCGACGTGGCCGCCCTTCGCGTCGCGTGACGCCTCGGGGAGGTTGTAGGCCTTGGTGCGGTAGACCCGGCCGGCGGTGGTGAAGAACAGCAGCCAGTGGTGGTTGGAGGTCGCGATGAAGTGCTGCACGACGTCGTCGCCGCGCAGGCTGGCCCCGCGCACGCCCTTCCCGCCGCGCCGCTGGGTGCGGTACTGGTCGGCGCGGGTGCGCTTGGCGTAGCCGCCGCGGGTGATGGAGACGACGAGCTCCTCGTCGGGGATGAGGTCCTCCATCGACAGGTCGCCGTCGGCGGCGATGATCTGCGTGCGCCGGTCGTCGCCGTACTTCTCGACGACCTCGCCGAGCTCGTCGGAGACGATCTGCCGCTGGCGCGAGACGTTGGCCAGGATGTCCTGCAGGTCGGCGATGGTGCGCTCGATCTCGACCAGCTCGTCGACGATCTTCTGCCGCTCCAGCGCGGCGAGGCGCCGCAGCTGGAGGTTGAGGATCGCCATCGCCTGGACCTCGTCGATGTCGAGCAGCTCGATCAGGCCGTCGCGGGCGTCGTCGACCTCGGGGGAGCGGCGGATCAGCGCGATGACCTCGTCGAGCAGGTCGAGCGCCTTGGCCAGGCCGCGCAGGATGTGGGCCCGCTCCTCGGCCTCGCGCAGGAGGTACTCGGTGCGCCGGCGCACCACGTCGACCTGGTGGGTGATCCAGTTGCTGATGAACTGGTCGATGCTCAGCGTGCGCGGCACGCCGTCGACCAGGGCCAGCATGTTGGCGCTGAAGTTGGTCTGCAGCTCGGTGTGCTTGAGCAGGTTGTTGAGCACGACGCGGGCCACGGCGTCGCGCTTGAGCACGACGACGAGGCGCTGACCGGTGCGGTCGGAGGTGTCGTCGCGCACGTCGGCGATGCCCTGGACCTTGCCCGAGTCGGCGAGCTCGGCGATCTTCAGCGCGAGGTTGTCGGGGTTGACCATGTAGGGCAGCTCGGTGATCACCAGGCAGGTGCGACCGCGGGAGTCCTCGTCGACGTCGATCACCGCGCGCTGGGTGATCGAGCCGCGACCGGTGCGGTAGGCCTGCTCGATGCCCTGGCGCCCCACGATCAGCGCGCCGTTGGGGAAGTCGGGGCCCTTCACCCGCTCGATGAGGGCGTCCTGCAGCTCCTCGCGGGTCGCGTCGGGGTGCTCGAGCGCCCAGCGCGCGCCCTCGGCGACCTCGCGCAGGTTGTGCGGCGGGATGCTGGTGGCCATGCCGACCGCGATGCCGGCAGAACCGTTGACCAGCAGGTTGGGGATGCGCGAGGGCAGCACGACCGGCTCGGCAGAGCGGCCGTCGTAGTTGGGCTGGAAGTCGACGGTGTCCTTGTCGATGTCGCGGACCATCTCCATGGCCAGCGGCGCCATCCGGCACTCGGTGTAGCGCATGGCCGCGGCCGCGTCGTTGCCCGGCGAGCCGAAGTTGCCCTGGCCCTGGATCATCGGCGCCCGCATCACCCAGGGCTGCGCGAGGCGCACCAGGGTGTCGTAGATCGCGGTGTCGCCGTGGGGGTGGTACTGGCCCATGACGTCGCCCACGACGCGCGAGCACTTGCTGAAGCCGCGGTCGGGCCGGTAGCCCCCGTCGTACATCGCGTAGAGGACGCGGCGGTGCACCGGCTTGAGGCCGTCGCGCACGTCGGGCAGGGCCCGCCCGACGATGACCGCCATCGCGTAGTCGATGTAGGCGCGCTGCATGGAGGTCTGCAGCTCGACGGGCTCGATGCGGCCGCCGGGCCCGGGAGGGGTGCCGCCGCTGGTGGGGGTCTCGGTCACGTGCTTCTCTCTCGCTCTCGATGCCGTGCGCTAGGTCTGTCTAGGGTCTGGACTAGAGACCTAGATATCGAGGAATCGGACGTCCTTGGCGTTGCGCTGGATGAAGGAGCGGCGCTGCTCGACGTCCTCGCCCATGAGGATCGAGAAGATCTCGTCGGCCTGGGCGGCGTCGTCGAGCGTCACCTGCAGCATGAGCCGGTTGTCGGGGTCCATCGTGGTCTCCCACAGCTCCTTGGCGTTCATCTCGCCGAGGCCCTTGTAGCGCTGGACGGGGTTCTCCTTCGGCAGCTTCTTGCCGGCCTCGAGCCCCGCGCGCACCAGCGCGTCGCGCTCGGCGTCGGAGTAGACGAACTCGTGCTCGTGGGGCTTGTTCCACCGCAGGCGGTAGAGCGGCGGCTGGGCCATGTAGACGTGGCCGTGCTCGATGAGCGGGCGCATGAAGCGGAAGAGCAGCGTCAGCAGCAGGGTGTTGATGTGGTGGCCGTCGACGTCGGCGTCGGCCATCAGCACGACCTTGTGGTAGCGCAGCTTGTCGAGGGTGAACTCCTCCGTGATGCCGGTGCCGAGGGCGGAGATGATCGACTGCACCTCGGCGTTGCCGAGCACCTTGTCGATGCGCGCCTTCTCGACGTTGAGGATCTTGCCGCGGATCGGGAGGATCGCCTGCACCCGCGGGTCGCGGCCCTGGCGCGCCGAGCCGCCCGCCGAGTCGCCCTCGACGATGAAGACCTCGCACTCGGCGGGGTTGGTGGACTGGCAGTCCGACAGCTTGCCCGGCAGGCCGCCGCCGCCGAGCAGGCCCTTGCGGCCGCGGGCGAGGTCGCGCGCCTTGCGTGCCGCGATGCGGGCGGACGCGGCCGCCTGCGCCTTGCGCACGATCTCGCGGCCCTCGGCGGGGTTCTTCTCGAACCAGTCGCCGAGCTGCTCGTTGACCACCCGCTGCACGAAGCCCTTGGTCTCGGTGTTGCCGAGCTTGGTCTTGGTCTGGCCCTCGAACTGCGGCTCGCCGAGCTTGACCGAGATGATCGCGGTGAGGCCCTCGCGGATGTCGTCGCCCTTCACGCGGTCCTCGGGCTTCTTGACCAGGCCCCACTCCTCGCCCCAGTGGTTGACCAGGGAGGTGAGCGCCGCGCGGAAGCCCTCCTCGTGGGTGCCGCCCTCGTGGGTGTTGATGGTGTTGGCGAAGGTGTGGACCGACTCGGTGTAGGCGGTGGTCCACTGCATCGCCACCTCGAGGCTCTGGTGGTTCTCCACCGACGCCGGCGTCTCGGCCTCGAAGGCGATGACGGTGGGGTTGGCCTTGTCCTTGCGGCGGTTGAGGTGGTCGACGTAGTCGACGAGGCCGCGGTCGTAGCGGAAGACCTGCTCGACACCGCCGCCCTCGGCGCGCTTGAGCGCGTCGGCGCCGGCCTGGTCGACGTCGTCGGGGACGGTGTCGTCCTCGACCGCGTCGGCGACCTCGTCGGCCGCCGGGCGCTCGTCGCGCACGACGATCTCGAGACCCTTGTTGAGGAAGGCCATCTCGCGGATGCGCGAGGTGATGGTCTCGAAGTTGTAGTGCGTGGTCTCGAAGATGTCGGGGCTGGCCCAGAAGGTCACCGTCGTGCCGGTGCGCTCGCCGGGCTCGAGGGGCCGCACCTGCTCCAGCCCGCCGTCGGGCACGCCGACCGTGAAGGTCTGGCGCCACAGGTGACCGCGGTTCTTCACCTCGGCGACGACGTGGCTCGACAGCGCGTTGACCACCGACACGCCCACGCCGTGCAGACCGCCGGAGACCTTGTAGCCGCCGCCGCCGAACTTGCCGCCGGCGTGGAGCACGGTCAGCGCCAGCGTCAGCGCCGGCAGCTCCTGCCCCGGCGCGGTGTCGGTCGGGATGCCGCGGCCGTTGTCCTCGACGCGGATGCCGCCGTCGGCGAGCACCGTCACCACGATGCGGTCGCAGTGGCCGGCGAGCGCCTCGTCGACGGCGTTGTCGACGATCTCCCAGATCAGGTGGTGCAGGCCGCGCTCGCCGGTGGAGCCGATGTACATGCCCGGGCGCTTGCGCACCGCCTCCAGGCCTTCGAGCACCTGGATCGCGGAGGCGTCGTAGGCCGCGTCGCCGGTCGCCGACCGCGAGGAGAGGGCCTCGGCCACCACCTCGGGCGCCGGTGCGCTTGCGGCACCGGTCGGCTCGGGACCGGTCGGCTCGGGGGTGGCGGCGGAGCCCTCGGACGCTGTCTGCTCGGTCACGCGAACCTCTTCACTTCTCGACCCGGAACATGCCAGGGGCCGCCGGTCGAGGAGCGTGGCGGCCCGAGGCCATGCTACCCCGCCAGCGGGCCGCTGACACGCGACGCGCCCCCGGGCTGGGGACGACACGAGGCGCAGAACGCCCCGCAGCGCCCTGTGAGGGCCTCCTGCGGCGCCGCGCAGGGGGTCCGCCGGGCCCCCGTACGCTGACGCGCACGCGGGGCGGGCACAGGAGCGGTCCCCGGGCTCAGCCGTAGGTGTCGCGCGGACCGCGTCCGTCGCGCACCCGGCGCGGGCCGCGGCTCCAGCTCGGCAGGTGCGGGCCCAGCACCTCCAGGAAGGTCACCGTGCCGTGGCCGAGCTCCTCGTTGAGGCGCCGCACGATCGTGGGGGCGAGCAGCCGCAGCTGCGTGGCCCACGCGGTCGAGTCGGTGCGCACCGACAGCCGGCCGTCGGCGAAGGACTCCGGTGTGCAGTGGTCGGCGACCTCCTCGCCGACCAGCTCGCGCCACCGCCCCACGACGCCGTGCACGCGCAGGTCGAGCGCCCAGCCGTGGTCGGCGACCAGGCGGCCCAGCGTGGTGTCGAGCGTCTGCGGGTCACGCTCGTCGGGGTGCGCGCCCGACAACCCGCCGCGTCGCCGGGCCACCGGGTCGGGCTTGCCGTCGTCGTCGAGGTCGGGGGGCCGTCGGGCCCCGCGACCACCCGCGCCCGCACCGCCCTGGCCACCCGCGCCGCCGCGACCCCGACCGCCCGGGTTGCCCGGACCGGTCGCGGGCCGGGCGCGGGCGGTGGCGCGGGTCAGCGCGCGGGCCAGCTCGAGCCCGGTCTGGTCGTGCCCGGTCTGGTCGTGCCCGGTCTGGTCGTGCCCGGTCTGGTCGTGCCCGGTCTGGTCGGGGCCCCCCGGCCGCTCGGCGTCCGAGGCGAGCTCCCCGGCGGGCTCCCCGGCGGGCTCCTGGCCGGCGCCCTCGCGCTGCGACCTGCTCACGAGGCGTCCGCCACGGTGTCGACCACCGGCGTGACCGCGCCGTCGGCGACGCGGAAGCGGGCACCGGCGAGCGCGGCCGGCACGTCCTCGGGCACGGCGGCGGTGACCAGGACCTGCTCGGCACCCGCGACGAGCTCCGCGAGCCGGTCGCGGCGGCCGGTGTCGAGCTCGGCGAAGACGTCGTCGAGCACCAGGATCGGGTCGTCGCCCTCGCTGCGCAGCAGGTCGTAGGAGGCGAGCCGCAGCGCGAGCGCGAAGGACCACGACTCCCCGTGCGAGGCGTAGCCCTTCACCGGCAGCCGCAGCTCCCCGTTGCCGAGCGAGAGCACGAGGTCGTCGCGGTGCGGGCCCACGAGCGAGACGCCGCGGTCCAGCTCGTCGCGGCGCCGCTCGCCGAGCGCGCCGAGCAGGGCGTCGCGGAACAGCTCCGGGGAGCGACGACCCTCCGCGACGTGCACGCCGCCGTCGGGCAGGTCGAACGACGGCTTGTAGTCCAGCGCGGCGTCGGCGCGGGAGGCACCGCGCGCGACCGCCTCGTAGGCGGTGCCGACGAAGGGCCGCAGTGCGTCGACGAGGTCGAGGCGGGCGGCCAGCAGCTCACCGCCGACCCGGGCGAGGTGGTCGTCCCACACGTCGAGGGTGGCGAGCGCCCCCTCCTGCGCGCTGCTGCCGCGGCGGGCGGCACCGGCGGTCTTGAGCAGCGAGTTGCGCTGCTTCAGCACGCGGTCGTGGTCGGCGCGCACCCCGGCCAGGCGCGGGGTGCGCAGCACCAGCAGGTCGTCGAGGAAGCGGCGCCGGTCCGACGGGTCGCCCTTGACCAGCACCAGGTCGTCGGGGGCGAAGACGACCGTGCGCACCAGCCCGACGATCTCGCGCGCCCGGGGCAGCGGTGAGCGGTTGATGCGGGCCCGGTTGGAGCGTCCGGGGTTGACCTCGACCTCGAGGGTCGCCGGTCGGCCGTCGCGCACCACCACCGCGCGCACCACCGCCTGCTCGGCCCCGGCCCGCACCAGGGGCGCGTCGCCCGCGACCCGGTGCGAGCCGAGCCGGGAGAGGTAGTCGACGGCCTCGACCAGGTTGGTCTTGCCCTGCCCGTTGCGTCCCACGAACGCCGTCACGCCCGGCTCCAGCGCCAGCTCGAGCGCGGCGTAGGAGCGGAAGTCGTGCAGCGAGAGGTGGGCGACGTGCACGGGCGGTGCTAGCTCTCCGCGGGCTCGGACGCCGAGCCGGACCCGGCCTGCCGGGCTGCCTCCGCCTGGTCCGGGGTGCCACCGTCCGCGACGTCACCGCCCTCGGGAGCCGACGTGCGCATCGCGTGGCCGCCGAACTGGTTGCGCATGGCGGCGACCGCCTTCATGGCCGGCGAGTCGTCCTGCCGCGAGACGAAGCGGGCGTAGAGCGCGGCCGTGATGGCCGGGGTCGCCACGGCGTGCTGGATGCCGGCCTCGACCGTCCACCGGCCCTCACCGGAGTCCTCGGCGTAGCCCGCGACCGAGGCCAGGCCCGGGTCGTCGTCGAGGGCGGCGACCAGCAGGTCGAGGAGCCAGGAGCGGATGACCGTGCCCTCGCGCCAGGAGCGGAACACCTCGGTCACGTTGTCGACCAGCCCGGCCTTGTCGAGCAGCTCCCAGCCCTCGGCGTAGGACTGCATGATCGCGTACTCGATGCCGTTGTGGACCATCTTGGAGAAGTGGCCCGCGCCGACGCGGCCGGCGTGCACGGCGCCGAGCTCGCCCTCCGGCTTCAGCGCGTCGAAGGCCGGCTGCACCTTGGCGACGTCCTCGGCGGAGCCGCCGTACATCAGCGCGTAGCCGTTCTCCAGGCCCCACACGCCGCCGGAGACACCGCAGTCGACGAAGCCGATGCCCGCCTCGGCCAGGTCGCGGGCGTGCTCCTCGTCGTCGGTCCAGCGCGAGTTGCCGCCGTCGACCACGACGTCGCCCTCGGCGAGCAGCGGCTTGAGCGCGTCGATCGTCTCCTGGGTCGGGCCGCCCGCCGGGACCATCACCCAGACCACGCGCGGGGAGGGCAGCGCGGCGACCAGCTCCTCGAGCGAGCCGACGTCGGCGAGCTCGGGGTTGCGGTCGTAGCCGGTGACGGTGTGCCCTGCGCGGCGCAGCCGCTCGCGCATGTTGCCGCCCATCTTGCCGAGCCCGATGAGGCCGAGGTGCATCTGCTGTCCCTCCAGTGCGTACGTCGGTGGGGCGGGGTCCGCCCGTCGTCCACCGTAGACCCGACCCGCGGTCGCCGGGTCGCCCGCGGGTCGGGGCGCCGGCCCGGGCCAGGCGCCCCGGTGCGTCAGGACAGCAGGCGGCGCGGCATGAGCAGGTAGCGGAAGCCGGGGTCGGCGGCACCGTCGTCGACGGAGCCCGACATCACCACGGGCTTGGAGGCCTGGGTGAAGGCCAGCTCGACCGTGGTCTCGTCGATGGCGGTGAGGCCGTCGAGCAGGAACTGCGGGTTGAAGCCGGTCGTCAGGTCCTCGCCGCTCACCGTGGCCTCGATGGACTCCGAGGCCTGGGCCTCGTCGCCCGAGCCGGCGTCGAGCGTGAGCACGCCGTCGGCGAAGGCGAGCTGCACGGCGGTGTTGCGCTCGGCGACGAGGGAGACGCGCTTGACCGACTCGACCAGCGAGGCCTTGTCGACGCGGGCGACCGTGAGGTGCTCGGTCGGGAAGAGGCTGCGGACCTTGGGGAACTCGCCGTCGAGCAGTCGCGTCGTGGTGCGCCGCACACCGCCGGCAGCGGCGCCCTCGAAGCCGATGATGCCCTCGCCGCTGCCGCCGGCGGCGAGCGCGATGGTGACCTCGGCACCCGAGGTCAGCGACTTGGCGGTGTCGGCGAGCACCTTGGCCGGCACCAGCGCGGCCATCGACTCGTCGGGGGTGCGGGGCTCCCACGCGAGCTCGCGGTGGGAGAGCCGGAAGCGGTCGGTGGCGAGCAGCGAGATCGTCGAGCCGTCGATCTCGAGCCGCACGCCGGTGAGCACGGGCAGCATGTCGTCGCGGCCCGCGGCGGTGACGGCCTGGGCGACCGCGTGGGCGAAGACGTCGCTGCGCACTGTGCCGGTCGCGGTCGGCATCTGCGGCAGCGAGGGGTAGTCCTCGACCGGCATCGTCTGCAGGCTGAAGCGCGCCGAGCCGCAGGTCAGCGAGACGCGGGTGCCGTCGAGCACCATCTCGACCGGTTTCGCCGGCAGGCTGCGGCAGATGTCGGCGAGCAGCCGGCCGCTCACGAGGGCCTTGCCCTCGTCGGACACCTCGGCGGCCAGCGTGGCGCGCGCCGAGGTCTCGTAGTCGAAGGTCGAGAGCACGAGGCCCTCGTCGCTCGCCTCGACGAGCAGGCCTGCGAGCACGGGGACGCTGGGACGGACCGGGAGGCTGCGGGCCGCCCAGGCGACGGCGTCGGCGAGCACGTCACGTTCGACGCGGAACTTCACAGCGGGGTCCTCCGGGGTCCTCGGCGGGCGTCCTGCGGCGCGGGATCCCGGCGCCGGGGGGCTGATCCTGCCATGCGCGGGGCGGTCCGCGGGAGGCAGCGGTCAGGGCCGGGGGGAGGTGGTCCACAGGTCGGGGCCGAGCAGGACGTTTCCCGGGGATCGATCCGTGTCCAGGGTGTGCGTCGTAGGAGGTTCTGTGCAGTCTGTGGACGAGCGCGGTCCGCGCAGGTCAGCCCGCGTGTCGCACGTCCACAGGGGGTGTGCACGACGAGCGGCTGCGCTGCCCGCACCTGTGGGCGGCGAACCACACGTCCCTGCCGGGTCGCTGCTCCTCCACACGCCGTCCCGCGGCCGGGACCGCTCGTCGTACCCCTCGTCCACAGGCGGCGGGGCCGCCGGGGACGTGCGGTGCGGTCAGCCGCGGGCCTGGAGCTTGATGCGGTTGGTGAGCTCGCTGACCTGGTTGAAGACCGAGCGCCGCTCGGCGAGCAGCTGGTTGATCTTGCGGTCGGCGTACATGACGGTCGTGTGGTCGCGGTTGCCGAACTGCGCGCCGATCTTGGGCAGCGAGAGGTCGGTGAGCTCGCGGCAGAGGTACATCGCGATCTGGCGACCCTGCACCAGGTGACGACCGCGGCTCGGGCCCGTGAGGTCCTCGATCGAGACGCCGAAGTAGGCCGCGGTCTGCGCGATGATCGCGGCCGCGGTGATCTCGGGCTCGCCGCCCTCGGGGATGAGGTCCTTCAGCACGATCTCGGCGAGGGTGCGGTCGACCTCCTGCCGGTTGAGGTTGGCGAAGGCCGTGACCCGGATCAGCGCGCCCTCGAGCTCGCGGATGTTGGTCTGGATCTTGCTGGCGATGAACTCGAGCACGTCGGGCGGCGCGGTGAGGCGGTCCATCGCGGCCTTCTTGCGCAGGATCGCGATGCGGGTCTCGAGGTCGGGCGGCTGGACGTCGGTGATGAGGCCCCACTCGAAGCGGTTGCGCAGCCGGTCCTCGAGCGCCTCGAGCCGCTTGGGGGCGCGGTCGGAGGTCAGCACGATCTGCTTGTTGGCGTTGTGGAGCGTGTTGAAGGTGTGGAAGAACTCCTCCTGGGTCTGGGTCTTGCCCTCCAGGAACTGGATGTCGTCGATGAGGAGCACGTCGACGTCGCGGTAGCGGCGCTTGAACCGGTCCTGCCGGTCGTCGCGGATCGCGTTGATGAACTCGTTGGTGAACTCCTCGCTCGACACGTAGCGCACCTTGGCGCCGGCGTAGAGCGAGCGGACGTAGTGGCCGATGGCGTGCAGCAGGTGGGTCTTGCCGAGGCCGGAGTCGCCGTAGACGAGCAGCGGGTTGTAGGCCTTGCCCGGTGCCTCGGCGACCGCGACGGCCGCGGCGTGCGGGAAGCGGTTGGACGAGCCGATGACGAAGGTCTCGAAGGTGTACTTCGGGTTGAGCCGCGTCTCGAGCGCACCGGCCGTGCCCTGCGCCGGGTCGGCGCCCGGTGCCGGCGCGGGCGGGGGTACGGCGCGCGGCGGGGTGGGCGAGGCCGTCGGGGCTGCCCAACCGCCAGCCGAGTCGACCTGTCGGTTTGTCGACAAGTCGATGTGGAACCGGGGGTTGGGAGCGATCGGGGCGACCGGTGCGGCGGTGTCCGGGTAGGTGGGCACGGCGGTCAGGTCGGCGGGTGCGGACGGACCGGCGCCGGCGCCCACGGACCCGGGAGGGGCCGTCGACTGGCGCGGCGCGGGGGCACCTTGACCGGCCTCGTCGGGCTCGAGGTCCGGGTCGACGGTGACGGCGATGCGGATCTCGCGGCCGAAGGCCTCGCTCAGGGCGTCCTCGAGCTGCGGTCGCAGCCGGCCCTCGAGCTGGCCGCGGGTGAAGTCGTTCGGCACCGCGACGATGGCGGTGCTCTCGTGCAGCGTGACCGGCCTGCTCGCGCTGAGCCACGCCCGCTGGTGGGGCTGCAGGTCGGCCACGACGGCGTGCCACGCACCCGCGAGGTCGAGTGGCGCCGACCCGTCCGCGCCGCTGCCGTCCGAGGGGGGCTCGTGCCGGGTGGGGTCGCCGTCGTGCATGCGTTGCTGCGCCTCCTCGGTGGTGCCGCCGGTGAGCGGCCCTGCTGCTCGGTCCACAAGTTTCTCCACAGGTTGTGAACCACGGTGACCCGGGGGTCTGGGTAGGGCACCGGCACACCACCGGCCGGCTGCTGCCGCCTGCGTCGTCGCAGGTCAGGGGCAGTGCTGGGGCGTCGCGGCCGTCGTGCGGACCGGGCGCTCGGCGGTGCCGACCGGGTCGGTGGAGGGGAGACCCGGAGGCGCGAAGGTAACAACGTGTGGAGACGGCGGGCAAGATGTTGTCCACAGGCCCCGTCGGGCCGCCGGGAGGCCGGTGCGCGCAGGTTTGACCCTGTCGGAGACGACCGCGTACCGTGGATCGGTCGCCCAGCACGTCGACGGGTGCCGCACGTCCACACACCGGGAGATCAAGCAGTGAGCAAGCGTACGTACCAGCCGAACAACCGTCGCCGCCACAAGGTGCACGGCTTCCGCCTGCGCATGCGCACCCGTGCGGGTCGCGCCATCCTGTCCTCGCGCCGCCGCAAGGGCCGCAAGAGCCTGGCCGTCTGAGCCGCGCAGCGCGCGCGGACCTGACGTGCTGGCGGCCGAGCACCGGCTCACCTCGGGTGAGGGGTTCCGGCGCGCCGTGCGGCGGGGCCGCCGCTCCGGCTCGCGGCTCCTGGTCGTCCACCTCCTGGAGGTCGACGAGCAGGACACGGTGTCGAGCGGCCCGCGCGTGGGCTTCGTCGTCAGCCGCGCGGTCGGCGACGCCGTGGTCCGCAACCGCGTCAAGCGCCGCCTGCGCCACCTGGCCCGGGAGAGACTCGCGTCGCTCCCGGGCCGTTGCGTGCTCGTGGTGCGGGCCCAGCCAGCCGCGGCCGACGCGGCGTACGCGGAACTCGGCGCGGCGCTCGACCGTTGTCTCGACCGGTTGTCGCCGGTCGACCGCGGCCCCGAGGAGCACTGAGTGAAGCACCTGCTCGTCGCGCTGCTGCGCGGCTACCGGCTGCTGATCAGCCCGCTCTACGGCCAGGTGTGCCGCTACCACCCCTCCTGCTCGGCCTACGCCCTGGAGGCCGTGCAGGAGCACGGCAGCCTCCGCGGCACGTGGCTCTCGGCCCGCAGGCTCGCCCGCTGCCACCCGTGGGCGGCCGGCGGCTACGACCCCGTCCCGACCCGCCCCGCGCGGGTCGGCCCTAGGACCTGAAAGAGGACTCCCCGTGGGCTTCTTCTCCGCCATCGGCAGCTTCATCATGACGCCGCTCTACTACGTGATCTCGGCGATCATGGTCGGCTGGCACGAGCTGTTCACCGCCCTCGGCCTGCCGGCCGACAGCGGTGCCGCGTGGGCGCTGTCGATCGTCGGCCTGACGCTGGTCATCCGGATGCTCCTGATCCCGCTGTTCGTCAAGCAGATCAAGTCGAGCCGCAACATGCAGCTGATCCAGCCCAAGGTGAAGGAGCTGCAGAAGAAGTACGGCCACGACCGGGAGCGTCTCGCGCAGGAGACGATGAAGCTCTACCGCGAGACCGGCACCAACCCCTTCGCCTCCTGCCTGCCGATCCTGCTGCAGATGCCGATCTTCTTCGGCCTGTTCCGCCTGATCGACCAGGCAGCGAAGAACGGCGAGGGTCGCGGTGTCCTCACCGACGAGCAGGCGCAGCAGTTCCAGGCAGCGCGGCTCTTCGGCGTGGACATCTCCGAGACGTTCATCAGCGCTGGTGGCGACGTCGGCGTGATGCTGATGGCGGCCGCGCTCGTCGTGGCGATGACCGTCACCACCTTCCTCACCCAGCGCCAGCTGATGAGCAAGAACATGCCGGCCGACGCACTCTCGGGCCCCTACGCCCAGCAGCAGAAGCTGCTGCTCTACGTGCTCCCGCTGGTCTTCGCGGTGGGCGGCGTCGCCTTCCCCATCGGCGTGCTCATCTACTGGACCACCTCCAACCTGTGGACGATGGGCCAGCAGTTCTACGTCATCCGCCGCAACCCGGCCCCGGGCACGCCCGCGGCGACGGCGAAGGCCGAGCGCGACAAGGCCCGCGCCGCCCGCAAGGGGTTGGGCCCCACCCCCGAGGAGCAGGCGCAGGAGGCCGCCGCGGCCGCCGAGGCCGAGGCCGCGGCTCGTCGTGCGGCCGCCCGGCAGCAGCCGAAGCGGCAGACCCGCAGCCAGCGCACTGCCGGCGGTCGTCCCGCCCAGCGCGGCGCGGGCCCCGGCGGGGCGACCACCGGTGGCTCGACCAAGGCCGGCGCCAAGCCGGCGACGAAGGCGTCCAAGAAGAAGCGCTGACCAGCGCTCACCGGGCCGTCCCTGGCTCGCCGCCGCGGCGCGCGTGGACCCGGCCCCCCACGACCTGTACGCACGACCGAGGAGCACCCCCCGTGACCGACGCCCCGCACGAGTCCGCCGCGCGAGCGGACGACACCGACACCGCGCCCGAGACGCCGCAGGAGGGCGCTGCCGAGTCGGCAGGTGCCGCTCCCGGTGGCGATGCCGACGGCACGGCCGGGTCGGAGCGGCCCTCCCGTGTCGAGCGGCTCGAGGCTGAGGGCGACATCGCCGCCGACTACCTCGAGGAGCTGCTCGACATCGCGGACCTGGACGGCGACCTCGACATCGACGTCGAGGGTGACCGAGCCGTCGTGTCGGTGGTCGGTGCCGACCTCACCCAGCTCGTGGGTCGGGACGGCGAGGTCCTCGAGGCGCTGCAGGAGCTGACGCGCCTCGCCGTCTACCGCGAGACCGGCGAGCGCTCGCGCCTGATGCTGGACATCTCCGGCTTCCGTGCGCAGCGCAAGGTGGAGCTGGAGCGGGTGGCCGCCGAGGCGGTGGCCCAGGCGCGCGAGACCGGCGAGAAGGTCTCGCTCGCGGCGATGAGCCCCTTCGAACGCAAGGTCGTGCACGACGCGGTGGCCGCGGCGGGCCTGGCCTCGGAGTCCGAGGGCGTCGAGCCGCGTCGCTTCGTCGTGGTGCTCCCGGGCTGATCGTGCCCGATGTTCCACGTGGAACATCCGCGGTGCCGGATACGGCCGCGCAGGTGTTCCCGGCTGACCGTCTGCCGCTCGTCGAGGAGTACGCCGCGCTGCTCGCCGACGATGCCGTGGTGCGGGGGCTGATCGGACCGCGTGAGGTGCCCCGGCTGTGGGAGCGCCACCTCCTCGGCTGCGCCGTGGTCGGAGACGCGCTCAGGCCGACGGACCGGACGCTGGTCGACCTCGGCTCGGGCGCAGGTCTCCCGGGCCTGGTGCTGGCACTGCGACACCCCGCCCTGGCGGTGACGCTGGTCGAGCCGCTCCTGCGGCGCACCACCTTCCTCGGCGCGGTGGTCGAGTCGCTCGGGCTCGACAACGTGCGCGTCGTCCGGGGGCGGGCCGAGGACCTGCACGGTCACGAGGTGTTCGACGTGGTCACGTCGCGGGCGGTGGCACCGTTGCCGCGCCTCCTCGGGTGGTCCATGCCGCTGGTGGCGCCCACCGGCCGGCTCGTCGTGATGAAGGGGGCGCGCGTGCACGACGAGGTCGTCGAGGCCGCGCCGGAGCTCGCGTCCTGGTCCGCTGCCGCGCCGGCGGTCCTGCACGTGGGCGGTGGTGTGGTGGACCCGCCGACCACGGTCCTGACGGTTTCCTGGGCAGAGCCGGAGCGAGTAGGTTGGCCGCTCCGTCCGCACCCGTCGCCGCGTGCGCCGCAGCAGGCTGCTGGGCCTGTGCGACGCCGCAGCACGCGCGGTGGGCGTGGTCGCGGCGGGCCGTCACGACGTCAGCACCGGTAGTTCTCCACAGTTTTGTCCACCGCCGGATTGCGCGTGCCGCAGGGGATTTTGCAGGTTCGACCGGTCGTTGTCCACAAGCTCGACCAGATGGGGTAAACCGTGGTTCCACGTGAAACACCGGACCAGGCCTCGGCGACGGCCGCGCGGTCCGCGGGCACCTTCACGGTGCGTACCGCAGCGGACCTCGCCGACGTGCCGGCGGGACTGCACGACGAGTCGACGCCGCTGGCGCGGGCGGCCGAGCACTCCGTGCTGGCCCGGCACGGCGCACGCTTCGGCGCCCCGGTGCCGCGGCCTGAGAGCACCCGCGTCATGGTGGTCGCGAACCAGAAGGGCGGGGTAGGCAAGACGACGTCGACGGTCAACGTCGCCGCCGCCCTGGCGCAGCTCGGGCTCCAGGTGCTCGTCGTCGACCTCGACCCCCAGGGCAACGCGTCCACGGCCTTGAACATCGAGCACCGACGTGGCGTGGCCTCGACCTACGACCTCCTGGTCGACGGCGCGGCCATCGAGGAGGTCGAGCAGCCGTGCCCCGACCAGGAGCGGCTGTGGGTGGTGCCGGCGACGATCGACCTCGCCGGTGCCGAGATCGAGCTGGTGAGCGTGGTGGCGCGCGAGGGCCGTCTGCGCAAGGCGATCCACGCCCACCCGCGCGTCGGCCATGCTGCTGAGGTGGGAGACGACCGACTCGACTACGTGCTGGTCGACTGCCCGCCCAGCCTGGGCCTGCTCACGCTCAACGCCCTCGTCGCCGGTGACGAGATGCTGATCCCGATCCAGGCGGAGTACTACGCCCTCGAAGGCCTCGGTCAGCTCCTGGAGACGGTGGAGATGGTGAAGGCCCACCTGAACCAGCAGCTGCAGGTCTCGACCATCCTCGTGACCATGTACGACGGCCGCACCCGCCTCGCGGCCGGTGTGGCGGAGGAGGTGCGGGAGCACTTCGGTGAGCAGGTGCTGCGCACCATGATCCCGCGCAGCGTGCGGGTCTCGGAGGCGCCCTCCTACGGTCAGACCGTGATGACCTACGACCCCGGCTCACCCGGTGCGCTCAGCTACCTCGAGGCCGCCCGCGAGATCGCCAGCCAAGGAGCCCCTCGGTGAACCAGCCCCGTCCGGCGCGGCGCGGCCTCGGCCGCGGGCTCGGCTCGCTCATCCCCACGGCTCCGGCCGGCCCGGCCGAGGGCCCCAGCGGCGCAGGGGGCGACGAGGCGCGAGGTCACGAGGCGGGAGGTCACGAGGCGGGAGGTGACGAGGCACGCAGTGCCGGGATCGTCCCCGCGTCGTCGCGCGACGCGTTGGCGTCCTCGAGTGCCGGGTCTGGTGGCGAGGCTGGGGCGGCCGGCCCCGACCCGGCAGCCACCTCCCCCGGTGAGACCCCGCCCGGCCCACCTGCGGGCGCCGTGGCAGGGGCCTACTTCGCGGAGCTGCCGATCACGCAGGTCGTGCCGAATCCCTGGCAGCCGCGCCAGGTGTTCGACGAGGAGGCGCTCGCCGAGCTGGTGCACTCCATCCGCGAGGTGGGCCTGCTCCAGCCCGTCGTGGTGCGACGCACCGGTGAGGACGCCTACGAGCTCATCATGGGCGAGCGGCGGTGGCGCGCCTCGCAGGAGGCCGGCCAGGACACGATCCCGGCGATCGTGCGCGAGACCGGTGACGACGCCATGCTGCGCGACGCCCTCCTCGAGAACCTCCACCGCAGCCAGCTCAACCCGCTGGAGGAGGCGGCCGCCTACAGCCAGCTCCTGGAGGACTTCGGCTGCACCCACGAGGAGCTCGCCCAGCGCATCGGCCGTTCACGCCCCCAGATCTCCAACACCCTGCGGTTGCTCAAGCTCAGCCCGGCAGTGCAGCGACGAGTCGCGGCCGGGGTGCTCTCCGCGGGCCACGCCCGCGCCCTGCTCGCGGTCGACGACGCGGACCTGCAGGACCGCCTCGCGCAACGCGTCGTGGCAGAGGGCATCAGCGTGCGCGGTCTCGAGGAGATCGTGGCCGTCGGCGACCACGGACGGGGCGCCCCTCGCTCCGCACGGAACAGGCCCACGGCCCCCGGCCTGTCCGAGCTGGCCGACCGCCTGGCCGACCGGTTCGAGACCCGGGTGAAGGTCGACCTCGGCAAGTCCAAGGGCAAGATCACCGTGGAGTTCGCCTCACTGGACGACCTGCGGCGCATCGTCGAGGTGATGGACCCGCGCAACCGCTCGGACCGACCGATCTGACCGGACCGGAACCCGGCGCAAATCGGCAGATCTACATGTCGACAAACAGACGAACCGACTTTTTTCGCGTTCCACGTGGAACGAACGGGGGCGACGCGCTGGGCCGGCGACACGCCGGGCGTCGCTCGCGCTACTCGCCTGCGCTGAGGTCGGTGGTCGGCTGCTGACCTGCCGCCCGCTTGGCCGCCCGCCGCGCCGCACGCTCGCGCTTCTCGGCGAGGTCGAGCTCGTGCGCCTCCTCAGGCGTCGGCGCACTGCCACCGAGGCGGGCGGGCAGCCACCACGACCCCGGCGGCTGCTCGTCGGCCGGGTAGGCAGCGATGGTCTCGTCCAGCATCCGCGCCATCGCGCTCCGCAGCTCCGCGGTCTCGGCGACCGGGTCGGCCCCGGTGGGGTGCAGCGGCTCACCGACCGTGAGCGCGATGGTCTTGCCGCGGGAGAAGTCCTTGGGGTGGCCCTTGGTGAGCATGCGTTGGGTCCCCCACATCACCACGGGCACGAGCGGCACGCCGGCCTCGGCCGCGATGCGCACCGCCCCGGTCTTGAACTCCTTCAGCTCGAAGGAGCGCGAGATGGTGGCCTCGGGGAAGATCCCCACCGCCTCACCACGCCGCAGGTAGTCGACCGCCGTGCGGAAGGACGCGAGGCCCTCGCCGCGGTCGACCTCGATGTGGTGCAACGAGCGCATGACGGGTCCGCCGATGCGGTGGTCGAAGATCTCCCGCTTCGCCATGAAGCGCACCTTGCGCCCGGACGGGTTGGCCGCCAGGCCGCCGTACACGAAGTCCACGTAGCCGATGTGGTTGCACGCCAGCAGGACCCCCCCGCGGCGCGGCACGTGCTCGGTGCCGGTCATCTGGAACCGCTGGCCGAGCAGGCGGAAGCTGGTCTTGGCGGCAGCGATGATCGGGGGGTAGGTCAGGTCGAGCACGGTTGCTCCTGGGCTGCGGAGGGCGTCGGGGGGGCGCGACGGGTGCGCGGGCACAGTCTCGCACCCGTGGCGCGACGCAGCGGCGCGTCGTACGCTGCCGGGGTGGGACGCACGGTCGAGCGGCTGACGGTCGACCACCTGGCGCTGCTCCCGGGCCCGTGCGGCGACTGCCTCTTCTGGGAGCTCGACCCGGTGCGCCGCGCGCGCGTCGGCGCCACGGAGGTCGCGGACGAGAAGGCGGCGTGGCTCTCGTGGGTCCTGCGCGAGTGGGGCTCGTGCGGTCGCGTCGTGCGGGTGGACGGCGAGGTCGTCGCCTGGGCCGTCTACGCCCCGCCGGCCTTCGTGCCCGGGGCGGAGGCCTTCCCGACGGCGCCGGTCAGCCCGGACGCGGTGCTGCTGACCACGGCGTACGTCCGACCCGGCGCCCGTGGCGGCCTCGGGCGGGTGCTGGTGCAGGCCGTGGCCCGCGACCTGGTGACCCGTGGCGGCGTCCGGGCGGTCGAGGCCTTCGCCCGCGGGCCGGGCGCCGCGGGGCGCGTCGGCGGGGTGACGAGCACGGCCTGCCTGCTGCCCGCCGACTTCTTGAGCAGCGTCGGCTTCGGCACGCACCGGCCGCACGCGTCGGTGCCCCGCATGCGCATGGACCTCCGCACGGCGCTGCGCTGGCGCGACGAGGTCGAGGCGGCCGTCGAGCGGCTGCGCGGCGCGGTCGTGCCCCCGCACGCACCACGGCCCACCCGTGCGACACGGGTGGGCCGGGTGGTGCGGGTGGGTCGGCTGGGGCGCCGACCTCGGCGAGACGTCGGGGTCAGCCGGTGAAGTCGGAGAGCTCGCCGAGCAGCGCCGCCTTCGGCTTCGCGCCCACGATGGACTTCACGACCTCGCCGCCCTGGTAGACGTTGAGCGTCGGGATGCCGGTGACGCGGTAGGACGCCGGGGTGACGGGGTTCTCGTCGACGTTCATCTTCAAGAACGTGATCTTGTCACCGTGGGCGGCCGCGATCTCCTCCAGGATGGGGGAGACCTGGCGGCACGGGCCGCACCACTCGGCCCAGAAGTCCACGAGGACCGGCTTGTCGGACTTGAGGACCTGCGCCTCGAACTCGGCGTCGGTCACGGCAGCGATGTTCGCCACGGGGGCTCCCTTCCTGGGGGTGTCACGTGCACTGGGTGGTGCTGGTCCCAACACCGGGACCGGTGAGGTTGTTCCGAGCGGCCCGGCCGCCCGGGGGCAGGCCGGGACGACGGTCAGAGACCGGCGGTCTGCGGCTCCTGGGTGACGCCCTCGGCCGCGACGTCGCGCTGGGCCTGCTCGGCCTGCGCGTCGGTGTGGTCGAGCTCGGCGAGGTAGCGCTCGGCGTCGAGCGCGGCCGCGCACCCCGTGCCGGCCGCCGTGATCGCCTGGCGGTAGACGTGGTCGACCAGGTCACCGGCCGCGAACACCCCGGGGAGGTTGGTGGCGGTCGAGTGCTGCTGGACGAGCACGTAACCCTCGTCGTCGAGGTCGACCTGCCCCGTGAGCAGCTCGTTGCGGGGGTCGTGGCCGATCGCGATGAACAGCCCGGTCACCTCCAGCGGGCGGGTCTCACCGGTCACCGTGTCGCGCAGCGTGACCGACTCGACCCGGTCGGTGCCGTGGATCTCGGCGACCTCGGCGTTCCACACCATCTCGAGCTTGGGGTCGGCGAAAGCGCGCTCCTGCATGATCTTCGAGGCCCGCAGCTCGTCGCGGCGGTGCACCAGGTAGACCTTGGAGGCGAAGCGCGTGAGGAAGGTGGCCTCCTCGACCGCGGAGTCGCCGCCGCCGACGACGGCGATCGCCTGCTCGCGGAAGAAGAAGCCGTCGCAGGTGGCGCACCACGAGACGCCGCGCCCGGACAGCTCGTCCTCGCGGGGCAGCCCGAGCTTGCGGTAGGCGGAGCCGGTCGCCAGCACGACCGCGCGGGAGCGGTAGGTGTCGGTCGCGGTCTTGACGACCTTCACCGGGCCGGTCAGGTCGACCTCGACGACGTCGTCGGGCACCAGCTCGGCGCCGAAGCGCTCGGCCTGGGCCCGCATCTCGTCCATGAGGGCCGGACCCATGATGCCGTCGCGGAAGCCGGGGAAGTTCTCGACCTCGGTGGTGTTCATCAAGGCACCGCCGGCGGTCACCGACCCCTCGAAGACGAGGGGGGACAGGCTGGCACGCGCGGCGTACACGGCGGCGGTGTAGCCGGACGGGCCGGAGCCGATCACGATGACGTCGCGGATCGCGGCGTCCTCGGGGCTCACGGCGCTCTCGGGACTCTCGGGCGCGGTCATGCGCGGGTGCTCCTTCCGCTCGGCTGCGTCCGTCCCCGACGGGACGGCGGTGTGCCCGGACGGGCACGGGTGTCTCTGCCTGCTCAACCGATCGTAGGCCAGCGATGTTCCGCGCGCTGGGGCGCTCAGGGCGCGACCGGGCCCGCGCGCTCGCTCCGCGCCGTGCGCAGCGTCCGCGTGCCGCCCGGCGCGGGTCCGTCGGCGCAGGCGACGACCTCGACGAGCACCGCGCCGCCGGGCCGGTCCGGGTCGTCGCGCACCAGCAGCAGGGCCGGGATGCCGTCGTAGGTGACGGGCAGCGACGCGTCGTCACCGGCGGCGGGCCCGAGGCCGCAGGCCTGCAGTGCGCGCACGACGTCGGCGCCGGAGCGCTGCTCGTCGACGAGGGCGGAGGGCGGCTCCGTGCCCAGGACCCGGCGCACCTCCTGGTCGAACCCGGCGGAGGTCAGCGCGGGGACGCCGCCCACGGCGTACGTCGTGCTGCCGAGGTCGCGGTCCTCGGCCGGCGCCTCCGCGGCACCGGGGGCCGACTCCGCCTCGCTCGAGGCGGCCCCGCCCGCCTCACCGCCCTCCGCCTCCCCGGCCGCGTCGGAGGTGGCGGTGTCACCACCGGCGCCAGGAAGCGGGCCGAGGTCGTCGACCAGCGTGGCGCCGAGGCCGGCCACGACCACTGCCGCCGCTGCGGCCAGGCCCGCCCGGCGCCGCCCGTGGCGACGACGACGGCGGGCGGCGAGCTCGTGGTCGAGGGTGCGGTCCGCGGGGGTCCCGCCGGGAGAGGGCACACGGGGGGTCGGCCGGCCGGGGGTCTGCGAGCCGGCGACCTGCACGGTCGGGCCGAGGTCCACCCCCGCACCCCGCTCGGCAGCGAGCGCGGCGAGGGCGGCGTCGAGGCGGGCCACCACGTGCGGCGGGGCGGGCTCGGTGACGCGCACGTCGGCGAGCAGGCGTCGCAGCGCGTCGTCTCGGCCCGTGCCGTCAGGGGCGTCGGCGGGCTCGGGGCGGTCGGGCTCGACCACAGGTGACCTCCTCTCGATGGCGGGGACGGGCGGGGGTCCGTCCGGCGGGCGTCAGGAACCGGTCGGGGGGCCGCGGGGCTCCAGGGGTCCGACGTCGGCGGCGGCAGCGGGGTTCCGCGGGGCGCCGGGCAGCACCGTCGTGGCACGCTCGGGTAGCAGGTCGGCGAGGAGCGTGGCCAGCCGGGCCCGGCCGCGGGAGCAGCGCGACTTCACGGTGCCGGGGGCGCAGTCGAGGGCCAGGGCCGCCTCGGCCACCGACCACCCCTCGACGTCGACGAGCACGAGCGCAGCGCGCTGCTCGACCGGGAGCGCGGCGAGCGCCGCCACGACCCGGTCGCGTCGCTCGGCCGCGACGACGGCCTCCTGCGGGTCGACCGGCGCTCCGGGCGCCCCGGCCGTGCGGGGTGACCCGGCCGAGGCGTGGGCGGCCGGCGGCCGCTCGTCGAGGCCCTCGGGCAGGGGGTCGGCGGCGCGCACCCGCTCGGCGCGCAGCCGGTCGAGGCACGCGTTGACCACGACCCGGTGCAGCCAGGTCGTGACGGCGGCGTCGCCGCGGAAGCTGCCTGCCCGACGGTAGGCCGCGACCAGGCCGTCCTGCAGACCGTCGGCGGCGTCCTCGAGGTGGCCGGTCGTGCGCAGGGCGACCGCCCACAGCCGGTCGCGGTGCCGGGCGACCAGCACCCCGAAGGCGTCGGGGTCGCCGGCCACGTGGGCGGCGAGCAGGGCGGCGTCGTCGCGGCCGTCCGTGTCGGCCACCCCCGGGCTCACCCCCGGGCTCACCCGCGGACCTCGACCTCGGCGACCTCACCCCGGAAGCCGTCCGGCACGGGCGGCAGCGAGGTCAGCCAGACGACGAGGTGGGTGCCGCTCGCCGCGCCGTCGAGCTCGAAGGTGAGTTCGCCCTCGCCCGACGCCCGGGCGACGACGTCCAGCCCGGCCACCGCGTCCGGGGGTCCGTCGGCCAGGTAGAGCTGCGCCGTCGTCGGCCCGCCCTGCGTGGTGACGACGACCTCCCGCGGCGTGGCGGAGCGGCCGAGGTCGACGACGAGGCCCACCCCGGTCTTGAGCCCGGCCGGGCCGAGCTGCTGGGCGTAGGTCGAGGTCCGCCAGGCGGTGCCCGGGTCGCCGTCGACGACGAGCGGCGCCAGGTCGGGGTTCTCCTCCGGCGGGTCGCCCTGCGGGTCGAGGTCGGTGGCCGTCAGGCCCGTCAGCGCCTCGAGCGGGGTGGCGGTCGCGCTCGGCTCGTCCTCGGGGTCGTCGGCGCTGCCGAGCGGCGAGACCCCGCGGCCGAGGTCGAAGGCCGACACGACGGCGAGGGCCGTGACGAGCACCAGGGCGAGCAGCAGCGCGACCCGGAGCGTGCGCCGGCCCGGGACGCGGTCGTCCTCCTCCGGCTCGTCGGTGACCATCGGGGCCGTGCTCCCCGTGCCGGACCCCGTGTCGCCCCACGGCCAGTGGTCGTCGGAGGGGGGTGCGGTCGCGGCGCCGGGGCGGGGGCGGCGCAGCGGCTCGCCCGGCGCGGGGTCGGGGGCGAAGAGGGGACGCTCGGGGACCTCCTCGAAGGGCGGCGGCGGTGGCGGCTGCACCGCGCGGCTGCGCAGCCAGTCGACGTCGTCGTCGTGGAAGATCGGGACGCCGGCCTCGGTGGGCAGGTCGGTCGCGGCGGGGTCGCCGGCCGGCCGCGTCGACGCGGGGGGTCCCGCTGGGTGCTCCGAGGATCCCGGCTCGGGGCGCTCCTCGGCGACGGTGGGGTCGGGGCGGGGCTCGGCGACCGTGGGCTCGGGGCGGGGCTCGGCGACGGTGGGCTCGCCGGCCGGGGCCGCGGCCGCCGACGCCGCGCCCGGCTCGGCGCCTGCCCCTCCGCCCGCGGCCAGCGGCACCACGCGGGTCGGCGCGTCGAGGGCCGACGGGCCGTCGTCGGCCGCGCCGGCCTCCGCCGGCGGCGCGGCTCCCTCCGCCGGCCGGTCCTGCGGGGCGGGGCCCGGGTCGCGATCTGCGGGTGCGGGGTCGTGCGGGGCGGGCGCGGGGTGGTGCGGGGCGGGCGCGGGCGTGCCCAAGGCGGGGGTGTCCGGCAACGGGCCGGGGCCGGTGCGGGGCCGGGGCCCGGCAGCGGTGGCGAGCGACGCCGCGAGACCGGCGGGGTCGCCCACGAAGTCGGTCAGCCAGGTGGCCAGGTCGCCCGCGGTGGCCGGCAGAGGGGGGCGGGCGTCACCGCGCGGGAGGAAGGGCCCCGCTCCGGTGGTGGCGAGCGAGAAGGCCGGCAGCCCGCCCGTGCTGGTGGCGTCGCGGTCGTTGAGCAGGCCGTCGCAGAGGTGGTCGAGCGACCGCGGCACGCCGGCCCGCACCCGCCGCGGCCGCAGCACCCGGGCGGCGTCGCGCGGCGCGGCCTCGACCCGGGAGGTGGCGGTGCCGGCCCAGCGGGCGGTGAGGCCGGCGTACAGCAGCCCGGCGAGGTCGACGAGGTCGTCGTCGGGGTGACCGGGCGGGAGGCCGTGGAGCGCCGCGTCGACCGCGAGGCCGATGAGGCGGACGTGCCCGGCGTGGTCGACGAGGACGTTCTCCGGGACGAGCCGGCCGTGCGCGATGCCGGCGGCGTGGGCCGCGGCCAGGGCGTCGGCGGCCTCGGCCGCGACGAAGGCGGCGCGGCGTGGCCCGAGCGGGCCGTCGCTCAGCAGCAGGTCGAGCGACGTGCCGGCGCCCCACTCGTTGACGACGTAGACCTGCTCGGCGTCGCGGTCGGCGTCGAGCACGCGCAGCACGCGGCGGTCGTGGACGGCGGCCGACGCGCGCGCGGCGTCGAGGAGCCGCTCGGCGCGGGGGTCGTCGGTGGCCACGACGTGCACCGCGACATGGCGGGCGAGGACGCGGTCGTGCGCGCGCCAGAAGCGGGCGCCGGCGCTCTCCGCCAGCAGGTCCACCAGCCGGTAGCGCCCCCCGAGCACGTCGCCCGGCCGCTTCGAGTGCGGCACGTCCCTCCCGTCTCGACCCGTCGTCCCGGCCCTGCCGGGCCCCTGTCACGCCTCGTCACGCCTCGTCCTGCCCTGTCGCCCCCGACCCCCGCCATCGTAGGGGCCGCGCCGACCGCGTCAGCGGCGCCGAGCCAGGCGCCGCGTGACGAGCCCGGTGATCTCGGTGACCTCCTGCAGCCGCAGCAGCCGCGCGAGCAGCACGAAGACGGCGACGTCGAGGAGTGCCGTCGTGCCGCCGACCGCGGCCGCGACCACCTGCGTCGGCGTGTCGCCCACGAGCGCGTGCATCCCGCGGGAGGCCGCCCACGCGACGCCCGCGGCGGCACCGCCGGCCAGCAGCACCCGGGCCAGGAACTGCCCGGTGCGCCGACCCTCGAGCCCGCCGACCCTCCGGGCGAGCACCCAGGAGGAGAGGGCGGAGCCGACGAGGTACGCCGCGGCGTACGCGAGCGCGAGACCCGGCACGACGAGCGCCGGCTCCACCAGGGAGACGACGAGCGCGGCGCCGGCGACGTTGGTCGCGGCGATGACGCACTGCACGAGGAAGGCGGTGCGGGTCCGCTCGAGGGCGTAGAAGCCGCGCAGGACGACGTAGTGGACGGTGAAGAGGACGAGTCCGGGCGCGAAGAGGGCGAGGACGGGGGCGTAGAGGTCGATGTCCTCGCGCGCGGCGCCGGCGTTGACGACGTTGGCCACGTCGCGGGCGACGACCGGCAGGAGCAGGGCGAAGGGCAGCACGAGCGCGAGGGCGGTGCGGAGCGTGGCGGCGACGTCGGCACCGACCGCGCGCAGCTGGCCGGAGGCGGCGTGCTCGGAGAGCCGCGGCAGCACGGCGGTGGCGAGCGAGACGGTCACAACGGCGTGCGGCACCATCATGATGAGGAAGGCCGACGAGTAGACGGTGTAGCCGGCGGCGGCCTCGCCCGACTCCGCCGAGGCGGCGGTCGCGCCGGTGGCCAGGCGCACGACGACGGTGTAGGCGACCTGGTTGGCGACGACGAAGCCGAGCGTCCACACACCGAGCCGCAGGGTGTGGCCGAGTCCGGAGCCGCGGAAGTCGAAGCGCAGCCGCGGGCGGAAGCCGACCGAGCGCAGGTAGGGCACCAGGATGAGCAGCTGCGCGACGATGCCGAGCGTCGAGCCGAGACCGAGCAGCAGCTCCTGCGAGGCGGTGAAGGCACCGGTGAGCTCGGAGCCGCGGGCCGGGCCGAAGACCAGCAGGTAGACCGCGAGGACGGCGACGGCGATGACGTTGTTGGCGATCGGGGCCCACATCATCGGCCCGAAGCGGCCGCGGGCGTTGAGCACCTGCCCGAGCAGCACGAACATGCCGTAGAAGAACACCTGGGGCAGGCAGTAGCGGGCGAAGTCGACCACCGACTGCCGCTGCTCGGCCAGCGCCGGGTCCTGCAGGGACGAGGGCATGAAGACGGCCATGACCCACGGCGCGGCGACGACCAGCACCACGGTGACGGTGGCGAGGAAGAGCGCGGCGAGCGTCACCACTCGTTGGGCGTAGGCCTCACCGCCGTCGGCGTCGGCGCGCATCGTGCGCACCAGCTGAGGCACGAGCACCGCGTTGAAGACGCCGCCGGCCAGCAGGATGTAGAGCATGTTGGGCACGGTGTTGGCCAGCGAGAACAGGTCGGCGTGCAGCTGCAGGCCGAGCGCGGCCATGAGCAGCACCGTGCGCACGTAGCCGCTGAGCCGCGACACCGCCGTGCCCGCCGCCATCACCGCGGAGCTGGAGAGCAGCCGGGAGCGGGCCTCGCCGTCGGGTGACGGCGTGGTCTCGGCCTCGGGGGTCACGGCCGCCGCCGGGCCCGCGGGGGGCACGGGGTCCGCGCGCTGCACGCCGGGCTCGCGGCCGGGCTCGTGGTCGGGGTGGGTGTCGGGGTGGGTGTCGGGGTGGGCGTCGGGATGGGTGTCGGGGTGGGTGTCGGGCCCGGGCCGGTCCTCGGGGTAGGACGCGCGGCTCACGCGGGTGCCTCCGCGCCACGACGCGCCGCCCGCACCCGGCGCAGCAGCCGGACGCCGATCGCCCCGAAGAGCAGGGTGCCGCCGGCGGCGATGACGACCCAGATGATCCAGCTGACCTGCGCCGAGCGGATCTCGACCACGTCGGACGACCCGAGCGGGGTGCCCTCCGTGCTCGTCACCAGCAGCTGCACCTCGTGCAGGCCGATCTGGCGGGTGCTCGCCCGCAGCACGACGGAGGTGCGCTCCCCCGGCTGCAGCTCCACCTCGGTCGGCGCCCTGAGCGTGATCGGGCTGGTGGTGCGGGCCTCGATGCGCACGGTGACGGGCTCGTCGAGCTCGTTGACCAGCGCGGCCGGGAAGCCGCCGACCTCGCTCGACAGCGTCACCGTGCCCTGGGGTGCCTCGACCCGCACCTGCCGCAGCGTCTCCTCGAGGTCGTCCTGCACCGCCCCGACGACCCGGCGCCAGGCGACGGGTGCGCGGCGGGCCCAGTAGGAGGCGGCGCCGAGCGCCTCGCGCGACACGACCCGGGCCACCTGGTCGTTGCGGGTCAGCACCGACTGCAGCACCGCACCGGTGCTGACCGTCTCGGTGGCGATGGTGAGCGCGCGGGTGCCGACCTCCGCGCGCGTGGCGGCGTCGTCGTAGGCGAGGACGGCGGGCGCCACGCTGCGCGTCTCCCCACTGGCGGCCGCCTCGACCGTCTGCAGGCGCAGCCAGTCCGCGTCGTCGAGACCGGTGAAGAAACCGAGCGCGTCGGTGGGTCCCCACCGGTCCGGCAGCACGGCGACGACCGGCTCGGGGGCGTCCCCGCCGGTGCCCGCGTCGCCCAGGGCGACCAGCGCCGCCTCGGCCAGGAGGCGCTGGCGCACCGCGACGCTGCCCTGGGGGTCGTCCGGACCGGGTCCGCCGGCGGTGGCCGCGGGGTCGGTGGTGACCACCCGCCGTCCGTCGAGCTCGACGACCGACCGGTCGACCTCGGGCAGAGCGTCGGGCGCGAGCAGCACGAGCGCGTCGTCGGCGAGCGCGGCGACCGAGGTCGCGTCGAGGCGGCCGCCGGGCGGCGCGGCCGTCGGGGTCGAGGGCACCTCGAGCGCCTCCAGCGTGGTGGCGGACAGGTCGGTGGCGCGGGCGAGGAGGTCGGGCGCGCGGTGCACGGCCGCGGCGACGTCGAGGTCGGCGTACGGAAGCGCGAGCACGGCGTCCTCGCGCAGCAGGTTGACCGCGCGGTCCAGCCAGGCGCGGGCGAGCTCGGCCGCCTCCTGCTCCAGCGCGGTCGGCGGCTCGGCGTCGTCCGCGCTGCCCTCGCCGGCGTCGTCCCCGCCCCCGTCCTCGCCCCCGTCCTCGCCCCCGTCCTCCGGGCCCTCGTCGGCGCCGTCGGTGGGTGACGGTGTCGGGGAGGCGGACGGGTCGTCGGGTCCACCCGGTGCGGCGCCGTCGCTCGGACCCTCACCCTCGGTGGGCGACGCGCCGTCGCCCGACGGCGCCTCGCCCTCGAGCGGCAGGGTGGGAGCCAGCGAGCGGCCGGGGTTGCCGGCCGCCAGCCGGTGCACGGCGGCGAGCAGGGCGGGGTCGAGCAGCCAGGTGACGGCGCGGTCGCCGGCGCTGGCGCCGAGGTCGAGCACGGCGCGGAGCGGCCCGTCGGGCCCGAGGTCGCGCACCCACCGACCGACCCGGGCCAAGGAGCCGTCGGGGGCGTGCACGACCGGGCGGCGCAGCGGCAGCACCAGCGACACCGGCACCGGGTCGGCGCCGTCGCCGACGACGGGGGCGAAGGTCCGGGCGCGACCGTCGGCCAGGGTGTCGCGGCCTGCCGAGCTCGTGCCGAGCGCGTGCACCCCGAGCCAGTAGACGCCCGGGGTGCGCAGCGGCACCTCGAGGGCGCGTCGTGGCACCCGGATGCTCCAGCGCGCGGTCTCGCCCGGGGCGAGCTCGTCGACGGTGTCGAACGTGCCGGCGTCGGTGGTGCGGGCCCCGACCTCGACCGCGGGGTCGGTCTCCACCGCGGCCGCGAGGGCGGCGCGGTCGCCGACCGGCTGGTCCCCGCTGAAGGCGTAGAGCCGCACGTCGGTCCACGGCTCGTCGCTCGTGTTGGTCACCGAGCCCGTCATCCTCACCCGCCCGCTGGCCGGCAGCACCGCGGGGGCGAGGGTGTCCAGACGCAGCTGCAGGGGCTGGTCGGGGTCGGCGGGGGCGGCGGCGGTGCGGGAGGTGGTGGGGACCGTGCCGGGTGCCGCGGTCGCCGGGGCGACCGGGCTCGCGACGGGCAGTGCCCCCAGGCCGACGGCGAGTGCCGCTGCGACCGCCGCTCGCCGCGCCGGGCCCCTCGCGCGGGCGCGCGAGGACGGGCGGGGGTGGGGCACGGCGTCGACTGTATCCGTCCGGGTGGGCCCGGCCGGGCCGTGGTGGCCGCGCCGCACGGCACCGCCGCGGCACTAGAGTGGTGCCCCGTGTCCGACGCGCCCGCCCCCGAGCCCACCCGTGGCGGCGCCGCGTCGCAGCCCGACCTGCCGCCGCTGCAGATCGCCGACGTCCAGGCGGCCGTGACCCGGGAGCTCGACCGGCTCGCGCCGCTCCTCGACGAGCTGGGCGGGCGGTTCACCACCGCCGGCGAGGAGCTGGCGCTCGTCGGCGGTCCGGTGCGCGACGCGATGCTGGGGCGCTCGCACACCGACCTCGACTTCACCACCTCGGCGCGCCCCGAGGTCACCGAGCGGCTGGTGAAGGGCTGGGCCGACGCGGTGTGGGACATCGGTCGCGCCTTCGGCACCATCGGCTGCCGCAAGGGGCCCTGGCAGGTCGAGATCACGACGTACCGCTCCGAGACCTACGACCCGGACTCCCGCAAGCCCGACGTCGACTACGGCGACTCCCTCGCCGGCGACCTCGGCCGGCGCGACTTCACCGTCAACGCGATGGCGGTGGCGCTGCCGGGGCGGGCGGTGGAGGACCCGTACGGCGGGGTGGTCGACCTCGCCCACCGGGTGCTGCGCACGCCGGGGTCGCCCGAGGACTCCTTCGGCGACGACCCGCTGCGGATGCTGCGGGCCGCGCGCTTCGCCGCGCAGCTCGGCTTCGGGGTGGACCCCGGGGTCGTGTCCGCGATGACCGCGATGGCCGACCGGATCTCGATCATCTCGGCCGAGCGGGTCCGCGACGAGCTCGTCAAGCTGGTGTGCGCGCCGTACCCCCGCCTGGGGCTGACCCTCCTCGTCGAGACCGGCCTGGCCGAGCGGGTGCTGCCCGAGCTGCCCGCACTCGCGCTCGAGCGCGACGAGCACCACCGGCACAAGGACGTCTACGAGCACACGCTGACGGTGCTCGAGCAGTCGATCGACCTCGAGCACCGCCTCGCGCCGGAGGGCGAGGAGCCGCGGCCCGACTTCGTCTCGCGCTTCGCCGCGCTGATGCACGACGTCGGCAAGCCCCGCACGCGCCGCTTCCTCGACGACGGGTCGGTGACCTTCCACCACCACGACGTGGTGGGCGCCAAGCTCACGCGCAAGCGGATGAAAGCGCTGCGCTTCTCCAACGACGAGACCGAGGCGGTGTGCCGCCTCGTCGAGCTGCACCTGCGCTTCCACGGCTACGGCTCCGGCGAGTGGACCGACGCGGCCGTGCGCCGCTACGTGCGCGACGCCGGCGACGAGCTCGAGCGCCTGCACGTGCTCACCCGCGCCGACTGCACCACGCGCAACAGGCGCAAGGCCGAGCGGCTGCGGCGCACCTACGACGACCTCGAGGAGCGCATCGCCCGGCTCTCCGAGGAGGAGGAGCTGGCCTCGCTGCGTCCCGAGCTCGACGGCAACCAGATCATGGAGCTGCTCGGCATCGGGCCCGGTCGCGACGTGGGCCGCGCCTACCAGTTCCTGCTCGACCTGCGCATGGACGAGGGCGTCGTCGGCGAGCAGCGCGCCCGCGAGGCCCTGCTCGCGTGGTGGGCCGAGCGGGAGGGCTGACCTGCCGCGCTGCTGGGGGTGCGGGGCCATCGCGGTGGGCGGGCTGTCGCGTGGGCGGGCCGTCGAGGTGGGCGCAATTGTGCTGGAGATGGCGGTTACCCGTGAGTAGCACCGTCGAGTCCAGCACAATTGCGCCGGACTCGACCGTCGCGGCGCCGCCCCCTGCACTACATTCCCTCGGTATGACAGACACCTACCTCCTCGAGGAGACCGTCGAGGTCGCCGCCCCGCCTGTGGCGGTGTGGGCCCTGGTCTCCGACCTGCCGCGCATGGCGCGCTGGAGCCCGCAGGTCGCCAAGACGGTCGTGCGCGGCGGCCACGTGCGCCTCGGCGCGCAGACGCTCAACGTCAACCGCCGCGGCCTGCTGGTGTGGCCGACGCGCGCGAAGGTGGTGCGCTTCGAGCCGCACCGCGAGATCGCCTTCCGCATCAAGGACAACGCGACGATCTGGTCCCTCACCCTCGAGCCCACCGCCGACGGGGGCACCCGCGTGGTGCAGCGGCGCGAGGCCCCCGACGGCATCAAGCCGATCTCGACCAAGCTGGTCAACGCCTTCATGGGCGGCACCGAGAGCTTCACCGCCGAGCTGCGCGAGGGCATGCGCACCACGCTCGCGCGGATCAAGGCCGAGGTGGAGGCCGACACCCGGGCCGACGCGGGGGCCTGAGGACGCCCGCACCCCACGACGTACGACGGGCCCGGACGCGTGCTGCGTCCGGGCCCGTCTGCGCGTGCTGGGGTCAGCGGCGGTAGCCGTAGTCGAACGGCCCGCAGCCCCTGCCCGTGGTGAAGCGGACCCGCCCGGTCAGGTCGCCGTCGGCGCGCTTCGGGCCCACGCGCTGGCCCGACATCGACAGCACCCGGAAGGTGAGGCAGCCGAAGTCGAAGCGCCACGCGGTGTCACCGGAGCCGTCACGGCCCTGGCGGCTCGGGTCGGTGTAGTTGTCGACGTGGCCCTTCCCTGCGTCGCTGAAGGTGTTGCGGCCCTTCGCCGCCGTCCACGCCGCGTCGGACAGGTCCGGCGTGGCGCTGCCCGGCGTCGGGGTGGCGTCGAGCGGCGACTGCGCCGGCGGGTCGTCCGTGCCGGCGTTGCCGTAGCCGTGCGCCTCGTCGGTGTAGACCAGCGAGAGGCCCGGCTGGAAGGCGATCGGGTCGCGGTCGACCTGCCCCTTGCCGTCGAGGTCGAAACCGGACCGGTCGCGCATCTCGAGGTAGTAGGCGTGGTCGAAGTCGGCCGCCTGGCCGGCCTGGACGTAGTTCCAGCCCAGTGTGCAGGTGCCCGGGCCGTCGGCCTTGCACCCGCCGTTGAAGACCTGCGGGTCCTCGGGGCTGCCGCTGCGCTCGAAGTCGCTGCGGAAGAGCGTGCGCTTCGAGCCGTTCGGCAGCGTCGCGGTCACGACCACGTCGTCGACGAACCAGCCGGGCCGGGCCAGGCCCGGGTCGGTGGCGTAGCTGAAGCGCAGGATCGGGCTCTTCGCGCCGACCAGCTCGGAGACGTCGTAGGAGTCGGCCAGGAAGATCGCCTCGGGGGTCTCACCGAGCTTGCGGTCGACCGCCTCGGTGCCGGCGTCGTAGGAGCCGCTCGTGCCGGTGAGCCCGTTGTCGTAGGCCGCCTGGCAGCCGTTCTGGTTGGGGTTGCCGGACAGCGGGTCGGTGTTCGACGTCGTGTAGCCGTTCTCAGAGGGGTGCGAGGCGAAGTCGCGACCGTCGCGCGAGGTCAGGACGTAGCCGTAGTCGTAGTCCCACTCGATGTCCCACATCGACTTCATCGACACCGAGATCGTCGAGCCGGCCGGGAGCGTGCGGGCGCCGGGCAGGGCGATGTCGAGGTTGCGACCACCGCCGTCGGTGGCGCAGCCGAAGTCGTTGCCGGAGCCGGAGAACCACGCGTGGCTGCGGGTGGCCCCGTCGCCGGTCGCGAACTTCGCCGGGTCCAGGAGCTTGCGACCCTTGAGCCGCGCGACGTACATGAGGGAGTTCTGCACGATGCCGTCGCGGCCGCGGCGCAGGGTGTAAGGCTTGCCGCCCGGCGTGCGCCAGGTGATGGTGCCGATGTCCTGCTTGGAGTCGGTGAAGCGGTCGACGGTCAGCGTGCGGCGCTTGGGCAGCACCCGCGGCACGACCCAGCCGAGCTCCTGGCGGGAGTAGGCGTCCATGTGCTGCGACTTGTCGGTCGCCATGAGGTTCCAGTCGCCGTAGGTCTCACGACCGCCGAGCGAGTAGAAGTCGGGCAGGCCGAGCGAGTGGCCGTACTCGTGGCTGATGACGCTGGCCTTGTCGATCGCCGTCTCGGGGTTGAGGTTGTAGGGGCCGACCCGCACGAAGACCTTGCGGGAGGTCTTCTTCGTCGTCATCCGCGAGTACGACGCGTCCGCCCAGTAGAGGGGACGTCCCTGCAGGTCCTTCAGCTGGTCGTCGGTGGCGAAGCCGGGCAGGCCCGTCACCGGGTCGGTGAGGTAGAACTCCAGCGAGGAGGAGTGCGGCCAGATGTTGTCGTACGGCGCGGCGTCGGTCGCCTCGTCCGTGCAGGCGCCGAGCTGGCTGGCGCCGTTGCCGCCGCAGCCGGCGAAGACGGCCATGAAGAAGTCGACCACGCCGTCCTTGTCGGTGTCGAAGTCGCTGTAGTCGACCTCGGGGTCGGCCAGGGCCGCGGCGTCGGCGACGATCTTGCCGGTGGGGCCGCAGCCGGAGTCGATCTGCTGCAGCGCGGCGACGCCCGCCAGGGAGCCGATGACGGCCGAGCCGTTGGCGTCGGCGCCGTAGTACTGCGTCGTGCCCGGCAGGTTGTAGACACCGTCCGTGATGCGCTCGGGGTAGAGCGGGGTGCCCTGGGCGGGCACCGGGGAGTCGGCGAAGGTGACGCCGGTGCAGGTGTTGACGGTCGCCGGGTCGGTCGTCGTCAGCGGGAAGCCCGGCGCGTAGTCGAACCCGGCGGTGGCGATGCCGGCCGACGGCACGGTGCCGTTCGGGAACAGCTGGCCCAGGCTCATCTCCTGGAAGAGGTTGAACGTCGAGCCGGGCAGCGAGCGGGCGTTGATGACCCGGTCGAGGTCGCCGCCGGAGTGCGAGGCGCTGAAGGAGCGGTCGACGTACTGGACCGGCACGACGGGGAACGGGCGGTCGCCGTAGCGGGCGGTCTCGTAGGTCTCGTTGGGCGGGATGACCTTGGGCCCGTGGCTGCGCACCGTGCGGCGCACCGTGCCCTGCGTGAGGGTGGCGCGGGTGGAGAGGTCGCGCCACACCAGGGTCGGCTGCTGGCGCAGGGTCTGCGCCCGGCTGGTGACGACCAGGGTCACGGTGCGGCCGGGACGGACCGTGCCGGGGCGCCAGGTGATGCGCTTCGCGGACACGGAGCGGGCGCCCGCGCCACGGGCGGAGCGGAAGGTGGTGCCGCGGGGGGCGGTCACGACGACGCGGGCGCCCGACAGCGCGCGCCCGGTCGGGTTGGTGACCACGATGCGCGAGGGGTAGGTCTGCCCCGGCTTCACCCAGCCCACGGCCGAGACGAAGCTGTTGCGCAGCTGCAGGGTGCGGGCGGCGGCGCGCACCGAGACCGGCGCAGCGCCGGCGTCGGCGGCCGCGAACCCGGCGTACCGCGCGTCGACGACGCGCACGCCGAGCGCGGTCGCCTCGGTGCCCGGGGCGTCGGCGGTGACCGAGCCGGGGACGGTGGTGCGGAAGCGGCCGTCGGGGCCGGCGGTGAGCTTGCGCTCGGCGAGCACGCGGCCCTCGGGGTCGGTCACCTGCAGCGTGAAGTCGGCCGGTACGCCGTCGAGGGCGCGGCCCACCACGCCCTCCGCGACCGTGCTGACGGTGCCGGTGACGGCGAAGGGCTGACCACGGTCGACGGGCGCGGTCGGGGTCGTGAGGGTGGCGGTGAGCAGCTGCTCGCCGACCGTCGACGCGGGTGCGCGGCGGTCCTCGGCGGTGATCGCCGGGGCGGCGGGCAGGCCGGCGGCGGGACCGGTGGCGGCGGGGCCCGCGGTGGCGCTCTGGGCGAGGCCGGGCAGCAGGGCTGCCGTCAGGGCGGTGGCGGCCGCCAGGGCGAGCGCCCCGGTGGACGCGCGCGACGTCCGCCGTCGGCGGGTGGTGGGCTGGTCTGGGCTCATGACGTCCTCGTGGGATCGGGCCTGGCGGGTGGCGTGTCCGCGGTCTGCGGTCTGCGGTCTGCGGTCTGCGGTCCGCGGTCTGCGGTCCGCGGTCTGCGGTCCGCGGTCTGCGGTCCGCGGTCCGCGGTTGCGGTCGCTGCAGCAACGACGCTGCCCGTGCCCGCGTTATGGCCGGCGTCCTGCCGCCGTCCCCCCTCCTGCTGGCCCGCTTCGGGCCAGGGGGGCGAGTTGAGCGCAATTGTGCTGCCCGTGACGGTTACCCATTGGTTCCACAGTGCTGATCCGCACAATTGTGCGGATCGGCCCGGTCGCGTCGGCCCTGTGGATGAACAGACGCACAGGCGGCGCCGTCCAGGCAGCCTGCAAGGGTGGAGCCGAAGGACTCGCCGACACCCGACCCGACCACCGCGGATGAGCCGCTCGACACCTCGCGTCCGTTCCTGCGGGCACGCGGCGTCGGGGCCGGCATCACTCCGCGCCGACTGAACGGCCCTCGGTTCCGCCGGGTGTTCAGCGACGTCTACGTCAGTGCGGACCGGCCTCCCGACGAACTCGAGCGGATCCAGGCGGCTCTCCTGCTGCACCCCGCCGGTGCCCGCGCGAGCCACCACAGCGCCGCCGCGCTCTACACCGTGCCGGTGCCGGTCGACCCACGGGTGCACGTCAGCGTGCCGGACGCCGACCAGCGGCGGTGGCGGCCCGGCGTCATGTCTCACCTCTCGCCCGCGGGCATCGTGCCGTGGAGGCGCTCCGGCCTGCCGGTCTCGCCTCCCGACCGGCTGATGGTGGAGATGGCAGGGCTGGTGGACCTGGTCGACCTGGTGGTGCTCGGCGACGCGCTCGTACGCCGTACCGGTTGGAGCGCCGACCGGCTGCGGCGGGTGCTCGCAGACTGCACCTCGTACTGGAGCGGACGCGCGCGGTGGGCTGCCGGCTTCGTCCGCGACGGCGTGGACTCGCCGATGGAGACCCGCCTACGCATGCTGATGGCCCTGGCCGGGTTGCCGGAGCCGGTGGTCGACCACCACCTGGTGGACGCTGACGGCGTCGTCCTGCGGCGGCTCGACCTCGCGTACCCGGTCCCGCGCGTGGCGGTCGAGTACGACGGGCGCCACCACGTGGAACGCATCGACACGTGGCTCGACGACGTCGACCGCGACGCCGAGCTGCGAGAGGAACGGGGCTGGATCTTGCTCAAGGTCGTCAGCCGCGGCGTCTACCGGGAGCCCGACCGGACGCTGGAACGGGTCGCGACGGCGCTGCGGTCGCGCGGGGTCGAGGTGGGACCACTCTCCCCGGCGTACCGGGAGTACTTCCCGGGCTAGGGCCGCGCGGCGTCCTGAGACCTGCCGCGTCGCGCGGGTCCGTGGCCGTCGCGATGGGCACAATTGTGCTGAGCAGGACGGTTACTGGCTGGTTCCACAGTCGAGTCCCGCACAATTGCGCCCAACTCGACGGCGGCCCCGAGATCCGCCGCCCTGACAGCGGCACACCACCGCACTCACGACACGCCGACGGCGCAGGCCCCAGCAGGGCCTGCGCCGTCGCTCGCAGCAGGGGGCGGGTGCCCCGAGGGTTCACTCGCCGCGGATGAACTTCTCCACCTCGGCGCGACCGAGGTCGTCGGCCATCTGCACGGGCGGCGACTTCATGAGGTAGGTCGAGGCCGAGATGATCGGGCCGCCGATGCCGCGGTCCTTGGCGATCTTCGCCGCGCGGATCGCGTCGATGATGATGCCGGCGGAGTTGGGGGAGTCCCAGACCTCGAGCTTGTACTCGAGGTTCAGCGGCACGTCGCCGAAGGCACGGCCCTCGAGGCGGACGTAGGCCCACTTGCGGTCGTCGAGCCACGCGACGTAGTCGGACGGGCCGATGTGGACGTTGCGGCTGTCGATCTTGTCGGCCAGCTCACCGGTGAGGTTCGAGGTGACGGCCTGGGTCTTGGAGACCTTCTTGGACTCCAGGCGCTCGCGCTCGAGCATGTTCTTGAAGTCCATGTTGCCGCCGACGTTGAGCTGGTAGGTGCGGTCCAGCGCGACGCCGCGGTCCTCGAAGAGCTTCGCCATGACGCGGTGGGTGATGGTCGCGCCGACCTGGCTCTTGATGTCGTCGCCGACGATCGGCACGCCGGCCGCCTCGAACTTCGCCGCCCACTCGGGGTCGGAGGCGATGAAGACGGGCAGCGCGTTGACGAAGGCCACGCCGGCGTCGATCGCGCACTGGGCGTAGAACTTGTCGGCCTCCTCCGAGCCCACGGGGAGGTAGGAGACGAGGACGTCGGCGCCGGAGTCCTTCAGCGCCTGCACGACGTCGACCGGCTCGGCGGCGGACTCCTCGATGGTCTGGCGGTAGTACTTGCCGAGGCCGTCGAGCGTCGGGCCGCGCTGGACCTCGACGCCGAGCGTCGGCACGTCGGCGATCTTGATGGTGCAGTTCTCCGAGGCGCCGATCGCCTCGGAGAGGTCCTTGCCGACCTTCTTGTCGTCGACGTCGAAGGCGGCGACGAACTCGACGTCGCCGACGTGGTAGTCGCCGAAGACGACGTGCATCAGGCCGGGCACCGTCGTCGACGCGTCGGCGTCGCGGTAGTACTCCACGCCCTGGACCAGCGAGGCGGCGCAGTTGCCGACCCCCGCGATCGCTACTCGAACCGAACCCATGGGATTCCCCTCGTTCTCTCTCGGCGGGCCGTGGGCTCCGCTCCTGCTGGTGGTGTCGTGCTGGTGGTGTCGTACGTCATGCGCTCGCCCGCCGCGCTCAGCGGTTGGCGGTGGGTGGTTCCTCGAGCCGCTCGTCGCGGGTGCGACGGTCGCCGTCCTGGCGCTCGGCGTCGATGAGGTCGGAGAGCCAGCGCACCTCGCGCTCGACCGACTCCACCCCGTGGCGCTGGAGCTCGGCCGCGTAGCGGTCGACCTCCTTCTGGGTGCGGGCCAGCTGGCCCTGCACCCGGTCGAGCCGCTCCTGCAGCCGGCTGCGCCGGCCCTCGAGCACCCGCAGCCTGATCTCCATGTCGGTGCGGCTGAAGAAGGCGAAGCGGATGTCGAAGCCGTCGTCCTCCCACGCCGTCGGGCCGACCTCGGCCATCAGCCGCGCGAACTCCCGCTCGCCGGCCTCGGTGAGCTGGTAGACGATGCGCGGGCGCTTGCCGACGACGGGCGCCACCGTCGTGGACTCGGCGATCAGCTGGGCGCGGAGCATCTTCTTCAGCGCGGGGTAGAGCGAGCCGTAGGAGAGCACCCGACCCCACCCGAGCATCAGGTTGAGCCGCTTGCGCAGCTCGTAGCCGTGCATGGGTGACTCGTGCAGCAGTCCGAGGACTGCGAGCTCGACGGTCTCCCCACGACGTGCCATGCGACCTATCGTAGCGATACATCGCACGGTGTCGAACCACCCCGTGCCGGGGTCCCGGCGTACGCTCGTGGTGCCCCTGGCGCCGGTGCCCCCTGCCCTCAGCCGCCCGGGGCGAGCCCAGAGACCCTGCCTCGGACCGATCCGGAGATCCAGCGAAGTGAGTGGAAAGCGCCGCGCCGACGGCCCCGCCTCGACCAAGCGCCCCCAGCCCGGGCCGAAGCGCACCCGCAAGCAGCGCCTGCAGCGCGCGGCCGCCTTCGGCGGCATCGGCTTCCTCGTCCTGACCCTGCTGGGCGCGGCGACCTTCGTCGTGCTCTACCAGGCGATCGAGATCCCCGACCCCAACGAGGACTTCCAGACCCAGACCACCTTCGTCTACTACGCCGACGGCGAGCGCGAGCTCGGCCAGTTCGCCGAGCAGAACCGCGACTCCATCCCGCTCAGCGAGATGCCGCAGAACATCCAGGACGCCGTGGTCGCCGCGGAGAACCAGACCTTCTGGACCGACCAGGGCATCGACCCGAAGGGCATCGTGCGCGCGGCGTTCAACAACGCCCAGGGCGGCGCGGTCCAGGGTGCGTCGACCATCACCCAGCAGTACGTCAAGATCCTCTACCTCACCCAGGAGCGGGCGCTCAAGCGCAAGATCAAGGAGGCCTTCCTCTCGCTGAAGGTCCAGCGCCAGCAGAGCAAGCGCGAGATCCTCGAGGGCTACCTCAACACCATCTACTTCGGCCGCGGCGCCTACGGCATCCAGGCCGCCTCCGAGGCGTTCTTCGACGTCGAGGCGAAGGACCTCAACCTGCGCCAGGCCGCGGTGCTCGCCAGCGTGCTGAACAACCCCAGCGCGCTCGACCCCGCCAACGGCGAGGACGCGCGCGAGCGACTGCGCGGGCGCTACGAGTACGTCCTGACCCAGATGGCCGAGACGGAGGCCATCGACGAGCAGCGCGCCGAGCGCGCGATGCAGCGGCTGCCGAAGTTCCCCGAGATCGAGGCCGACAACCAGTACGGCGGGCAGCGCGGCCACGTGCTCACCATGGTCAAGGACGAGCTGCTGCGCCTCGGCTTCCAGGAGGAGGAGATCGAGGGCGGCGGCCTGCGCGTCACCACCACCTTCACCCGCCAGGCGATGGACGCGGCGCGCGAGGGCGTCGAGGCCCAGCGCCCCGAGGGCTTCGGACCCCAGCAGCTGCACGTCGGCGTCGCGAGCGTCGAGCCCGGCACGGGTGCCGTGCGCGGCATCTACGGCGGCCAGGACTACCTGCAGTCGCAGATCAACTGGGCGGTCGCGGGCGGCCAGGCCGGCTCGACGTTCAAGCCGTTCGCGGTCGCGGCGGCGCTGGAGCAGGGCTTCAGCCTGCGCGACACCTTCGAGGGCAACAGCCCGCTCGTGCTGCCCGACGGCACCGACGTCGAGAACCAGGGCGACAGCGACTACGGCCGCGTCGACATGCTCACCGCGACCGAGAACTCCATCAACACCGCCTTCATCGACATGACCCTCGGCATGGAGGAGGGCCCCGAGTCGATCATCGAGACCGCCGTCAAGATGGGCATCCCGCCGGCCGAGCCCCGCTTCGCGAAGGCCCCCGGCTTCCCCAACCGCACCCCCGGCCTCGAGCCCGTGCTCGGCGTCTCGCTCGGCTCGCAGACGGTGAGCCCGGTCAACATGGCGGCGGGCTACGCCACCATCGCCGCCGGCGGTCGCGCCGCGGCGCCGTACGTCATCGAGAAGGTCGTCGACGAGAGCGGCGAGACCCGCTACCAGCACCGCGACGAGTCCGAGCGCGCGATCAGCGAGGACATCGCGGCCGACGTCTCCTACGCCATGGAGCAGGTCGTGCAGTCCGGCTCCGGCACCGCGGCGCTCGGCCTCGGTCGCCCGGCCGCCGGCAAGACCGGCACCGCGACCAAGACCGGCGGCGCCGTGTCGTCGTCGTGGTTCGCCGGCTTCACCCCGCAGCTCGCCACCGCGGTCATGTACGTCCGCGGCGACGGCACCGGGCAGCTCGACGGATGGCTGCCGGAGTTCTTCGGCGGGTCCTACCCCGCGCGCACGTGGACCGACGTGATGACCCGGGCGCTCGAGGGCGAGGAGGTCCTCGAGCTGGCCGAGCCGGCCTTCGTCGACGGCGACGCCCCGAGCGACGGCTACGAGCCGGTGCCCACCGAGGCCCCCGAGCCCGAGCCGGCCCCGCAGCCCACCCGCACCCGCGAGCCGCAGCCGGAGCCGAGCGAGGAGCCGACGCCGACCCAGGAGCCGACCCCGACGCCGACTCCGGAGCCCGAGCCGACGGACTGCTCGCTCATCGGCGGCTGCGAGACGGAGGAGCCGCAGGAACCGACGCCCACCCCGACGCCGGAGCCCCAGCCGACGAGCTCCTCGCCGTCGCCGACCGCCGGCAGTCGCCCGTCCACGCGCCCGAGCCCGACCGGCAGGCCGTGACGGCGTGACCCGCGCGGGGGCGTCGGCCGAGCCCCACGTGCACCCCACCCGCGACGACGCGGTGCTGGCGGGCTGGTCGGCCTCGGTCGGCGGTCCCGTCGGCACCCGCGCCGGTCGACACCCGTGGTGGAGCCCGGTGCGGGTGCTGCTCGCCCTCACCGCCGTCGTGCTCGCGGTCGGCATGCTGCAGAAGGCGCCCTGCTGGGAGGACTCCTGGACCGAGGAGTCGTACGCCGCGATGTGCTACTCCGACCTGCCCTACCTCTACACCGGCCGCGGGTTCGCCGAGCTGGCGTGGCCGTGGACCGACGACGCCGTCGTGCGCGAGCGCTACGAGGTCATGGAGTACCCCGTCGGCATCGGGTACGCCGCGTGGGCCGCCGCCGCGGTCACCCACCTGGTCACCGGCCGCCCCGACCTCGACGCCCGCGCCGCGGTGGCCCCGGCGTACGCCGAGGTGCTCGCCGAGGTGCGCGCCTTCGTGGTGGTCCACGCCCTGCTCTTCGCGGTGTGCGCGCTGCTCGCCACCTGGTTCCTCGCGCGCGTCCACCGCCGACGGCCGTGGGACGCGGCCGGCTTCGCGGCGGCCCCGACGCTCGCGCTGACGGGGCTGGTGAACTGGGACCTGCTCGCGGTCGTGCTCGTCGCGGCGGCGCTGTGGGCGTGGGCGCGCGGGCGACCCGTGCTGACGGGGGTGCTCGTGGGGCTCGGGACCGCGACCAAGCTCTACCCGCTCTTCCTGCTCGGCGGGGTGCTGGTGCTCTGCTGGCGCCGCCGTCGCTGGCGCGAGCTCGCGGTCGTGGTCGGCGCGGCGACCGCGGCCTGGGTGGTGGCCAACCTCCCGGCCTACCTGAGCGGGCCGGCGCAGTGGCAGGTCTTCTGGAGCTTCAACGCCGACCGCGGCCCCGACCTCGGGTCCCTGTGGCTGGTGGTGGCGCAGGCGGGCGACCTCGCGATCAGCCCGTCGGTGCTCAACGACGTCTCGACGGCCGGCTTCGGCCTGTGGTGCCTCGGGGTGCTGGTGCTCGGCCTGCGCGCACCGCTCGACCCCCGGCTGGCGCAGCTCGGCTTCCTCGTGGTGGCCGGCTTCCTGCTGGTCAACAAGGTCTACTCCCCGCAGTACGTCCTGTGGTTGCTGCCGCTCGCCGTGCTCGCGCGACCGCGGTGGCGCGACCTGCTGGTGTGGCAGGCGGGCGAGGTCTTCTACTTCGCGATGGTGTGGTGGTACCTCGGCGGCGTGCTCGAGCCGGGCGGCGGCGGGGACGCCGGGGCCTACTGGGTGGCGATCGTCGTGCGGGTGCTGGCGCAGCTGTGGCTGGTCGGCGTCGTGACGCGCGACGTGCTGCGGCCCGCGCACGACCCCGTGGTGGAGGAGCGGTCAGGACCTCAGCTGACGACGACCCGGTCGAACGTCGTCGTCGTGTAGCGCACCCGCACCGGCACCTTCTCCCCGACCTCGGGCACCCGTGCGCCCGCGGGCAGGAAGAGCATCGAGGCCTGCATGTGGGGCGGCTCGGCGAAGAGCCGCTGCTTGCCGTCGGTGGAGAAGGGGGACCGCACGAAGCCCACGGCGTCGAGGCCGCCGCGCGCCAGGGCTGCCGCCCGCGCCTTGACCGACGACTCGCCGGTCGGCGCCTCGAGGCCGATGCCGTGGGCGGTGCCACCGGAGACGATGAGCAGGTGCCCGGCCTTCGGGGCGGTGCGCGAGCGGTAGCCGAAGGCGTCGCCGCGCTCGACGGGGTGCGCGTCGAGCACCGTGGAGGTGACGCTCAGCGCGCTGCGGTCGCCGAGCCACAGCGACGTGCCGACGCGCGGGCGCCAGGTGTAGTCGGCGTACTGCGTGCGCAGCGTCGCGAGCTCGTGGTGCGTCAGGTGGCTGGCCCACACCGTGGTGGTGGGCAGGCCGGCGGCGACGACGTCGGTCATCAGCCGCTGCACCTCGCCCAGGTGCGACCCCTGCTCGAGGGGCAGGTGGAAGGCGACGCCCTCCAGACCGCGTCCGCCGCGGGCCGCGGGGCGGCGCAGCAGGTCGGCGGCCCGCCACAGGTCACGGGCGTCCATGCCGTGGCGCAGCATCGAGGTGCGGCGCTCGAGCACGTAGCGCGCGTCGGGGTCCTGGGCGAGCAGCGCCTCGAGGTCGTCGAGGCGGCTGACGGTGTGCACGACGCGCGGGTCGCGGGTCTCGGCGGCCGTGCCGAAGGGGCGCCACGGGGTGAGCACCAGCAGCGAGCCGCCGAAGCGGGTGCGCACGTGCGCGAGCTCGTCGTAGGTGCCGACGGCGATGGTGTCGACCGGCGTGCGCCCCGCGCCGGGACCGTCGGGGTCGGCCTCGCGCGCCGTGGCGGCGCGGTCGTCGAGCCACTGCGCCTTGCGGGCGAGCCGGCCCAGCCCGAAGCCGTAGCCGTTGCCCTTGCACACCGGCACCAGGCCCGGCACCTCGGCGGCGGTGCGCTCCAGGTGGGCGCGCCAGCGGGGACCGTCGACGGTCAGGTCGAGGCTCACGAGGACCCCCCGCGCCGACGCAGGTACGCCGCGAACGCGGCGTACAGCGGGCGGTTGACCGGCAGGTCCCACTCGCCGGCGAGCTCGACGGCCTCGCCGCCGGTGCCGACCTTGAAGCGGATCAGCCCGACGTGGGGGTCGTCGCCGTCGAGCGTCTCGGTGATGCCGCGCAGGTCGTAGACGGCCGCTCCGGCGGCGAGCGCGTCGCGCACCATCGCCCACTGGACGGCGTTGGAGCCGCGCACGTCGCGCTTCTCGGTGGAGGAGGCGCCGTAGGAGTACCACGCGTGCTCGCCGACCCGGATCGCGATGGTGGCGGCGACGAGGTCGCCCTCGTGGTGGGCGAGGTGGAGGCGGAAGCGGTCGGGCTCCTCGGCGCCGAGCGCGGCCTGCATCTTCTGGAAGTACGACAGCGGGCGCGGCGTGAAGCCGTCGCGCTCGGCGGTGTGGACGTAGAGCGCGTGGAAGGCCGCCAGGTCGGCGGGGCCGCCGAGCGTGACCTCGACACCGGCCTTGTCGGCCTTCTTGATGTTGCGCCGCCACTGCTGGTTCATGCCCTTGAGCAGGTCGTCCTCGCTGCGGGGCTCGCCTGCGGCGTCGCGGAGCGGGAGCTGGAAGACGAACTGCGGCTGGCCGGCCGCGAAGCCGCCGGCGACCGACTGCGGGCGCCACCCGAGCTCGTGCAGCTGGCTGACGACGCGGGCGCCGACCTGCGACCGCTCGGTCGGCGGGACCTCGGAGAGCAGCCGCACACCCTCGTCGGCGATGCCGTCCTTGACCGCGGCGGTGTCCCAGCGGCGCACGACGACGGGCGGGCCGATGCGCACGCCGAAGGCGCCCTGCCCGCGCAGGTGGGCCACCATCGGGTCGAGCCAGGCGGCGAGGTCGGCGCTCTCCCAGTCGACGAGCGGGCCCTCGGGCAGGTAGGCGAGGTAGCGCGTGAGCCGGGGCAGCTGGCGGTAGAGCACGAGCGCGGCGCCGACGAGCTCGTCGCGGTCGTCGAACCAGCCGATCGACTCGCGGCGCCACTCGGTCTTGACCTGCCCCCAGGCGGGCGTCTGCAGGAAGCTGGCCGAGGGCCGGCTGCGCACGAAGGCGAGGTGGTCGGCCTCGGTCACCGGGCGCACGTGCAGGGGGGTGGTCACCCGGGCGAGGCTACCCGTGGCCGGGGTCGCCGCCGGACGGTCGGGGTGGGCCGCCGCCAGGGGCTCACGTGTCGCCCACCGGTCGGCGGCTCGGTCGCTCACCCGTCGCGGCGGGCGCCGTCGGCGGGGCGCACGACGTGCACCTCGGGCGTGGGGTGGCCGGCGCCCGCGGTGGCGGCGCCGAGCGCGGGCGCGAGGGCGGGCAGCCGGTCGAGCGGCACGAGCGCGACGACGGATCCGCCGAAGCCGCCGCCGGTCATCCGGGCGCCCAGGGCGCCCACCTCGAGGAGGGTGTCGACGACGAGGTCGACCTCCGGCACGGAGCTCTCGAAGTCGTCGCGCAGGCTCAGGTGCGACGCGGTGAGCTCCGGTCCGACGGCCGCGACGGCCTCCCGGCGACCGTCGCGCAACAGGTCGACCACCGCGCGCACGCGGGCGTCCTCGGTGACCACGTGGCGGGCGCGGCGCAGCAGCACCTCGCCGTCGTCGAGACCGACGAGGGCCTCGGCCGCCGCGGGCAGGCCGTCGACGTCGAGGTCGCGCAGGGCCGCGAGGCCGAGTGCCTGCGCCGCGCGGGCGCACTGCTCGCGGCGCTCGGCGTAGGCGCCGTCGGTGAGCCGGTGCGGTGCCCGGCTGTCGACGACCACCAGGGCGGCGCCCGCGGCGTCGAAGGGCGCCGGCACGGGGTCGACCTCGCCCGACCGGGCGTCGAAGAGCAGCAGGTGGTCGGTGCGGCCGTGGAGGATCGCGGACTGGTCGAGGGTGCCGGTGGGGGCGCCGACGTAGTCGTTCTCGACCCGGCGCACCACCTCGACGAGCGCGTCGCGGTCGGGGTCGTCGACGCCGGCGAGGCCGCAGAGCGCGAGCGCCACCGCGCACTGCAGCGCGTGGGAGGAGGAGAGGCCGGCCCCGAGCGGCACGTCACCGCTCACGCGCAGCTCGGCGGACGGCACCGGCCGCCCGCCCAGCAGGTCGCTGTGCTCGAGCGCCCACGCCGTGCCCGCGACGTAGGCCCCCCAGCCGGCGACCTCGCCCGGTGCGCCGGGCAGGGCGACCTCGAGGTCGTCGTGACCGGCCGACGAGGCGCGCAGCACGCGCTCGCCGGTCTCGACCGCGTGGGCGTGCACGGTGGTGCGGAAGGGCAGCGCGCAGGGCAGCGCGAGGCCGTCGTTGTAGTCGGTGTGGTCGCCGACGAGGTTGACCCGACCGGGCGCCGACCAGGTGCCGGAGGCGGTGCCTGCCGAGGGGGCGGAGGGGGTCGCGGTCACAGCCGGCTCCGCAGGGCCTCCATGTCGGCGCGGTGCTCCTCCGCGCCGCCGGGGGTCTCGAGCACCACCGGTGCCCCGGCCGCGCGGACCAGGTCGGCGAGGACGTCGGCGCCGATGCGACCCGCCCCGACGGAGGCGTGGCGGTCGGCGCCGGAGTCGAAGTCGTCGCGGCTGTCGTTGCAGTGCAGCAGGTCGATGCGACCGGTGATCGCCCGCACCCGCTCGACCACCTGGTCGAGCTCGATGCCGCCGGCGTGGGCGTGGCAGGTGTCGAGGCAGAAGCCGACGCGGTCGGCCTGCTCGCAGCCGGCGATCGCCTCCCACACCTCGGCCAGGCGGTCGAGGCGTCGCGCCATCGCGCCCTCGCCGCCGGCGGTGTTCTCGAGGAGCAGCGGGACCTTCAGGTCGGTCGCGTCCACCGCCTTGCGCCAGTTGTCGACGCCGACCGCGGGGTCGACGTCCTTGCCGACGTGGCCGCCGTGCACCACCACGCCGAGCGCACCGAGCTCGGCCGCGGCGTCGACGTGCTGCTGCAGCAGCTTGCGGCTGGGGATGCGCACCCGGTTGTTGGTGGTCGCGACGTTGATGACGTAGGGGGCGTGGACGTAGATGCCGACACCTGCCTCCTCCGCGGCCGCGCGCAGGCCCGCGAGGCCGCCGTCGTGGCGCAGGGCGGGGCCCTTGTAGGACTGCGGGTCGCCGAGGAAGACCTGCACGTGGGCGGCCCCGCGCGCGAGCGCCTCGCCGACGGGGTCCTCCTGGGCGACGTGGGCCCCGAGTGCCGGGAGCGGTGCGGGTGTCGGTGCGGCAGCCATGCGTCCGAGACTGCCACCCGGCGCCGACAACGATTTCCGGGGGGTCCGGCTGCGCTGCTAGCCTGGCCCGTCGTCTCCGAGCGCCCGCCGAACGGGAGTGCCAGGGACGACCCGGCACCCGTGCCGGACCGAAGCAGACCCTCCTGCCACGGAGAGACCGTGGCCGCCGAGTCCAGAGGAGGTGGGCCACGCCGTGCGTGCCTACGAAGTCATGGTCATCCTCGACCCGAGCCTCGACGAGCGCACCATCGCGCCGTCGCTCGACAAGTACCTCAACGTCATCCGCACCGACGGTGGCACCGTCGAGGAGGTCGAGGTCTGGGGCCGTCGTCGTCTCGCCTACGAGATCAAGAAGAACGCCGAGGGCATCTACGCCATCGTGCGCCTGAGCGCCGAGCCGGCCACGGTCAAGGAGTTCGACCGCCAGCTCACGCTCAACGAGTCGATCCTGCGCACCAAGGTGCTCCGCCCCGAGCTCCACTGAGCCTGGGGACGACCGGTCGCGGATGTCGGCGCCAACGGCGACGATGAGCGCGACCACGCAGGACCCAGACCAGCGAGACCACCCCTAGGAGCCACCCCATGGCAGGCGAGACCGTCATCACCGTCGTCGGCAACCTCGTGGACGACCCGGAGCTGCGCTTCACCCCCTCGGGTGCGGCCGTGGCGAACTTCCGGATCGCCTCGACGCCGCGCACCTTCGACCGCCAGAGCAACGAGTGGAAGGACGGCGAGGCCCTCTTCCTGTCGTGCTCGGTGTGGCGCCAGGCCGCGGAGAACGTCGCGGAGTCGCTGCAGCGCGGCATGCGCGTCGTCGTCCAGGGCCGCTTGAAGTCCCGCAGCTACGAGACCCGCGAGGGCGAGAAGCGCACGGTCTTCGAGATCGAGGTCGAGGAGGTCGGTCCCTCGCTGAAGTACGCCACCGCCAAGGTCACCCGTGCCAGCCGGCAGGGTGGCGGGGGCGGCGGCTACGGCGGCGGCCAGGGCGGCCAGGGCGGCGGCCAGCAGGGCGGCTACGGCGGCGGGCAGCAGTCCGGCGGCGACAACGACCCGTGGGCCACCCCCGCTCCGCCCTCGGGCGGTGGCGGCGCGCCGAGCAACGACCCCTGGGGTGCCCCGGGCGTCGGCTCGGACGAGCCGCCCTTCTGATCGTCCGGTCCGCCGGGTCCCGGCGGACCGCAGCACCACCCACCACCCATCCCCTGAACCATTCCGGCGCTCGCCGGGCTTCGAGAGAGGAAGCACCACAATGGCCAAGGCAGTGATGCGCAAGCCGAAGAAGAAGGTTTGCCAGTTCTGCAAGGAGAAGGCGACCGGTGTCGACTACAAGGACACCACCCTGCTCCGCAAGTTCATCTCCGACCGCGGCAAGATCCGCGCGCGTCGCGTGACCGGCAACTGCGTGCAGCACCAGCGCGACGTCGCGACCGCGGTCAAAAACGCCCGCGAGGTCGCCCTGCTGCCCTACACCTCCACCGGTCGCTGAGGAAGGCGGGAGACATGAAGCTCATCCTGACCCAGGAGGTCACCGGCCTCGGTGCCCCCGGCGACGTGGTCGAGGTCAAGGACGGCTACGGCCGCAACTACCTCGTCCCCCGCGGTCTCGCGACCCGCTGGACCCGCGGCGGCCAGAAGACCGTCGACTCGATCAAGGCTGCGCGCTCCTCGCGGGCGGTCCGCGACCTCGGCCACGCAGAGCAGCTCCAGGGCGCGCTGCAGGGCCAGACCGTCAACGTGACCGTGCGCGCCGGCCAGGGCGGTCGCCTCTTCGGCTCGGTGTCGGTCGCCGACATCGCCGAGGCGATCACCGCGACGACCGGTGCGTCGGTCGACAAGCGCACGATCGTGGTCGACCAGCCCATCCGCTCGCTCGGCGCCCACCAGGTGGTCGTCAAGCTGCACGAGGACGTCTCCGCCACCGTGGCGCTCAACGTCGTCCCCGGCTGAGCCACCCAGCACAGCAGCGAGGCCCGCTCCCCGTCGGGGGGCGGGCCTCGCTGCGTGTCCAGGACGAGGAGCCTGGTCAGGTGCCGGGCCAGGCAGCAGGTCGGCGCTCGGTCAGCGCAGGACCAGCCCGTCGACGCGCACCGGCTTGCCCGAGCTGGTGACCTGCACCTGCACGGTGCCGGTGGTGCGCGCCCGGAAGGGGCCGCGCACCTGGAACTGCGCGAGGTCCTGCGCCTCGGCCGCGGTGCTGCTGAGGTCGTAGGTGGTCCAGCGGGCCCGCCCGACGCGGACCCGCACCTTGCCGGCGCCGGGGCCGGTGCGCGCGATGAGGCGCAGCTCGCCCAGGCGGCGCGCGGGCACGGTCAGCAGTGCACCGCGGGTGGTGGTCTCGAGGTAGGACCCGCCGACGGCGGCCGGGTCTCGGCGCACCTTCCAGCGTGCGCGCTGGGCGCGGGTGCCGAGCAGGTCGTGGGCCGACCAGAAGGCGGTCTCGAGGTCGCCCGAGCCGACGTTGCCCGCCGGGTCGACCAGCGCGGCCCGGAAGGTGTGGGCGCCGGGTCGCAGGGGCCCGAAGGTGTTGCGGCCCGCGGCGCAGGGCACGGACCGGTCGTCGAGCAGGCAGGTGAAGGTGGCGCCGGTCTCGTTGGCGCGCAGCGTCAGCGCGAGCACCTGCGAGGGGAGCACCGGCTCGTCGGGGGTGAAGGCGTCGACCGGGGCGCCGAAGAGCAGGCCGACGGGCGCGCGGGTGTCGATGCGCCACGACGTGGTGGCGGGGGTGGCGTCGAAGTCGGCCACGGCCTCGGCGGGGTAGGCCGGCTGGCCGAGGGGCGCGAGCGGCCCGCCCGCGGGGTAGAGCGTGCCGTCGGGGTCGGTGCTGAGCGGGGTCGTGTCGTGGTCGTCGGAGTCGAGCGCACGCACGGAGAAGGCGTAGCTGCCCGCCGGGCTGTCCGCCAGGCCGGTGTAGGTGCGCGGGCTGGTGCAGGCCTGCCAGCCGTGGGCCTGGCTCGGGCCGGTCAGGCGGCACTGGAAGGTGACGACGCCCTGGTCGGTCTCGTCCCGGGTGCTGACGATGTCGGAGCCGAACGTCAGGGTGACGTCGGGGGTGCGCAGCCAGCCCGCGGCGTTGGGGGCGGGCGCGACGGGCTGCAGGGTGGTCTGCGGCGGCGTGACGTCGTCGCAGCGACCGGTCTCGACGCCGAGGAACACCTCGGGTGTCTCGTCGGTGCACTCCTGCGCGGCCTGCGCCGGTGCGGCGATCGCGAGGGCGGGCAGCAGGCCGCCGAGCACGACGAGCCCGGTGGCGGCCGCGGCGCGGCGGACGGACGTACGGCGGGTGGTGGTCGTGCGCATGCGTGTGTGCTCCCCGGGTGTCGACGACCGGGTGCCCGAGGCCCGGATCGTGCTGAGGCTACGACGAAGCAGGCGCTTCCGGGCCGGAACCGGGCATCTGGACGGCCCGGCCGCGGCGCGGCGGGGCCCAGGGCCGCCGGTGGTAGGCGAAGAGCAGGACGACGACCAGCAGCCAGGTCAGCTGGAGCACGAAGCCGAGGTCGCCCGGCACCGCGCGGTCCGTGGCCAGGAACGGGACCGGGGCCAGGGCGAGGATGAGCAGGACGGTGCCGGTGATGCGCAGCCACGCGGCGCTGCGCAGGTCACCCGCGTCGCCGGCGGTCGCGGCGAGGGCACGGCAGAGCACCCAGGCGAAGGCGAGGTCGGGCACGAGCAGGAAGGCCCACTCGAGGGAGGCGTCGGCGTCGGCGACGGCTGCGCGGGCCGCGGGCAGGTAGGTGGCCGTCGCGGCGACGGCGGCGACGGCACCCACCGCCAGCGGGGCGCCGCGCCGACGCTCGGGCAGGAGCGCCACGGCGAGCAGGACCAGCACCCAGCCGACGGGGTCCGGCAGCGTGTCGTAGGCGGTGGTGCTGTCGAGCACGACCAGCAGCAGGCCGACGGCGATCTGCTGCAGGGGGGTCACGCGGTGATGGTAGGGCCGGTGACCAGCCAGGCGTCGCCGCGGGCTCGGCGCAGCAGCACGACGGCGCGCGCCCCCATGAAGACGCCCACCAGGGCGACCCACACCCCGACCAGGCCGCCACCCGCGGCCGCGACGAGCAGCACGACGGGCGCGTGCAGCACCAGGGTGACGACGCCGCCCCAGGCGAGGTAGCGGCCGTCGCCGGCGCCGATCAGCACCCCGTCGAGCACGAAGACGACGCCGGCGAGGGGCTGACCGAGCGCGGCGACGAGGAGCAGCGGCCACAGCAGGTCGTGGACGGCCTCGTCGGGGGAGAAGACGGGGCCGAGGACGGGCGCGGCCGCGGCCAGGGCGACCGCGGTGACGGCGCCGCTGGCCAGGCCCCAGCGCACCATCCGCGCGGTGGTGGCGCGGGTGCCGGCGACGTCGCCGGCGCCGAGGGAGCGGCCGGTGAGGGCTTGGGCCGCGATGGCGACGGCGTCGAGCACGAAGGCCAGGAAGCTCCACAGCGTGAGCGCGAGCTGGTGCGCGGCGATCCCGGGCGCGCCGTCGCCGGGGCCCGAGGTGGCCGCGAGTGTCGCGGCGTACGTCGTGACGAGCAGGGCCGCGCGCAAGGTGAGGGTCCGCACCACCAGCGGCACGCCTGCGCGGCCGGCGGCGCGGATGCCGCGGCGGTCGGGGGTGAGCGGGGCACCGGCGCGGCGGGCGCCGCGCACGACCACGACCGTCACGGCGAGGGCCATGGCGACCTGGGCGAGGACGCTGCCGACCGCGGAGCCCGCGATGCCGAGCGCGGGGAGCGGGCCGAGGCCGAAGACGAGCAGCGCGTTGAGCACGACGTTGAGGGCGTTGCCGCCCACGGCGACCACCAGCGGGGTGCGCGTGTCCTGCAGACCGCGCAGCACGCCGGTGGCGGCGAGGAGCACCAGCAGCGGGACCGTGCCGAGCCACGCGATGCGCAGGTAGGTGACGGCCTCGGCGGCGACCGCCTCGCCCGGGTCGAAGGCGGCGACCAAGGGACCGGTGAGCGGGATGCCGACGGCCGTCACGAGGGTGCCGACCAGGACGGCGAGCCACAGGCCGTCGACGCCCAGGGCGAGGGCGCCGCGGGTGTCCCCGGCGCCCAGCCGGCGCGCCACCGCGGCCGTCGTGCCGTAGGCGAGGAAGACGCACAGGCCGACCACGGTCTGCAGCACGGCGGCGGCGATGCCGAGGCCGGCGAGCTCGGTGGTGCCGACCCGCCCGAGGAACGCCGCGTCGGCGAGGAGGAAGAGCGGCTCGGCGACGAGGGCGAGGAAGGCCGGCACCGCGAGCCGCACGATCTCGCGGTCCTGAGCGCGGCGCTCGGCCCGGGTGGCGGCGGGGGTGGGCACCGCCGGGAGTCTAGACCCGGGTAAGGACCACTCGGCCACGTGGGGGTGACTCGAGGCCTACCCTTTGACAGCGGCGCGACCTGTGGGTAATGCGGGTCCGGCTGTGGATGTCGATGCTGACGCGCCGTGTCGACAAAGCCACCACAGGGCCGCTGGGTCGCCGGCCAACACGGTGACGACTCGCCCGGACTTTCTCCTCGTGCACAGGTGGGGAGGAGCATTTCCCCAGGTCACAGCCCATTTCTCGACATTGGACTCCCGGTCGTCCACAACGTGCTCCCCAGGCTGTGCACACCCCGGTGGCGTGTCGTCCACGGGTGCGGGGAGTTCTCCACAGGGGGCTGTGGACAAGGTGCTGTCCGGGCGCCTGCCGGGCGACGTACGGTCGCTCGTCCGCGTGGGGCGGACGGTGGCACCGGTGCCCGTGCCGGCCCTGGGGTCGGCCTCGGTGCCGGGCCGGGTGTCGGTGGCGCGTCCTAGCGTCAGAGGCGTCGTCGGGACGGGCCCTGAGCGGGTCCGGCAGGAGGGAGCGCGATGAGCTCGACCGGGTTGTTCGACACCGAGCCGCCGGCGGAGTGGGACGACGGGCCGGCGACGTTCGCGCCCGGCGAGGCCCCGCGCAGCGGGCCCGGCGACCGCACCCCGCCGCAGGACATGGCGGCGGAGCAATCGGTCCTCGGCTCGATGCTGATCTCGAAGGACGCGATCGCCGAGGTCTCCGAGGTGCTGCGCGGCACCGACTTCTACCGTCCGGCCCACGAGCTGGTCCACGACGCGATCGTCGACCTCTACGGCCGCAGCGAGCCGGCCGACCCGATCACGGTCGCCGCCGAGCTGCAGCGGCGCGGCGAGCTGCAGCGCGTCGGCGGCGCGCCCTACCTCCACACCCTGTCGGCCAACGTGCCGATCGCCGCCAACGCGGGCTACTACGCCGAGATCGTGCGTGAGAAGGCGATCCTGCGCCGCCTCGTCGAGGCCGGCACCAAGATCGTGCAGATGGGCTACGCCGGCGAGGGCGTCGTCGACGACGTCGTCGACGAGGCGCAGGCCGAGGTCTACAAGATCACCGAGAAGCGCTCCAGCGAGGACTACGCCCCGCTGAGCGACATCATGGAGGGCGTCCTCGACGAGATCGAGGCCATCGGCAACCGCGAGGCCGGGCTCTACGGCGTGCCCACCGGCTTCGCCGACCTCGACGACCTCACCAACGGCCTGCACTCCGGCCAGATGATCATCGTCGCGGCGCGCCCTGCCATGGGCAAGTCGACGCTGGCCCTCGACTTCTGCCGCGCCGCGTCGATCCACCACAACATGACCAGCGTCTTCTTCTCGCTGGAGATGAACCGCTCCGAGATCCTCATGCGCCTGCTCTCGGCCGAGGCGAAGGTGCCGCTCAACCACATCCGCACCGGGCAGATGAACGACGACGACTGGGCCAAGCTCGCGCGCAAGATGGGCGAGGTCTCCTCGGCGCCGATGTTCATCGACGACAGCCCCAACATGACGATGATGGAGATCCGCGCGAAGGCGCGGCGGCTCAAGCAGAAGCACGACCTCAAGCTGATCGTCATCGACTACATGCAGCTGATGAGCTCGGGCAAGAAGGTCGAGTCGCGTCAGCTCGAGGTCTCGGAGTTCTCGCGCAACATCAAGCTCCTCGCCAAGGAGCTCGAATTGCCCGTCATCGCGTTGAGCCAGCTGAACCGTGGCCCCGAGCAGCGCGGCGACAAGCGCCCGATGATGAGCGACCTGCGCGAGTCCGGGTCCCTGGAGCAGGACGCGGACATGGTGATCCTGCTGCACCGCGACGACGTCTACGAGAAGGAGTCGACGCGGCCGGGCGAGGCCGACCTGATCGTGGCGAAGCATCGCAACGGACCTACTCGAGACATCGTCGTGGCCTTCCAGGGCCACTACAGCCGCTTCGTCGACATGGCGCACTGACGAGGCCGCGACCGTGTGATGCGTGACCGCGCGGAGGCCTGCCTCGCGAGGGCTCGAGTGCGCGCGGTCGAGGCCGGCGCCGTGGTCTGCGCCAGAGTGCGGGCATGAGTCGGGTGGGGCGGTGGGAGCGTCGCAGCGGGGTGCCGCTGCTGCTGGCGGTGGAGTTCCTGGTCGCCTACGCGTGGCCGGTCCTCGACCCGGGCCTCGACGCGGACCTGGTCGAGTCAGCGACAGATCGCGCCGCAGAGTCGGCGATCGAGTGACGCGTGGGGCACGCCTCGCGGACCGCCGGCCCGTGCCGTACGCGTCACTCGTGGTCCGCGGTCGCCTGACGACGTGCACCGACCGCGCCGGGCACATCGCCCACCTCGGGGCGCTGGCCCTCCCCGACGCCTCGACCGTCGGCCGACGAGCCGTGGTCTGATGGGCGACGTGGGGGTGGGGGGATGCTGAGGCGCACAGGGCGGTGGCGTCGCACGGCGGCCGTGGTCGCGGCCGTCTGCGCGTTGGCCGTTCTCGGCGGGTGCGGGGAGGCCCGCAGCGGGGACCGAGCCGCCGACCCGGGTCCGGCAGCAGCCGGCGTACGCCCGTCCCCGACGCCGGCCCTGCCCGTGCCGCAGGCGCCGCTCGCCAGCCCGCCGACGCCTGTCGCGCCTGTGTGCCGCAGCGGCGACGCGGTCGCCGTGGGCCACGGCGTCGTCGACAGCGCCCTGGGCCGGCGCTTCCTCCGGGTCGACGCACGCAACTGCACGACGCGGGAGGTCGTGCTGAAGCAACCGGTGCTCACGGGGGAGACCGCGTCAGGGCGCCGCGGGACGCTGCGGGTCACCGCGACCCCGGTGGCCGGCAGGCCGGACGAGCCCCTCGTGCTCCCGCCCGGCGGGACTGCCTGTGCGGGCATCGCATGGCGAGCGGCACCGCGCTCGGGTCGACTGGTCGAGCTGCGGCTCGTGACCGGCGCGCGCGAGGACCTTCCCGACCTGCTGACCCTCGACGTGCTCGACCTGCGGCTCGACAGCCGGATCGACCACTACCCCTGGACCCGGGACCCCGAGGGCGTCTTCTGAGGTCCGACCGGCCCGGGCACCGGAAAACCGCGAGCGGGCCGCACGGCCTGTCACCCACACTCCTGCCATGACTCCCACGACGGCAGCCGGCCCCGCCGCCACCACGCCTCGCCCGCTGACCGGCCTGCCGGCCGGCCTCACCAGCCGCCCACTGACCCTCGCCGACGCCGAAGCGGTGCACGCCGCGATCGCGGCGGAGGAGGTCGCCGACCTCGGCGAGGCCGAGATGACCCTCGAGGACGTGCTGTCCGACTGGCAGCGCCCGAGCTACGACATCACCGCCAGCACGGTCGGTGTCCTCGACGGCGACCTGCTCGTCGCCTACGCCGACCACAGCGGCGGCGACGTCGTCTACACCGCCGTGCTCCCGGCGTACCAGGGTCGCGGCATCGGCACTGCGCTCGCGGCGTGGCTGCAGGCCACCGCCCGGGCGGCCGGTGCGACGCGCATCGGCACCCAGGTGCCGGAGGGCAGCGCGGCGGACCGCTTCATGCGCGACCACGGCTACGCGCTGCGCTGGACGGCGTGGGACCTCGAGCTCCCGCCCGGCCGCGAGCTCGAGGCCCGGCCGCTGCCCGAGGGCTACGCCCTGCGCGACGCGGCGCCCGCCGACCACGAGGCCGCCTGGACCTTGCTCGAGGACTGCTTCCTCGAGTGGTCCGACCGCGCGCGGGTGTCCCTCGACGACTTCGGTGCGCGGGTCTGGGGGCGACCCGGTGCCGAGCCGTGGAACCTGCGCCTCCTCCACGCCCCCGACGGCACCCTCGTCGGCGCGACGCACGTGCACCTCGCGGGCGACGCGGCGTACGTCGCGAAGGTCGCCGTGCGCCCCGACCACCGCGGACGGGGGCTGGCCCCGGCGATGCTGGTCGACGCCTTCGGGCTCGCCCGGGCCCACGGAGCCGAGCGCTGCTACCTCTCCACCGACACCCGCGCGGGTGCGCGCGGGCTCTACGAACGCGTCGGCATGGAGGTCGCCTCGACCTGGGTCAACCGCGCCCTGACGCTCTGACGCCGCCCGGCCGGCCCGACCCACCGGGCGGTACGTGCGCGACCGGGCGCGCGCGGAACCGGCTGGACCCGGACGCACCCCACGGGCGAGGATGTCTCGACGTCGAGAGACACGGGGGAGCGGTCGTGCGGACCAGGTGGTGGAGCGGCGCGCTCCCGCAGTCGGGGCTCGAGCGCGACCTGGCGGTGCAGTGCGTGCTGTCGGCCTTCGCGACCGGCTCGTTCCTCACCGGCACCGCCGTCTTCTTCACCCAGGTCGTCGGCCTGTCCGGAGCGCAGGTCGGCCTCGGCCTCTCGGCCTCCGCCGCCGTCGCGCTGCTGCTGCAGCTGCCCGCGGGACGGCTCGCCGACCGGGTGGGCGCGAAGACGCTCTGGGTGGTCGCGTCGGCGGTGGAGGCGGCCCTCTACTTCGCGTGGCCGCTCATCGGCGGCATGGTCGGCTTCGTCGCGATGCTGTCGGTCCTCGCGGTCTTCGAGACCGCCGGGCGCAACGCGCGCAACGTCTACCGCATCACGGTCTTCCCGCGCGAGGTGCGGGTCCGCGCGCTGGCCTACATGCGCGCCGCCCGCAACGTCGGCTACACCCTGGGCGCCGGCGCGGCCGGCGTCGCGCTCGGCCTCGGGACCGACGCGGTGCGCCTCGTGCCGCTGCTGACCGGCGTGCTGCTGGTCGTCAACGCGGTCATGATCGCGCTCGTGCTGCCGTCGGTGAGCCGCACCGTGCACGTCGACACCGTCGAGGACGGCATCGCCGCCTCGCCCGCGGCCTGGCGCAACACCGGCTTCGTCGTGCTGTCCGCCTGCAACGGCGTGCTCGCCTCGAACCAGGTGCTCCTCAACGTCGTGGTGCCGCTGTGGCTGGTCGAGCGCACCGACGCCCCGCCGGTGCTGCTGGCGTGGCTCTTCGGCACCAACACCGTGCTCGCCGTGCTGCTCACCGTGCGCGCCTCGCGGGTCGCCGACTCGGTGCAGGGGTCGCTGCGGGCCGTGCGGTGGTCGGGCTGGGCCTTCGTCGTCTCGTGCGCGGTCATCGCCGTCACGCACGACACCGTCGGCTGGGTCTCGATCGTGCTGATCTGGGCGGGACACATCACAATCACCGGCGCCGAGCTGTGGCAGTCCGCCGCCGACTGGGGTCTCACCTCCGAGCTCTCCGACCACCGCCGCCTCGGTGACTACCAGGGCGTGTGGGGCCTGGGCTACCAGGTCGAGCCGCTGGTCTTCCCGGCGCTGTTCACCTACCTCGCGCTCGAGTGGGGCACCCCGGGCTGGGTGGTCATCGCCGCCATCGGGGTCGCCGCCGCGGTGGTCGCGCACCCGGCCGCCCGGGCGGCGCAGCGTCACCTCGAGCGGGTGGGCGCGCCGGTCGGGGCGTGAGCCCTGGGAGGATGCCGGCATGGCCACCCTCGAGACCGCGTCCGGCTCGCTGACCCTCCGGCTCACCCGCGCCGAGAAGGTGGGGGGACTGCTGCGCGACCTCGAGGTCCCCCTCAGCGCCGTGACCGACGTCCGTGTCGAGGCCGACGCGGTCGCCGCGGTCGCCGGGCTGCGCGCCCCCGGCCTGGCAGTGCCCGGCCGCAGGCTCGGCACCTGGCGCCGGCAGCGGGGCCACCGCTGCGTGGTCTCGGTGCGCCGCGGCGTGCCGGCGGTGCGGGTCGCGCTCGCAGGGCAGCGGGTCGACGAGCTGCTCGTCTCGCTGCCCGACGCCGCGGAGGTGGCCATGCGCCTCCGCGCCGCGCTCGACGCCCACCGCCGGGCCTGAGGGCCGCGCGGTGGCACGCCTCGGGAGGGACCTCAGGTGAGCCGCCGCGAGCTGGTCGTCCTCGGCACCTCCTCGGCGGTGCCGACCCGCGACCGCGCCCACCCCGGCGCCGTGCTGTTGTGGGACGACGAGGTCGTGCTGCTCGACCCGGGCGAGGGCACGCAGCGCCAGCTCACGCTCGCGGGCGTCTCCGCCGCCAGCGTCACCCGCATCTGCCTCACCCACCTGCATGGCGACCACTGCCTGGGCCTGCCCGGCGTGCTCCAGCGCCGGCTGCACGACGGCACCACCGCCCCCGTCGACCTCTACTACCCCGCCGCGGGACAGGCGTACGTCGACCGCCTGCGCCGCTCGACCGCCACCGCGGTGCTCCCCGAGGTCCGCGAGCACCCGGTCACCGTCGGCGGGCCCGAGCCGGAGGTGGTCGACCGCTGGGGCGGCCTGCGGCTGCTCGCCGCGCCCCTCGACCACCGCGTGCCCGCGCTCGGGTGGCGGGTGCAGGAGGACGACGGCGTGCGGCTGCTCCCGGAACGGCTGGCCGCGCGCGGCCTCGCCGGGCCCGCCGTCGGGCGGCTGGTGCGCGACGGCTCCGTGACGACCCCGCACGGCGTCGTCCGGCTCGACGAGGTCAGCACCCCTCGACCCGGGCAGGCCTTCGCCTTCGTGATGGACACCCGGGTCTGCGACGGCGTCGCCGCGCTCGCCCGCGGCGTCGACCTGCTGGTGACCGAGTCGACCTACCTGGCGGACGAGGCCGAGCTCGCCGAGCGCTACGCCCACCTCACCGCCGACCAGGCGGGCCGCCTCGCGTCCGACGCCGGGGCGCGGCGACTGGTGCTCATGCACTTCTCGGCGCGCCACCCCGGCACCGACGTCTTCGCGCTCGAGGCGGGCCGCCACCACGGTGACGTGCACGCCGCGCGCGACCTCGACCGGGTGCCGCTGCCGCCGCGGCGGTGAGCCTCAGGCCAGCGTCAGCACGATCGCGGCCACCGCCACGCCGACGACCGCCAGCGCCAGCACCACGTGCGCACGCGGTGGCGGGGCGGGCCGGCCTGCGGCGATCGCGGCCTCGACGCGCCGCCACCGGTCCCACGCGAGGCCGGCGGCGAGGGCGGCGACCGCGGCGAGCAGGCAGGCGAGGACCTCCACGGCGGCCTCGGGCCAGGGCAGGTCGACCGCGAGCAGGGCGGCCGTGCCGGCGAGCAGCCCGAGCGCGGTGCGGATCCACGCCAGGAAGGTCCGCTCGTTGGCCAGGGAGTAGCGCGGGTCGGCCGGGTCGGGGTCCACCCGGGCAGTCTCGCACCCGGCGCCGCCGCCTCAGCGGATGCCGGAGCGCGCGAAGCCGGCGACGAAGGAGCGCTGGAAGAGCAGGAACAGCACCACCATCGGGATCGAGCTGACCAGCGTGGCGGCCATGACGCCGCCGTAGTTGGTCTCGTACTGCCCGTTGAGGAAGCCCAGCGCCACCGGCAGCCTGTACAGCTCGCGCTCCTTGAGCGCGATGAGCGGCCACAGGAAGTCGTTCCAGTGGTACATGAAGGTCAGCAGCGTCAGCACCGCGATCAGCGGCCGGCACAGCGGCAGGACGATCCGGAAGAAGATCGCGAGCTCCCCGGCCCCGTCGATGCGGGCCGCCTCGAGCAGCTCGTCGGGGATGGCGGTCATGAACTGGCGGGCCAGGAAGATGCCGAAGGCCGAGGCCGCGCCGGGCAGGATCACCGCCCAGAAGGTGCCGTAGATGCCGAGCTCGGACACCAGCCGGAACTGCGGGATCACCACGGCCTGCAGCGGGATCATCAGCGTGGAGAGCAGCAGCAGGAAGACGAGGGTGTCGCCGCGGAAGCGGGTCTTGGCGAAGGCGTAGCCGGCGGAGAGGTTCAGCGCGACGGTCAGCACCGTCGTCAGCGCCGCGACGGTGAACGAGTTCCCCATCCACAGCCACACCGGGTAGTCGGCGAACAGCTCGCGGAAGTTCTCGGTCGTCCACGACGACGGCAGCAGGCGCAGCTCGCGGTCGAAGACGTCGCGCCGCGGGGAGAAGGCGATGACCACCATGGAGTACATCGGCACGAAGACCACCAGCGCCGCGAGCGCGGCCACGACGGTGCGCGCCAGCAGCCCAAGGCGCACCCGCGGCGGCCGGGACGGGCGTACGCCGTCGCGCGCGGCCATCACGCACCTCCCTGGACGGCGCCGCGCTGGCCGCGCCACTGCAGCGCGGTGAAGGCGAGCACGACGAGGAAGAGCACGAGCCCGATCGCGGAGCCGTAGCCCTGCTGGCGCTGCTCGAAGCCGTACTGGTAGGCGAAGAACGGCAGCGTGGTGGTCGCGAAGCCGGGCCCGCCGTTGGTCATGGCGTAGACGAGGTCGAAGACCTGGAAGGAGTAGATGACGTTGAGGACGACCAGGAAGAAGGTCGTGGGGCGCACCAGCGGCACCGTGACCTGCCGGAACTGCTGCCACGCGCCCGCGCCGTCGAGGCGGGCCGCCTCGTAGAGGTCGCGCGGCACGTCCTGCAGCCCGGCGAGGTAGATGACCATCGAGAAGCCGACGCGCACCCAGACCGTCACCAGCACCAGCGAGGCCATCGCCCACGCGCCGTCGGTCTGCCAGTCGGGCCCGGTGACGCCCACGGCCGCGAGCAGCTTGTTGACGATGCCGATGCTCTGCTCGAAGAGCAGCGAGCCGATCAGCGCGGTGGCCAGACCCGAGAGGACGATCGGCAGGTAGATGACCGTGCGCCACACCCGCTGCGCGGGCAGCGCGCTGTCGAGGAGCACGGCGAGGCCCAGGCCGAGGAGGATCGAGGTCGGGACGGTGGCGAGCGTGAAGACCGCGGTGTTGACCACGGCCTGCCAGAACACCTCGTCGGAGAACATCCGGCGGTAGTTCTCGAGGCCGGTGAATCGGGTCGGCCCGAAGGTGCCGGCGTCGCGGAAGCTCAGCCACACCGCCCAGCCGAGCGGCAGCAGCAGGAAGAGCGCGACGACCGCGGTGTTGGGCCCGGCCATCGCCCACGAGAAGGCGGTGCTGCGCGAGCGCCGGGTGCGCCGGGTGCGCCCGGTGCCGGTGCCCCCGCGGCGGGCGACCCGAGCGGCGCCCACCCCGACCTCGCTCGCCACCTAGCCGGCGATCGCCGCGTCGACGCCCTCGGCGATCGCGGCCAGGGTGTCCTCGGCCGACTGGTCGCCGAGGAAGGCCAGCTCGAGCTGGTCGAGCAGCACGGTGTTGACCTGCGAGAAGGCCGGCACCGTCACCTGGGCGACGTCCTCCTCGGTCAGCGTGGTGGCCTGCTCGACGAAGACCGGCATCAGGTCGGGTCGCACCTCGTAGCCGAGGTCCTGGCCGACCAGCGACTGCAGCGTCGGCAGCTCGGTGGTGCGCGCGCACCACTCCGTCATCGCGTCCTCGGTGACCATGAAGCGCAGGAACTCCCCAGCCAGCTCGGCGTTGGCGCTCTCCGCGGTCGCGACCAGCGCGTTGCCGCCCAGGTCGCTCGACGCGCGCACGTCGCGCGGCTGGAACGTCGCCTGGTAGTCGAAGTCGACCTCGGCCTCGATGCCCGGCAGCAGGAAGTCGCCGACGAAGGCCATCGCGGTGCGCTCGCCGATGAAGGCGGCGTCGGGGTAGGTCGTGGACTTCACCGAGGTGTTGCGCGGCACCCACTGCTCGGTGAAGAACCGCTGCGTGAACTCCAGCGCCTTCAGGCCTTCCGGGCTCTGCACGACGGCGGTGGCCAGGTCGTCGTCGAGCAGCCGGCCGCCGGCCTCGAAGAGCCAGGTCAGCCAGCGGTAGGCGCCGAACTGCTGCCAGTCGTAGACGAACGGGAAGACCCCCTGCGGCAGCGAGGCCTTGAGCGCGTCGGAGACCTCGGCGAACTCCTCCCAGCTCCACGCCTCGTCCAGGGAGGTGGGCACGGTGATGCCGGCCGGCTGCAGGAGGTCGGGCCGGTAGACGATCGCGGTGGTGTCGGTGTGGTGCGGCACGCCGTAGGGCGTGCCGTCGGTCTGCACGGCCTGCCAGAAGGCCGGGATGAAGGCCGCGGCGTCGTCGACGTAGGGCGTGACGTCGAGCAGCTGCCCGGTCGTGCTGTAGCGCCCGAGGTCGGTGTAGGTGACCCGGAAGACGTCGGGCGGGTCGCCCGCCTGCAGCTGCGCGTCGACCGTCGTCTGCACCTCCTCGAAGGGGATGACCTGCAGGTCGACGGTGACGTCGTTCTCGGAGCCGAACCGGTCGGCGAGGTCGCGGAAGACCGCCGCCTCGGCGTCGGAGGCCCAGGTGATGACCGACAGCGTGCCGGGACGGCCACCGCCCCCGCCACCGCTGCCGCCCCCGGTCAGGCCGGCGCAGCCGCTGAGCCACCCGCCGGCCGTCACGGCCGCTGCGGTGCTGAGCAGACCGCGCCTGCTGATGCTGGTCCCGATGTGCCACTCCGTCGCTCGTCGGTGCTGCGACGCTAGCCACGCCTGGTGGCCGGGCACCGCCCGCACGGGTGGGGGAGCGCACCGTCCGGGCCCGGGCCCCGGCGCCGGTCCGGAGGTGGGTCCGGTCAGCGCCAGCGTGCGGTGAAGGCGTGGTGGCTCACCTGCTGGTGCGCGGGCGGCGGCGTGCGGTAGTCGCCGTACAGCGTCGTGAGGACCGCGTCGGCGTCGGCCGGGGCGAGGCACCGCAGCCCGGCGAAGTCCACCTCGACCGGCTCGCCGAGGGCCGCGGCCGGGACCGACCAGTCGAAGGACCCGACCCGGACGCCGAGACGGCCCGACGGCCGGCCCGGGTGGGCGGCCACCCACGTCGTCGCCCCGACCAGCACCCGCACCGGCAGCAGCCGGAGCAGGGGGCGCGCCACGCGCAGCGCCACCGGACCGTGCCAGCCGCGGGCCCGCACGCCGTCGACGTAGTGCAGCTCGACCGCCCAGCGCAGGAAGCGCAGTGCCGCCGCCTGGGTGCGGCGCCGCGCGCGCCCCGCCGGCACCGCGTCCAACGGGAAGACGTCGACGTTGACGCCCATCGCGACCGGGTCGGCGAGGGCCTCGACCAGCGTGGTGCGGTCGTCGCACACCTTCGCGTAGGGCAGCGGCCACTCCGGACGCTGCGGCGAGGTCGACACGCTCAGCCAGGGCGGGCCGTCGGCCGCGAGCTCGCGGACGAGCCGGTCGTACGCCGCGCGCGGCAGCATCACGTCGACGTCGTCGTCCCACGGGATCGGGCCGCCGTGGCGCACCGCGCCGAGGAGGGTGCCGTAGGCGAGGTAGTAGGGCACCCCGTGCTCGCGGCACCAGCGGTCGACCTTCGCGAGCGCGCCCGCCTGCACCGCGCGGAGCTCGTCGGCGCTCAGCTCGGCGCCGGGTGCGGGCGGGGTCACCGCGCCAGGGTAGGCAGGGCACGCGGTCTGGACCGCACCCTGGGCGCTTCCTCAAGATCAGCCGGAGGTCCCGGTCCGGGCGGGACCAAGGTCCCACCATGGAGGCACCCCCCGCTCGTCCCTCCCGGACCCCGAACCCCCGAGGCCCCATGACCGCCGACACCGCCGACGCCCCGTCCGTCGCCGCCGCTCTCGCCGCCCCCGCTGCCCTCGGCAGCTGCACCGTGCTCGCGACGCCTGGGGGCGACGTGACCGTGCTGAGCCTGCACGGCGCGCTCGACCTCGCGGTCGCCGGACCGCTGCGCCGCGCGCTGGACGAGGCCTGCGCGCGCTCGGCCGCGACCGGGCACCGGGTGGTGGTGGACGTGTCCGGCGTCGGCTTCGTGGACTCGACGGCGCTCGGTGCCCTCACCGCCGCGTTCCGCGACCTGCGGCGCGCGGGCGGCGCACTGCGCCTGGCCGGCGCGGGCGAGCAGACCCGTCTGGTGCTGCGGCTGACGAACCTCGCCGGCGTGCTCGGCGGGGACGCGCCGGTCGGCGACGCCGCGGCGGCCATCGTCGGCGCCACCACCCGGCGCTGAGGCCCGCGCGCCGCGGAGGCCGGCGGTCAGTGGCTGACGGCGCCGGGCAGCGGGCGCGGCTGCTCCCGCACGACCCGGTCACAGAGGAAGCCGGTGACGGCGGAGTAGACGCCCTTGTGCAGCAGGTCGACGGTGAGCTCCTGGCGCGGCCAGGACGCGGGCGGTGCCCCCACGCGGGAGGTGTTCTCCAGCGTCTGGTCGAGCGCGAGCCGCACGACGGTGTGCACGCCGGTCCACACCGGCCCGCGCATGCCCACCTCCGACCACAGGCCGCGCAGCGCGCCGAGCATCAACCCCTGGCTCCAGTGGATCGTCTGGTTGGCCAGGAACGGCTGCGCGCCGTCGGGCTGGCGGTGGCGGGTGAGGGCGAGGAAGGTGCGGCCGGGCACGTAGGAGTCGGGCGTCCGGTCAGGCGCTGCTCGAGCTTCTCGCCCAGGGTCATGACGGTGACGCCCACGGCGCCGGCAGCGGCGCCCTTGAGGGCTGCGGAGGTCAGCATGCGCGGCCGGTACCCGCACCGGACCTCCTCACCCCTGGGGGTGCCGGGACGCCGGGTGGGCCCGCAGCGATGAGTCCGCCGACCGCCGACGGTCGGACCCGTCGTACCGTCACCCACCGTGCAGCCGGACGCTGCAGCCACCGCACCCACCGCTGAGGAGCCCACCCGTGCGCCAGGTCGTCGTCACCGGCGGAGTTCGAGCGCTACAACGCGCTGCCGCGGTGGGTCGTCTCGACCACGCTCGAGCACGACGACGAGCGCTGGCCGGCGACCGTCCTGCGCTCGGTCGACGACGTCGCCCGGCTGAAGGAGACCGACGGCGGGCCGCTGCTCGTGCACGGCAGCGCGACGCTCGGCGCCGCTCTCGCCGACGCGGGCCTGGTCGACCGCTACCACCTGCTCGTCTTCCCGATCCTGCTCGGCGCCGGGAAGCGGATGTGGAGCGAGGCCGACAAGGACCTGGAGAAGCTGCGCGTCGTCGAGAGCGAGACCTACGCCAACGGTGTGCTCAAGCTGGTCTACGACGTCGTGCGCTGACCGGGCGCACGCGCAGGAGGGTCAGCTGCCCTCGCGGTCGCGCCGCGGCACGAAGTCGGAGGGCTCGGAGTCGATGACGTAGTTGCGGTCGGCCTTGATGCCCTCGACCGTGCGGCGCAGCCACTCCTCGTCCGAGGTCTCGACGTCGCGCTCGGCGAGCGCCTCGCGCAGGGCCTCGACCAGGTCCTCCTGCTCACCGGTGTCGTGGACGACCGAGGTCGCGTCGACGGCTGCCTGGAGGTCGGCGTCGTGGGAGGTCACGGTGTCTCCTTCTGCTGCTGCGGACGGTCTGCGGACGGCTCGCGGCCGACCCTAGGCGCTCGGTGGGCGCCGGCGCCTCCCCCGGGGGGCGACCGGGCTCAGGCGCTCGAGCCGGGCTCGAGCCGGGCGCCGGCCGGGACGTGCGCACCCGCGCCGACCCGGCAGTCGCGGCCCAGGAGCGTGACGCCCTCGTCGACCTCGAGGTCGGCGTCGGGGGAGCCGACGACGGCGTCGCGACCGATCGACGTGCCGCGGTCGACCACGCTGCCGTGGACCCGGGCGCCGGCCTCGACGACCACGCCCGTGAAGAGGACGCTGTCGTGGACCTCGGCGCCCGCGGCGACGCGTACGCCGGGCCCGAGGACGCTGCGCACCACCCGCCCGGCGACCTCGGCTCCCGGCCCGACCATGGAGTCGACCACCTCGGCCCCGGCGCGCAGCCGGGCGGCTCCGCGCTGCGGCTGCTGGGTGAGCACGGGCCACCCCGGCTGGTCGAGCACCCCGAGGTCGCCGTCGAGCACCTCGCGGTGGGCGGCGAGGTAGCGCGACGGTCGACCGAGGTCGCGCCAGAAGCCGGGCAGGGGCAGCGCGCGGGCCCGGCCGCGCTCGGCGAAGCGCGGCAGCAGGTGCTCGGCGAAGTCGCCGAGGCCGGAGTCGCCCGCGTCGGCGTCGGCGCCGAGCTCGCGGTGCAGCTCCTCGACGACCTCGACCAGCGCCGCGGGGTCGTAGGCCACGACCTCGGCGGCGACCCAGGTGGTGCGCGGCTCCTCTGGCTTGGCCTCGACGCGGGTGATGCGGCCGGTCCCGCCGCCCTCGTCGGTCTCGACCGTCGCGTGGTCGCCGGCCTGGTCGAGGGGGCGCTCGGTCGTCAGGACCGTGCACTCGGCGCCGGAGTCGAGGTGGGCCTCGACGAGGTCGCGGAAGTCGTAGCGGTAGACGTGGTCGGCGCTCATCACCAGCAGCACGTCGGCCCCGGCGGCCGCGACCTGCCTGCGCCGGCGGTAGAGCTCGTCGGCGTTGCCGCGCGCGAAGCCCTCCTCGTCGAGGCCGCCGGTGCCCTCCTGCGGCATCAGCAGCCGCAGCCCGCCGCGGGTGCGGTCGAGCTCCCACGGCCGACCGTTGGCGACCTGCTCCTCCATCGACGAGCCCTGGAAGGAGACCGACACCCACACGTCGGTGACCCCGCTGTGCGCGAGGTTGGACAGCGGGAAGTCGACGAGCTGGTAGACGCCGGCGAAGGGCAGGGTCGGCTTGGCGCGCTCGCGGGTCAGGACGTCCATCCGGCTGCCCGCACCGCCCGCCTGCACGAGGGCGAGCACACGCGTCCGGCTCAGGCTGGTCATGCCGCACTGTCGCACGACCAGGGCCACCCGCGCGCGTCGCGAGGCCCACCCCGCTGGGGGGTCTGGCGGGTGTCGGCGCCCACCCCTACCGTGACGCGGGCCACAACGGTGTGGCACCTGTCTCGGGAGATCGCACATGACCACTCGCACCCCCGCACGCCGCCTCGTCGGTGTGCTGACCACCCTCGTCGCTCTCGCCGCCGCAGGCGGCGCCGTCGTCGCCGCCGACCCCACGGCCGCCCCCGCGGCCGCGGCGACGCCGTCCTACGTCGCGCTCGGCGACTCCTACGCCTCCGGCACGGGCACCCGCAGCTACGTCGCCGACGGCACGTCGTGCCAGCGCTCCACCTACGCCTACCCCAGCCTGCTCGCGGCCCAGCGCGGCTGGTCGCTCAACTTCCGCGCGTGCTCGGGCGCCCGCGTGCCCGACGTCGCCGCCACGCAGCTCTCCGCGCTCTCGGCCACCACCTCCTACGTCACGGTCTCGGTCGGCGGCAACGACGCCGGCTTCGCCGACGTGCTCACCGAGTGCGCCACGCCGTGGTGGGCGGGCGACTGCGACCGGGCGATCGACCAGGCGCAGGCCTACGTCCGCAGCACGCTGCCCGGCTCGCTGCGCAACCTCTACGCCCAGGTCCGCACCCGCGCGCCCTACGCGAAGGTCGTCGTCGTGGGCTACCCCCGCGTCTTCATGGGCGAGGACTGCAACGCCGGCACGTGGTTCTCCCCCGCCGAGCAGACGCGCCTCAACCAGACCGCCGACCTGCTCAACAGCGTGACCCGGCAGGAGGCCACCGCGCGCGGCTTCACCTTCGCCGACCCGACCGCGCGGTTCACCGGCCACGCCGTCTGCGACGACGTGGCGTGGCTCAACGGGCTGTCCAACCCCGTCAGCGAGAGCTACCACCCCAACCGGCCCGGCCACGCCTCCGGCTACCTCCCGCTCGTCGGCACGGCGCTCACCGGCAGCAGCAGCGCGCTGACGACCACCACGCTGCAGCGCTCGGTGGCCTCGGGCGACGAGATCGCGGCGCAGCAGCGCGGCTACGCCCGACGCGACGCGCGCATCGAGCCCGACCCGTTCCGCGCCCCGCTGGCCGGCCGCTGACCGGTCACCCGGGCGGTCACGCCCTCCTGGCCCGCCACTCCTCGGCCAGGAGGGCGTAGCCGACGCCGTCGAGCCACTCCCCGCTGCGGTGCAGCGAGTCGCGCACGGTCGCGACCTCGCGCCGCATGCCGAGCCGCTCCATCAGTCGCCACGAGGCGGTGTTGGCGGCGAAGCAGCTCGCGACCACCCGGCGCAGCCCCAGGTCCTCGAAGCAGGCGCGCACCAGCTCGCCGACCGCCTCGGTGGCCAGGCCCCGGCCGGTGTGCGCGGGGTCGAAGGCCCAACCGAGCTCCGCCACCGTGCCCGCGGCGCGCTCGGCCACCTCGCTCTGGCCCCACGCGTCGTCGACCGAGACCATCAGGTCGCCGACCACCGTGGTGCCCCGGCCGTCGCTGCTGTCGCTGCCGCCGCTGCCGGCGCTGCCGTGGTCCGTGCCCGCCAGCTCGACCACGAGGGTGCGGGTGAGGCGGCCAGGCGGGACCCAGCGCGCGGCGTAGTCGTCGGGGTCCTCGCCGGCGTAGGTGATCCAGTGGTGCACCTCGGGCAGCCGGCGGTAGGCGTAGGTCGCGGCGACGTCGTCGGCACGCGCCGGCCGGATCAGCAGCCGCGGGGTGCGCAGCGGCCAGGCGACGGCGGAGAGGTCCTGCGGCTCACCCCCGGCGGCCACGTCAGGCTCCCCGACGCCGGAGCCAGCCGCCGCCCCAGAGCGCCCAGAGCACGAGCAGCGGCTGGAAGGGCAGGCGCGCCAGCCGCTTCGCGTCGGTGTCGAGGCCGAAGGCGTCGACACCCTCGACCCACTGCGCGACGTTGCCCGGGAAGATCGCGACGAAGAACGCCGCGAGCAGCCCGCCGAGGAGCCGGCGGTGCCGCGGCAGCACGACGTACGCCGTGCCCAGGGCGACCTCGACGACGCCCGAGCCGACCACCACGAGGTCCTCCTCGAGCGGCACCCACGACGGCACCTGCGCGCGGAACTCCTCGCGCAGGGTCGTCAGGTGTCCGATGCCCGCGCCGACCAGCGCGAGGCCCAGCGCGACCCGCCCGACGTGCTCCGCCACCCTCGCAGCGGGGGCAGGGGTGGGGTCCGTCGTGCTCACCTGCCGGAGCCTACGGCCGAGGGGTCGCGCGTGGGGCTCGTGCCGAGGGGTCGCGCGTTGGGGTGGCGCCGAGGGGTCGCGCGTGGGGGTGGCGCCGAGGGGTCGCGCGTGGGGGTGGCGCCGAGGGGTCGCGCGTTGGCCAGCGCGTGGCCCCTCGTCGGGTCGGTGACCCCTCGCCGATGACCCCTCGTCGGGTCGGCGACCCCTCGCCGATGACCCCTCGTCGGGTCGGCGACCCCTCGGCTACTGACGCAGGAGGGGGGCGAAGGCGGGGCTCGCCCAGCCACCGCCCGACCGGGGAGGAGCAGGCGGCAGCTCGCGACCGCCGTACGCCGCGCCCCCGCCGACCGCGTCGTAGCGCAGCCAGGTGCGCGCGGGCTGCTCGCCGCGACCCGGCGCCGACCAGTCGCACACACCGCGCGGCAGCGCGGACCGCAGCCGGTCGAGCTGCGCCTCGGTCGGCGGCAGCGGCAGGCCGTCGAGGAGCGACGCCTCGAGCGGGACGAGCCGGCAGGCGAGCACCTCGTTGGCCCGCGGACCGCCCGCCACCTCGCGCGGGGTCGACAGGCGGGTGGTCAGCAGGTCGGTCGACGACGAGCGGCACAGCGGCTCCCCGTCGGGACCGGGCACCTGGGCCAGCCCCGCCACGCCGAGGCAGCGGTCGGTCACGTCGGCGGGCCGGCCCGCCACGACCTTGGCCGCGAGCGGGCGGGAGGACCGGTCGGCCTCCACCGCGGTGAGCCACCGGTCGACCGCCAGCAGCGCCTCCCCGGCCCAGCGGGGGTCGCCGATCAGCGGCGTGGGCCCGAACCACATCACCCGGTTGTCGGTGTGGCCCTGGTCGGCCTGCAACCGGTCCTCGGTCCAGAAGGCGTGGGCGTAGTCGTGGGCGATGCCCGGGTCGGGGCCGCCGTGGTTGAGGATCGCGACCTCGTCGAGGTGGTTCGCCAGGTTGACGAGGCCGGTGCGGTAGGCCCGCACGATCGAGGCCGGGTCGCCCTGGGTGCGCCCCGGCGTCGGCACCCGGTCGACGTCGAGGCCACCGACCTGCTCGTTGAGGTCGACGAGCTGCTCGGTGGTGATCAGCCCCTGCTCGGCCGCCTCGAGCCCGAAGACGACGCCGTCGTTGGCGAAGGGCACCCCGGCGAAGCCGCGGCCGACCGCCTCCTCCTGCGGCCCCCACGCCGACGCCGGGCGCGGCCCGAGGAGGTTGAGCATGATGTCGAGCACCGAGCAGCGCACCCCGCCGGGGTTGACCTCGGAGTCGTAGCGCGTCGACGGGTCCCCCGCGACCGGCGCGAGCGTGCCGCCGCAGTCGTGCTCGGGGTCGAGCGCCGCCTTGAAGAGGCCCTCGTCGGCGACGACCGCGTTGACGTGGGTCAGGTGCCCCTCGACCGCCGCCATCTGGGTCGGCGACCACACCACGCCCGGCGCCCACCGCGACGGGTCCTCGAAGTAGCGCCGCAGCAGGTGGTAGTCGGCGAACTGCGCCCCGGCCGTGAGCGTGTCGGGGTAGGAGCACGTCGTGATCAGCCCCTGGTAGATGCCGGGGTAGGCGTTGGCGACGGTGTGCTGGGCGATCGAGCCGCCCGAGCAGCCCGTGCCGATCGTGTAGCGCAGCTCGCCGTAGCGCTCGACGAGGCGCTCCTTCGCCATCATCAGCGACTCGGCCTGCATCGCGACGTTGCAGTTGTGCCCGGTGTTGTCGAGCGCGGTCGACAGCACGGCGAAGCCGCGCCCGAGCGCGGTGACGTAGCTCGGCTCGACCCCCGGCACCGACTCGAGCGTGCCGGAGTAGTCCTGCAGCGGCGGGTTGCCCGGCGAGTACGACGCGCCGCAGCCGCCGCCGTGGGTGACGAGCAGCTTGCGGTTCCACTGGCGCTGCGGCGCCCAGGCGGTCCACCGACGCCCGGGCCGGAAGAGGGTGAGGATCGTGTAGCGGTCGCGGTCCTGGAAGCCGTCCTCGCGGCGCACCACGAAGGGGACCTCGACGCCCTGGTCGGTGGTCGTCGTGGCCACGTCGCTCGGGGGGTCGGCCGGGTCGTAGGGCTGCAGGTCGGTCACGAGCGGGTCGGTGCTGCGGTAGAGGAAGGAGTAGCGCGCAGGCTCGTTGCACAGCGCGTCGCGAGCCGTCTCCTGGCAGCGGTAGTGCCGGGTCTGAGGGCCCGAGAAGACCGGCCCGCCGTTGCGGTGGTTGGTGACGACCGCCTCGCCGGGACGCACGCCCGGCGCGGTCGCGCGCAACGTCGTGCGGCCCAGCCGCAGGCCGGTGACCAGGCCGACGAAGCGCCCGTCGCGGCGCACCGCGAAGGCGCGGGTCACGTCGCGACGTCCGGCGGTGACGCGCACGCGGTGCGCCGGGGTGCCTGGCGGCAGCGCCACGGCGACCAGCACGTCGCCGGCGCTCACCAGGTCGGCGCGGTTGCTCAGCACCTGCACCCGCAGCGGCGGACGCCGGCGGGTCGCGGTGACGTCGATGAGCGACCCCTGGGAGCCGGTGGCGCCGCCACCGGTCGCAGCGGCCGGTGTCGGAGGGGGCAGGAGCGGGTCGCCGACGGCCGTCGGCGCGGCGACGAGGGGGAGCAGCAGCACGACCGGGGCGAGCAGCGCGAGGGCAGGCGCGAGGCGGGATCGCATGCCTCCTGCAACGACCGGGCGTGGTCGGCGTCACGCCGGGTCACCGCGCGCCCCTGCGGGTGCCGGCAGCAGGAGTAGCGTCGTGACCATGATCGGATTCGTCGTCTTCGGCCTCGTCGTCGGTGCGCTCGCGCGCCTCATCAAGCCGGGCCGGCAGCGCCTGGGCCTGCTGTGGACCCTGCTGCTCGGCCTTGCCGGCTCGGTGATCGGCGGCACGGTGGCCAGCGCGCTCGGCACGGGTGACGTCTTCGAGCTCAACGTGCTCGGCGCCGTGGTCGCGATCATCGCCGCGGTCGCGCTGATCGGCGTCGCGGAGTCGCTCGCCGGCCGCTCGCGCGGTCGCCGCTGAGCCTGCGGCGCCGCTGACCCACGCGCCGGCCGCGGGGACCGTCAGCGGCTGCTGCGCTCCGGGGCCGGGTCGACGCCGTCGGCCGGCACGCGACCCGGGTCGTAGGGGTGCGTGCGGAAGCGGCGGTAGCTGAAGACCAGGAGGCCGAGCGCGAAGAGCGCCGAGGCGATGAGGGTCGCGCCCGCGCCCCAGCCGCCGATCAGCCAGAACGACTCGCGCAGCGGCCACCAGTCGGGCGCCGGGGGTCGCAGGCCCCAGAAGACGCCGAGCCCGACCAGCCAGACCACGCCCAGCAGCGAGGCGGCGATGCGGGGCCAGGTCTGCACGCCGTCGGAGGCCGCCTTGAGCGCCTGCCGCTTCACCGGCTCGACCCGGCGCTCGGCCCACGTGTAGCGCTGCGAGAGCACGACGAGGCCGCCGAAGAGCAGCAGCAGCCCGGGGCCGGGCAGCGCCAGCGCCGCCACCCCGGCCACGACCAGCACCCAGCCGACGATCTCCAGCACCAGCGCCTTCAGCGCCGCCCCTCCCAGGCGTGTCATGACGCCATCGTGGCAGACCGGACCCACTGCGCCGGGTGACGCGCGTGAGGCGCGCCACAGCGCCGACACGCCGGTGGTCGGGAAGAGCGACTCACCCCCAGGGGTTGGGCCTCCTCGACACCGGATCCCGACGCACGAGAGGTGGACGCGATGACCGAGAAGACCGACGCGACCCAGGACCGCAGCGAGCTCAAGGCCTTCGAGCCGGTCCGGGTGGGCCGATGGGACCTGCCGCAGCGTTTCGTGATGGCCCCGCTGACCCGCAACCGGGCGGGTGAGGGCGGCGTGCCGACCGAGCTCAACGCGACCTACTACGCCCAGCGCGCCGGCGCCGGGCTGATCGTCAGCGAGGGCACGCAGCCCAGCGCGGTCGGCCAGGGCTACCTCGGCACGCCGGGCCTGCACAGCCCCGAGCAGGTCGCCGGCTGGCGCCTCGTCGCCGACGCCGTGCACGCCGAGGGCGGGCGCATCGTCGCGCAGCTGATGCACGTCGGCCGCATCGCCCACCCCGACAACAAGGGCGGCCTCGAGACCGTGGCCCCGAGCCCGATCCCCGCGCCCGGTGAGATCGTCACCGCCACCGGCTCGCAGCCCCACGCCGAGCCTCGCGCACTCGGCACCGACGAGCTCCCCGGCATCGTCGAGGAGTTCGTGACGGCCGCCCGCAACGCGGTCGAGGCGGGGCTCGACGGGGTCGAGGTGCACGCCGCCAACGGCTACCTGCTGCACCAGTTCCTCGGTCAGTCGAGCAACACCCGCACCGACCCCTACGGCGGGTCGCCCGAGAACCGCGCCCGCCTCGTCGTCGAGGTGACCCGCGCGGTGGCCGAGGCGATCGGCGCCGACCGCGTGGGCATCCGCATCAGCCCCGCCCACGGCATCCAGGGGGTGCTCGAGGACGACGAGGCCGAGACCCGCGCGACCTACGAGGCGCTGGTCGAGGGCATCGCCGACCTGGGCCTGGCCTACCTCTCGGTGCTCGCCGACCCGAGGGCCGACCTGGTGCGTGACCTGCGCAAGCGCTTCGGTGGCCCGGTCGTGCTCAACTCCGGCTTCGTCGAGGTGACCACCCTCGACGACGTCGAGCAGGTGCTGGTGGAGGACCTCGCCGACCTCGTGGCCGTCGGCCGGCCGTTCCTGGCCAACCCCGACCTGGTCGAGCGGTGGCGCACCGGCGCCGCGCTGAACGAGCCGGACCCGGCCACCTTCTACGGCGGCGGCGCGGAGGGATACACCGACTACCCGACGGTGCAGGGCTGACCAGCGACGACGGCCCCTCCGACCAGGTGGTCGGAGGGGCCGTCTGCGTCTGGCGGGGTCCGGCTGGGTCCGCGCCGGTGGGCCCGGGCCGGTCGGCCCGGGCCGGCACGCGTCAGAGGGTGCTGGTCGCCTCGCCGTGCTCGGTGGTCGCGGCCGCGGCCGCGGCCTCCTGCTCGGAGGTGGCGCCCGCGGTCGCGAGGTTGCCGCCCTTGTCCTCGAGGTGCGCCCGCACGAACCAGTGGAAGAGCTCCAGCTTGTCGGTCTGGGCGATCAGCATGTCCTGGGTGACCAGGTCGAGCTCGTCGAGCTCCTCGATGTTCTCGCGCCAGGAGGTGATGACGCCCTGGTAGAGCACGTCGACGGCGCCGAGGTGCTCCTGGGTGGTGGCACGGCCGATGCTGTAGTCGTCCCAGGTGCGGGCCTCGACCAGGCGGCCGGGCGTGCCCTGCGGCGAGCCGCCCAGGGTGGCGATGCGCTCGGCGATCTCGTCGGCGAAGCCGCGCACCGCCTCGACCTGGGGGTCGATCATCTCGTGCACGGAGATGAAGTGGGGGCCGACGACGTTCCAGTGCACGTGCTTCAGCGTGAGGTGCAGGTCGTTCGCGGCGTGGAGCCGGGCCTGGAGGATCTCGATGACGCGCTGGGCGTCGGCCTCCGACATCCCGGGGGTCGTGTAGTGCAGCTTGTTGGTGGCCATGCCTCGTGTGTACCCGGCCGCCGGAGGGCCCGATGTCACCCGCGCGGGTGGGCGCGGGCGCCCTCCTGCGGGGTCGCGGCGCCGCCCCGGGGGCGGGTGTGCCGCAGCCACGCGAGGCCCGCCACGGGCAGCACGAGCGGCAGCCAGCCGTAGCCCGCGCCGAAGCGCGACCACACCGTGTCGTCGGGGAACCACGAACCTTCCACCACGCTCAGCACCCCCACCACGAGCACGCCCGCGAGCTCGACGCCGAGCGCGACCCACGCCACCCGGCGGGCGAGCGGGCGGGTGGAGGCGAGGGCGGCCGTCGCCACGACGTACACCGCGGCGGCGAGGACGGTGAGCGAGTAGGGGACCGGTGCCTCGTCGAAGGCCGTCGCCACCTGCACCGACGAGCGACCGGTCGCGGCGAGCGCGAAGACGGCGTAGACCGCGACCAGCACGCGTCCCCAGCCGCTCGAGGTCGCGCGCGGCTCGGCGGCGCCGGGGGCCTCGGGGTGGGGCTCAGGCACCGGCGGACCAGATGACGTCGAGGCGCAGCAGCAGGAAGGGCACGACCAGCCCGGAGACGATCCACACCGCGGTGCCGGCGCGGCTGGGCTCGCCGAGCGCCCAGAACGCCGACGCAGGCACGATCAGCAGCAGGCCGACGAGGTAGCCCACGAAGGTCGCGGCCGACACGTCGCCGCCGTCGGTCACGAGCAGCACCACCCCGACCACCAGCTGCGCGAGCAGCCCGACCTCGAGCAGCGCGGCCGGGGCCAGCAGCCACCGGTCGGTGAGCCGGTCGCGCACGACGTACGCCGTCGCGAGGGCGGCGATCAGCAGGGAGAGCCCGGCGAGGGTCCAGGTGAGGGGGTCGAGCACGGCTCGAGTCTGGCAGGCCGCGCGGAGCGGGGGCTCAGGACCGGCGCAGCGAGCGGGTGAAGGCGGCGAGCAGGGCACGGGTGGTGCCGGCGAGCACCAGCTTCTCCGGCGCGACGCGGGTGCGGGCGGTCAGCGCCCAGGTGACCTCGGTGCGACCGCCGACGTCGCGCAGCGTCACGCGGCCGGAGTAGTCCTTGAACGGCACGCCGGAGAGCGCGCGGTAGCCCAGGGCGTAGGGCGTGCACTCGGTGACCTCCTCCACGATCGCGGGCGCCGGCCCGGGCGCGGCGATGCGGCGCACCGCGCCGACGCCGTTGCGCTCCTCGCGGCCGGGGGTGGTGAGCGTGACCTGCAGGCCGGGACCCCAGCTCGCCATGCCCTCGTGGTCGACCAGTGCCGCCCAGACCTGCTCGATCGGGCGGTCGACGACCTTCGTCGCGCGGGTGGTGGTGCTGGCCACGGCTGCCTCCTGGGTGGTGCGGGGGTCGGGGCGCTCATCATGACAGCACTGCTGTCACGGTTGGGTCCGGGGTGCAGGTGGGCGCAATTGTGCTGGACTCGACTGTGGAACCGGCCAGTAACCGTCGTCCGCCGCACAATTGCGCCGAACTCGGCGCCGTGCCCCGCCACGCAAGACCGGCTCCTACCCCAGTGCGCGGTCGAGGTTGAGAGCGGCGCTGATGAGGGAGAGGTGGGTGAAGGCCTGCGGGAAGTTGCCGAGCTGGTCGCCCGAGAGCCCGACCTGCTCGGCGTAGAGCCCGAGGTGGTTGGCGTAGGTGAACATCTTCTCCAGCGCCAGGCGCGCGTCGTCGAGCCGGCCGACGCGGGTGAGCGCCTCGACGTACCAGAAGGAGCACATCGAGAAGGTGCCCTCGTCGCCGCTCAGGCCGTCGGTGGTCTCGTCGAGGTCGTAGCGGAAGACCAGGCTGTCGGAGACCAGCCGCTGCTCGACCCGCTCGAGCGTGGCGAGGAAGCGCGGGTCGGCGGGGGAGCAGAACTTCACCATCGGCATCAGCAGCAGGCCGGCGTCGAGCACCTCGCTGCCAGGGTGCTGCACGTAGGTCTGCTGCGCGTCGTCCCAGCCGCGCTCGGTGATGTCGGCGTAGACGTCGTCGCGCACCCGTGACCAGGCCGACAGGTCGCCGGGCAGCCCGCGGCGTCGGGCCACGCGGATCATCCGCTCGAGCGCCACCCACGACATCAGCCGGGAGGTGAGGTGCTCGCGCGGCTCCTCGCGGATCTCCCACATGCCGTGGTCGGGGCGCTGCCAGTTCTCGGCGAGCCACTCCACGACCCGCGTGAGGTCGGCCCACGCGTCGTGGGAGATGCCGGGGCCGTGCTTGTCGAAGAGGTAGACCGCGTCGATGACCTCGCCGTAGATGTCGAGCTGCAGCTGCTCCACCGCCGCGTTGCCGACGCGCACCGGCTGCGAGCCGCGATGACCGCACAGGTGGTCGAGGGTGCGCTCGGTCTCGGGCACCTCGCCGTCGATGGTGTAGAGCACGCGCAGCGGCCCGAGGTCCTCACCGTGCTCTGCGCGGTGGGTGCCGCCCTCGCCGAGGCGCTCGGAGAGCCAGCGGGTGAAGGCGGCGGCCTCGTCGGTGAAGCCGAGCCGCAGCAGCGCGTAGAGCGTGAACCCCGCGTCGCGGATCCACACGTAGCGGTAGTCCCAGTTGCGTCCGCCGCCCACCGACTCCGGCAGGCTCGTGGTGGGTGCGGCGACCACGGCGCCGCTCGGCTCGTGGCACAGGAGCTTGAGGGTCAGGGCGGCGCGGTCGACCATCTCGCGCCACCGACCGGCGTACGTCGACTGGCTGAGCCAGGTGCGCCAGAAGCGGGCCGTCGCCGCGAAGAGCTCCTGGGTGTCGCCCTGGCCGCAGCCGCGCATCTCCTCCCCGGGCTCGAGCACCTCGAGCACGAAGAGCGCGGACTCGCCCGGACCGAGCTCGACCTCGGCCGTGACGTCGGCGCCGTCGAGCTCGAGGTCGACCGTGGAGCTGAGCGCGAGGTCGACCTCGCCGTCGGAGAGCCGCACGCCACGGTCGGTGCGCTGCAGGTCGGGGCGCTCGGTGGCGTACTGCGGGCGGGCGGCCATGCGCATCGCCAGGCGGGAGGTGCCGCGCACGGAGACCACGCGGCGCACGAGCCGCTGGTGGTGGTCGGGGTCGTGGGCCCGCAGCACCGGCATGAAGTCGTGGACCTCGGTCACGCCCGCCTCGGTGTGGAAGCGCGTCACCAGGATGTTGGTGTCGGGCAGGTAGAACTGGTGGGTCGTCGTCTCCTCGTCGAGCGGACGCAGCGTCCACGCTCCGGCGTCCTCGCCGCCCAGGACCGCCGCGAAGACGCTGGGCGAGTCGAAGCGGGGAGCGCAGAACCAGTCGACGGATCCCTCGGCGCCGACCAGCGCGCAGGTGCGCAGGTCGCCCACGAGGCCGTGGTCGGCGATCGGCACCTGCCCCCACGCGGGGGCGTCGCCCGGCTGGTTGCCGGGCCGGTTCACCACGGGCGGGCCGCCGCTCGTGCGCTCACCGCAGCCGCCAGCCGCCGGCGGGGAGGTCGGCGGCGGCCTCGGGGCCCCAGGAGCCGACCGGGTAGGGGTGCACCTCGGGCCGCTCGTCGAGCAACGGCTGCACCACCTCCCACAGCCGCTCGACCTCGTCGGCGCGGGTGAAGAGCGTCTGGTCGCCGCGCACCACGTCGAGCAGCAGCCGCTCGTAGGCCTCGAGGGGGCGGGCGTGGTGCGCCTCGTCCTCGCCCTCGTGGCCCGTGTGGTCGACCTCGCCGAGGTCGAGGCGCAGGGCACCGTGGGTCAGCGACATCGCGGGGCCGGGGTGCTTGGCGCGGACGTCGACCTGGACCCGCGGGTCGTCGGTCAGCTCGAGGACCAGCTCGTTGGGGCAGGGGTAGCCGTGGAAGACGTGCGAGTCGGGCTCGCGGAAGCGCAGCGTGACCGTGCGCCGGGTCTGCGCCATCGCCTTGCCCGTGCGCAGCCAGAAGGGGACGCCCCGCCACCGCTCGTTGTCGACGTGCATCTCGAGGGCGACGAAGGTCTCGACGTCGGAGTCGTCGGCGACGTCCTCGTCGTCGCGGTAGCCCTCGAACTGGCCGAGCACGGCCCGGCTCGGGTCGAGCGGGCGCAGGTCGCGGAAGACGGCGGCCTTGGCGTCGCGCAGGGCACCCGCGTCGAAGGCGCCCGGGTCCTCGAGCGCCACGAAGCCCAGCAGCTGGGAGAGGTGGGTGGAGACCATGTCGCGCAGTGCGCCGGTCGACTCGTAGAACGACCCGCGGCCCTCGAGGCCGAGCTCCTCCGGCACGTCGATCTGCACCTGGGCGACGGAGTGGCGGTCCCAGGCCGGCTCGAAGAGGCCGTTGGCGAAGCGCAGCGCCAGGATGTTCTGCACCGCCTCCTTGCCGAGGAAGTGGTCGATGCGGAAGACCTGGTCCTCCCCGATCACCTCGTCGAGCGTCGCGTCGAGGTCACGGGCGCTGGCCAGGTCGAGACCGAAGGGCTTCTCCACCACCAGCCGCGCGCGGTCGGTGAGGCCCTCGCGGCCGAGCATCCGGATCATCCCGTCCATCGCGCCCGGCGGGACGGAGAGGTAGAGCAGGCGGCGCGCGCCGTCGCCGAGCCGCTCCTCGGCCTCGCGGACGGCGGCGGCGAGGTCGGCGCCGTCGTCGGCGCTGGCGGTCTGGAAGGAGACCCGGCCGACCAGGTCGTCGAGCGCGTCAGCGTCCGCCTCGTCGCCGAGCGCGTCCGCCAGCACCTCGCGCACCTGCGCGCGGAACTCCTCGTCGGTGCCCGGGGAGTGGCGCCCGCTGCCGATCACCGCGAACTCGCGGGGGAAGAGGCCGGAGGCCGCGAGCCGGTAGAACGCCGGGAAGAGCTTGCGCTTCGCCAGGTCGCCCGTCGCGCCGAAGAGCACGAGCACGTGCGGCGGCAGGTCGTCGGCGAGGTCGGCCGTCGGCTCGGTCGGCTCGGGGGTCGTGGGCTGGTCGGCCATGGCTCCTGCATACCGGCCGACGGCAAGGGCCGGGGTGGGGCGGGTGCGAGGCTGGGGCGGTGAGCGAGGCGGACCCGCTGGTGGCGCGGCTGCGCGCGGCGGGGTGCGTCTTCGCCGAGGAGGAGGCCGCCGAGCTGCGCGGCAGCGGGCGGGCCGGCGCCGCGCTGGAGGCCCTCGTCGCCCGGCGCGTGGCCGGCGAGCCGCTGGAGCACGTCGTGGGCTCGGTGCTCCTCGGGGGCGTGCGGCTGCGGGTCGACCCCGGCGTCTTCGTGCCGCGCCAGCGCACCCTGCTGCTGGTCGAGGAGGCGGCGCGGCTGCTCACCGCGGCCCGCGCCGACGGTCGCCCGGGGCCCGCCGCCCCGGGGCCCGCCGCCCCGGGGCCCGACGCCCCGGGGCCCGACGCCCCGGTGCTCGTGGACCTGTGCTGCGGCGCCGGGCCCGTGGCCGCGGTGGTCGCGCACCGGGTGCCGGGGGTACGGGTGGTCGCGGGCGACCTGGACCCGCGGGCCGTGGCCTGCGCGCGCGCCAACCTCGACGCGGCGCCCGGCGGGGCGTCGGCGGTGGTGGCGTGCGGCGACCTCGACGCCGTGGTGCCGCCGGAGCTGGCCGGTGCCGTCGACGTGCTGACCGCGCACGTGCCCTACGTGCCGACGGCGGCCCTCGCCCTGCTGCCGCCCGAGGCCCGCGAGCACGAGCCCGCGGCGGCGCTGGACGGCGGCGCCGACGGCCTCGACCTGCTGCGCCGGGTGGCCTCCGCTGCGCCCCGCTGGCTGCGGCCCGGCGGGACGCTGCTGGTCGAGGTGGGCGAGGGGCAGGTCGACGGGGCGGGCGCGGCGTACGCCCGGGCGGGGCTGGCCCCGCGGCTGCTCCGCGACGACGAGCGCGGTGCGCTGGTGCTGGCGGGCGAGCGGGCGTGAGCCCGAGCCGGGCGGGTACGGCGGGTGGTGAGGGCGGCGGTGGCGGCGACGGACTCGTGGGTGGACCCCGACGGCGTGCGCGCGCCTGCCGGCGAGGTGCACGCGTGGCTGCGCGGCACCAACCAGACGCTGTGCGGCGTGCCCACCAAGCGCGCAGGGCTCGCCCGCTTCTCCCACGTCGAGTGGGCCGACGTGCAACCGGCCACGGGTCGCGACGCCGACCGGGTCACCTCGGTGTGCCGCCGGTGCCTGGCCGCCACCGGCCACCGTCGCGACAGCAAGCCGTGGACCAGGACCGACCCGCGACCGTGAGGGGCGGCCGCCCGCTCAGCCGGTGAGGCCGCAGGCCTCGAGCGCGAAGTCGAGGGCCGCGCGGGCGCCGGCGGGAGGCATCCGCACCACGAGCTCGGCGAAGAGCGGCTCGCGGCCCGGCTCGTCGAGGCGCACGTCGAGGCGGAAGGCGGTCGCGCCGCCGGCCTCGAGGAAGGCGTGGGAGTCGCACCGCGCGGGCGCGACGGGCAGCTGGATGACGCGGGTCCGCTCCAACCCGCCCACGGGCAGCCGAGGGGCCCAGAAGGGCAGACCGCCCGCGGGCGCGAGCACGGGGGTGCCGTTGACCGTCTCGAGGGTCAGCGTGGCGCCGGGGACGCGTCCGGTCGGCTCGACCTGCAGCAGCAGCCGCGCGGTCGCGGCGGTGCCCTGGCCGGTGGTCGGCACCTCGTCGAGGAAGGCGAGGCGCGCCACCCGTGCGACGCGCCGCGCCTGGCACGCCGACGTGGCGTACGCCGCGACCGTGCCGTTGTCGTCGGTCACCGGCACCTCCTCGCGGCCGCCCTCCCAGACGACCTCCAGCACGCCCGCGGCGTCGCCGTCGACCGGGCAGGCGGCCGGCGGCAGCGGCACCGGGAAGCCGAGCTCACGGCCGGCCGGCACCTCGCGCAGCCGCTCGGCGAGGACCTCGCGGGTCAGCCGGCCGTCGCGGTAGGTGAGCCGCGTGGGGGTCAGCGGCGCCCCCGTCCCGTTGCCCAGCCACACCTGCACCTGCCCGGCCGCCGCGTCGCGCGACGACTGCCGCAGGTCGGCGGTCAGGGGCGGTCCGTCGGGCGCTGTCGACGTGTCCGCGGGGCCCGGGGTGCTCCCGGCCGCGGCGCCGGAGGCGTCGCCCGCCGAGGCCCGGTCGTCGGCGGGGCCCGGGTCGGTCCCGCCGCTGCAGCCCACGAGGAGGCACGCGGCCAGGGTGAGCGCCGCGGCGCGCCGGCTACCCACGCGCGCTCCTGCGACGGCGGCGGGGTGCCAGCGCGGCGAGGACCAGCACGACGGCCGCGACGACGGAGGCCACGACCGCCCAGGCCCGCAGGCCCGAGGTGACCTCGTCGTAGACCAGGCGCGCCACCTGCTCACCGAGGACGAACGAGCGCGACCCCACCTCCTCTGCCGCGACCGTGCCACCGGCTCTGACCGCCAGCCACAGCAGCAGGCACGTCACCACCGACGCCGCGGCGGCGGTGACCAGCGTCGCCCGCCGCCCACGCGGCAGCAGGGCGAGCACCAGCACGGCGGCCCACACGACCGGCAGGGCCGGGGACGCGGCGTCGACGAGGCGGTAGGCCTCCCGGGCCCGGTCCGCGTCCTGCGCAGAGGCCACGCGCAGCGGCAGGGGCGCGTCGACCTCGGGCGGCGCGGGCAGCCGCAGGTCGCGGGCGAGGGTCGCGAGCACCTCGTCGACCAGCGGGTCGAGGCGCAGGACCAGCTCGTCGCTGCGCTCGCCCTCCAGGGCCGTGGTGAGCTGGGCGTGCAGCTCGGCGTTGGCGTCGCGCCACGCCCGCGCGAAGGCGTCGCTGCCCACCACCGCGCGGCTGGCGCGGCTCGTCACGTCAGCGGCCGCGCTGCCCACGACCGGGCCCAGCGAGGCCGCGACCTGCTCCTCCGCGACGCCCGTCAGGCGGGTGGCGACGGCATCGCGCACGGCGGGGTCGTCGGCCAGCGGGCCGACCGCGTCGACGTACGCCGTCGTGTCGGTGACCGTGCGCTCCGCCCAGGCGGCCGTCAGCGCCAGCGGCAGCAGCGCGGCCGAGACGAGGGCGAGCAGCGTGGCGAGGAGGCGCACCCTCCGACCGTAGCCGCCCGCGGCCGCCGTAGCCTCCTGCGGTGCAGATCCGGGGCCTGCTGGCCGACACCCGACCGCTGCAGGACGCACACTTCCGTCGGCTCTGGCAGGCCAACATCGTCACCGTCGTGGGTGCGCAGCTGACGGTCGTGGTGGTGCCGGCGCAGATCTACGCGATGACCGGCTCCTCGGCGTACGTCGGTCTCACCGGCGTCTTCGGGCTGGTCCCGCTCGTCGTCTTCGGCCTGTGGGGCGGCGCGCTCGCCGACGCGTTCGACCGTCGCACCATCCTGGTCGTCACCACCGTGGGCCTGATCGCGACCGCGGTCGCCTTCTGGGCGCAGGCCGCGCTCGACGTCGGGAGCGTGTGGCTGCTGCTCGGGCTCTTCTCGGTGCAGCAGGCCTTCTTCGCGGTCAACCAGCCGACGCGCAGCGCCGTGCTGCCGCGGCTGCTGCCCGCCGACCTGCTGCCGGCCGCCAACTCGCTCAACATGACCGTCATGCAGGCCGGCGCGATCGCCGGACCGCTCGTGGGCGGGGCGCTGCTGCCGGTGCTCGGCTTCTCCTGGCTCTACCTGGTCGACAGCATCACGCTGCTCGCCACCCTCGGCGCCGTGGTGCGGCTGCCGCCGCTGCCCGTCGAGGGCGTGGTGACGCCGCCGGGCCTGCGGTCGGTGGTGGAGGGGTTCGCCTACCTGCGCGGGCACCCGGTGCTGCTGATGTCGTTCGTCGTCGACGTGGTCGCGATGGTCTTCGGCATGCCGCGCGCGCTCTTCCCCGAGATCGCCGACGTCGACTTCGGCGGCCCGGCCGGCGGCGGGCTGGCCTTCGCGCTGCTCTTCGCGGCGATCCCGGCAGGCGCGGTGCTGGGCGGCGTCTTCTCCGGGTGGGTGTCGCGGGTCGAGCGGCACGGCCTCGCCGTCGTGCTCGCGATCGTGGTGTGGGGCGTCGCGATCACCGGCTTCGGGGTCGCGGTCGGGCTGGCCGACGGGCGGGCCGGCGTGTGGCTGTGGCTGGCCGTCGCCGCCCTGGTCGTCGGCGGCGCGGCCGACATGGTCTCGGCCGCCTTCCGCACCACGATGCTGCAGGCGGCCGCCTCCGACGCGGTCCGCGGCCGGCTGCAGGGCGTCTTCATCGTGGTCGTCGCCGGCGGCCCGCGGGTGGCCGACGTCGCGCACGGCGCCACCGCCGCCGCGGTCGGCACCGCCGTCGCGGCCGCCGGCGGTGGGGTGCTGGTGGTCGTCGGCACCGTCGCCGCCGCGCTCCTCGTGCCGGCGTTCGTGCGCTACCGCGTCACCGCTGCGCCGCGCTGAGCGGGTGGCCGGGGCGTCCTGTTCCGTACGGTCGTGCTGCCCAGGACGGTCACCGGCCGGTTGCACAGCCAGGTCCAGCACCACCGCGCGGAGCTCGGCGCCACGGTCACGACCCGGACACGATCGGCGCGCCGGCCTTGCGGGCCGGGCGGGCGCGACGGTCGGATGACTCGTTGCACGGCACACGCGTCCCGTGCGTGCGCGGGAGCGGGAGGGGGAGCCGGTGAGCCTGGGGTACGTCGCGCCGTCCGGTGGCCGCGCCGGTGACGGCGACCCCGGTGCACCCGGTGCACCCGGTGCGCCCGGCGCGCCCGGCGGGCTCGGTGTGCGCTGCGAGGGCGTCGTGCACCTCTACCGCACCTTCGAGGGCCACGACGTCGTCGCGCTGCAGGGCGTCGACCTCGAGATCGACGCGGGCGAGCGGGTGGCCTTCCTCGGCCCGTCGGGCTCGGGCAAGTCGACCCTGCTCGCGCTGCTCGGCGGCATCCAGCGACCCAGCGCCGGCCGCATCTTCCTCGGTGACGAGGAGGTGTCGCGGATGGGCGAGCGCTACCTCGCCCGGCTCCGCGCGCGCCGCGTCTCGACGATGCTGCAGGGCGCCTCGCGCAACCTGCTCACCTACGCCACCGCCCGGCAGAACCTCGGTTTCGCCCGGCTGGCGCTGTCGGCCCGCGAGCGCCGGGAGGTGCTGCCCGAGGAGGAGCTGCTGCGCATGGTCGGCCTCGCGCAGCAGCTCGACCAGGTGGTCGCGACGATGTCGGGCGGTCAGCGCCAGCGCCTCGCCCTGGCCTGCGCGGCGTCGACCGGGCCGCAGCTGCTGCTCGCCGACGAGCCCACCAGCCAGCTCAGCCACGAGGACCGCGACCACGTGCTCACGCTGCTGCACCGCCTCGGAGACGACCTCGGCACGACCGTCGTCGTGGTGACCCACCAGCCGGAGGTCGCCGCGACCTTCCCCCGCACCGTGACGATGAAGGGCGGCCGGGTCGGCGCGGAGGGGCGCGACGGCTCGGAGTACGCCGTGGTGGGCGCCGAGGGCGTCCTCCACCTGCCCAGCCACCTCGCCGCGGAGTGGCCCGCCGGCACGCTGGTGCGCATCGAGCCCGAGGAGCGCCGCCTCGTGGTGAGCCGCCCGGAGGACCACTCGTGAGCCGGCCCGCGAGCGGCGCCGTGAGCCCGCCCGCGCGCCCGCCCGTGGGCCCGCTCGAGGTGCGCGACGTCTCCCTCGCGGTCGGACCCGAGCGGCGGCTGCTGCTCGACCGCGTCGACGTCACCTTCCCCCCAGGCCGCCTCACCGCGCTCTCGGGACCGAGCGGGTCGGGCAAGACCACGCTCCTCTCCGTCGCCGGCGGCCTGCTCGCCCCCAGCGAGGGCACCGCGACCCTCGCGGGCTCGCCCACCTGGCGGGGCAGCGGCGACCCGCGCCCCGAGGTCGCCTTCGTCCTGCAGGTCTACGGCCTCGTGCCGGTGCTGTCGGCCCGCGAGAACGTCTCGGTCGCGCTGCGCGCCCGCGGGGTGCGCGCCGCAGAGGCCGACGAGCGGGCGGAGGCCGCGCTCGCCCGCTTCCACGTCGCCGACCTCGGCGACCGGCAGGTCGAGGAGCTCTCCGGCGGCCAGATGCAGCGCGTCGCCCTCGCACGCGGCCTCGTGGTCGGCGCCGACGTGCTGCTCGCCGACGAGCCCACGAGCGAGCTCGACGAGGGCAACCGCGGCCTGGTGCTCGCCGAGCTGCGCGCCGAGGCCGACCGCGGCGCCGTCGTGGTGGTCGCCACCCACGACCCGGCCGTGGTCGCGGCCTGCGACGACCACCACGCGCTCGACGAGGGCCGGCTCGTGCCGGCCCGCCCGCTCGTCGGATGAGCCGCGCGCTGCGCGGCGCCCTCCGGCGTCGCGCCCTGCTCCTCGCCCTGCTCGCGCTCACGCTCGTTGTGGTCGCCGGCACCGTCGGGGTGACCGGCTTCGCGCAGGCCGCCGGCACCTCGCCGACCCTCGTCGTGCCGCTGCTGGTGCTCGGCCTCGTCGCCGTGCCGTCCGTCGGCCGCGAGCTCGCCGTCGCACGTCGCGACGAGGTGGCGCTGGCCCGGCTGCGCGGCGCCGACGTGCCGCAGGTGGTCGGCCGGCTCGCCGGCGAGCCGCTCGCCGCACTCCTGCTCGGCACCGCCGCAGGCGTGCCCCTCGGCCTGCTCCTCGCCCGCGCCTCGGCCGCGGCCTGGCTCGACCGGGCCGCCGCGTTTGTGCCCACGCCCGGCACGGTGGTCGCCTGCCTGGCGGTGGTCGTCGTGGGACTGGTCGGGGTCCTCGTCGGCACCGCGGGCGTGGTGTGCGAACCGCTCGCCGACCAGGTCGGCACCGCGCGCCGCACCCGCGCCGCGGGCGCCGGCACGCTCTTCGCCCGCGTGCTGGTCGTGGTCGCGGCCGTCGTGGCGGCGTACCGCAGCCGCGTGGTCGGGGACGGCGCCGTCGACGCCGACCTGGTGACCCTCGCGGCGCCCGCGCTCGTCGGCCTCGCGGTCGGCGAGGCGGCTGTGCTCGGGCTCCGGCTGGCCGCCCGCGCGGCGGTCCCGCTGACCGCGCGGCGCGGCACCGCTGCCTTCCTCGCCGTGCGGCGGCTCGGGCGCGCCGCCGACAGCGCCGCGGCCGTGCGCCTGCTGGTCGCGGCCGCCGTCGTCGCCGGGCTCGCGCTCACCGGCGCAGGCGCTGTGGACGGGTGGGCCGAGGAGACCGCACGACTGCGGGCGGGCGCACCGCTCGTCGTCGAGTACGACGGCAGCGCGGCCGCCGCGCTGCGCACCACGCGCGACCTCGACCCCGCCGGCGACTGGCTGGCCGCGGCCGCCGTCGTCGACGGCGGCGAGGGAGCGGAGCGCCGTGCCTTCGTCGACGCCCGCCGGCTGGCCCGGGTCAGCGGCGAGCACCTCGACCCCACCGGTGCTGCGCGGGTCGCCGGGCTCGCGCGTCGGCTGCCGGCCGGGCGCCGCGCCGTGCTGGTGGAGGGGGACCGCCTCGAGGTCGACGCGGTCTCCCGGGGGGCCGAGCCTGGGTCGCTGCTGCTGAGCGTCGACTACGTCGCCGACGCCGACTACACCGAGACCGCCGTGCTGCGCCTCGACGTCGCCCCCGACGGCACCGTGCGCGGCGGCGCGGCGGCGCTGCCCGGCTGCGCCCGGGGGTGCGTCGCGACGCGGCTGCTGCTCGGTCCCGCCCCCGGGCGTCCGGCGCCCCGGGTGAGCGTGCGGGCGCTGCGCGTCGGTGGCACCGACCTGCTCGCCGCCGGGTGGGACCCGCTCGACCCGCAGGCAGCGCTCGCGCCCGACGGCGAGCGCCGGGTCGTCACCTGGGCCGGCGGGATCGGCACCACGGGTCTGCTGGGCGACGACGTCGCGCTCGTGCCCGCCGCCGCGGGCAGCGTGCTGCCGGTGCTCGCGGCGCCGGGTGCGTCACCGGGGGCGACCTCCGACCCGTCGGTGGGACGGGCGCCAGGCCGCGCGGAGGGCGAGGTCGGCACCGTCAGCGGGCCCGGCGGCGACCGGCGCCCGGCACGGGTGGTGGCCACGCTGCCGGCGCTGCCCCTGGTGGAGGGCGAGGGCGTGCTCGCCGACCTCGCCTCGGCCGTCGCGGCCTCGCCGCCGGGGGTGGCCGACAGCCGCGTCCTGGTGCTCGCCCGCGCCGACACCCCGGCGCCGGTGCTGCGCGCGCTGGCCGCCGAGGGCGGCGGGTCCGTGCGCACCCTCGACGACGTGGCGGCGCAGGTGCGCGACGCGACCGGCGCCGCCCAGGCACGGGCGTACGCCGTGGTGGCCGTGCTGGCCGCGGTCGTCGCCGTCGTCGCCGTGGCCGCTCCCGCGCGCGGCCGCCGTGCCGCCCGCCGCCAGGAGGTGGCGGCGCTGCGGCTGCTCGGCGTGCCGCGCCCGACCCTGCGGGCCGCGGGTCGCCTCGACGTCCTCGGCCAGGCGGTCGCGGTGGCGGTCGCCGGCGCGGTCGGCTGCCTGGCGGCGGTGGCACTGCTGCTGCCGCACCTGCCGCTCGTGCGCGTGCCCCGCACCGCCGTCGCCTTCGACCCCGCGGCCGACCCCGGGGCCCTGGCGCTCGCGCTGCTCGGCGCGGTGGCGGTGTGCGTGCTCGTCGGTGCCGGGGCGCGGCGCGTGGGGGAGCGGCACACGGCCCCCGCGGTGCTGCGCGAGGAGGTGCAGGGGTGAGCGGACGCACCGGCTCGACGGGCCTGGCGACGGTGCTGCGCGGCGTGCGCGCGCGGGCGCTGCTGTCGGCCGGCTCGGTGCTGCTGACCCTGCTCGCGGTGGGCAGCGCCGTGCTCGGGCCGGTCTTCTCGGTCGCGGTCACCAGCAGCTACCTCGTCACCCGCCTCGACGACGCCCCCGCCACGCTGACCGGGCTGACCTGGGTCTTCGAGCCCGGGGCCGACCCCGCCGGCGCGGAGGCGTCCGCCCGCGGCGCGGTCGCGGCACTCGACCCCGGGCCCTTCTCCCCGCTGCGGGTGCAGCGCGAGTCGACGCGGTTGCCGGGCCTCGGCGGCGAGGTCCAGCTGCTCGCCAAGGAGGGGGCCTGCGCGCGGCTGGCCGTCACCGGTCGCTGTCCGAGCGGGGCCGACGAGGTGCTGCTGCTCGAGGGCGACCTCGAGCGCAGCGGCGTCGACCTCGGCTCGATCGTCGCGGTCGACGCCGGCGGGCGGAGCCTCCTGCTCGAGGTGGTCGGCAGCTACCGTGCGCCGGCGGCCGACGACTACTGGTTCGACGCGCTGCGCTTCGTCAGCACGCCGGCGCAGGGCGAGGACTCCGGCAGCGGGGAGCAGCCCTACCGTCCCGCACCGCTGGTCGTGGACGCCGTGGTCTTCGACCGGTTGCCTGCCGGCACGTGGTCGCTGCGCCTCGATGCACCCTTGGCCGTCGACCCGACGTGGACGACCGCCGACCTCGCCCCGGCCGTCGCCGCCGCGGAGCGCCTGGCCGAGGTCGAGGCGGACGCGCCGGGCGGCCGCCTGACCGGGGTGTCGCTCAACGACCTGCGCGCCGTGGCCGCCGAGGTCGAGGCCGAGCAGGCCACCGCCCGGTCGTCGGTCGCACCCGCGGTGCTCTCCCTCGTGCTGGTCGCGCTCGCCCTGCTGCTGCGCCTGCTGCTCGCGGCCGGTGAGCTGCGGGTGCCGGAGCTCGCCTTGGCCTCGCTGCGCGGTCTCACGGGCCGGCGGTTGTGGGCGCTCGGCCTGGCCGAGCCGCTGGTGGTGCTGCTCGCCGCGGTGCCCCTCGGCGTGGCCGGCGGCTACGCCCTGGCGTGGGTGCTCGCGCGGGCGTGGCTGGTGCCGGGGCTGCCGGTGCGACTGCCGGGCCTCAGCCTGGTCGCGGCCGCGCTCGTCGTGCTCGCGGCGGTCGGGGTGGCGGTCGTCGCGGTCGGGCTCGTGCTGCGCACCGGGCTCGCCGCGCAGCTCGCGGGCGCCCGCCGGCCGACGGGGCGCACCCGCACCGGGCTGGTCCTCGAGCTGCTGGTGTGGGCCGCGGCCCTCGCGGTGCTCGCCACCGAGCTCGGCGGCGCGCAGGGTGACCGGCCCGACGCGACCGACCTGGTGCTGCCGGTCCTGCTCGCGGTCGTCGCGGGCCTGGCCGCCGTGCGCCTCACCGGTCGGGTGGCCGGCTGGTGGACCCGCCACCGCGCCCGCAGCCGCTCGCTCGCCGGCTTCGTCGCCGCACGCGCCCTGTCGCGCCGCCGCGAGGGCACGCTCGTCGTCCTCCCGCTCACCGCCGCGGTCGCCGTCGGCGTCTTCTCGGTCGGCGTGCACGACGCCGCGGCGGGCTGGCGCGGCAGCGTGGCCGCGACGGCGGCGCCGGCGGCCTCGGTCTGGCGCTCCGACCTGCCGCTCGCCGCGACCGTCGAGCTCACCCACGACCTCGACCCCGACGGCCGCTGGCTGATGGCGGCCAGCAGCGGCGCCCTCGGCCGGCAGCGGCTGAGCGTCGTCGACACGACGCGCCTCGCGCGGGTGGGTGCCTGGCCCGACACCTGGACCCCCGGTCGCGACGCAGCCGACGTCGCCGGGCTCATCGGGCCGCAGGGGGAGGTGCCGCGGCTGGTCGGCCGCGAGGTCGGCCTGACCGTCGAACCGCGCCCGTCGCGGGGCGCCGCCGAGCCGCTGGTCGTCGAGCTGCGGCTGCGCACCCCCGACGGCGAGCCCGCCCGCACCTACCTCGGCCCCTACCCGGCCGGCCGCGCGACGACGCGCACCACCGACCTGGGCGGGTGCGAGGCCGGCTGCCGGCTCGAGGGCCTCACCGTCGGGCGCGCCGCCGGCCTGCAGGTGCGGCTCAGCGGCAGCGTCGTGCTGCGCGACCTCACCGTCGACGGCGAGCCCGTGCCCGGCGCGCTCGACGAGGCCGGGTGGGCCCCCACGCCGGAGTACGCCGCGGCCGGCGCCCTCACCGACCTCACCGCCGCCGACGGGGAGCTCACCCTCGCGGTCGACAGCGGGGACGACGAAGCCGTCGTGCGGCTCACCTCCGGCGGGGTGCCGCTGGCCGCCCCGGTGCTCGTGGGCGCCGACGCGGTCTCCGGGCTGGAGACCGACGAGGAGGGCCGCACGGTGCTGCGGCTCAGCTCGGGCGACCTGGTCGTCGAGCCGCGCGGCACCGCCGCGAGCACGCCTTTCACCGGCCCGGCCGGGGTGCTCGTCGACGCCACCGTGCTGGCCAACGACCGGCCGTTCTACGACGAGGCCTTCACCACCACCGTGCTCGTCGCCGCCGACGCCCCGGCGGCGGTGCGGGAGTCCCTCGCCGGCCAGGGGCTCGTCGAGACCGCGACGCTGGCCGGCACGCGCGCGGCGCTGGACCGCTCGGCGTACGCCCTGGCGCTGCGGCTCTACCTGGTCGTCGCCGCGCTCGTGCTGCTGATGGCGACGGCCGGGCTCGTGGTCAGCACCGCGGTGCAGCTGCCCGCGCGTCGTCGTGACGCGGCGGCGCTGCGGGTGGTGGGGGTGCGGCGCGCCACGGTCGTCTCCGCGGTCGTGCGCGAGACCGGCGTGGTGCTCGGCAGTGCGGCGCTCGCCGGTCTCGGCGCCGGCACGCTCGCGCAGTGGGTGGTCACACGGACCGTGACGCTCGGCTTCGGCGAGGACCTCAGCACCCCCGCGCTCGTGGCCGACGTCGACGGCGGGCGGCTGCTGGCGAGTGCGGCGCTCGCGCTGGCGGCGCTCGGCGCGGTGGCCGTCGTCAGCGCGCTCCTCACCGTGCGCGGCGCCCGCGGCGCGTCGCTGCGCGAGGACGCCCGCTGAGGCTGCCCCCACGGCGCCCAGCCCGAGGAGGTGTCACCGCAGGTCGCGAGCCGCTCGCAGCAGGGCCTCCAGCAGCGGACCGGCCGTGCGGGATCCCGACGCCCCGTCCTCGACGAAGGCGGCCACCGCCAGGTCGCCCTGGGCCGCGACCATCCAGGCGTGCGTGGCCAGCTCGCCGGCGGCGTCGGGCTCGCCGTGCTCCGCCGTGCCGGTCTTGGCGAGCACCGGTGGCCCCGGCGCGTCGGCCAGGGCCGACCCGCTGCCCGAGGTCACCACGGCGCGCAGCAGGTCGCGCAGCTGCGCGGCCTCGCGCTCGGTCAGCGGCGTCGTCGGTGCCACCTGGTCGACCCGCTGGTCGGGCAGCAGCTGCGGCAGCACGGCGCGGCCCGCCTGCACCGAGGCGACCACGGCGGCCATCGCCAGCGGGGAGGCCAGCACCTGGCCCTGGCCGATCAGGGCCGCGGCCGCGCCGGTGCGCGACGCAGGCGGGGGCACCTGCCCGAAGTAGGCCGGGAAGCCGAGGTCGTGGTCGACGCCCAGGCCGAGCGCGGCGGCGGCCTCGGTCAGCCGTGACGGCTCGACCCGGCGCCGCTCCGCGATGAGGGCGGTGTTGCACGAGCTGGCGATCGCCCGCCGCAGCGTGATCCGGCCGAGGTCGGCGGCGGGGTAGTCGTCGTAGTTGGAGAAGGCACGGCCGTCCACGACCTCCTGCGGCGCGCAGGTCACCGTGTCGTCGGGCCCGAGGCCGGCGCGCAGCAGCGCGAGCGCGGTGACGACCTTGGCGGTGGAGCCGGGGGCGTACTGGCCGAAGGAGGCGGTGGGCAGCCCGGCCGACCCCGGGCCGTCGGCGAGCACCAGCACCTCGCCGCTCGAGGGGCGCAGCGCCACCAGGGCACTCGGCGGCCCGACGTCGGCGAGCAGCTGCTCGGCGCGGGTCTGCAGCTCGAGGTCGAGGGTCGTGCGCAGCGGTTCGCCGTCGACGGGGTCGGCCTCGTGGAGCACCCGGGGCTCGCCCGTCGCGCCGTCGTCTCCGACCACCACGGCGCGCACCTGCACGCCGGGCGTGCCGGCGAGCTGCTCGTCGTAGCGCCCCGCGAGCCCGGACAGGCCGACCAGGTCACCGGGCTGCACGCGGCCGCCGGACTCCTCGACGACCTCGGCGGTGGCCTCGCCGACGCGGCCGAGGAGCGCCGCGGCGAAGTCGCGGCTGGGCGCCAGGGGTCGCGTCGTGCCGATCGTCACCGCGCCCGGCGTCGCCCGCAGGCGTCGCACGAGTCGCGGGGTCGTGTCCTCCTGGCGCAGCACGATCGCCTCGACGAACGCCCGGGGGCCCGCCGCCCGCACCTGCTCGACGTACGCCGCGGGGTCGACGTCGACGGCCTGTGCCACCGTGCGCGCCGCCCGGTCGAGGCCGGCGCGGCCGACCTGGGTCTTGTCGACGCCGACGCGCACGACCGGTCGCTCGGTGACGAGCGCGGCACCGCCGCGGCCCAGGACGTCGCCTCGCGCCGGGGCGAGCTCCACGAGCTCGAGCTCCTCGCCCGGGCGCAGCGAGGGCTCGACCACGTCGGGGGACCACGCCGCGGCCCAGTCGCCGGTGCCGGTGCCGGTGAGGGCCAGCCGGCTGGTGTAGGTCCACGCCCCGCTCGGCAGCGGCCACGACCAGCGGAGCGTCGCGGTGGCGCGGGGTGCGCCCTCGCTGCCCTCACCGCTCCCTCCGCTCTCTCCGCCCTGTCCGCCCGCGAGGTGCTCGACCTCGTCCAGGGTCACCGCGGGCTCGAGGTCGCCCATGCCGTCGACCACCTCGACCAGCGCGGCCGTGGCCGTGGCGGGGTCGGCCCCGTCCGCGAGCGGGACCTCGGCCAGGTCGCGCGCGGCGAGGCCGCGGACCGCCTGCTCGGCGGCGGCGCGGGCAGCGGCCCGGTCGGCCTCGTCCCCTCCGCCGCCTCCGGTGCAGGCGGCCAGGCCCGTGGTGAGGAGCAGGACGGCTGCTGCGGTGCGGGTGCGGTGGCGGGTGCGGTGACGGTGGTGGTGTGCGGACACGTGGATCCCCGAGACGTGTGGTGGGCCGACGCCGGTCAGCGGCTGGTCGAGCGGCGGAACTGGGCGTTGGCCAACGGCACGAAGACCGCCAGCACGATCGCGGACCAGATCAGCGTGTAGACCTCGGGGTTCTGCAGGGCCCACGACGTCAGCTCGCGCTCGTCGACGCCCGCGGTGTTGCCGAACCGCTCACGGGCGGCCTGGGTGACTGCGGAGATCGGGTTCCACTCGGCGAAGGTGCGCAGCGGGCCCGGCAGCGTGGAGAGCGGCACGAACGTGTTCGCGATGAAGGTCAGCGGGAAGATGATGATGAACGAGGCGTTGTTGACGACCTCGGGTGTCGGCACCAGCAACCCGATCCACGCCATGATCCAGCTGATGGCGTAGGCGAAGACGAGCAGCAGCAGGAAGCCGACCGCGGCGTCCACGACGCCCTCGCGGATGCGCCAGCCGACGAGCAGGCCGGTCAGCGACATGACCACGAGCACGATGACGTTGTTGACGACGTCGGAGAGCGTGCGGCCGAAGAGCACGGCCGACGGTGACATCGGCAGGGTGCGGAACCGGTCGACGATGCCCTTCTGCACGTCCTCGGCGAGGCCCGCACCGGTGATGGTCGCGCCGAAGACGACCGTCTGGGCGAAGATGCCGGCGATGAGGAACTCGCGGTAGGCGCTGCCGCCGCCGCTCCGGTCGATCGCGCCGCCGAAGACGTAGGCGAAGAGCAGCACGAACATGATCGGGCTGAGCGTGGTGAAGACCAGCAGGTCGGGGACCCGCTTGATCTTGATCAGGTTGCGCTTGGCGACGACGAGGCCGTCGGTCACCGGGCTGAGGGCGCTCACCGGCCCACCTCCGTGGTCTCGGTGCCGGCGTCGGCGGTGCCACCGGTCAGGGTCAGGAAGACGTCGTCGAGCGTGGGGCGGCGCAGCCCGACGTCGTCGACGGTGATCTGCTCGGCGTCGAGGGCGCGCAGCGCCTCGGCGAGCCGGGCCGCCCCGCCGGTGACCGGCACGAGCAGGCCGCGGCGCTGCTCCTCGCGCACCACGGGGCCGACGGCCATGGGCGTGAGCACCTCGGCGGCACGGTCGAGCCGGTCGGCCTCGTGCACCGTGATCTCGAGCCGCTCGCCTCCCACCTGCGCCTTGAGCTGGTCGGCGGTGCCCTCGGCGATCACCCGGCCGTGGTCGATGACCACGATGTTGTCGGCGAGGAGGTCGGCCTCCTCGAGGTACTGCGTGGTGAGCAGCAGCGACGTGCCGCCCGCCACCAGGCCCTTGATGACCTCCCACATGTCGGTGCGCGAGCGCGGGTCGAGACCCGTCGTCGGCTCGTCGAGGAAGAGCACGGGCGGGCGGGCCACCAGGGCGCCCGCGAGGTCGAGGCGTCGGCGCATGCCGCCGGAGTAGGTCTTCGCCGGTCGGTCCGCGGCGTCCTCGAGGCGGAACTCGCGCAGCAGCTCGCGGGCGCGCTCGCGCGAGGCCCGCTTGCCGAGGTGGTAGAGCCGGCCCACCATGTCGAGGTTCTCGAAGCCGGTGAGGTACTCGTCGACCGCGGCGTACTGCCCCGAGACGCCGATCGAGCGGCGCACGCCCGCGGGGTCGGCCAGCACGTCGACGCCGGCGACCTCGGCCGTGCCGGAGTCGGGTCGCACGAGGGTGGTCAGCACCTTGACGGCCGTCGTCTTGCCGGCGCCGTTGGGCCCGAGGACGCCGAGCACGGCACCCTCCGGGACGGTCAGGTCGAGCCCGTCGAGGGCTCGCACGTCGCCGTAGGTCTTGACCAGCCCCTCGGCGCGCACTGCGGGTCGTGTCGTCACGGGTCTCACCCTGACAGGTGGCACCGACAACCTTCCACCGACTTGCGGCGACCTGCGGGTGACGCCGAGGGGTCGGCGGGGGTACGCGGTCAGCCGCGCTGGGCGGGGAGCGTCAGGACGGTGTCGAGCAGGTCGGTGACGCCGTCGGTGGTGGCGCCGACCGGGCCGGTGACCGGCTGCGTCGCGCCGCCGGTGGCACCGTCGACGGTGCGGGTGAGCGTCGTGACGACGGGGTCGACGGCCGCGGACGCCGGGCCCTCCGGCTGCGCCGGGGGCGGCGGGTCGGGCGTCCCGCCGGGAGGCGGGCTGCTCGGGGGAGGACTGCTCGGGGGAGGACTGCTCGGCGGGGGGCTGCTCGGGGAGCCGCCCGGCGGGTCGACAGCGGGCGCAGGGGCCGCGGGGGCCTCGACGCCGGCGCCGCTGACGGCCGGGACCGCGACGGCGCCGCCCGGCACGCCACCTTGGCGGCCGGGCTGCCCGACCGGCTCGGCGACGGTGGGGGCGGGCGGCTCGGTCACGACCTCGCCCTGGCCCTCGCCGCCCGGCTGCACGCTCGAGGGCGACTCGGGAGCCGCGAAGGGCACGGGCACGGGCAACCGGCCCTGCACCACGGTGGCGACGCCGAGCGCGACGACGGCGACCGCGGCCAGGCCGATGCCGACGCTCGCGAGCACGGTGTCGCGCCGGCGGCGGGCGGCGGCCTCCGCGGGCAGGGCGGGCAGCGGTGCGGTCGTCGGCACGTCACCCTCCTGTCCGGCCCCAGGGCCCTGGTGTCCCGGACCCTCGCCCGGACGCGGCCATCCTCGCCCGGCACGGACCACCGCGTCCGGGCTTTGCCCGAAGGTGTGAGGGTGGTCTCGACCGCACCCCGCCGGTTCCCCCATCCAGGTGGACTCCGGCGCCGAACCACCACCGCTCGCGCCGGCGTACCTCGCCCGGCCCGACCTGCACCGCCGACGACGCGCCCGACCCGGGAGGACCACCGTGCCCACGCTGACCGACTTCACCGCCGCCACCCCGACCGGGGAGGAGAAGCCGCTCTCGGAGTACGCCGGGAAGGTCGTGCTGGTCGTCAACACCGCCTCGCAGTGCGGCTTCACGCCCCAGCTCGAGGGGCTCGAGAAGGTCTACCAGGACTACCGCGACCAGGGCCTGGTCGTGCTGGGCTTCCCGTGCGACCAGTTCGGCCACCAGGCGCCGGGCACCGGGGCGGAGCAGGGGGAGTTCTGCCAGCGCAACTACGGCGTGTCCTTCCCGATTTTCGAGAAGGTCGAGGTCAACGGACCCGGCGCCCACCCGCTCTACCAGTGGCTGCGCAGCGAGAAGTCCGGCCTGCTCGGGAGCAAGGTGAAGTGGAACTTCACCAAGTTCCTCGTCGGTCGCGACGGCACCGTGCTCAAGCGCTACGGCTCGACGACCAAGCCCGAGAAGATCGCCGCCGACATCGAGGCCGCGCTCGCCCGCTGACCCGCCTGCTCGACGACCGGGAGGTCGCGCGCCTCAGGCCCCCGGCAGGAACAGGCAGAAGGGGTGGCCGTCGGGGTCGAGCAGCACCCGCAGGACGTCGGGCTCGGGCTGGTGCTCGGCCACCCGGGCACCCAGCGCCTGCGCGCGGCCGACCGCGGCCTCCAGGTCGTCGACGAGCACGTCGAGGTGCAGCTGCATCTGCTGCTGGCCAGGCCCGGCGGGCCACACCGGCGGCACGTGGTCGGTCTCGAGCTGGAAGGAGAGCCCGGGGTCCTCGCTGTCCGGAGGCCCGATGCGCACCCAGTCGGGCTCCGACTCGCGGACCTCCCACTCGAGCAGCTCACCCCAGAACTCCGCGAGGCCGCGCGGGTCGGGTGTGCCGACCACGGTCGCGCGCAGCCGGAACGTCGGGGAGTGGGTGTCGACCATGCGCCCACGCTAGGCGTCCCGGCACGGCGCCGGACCCCTCCCGCGGGTGGGTGACCGACCAGTAGGTTCCGCTCGTGACGACGCCATCGTTCGACCTCGGCCCCGACCACCTCGAGCTGCAGCAGTGGGTGCGCACCTTCGCCCGCGACGTCGTGCGCCCCGCCGCGGCGGAGTGGGACGAGCGCGAGGACTTCCCGTGGCCCGTGCTGGAGGAGGCCGCCAAGATCGGCCTCTACTCCCTCGACTTCTTCGCCACGCAGTCCTTCGACGAGACCGGCCTCGGCATCCCGGTCACGATGGAGGAGCTCTTCTGGGGCGACGCCGGCATCGGCCTGGCCATCGTCGGCACCACCCTGGCCGCCGCCTCCGTGCGCGCCAACGGCACCGACGAGCAGGTCGGCGAGTGGGTCCCTGCGATGTTCGGCACCCCGGGCGACCTGCGCACGGCCGCCTTCTGCTCCTCCGAGCCCGACGCCGGCAGCGACGTGTCCGCGATGCGCACGCGCGCGGCGTACGACGAGGCGCGCGACGAGTGGGTGCTCGACGGCACCAAGACCTGGGCGACCAACGGCGGCATGGCCGACATCCACGTCGTCACGGCGGTCGTCGACCCGGAGCTCAAGGCGCGCGGCCAGGCCAGCTTCGTGGTGCCGCCGGGCACGCCGGGGCTCAGCCAGGGCCAGAAGTTCGCCAAGCACGGCATCCGCGCCTCCCACACCGCCGAGGTGGTGCTCGACGGCGTGCGCCTGCCGGGGCGCTGCCTGCTCGGCGGCAAGGAGCGGCTCGACGAGCGGCTCGCACGCGCCCGCGAGGGCTCCGGCGACCGCACGCAGCCGTCGATGGCGACCTTCGAGCGCACCCGCCCCGCGGTCGGCGCGCAGGCGATCGGCATCGCGCGCGCGGCCTACGAGTACGCGCTGGACTACGCCCGCCAGCGCGAGCAGTTCGGCCGCCCGATCGTCGAGAACCAGGCAATCGCCTTCATGCTCGCCGACATGCGCACCTCGATCGACGCGGCGCGGCTGCTGGTGTGGCGCGCGGCGTGGATGGCGGCGCAGGGCAAGCGCTTCGAGGCCGCCGAGGGGTCCATGTCCAAGCTGGTCGCCGGCGAGACCGCGATCGAGGTCACCGGCAAGGCGATGCAGATCCTCGGCGGCAACGGCTTCACCCGCGACTACCCCGTCGAGCGGATGGCGCGCGACGCCCGCATCTACACGATCTTCGAGGGCACCTCCGAGATCCAGCGGCTCGTCATCGCGCGCGCGATCTCGGGGGCGCGGCTGCGGTGAGCCCGCCCGAGGGACCGCGCCGCTTCGCCGGGCACATTGCCGGGGTCGGTTCGACCTCGGGCGTGCGCGTCGTGCTCGGCCGGTGGCACGACACCCCGCTCGGTCCCTTCGCCGACGCGATGGTCGAGCGGGCCGACGGGCACCGGGTGCTGCTCGCCCCCCGACAGGAGGTCGCCCACTTCATCGCCGGCACCTACACCTTCGACGAGGTGCGGGTCGAGCCGTTCGCGGTGTCGCCGGCCGGCCCCCACGGCGTACGCCGCGGCGCACGGTGGGCGGTGCGCTCGCCGTCGCTGACCATCGACCTCGAGGTCGGCCGCCGGCTGCCGCTCGGGTGGCTGCTGCGGCTCGTGCCTGCGCCGGTCGCCACCGCCCCGGCGTGGTGCGCCGTCACCGACCCGGTCGCGCGCCGCGTGCTGCGCGGCGTGCGCACGCGCGGCTCGGCGGGCGGAGGGCGCGAGGAGTTCTACGGCGCGACCGACACCCGGGCGGTCGTCGCGGCGTGGGGGAGCTTCGACGGCGTCGACCTCGGCGCGCTGGCGCCCCTCGACCCGCCCGCGCGGTTCGGCTTCTCCTCCGCCCCGCCGCGCCCGTCGGTCACGGCCGTCGTCACCACCGTCGTCGGCTGAGGCGCGCGGGGCCGGGCCGGGGTGCGGGCGTGGTCCCCGTCAATTGCTCGGTTGTGGCCCGGTTACTTGTCGGTAAATGGGCCACAACCCAGCAATTGACCGGACGGCGCGGCGCCCCCGCTCAGAGCGCGACGCCGCGGTTGAGCCAGGTGGGGGTGACCTCCATCCCGACCCGCTGGTAGAGCCCGAGCGCGCCGGTGCGCGAGTCGGTCGACAGCTCGGAGCGGGTGGCGCCGTGGGCGCGGGCGGCGGCGAAGGCGTCGGCGAGCAGCGCCTGCCCGAAGCCGAGACCCCGCCGGTCGGCGCGCACGGCGAGCTTGTCGACGAAGCCCGTGCGCTCGGCGCCCTCACCGGACAGCACGACGTGGACCGCGCCGACCACGACGCCGGCGGCGTCGGTGACCACGCGCAGGCACCAGGGCTCGAAGCCCGGCCGGCCCACGGTCGTCGCGGACCAGTCCGCGAAGTCCTGCCGGTCGCGGCGTGACCACTCGAGGAAGGCGTCCTCGACCACCTCGTGCGCCGCGCGGTGGTCGTCGGGGCGCGCCTCGCGGACGGCGTGGCCCGCGGGCAGGGTCGGGGCCGCGACCTCCCGGCCGGGCGGCAGCTGGAGCACCCAGGAGGTCCAGCGCACGCGCCACCCGAGCGCGGTCAGCAGCCGGTCGCCCGGCGAGCCCTGCGGCACCGGCATCCCGATCTCGGTGGCGCCCAGCCGACGGGCGCGGTCCTGCAGCCACCCGGCGAGCCAGGTGCCGATGCCGCGGCCGAGCTCGTCGGGGTGCACGCACGCGTCGCCGCGGTCGCCGCCGGTCACCTCGGCGTAGCCCACCAGCCGCTCGCCGTCCAGGACGCCCACGGCGCTGGCGGCGAGGTCGTGGCTGGGGCGCGACCAGTCCGCCTCGACGTCGGCGAGCTCGACGACCTGCTCCCCGACGTCCGCGACCTCCTGCGCCGCGATCAGGTCGGTCACGGCCCGGGCGTCCTCGAAGCGCAGCGTGCGCTGGGTGAGCCCGTCGGGCAGGGGCACGGAGTACGCCGCGCTCGCGGCCGTCGCGCTGGTCACGGCCCCAGGGGACCACCCGGCCGGGGTCGGTGTCTCCCGGTTTCCCGCCGTCGGCCCGGACCGGCAGGACCGCCTACGCACGACGGGGCCGCCGCGACGTGCGCGGCGGCCCCGGGGCGGCGAGGCGGGCGGACCAGAGCCGGCCCGGTCGGTGGTGCTGCGAGGTGTTCGGAGACCTCAGGCGGAGCGGATGGCGGAGACGTCGAAGCCGAGCTTGACCTTCTCCGACACCAGGACGCCGCCGGTCTCGAGCGCGGCGTTCCAGGTGAGGCCCCAGTCCTTGCGGTTGACGACGACCTCGCCCTCGAAGCCGACGCGGGTGTTGCCGAAGGGGTCGGTCGCCGAGCCGGTCTCCTCGAAGACGACGGTGACGGGCTTGGTGACGTCCTTGATGGTCAGGTCGCCGGTGACCGTCCACTCCGAGCCGTCGCGCTGCACGTCGGTGGAGCGGAAGGTGATGGTCGGGTAGGTCGCGGCGTCGAAGAAATCGGCCGAGGCGAGGTGCCCGTCGCGGTCGGCGCTGCCGGTGTCGACGCTGGCGACCTGGATGGTCAGCTGCACCGAGGAGGCCGCCGGGTTCGCGGTGTCGACCGTCGCGGTGCCCTCGAAGTCCTTGAACGCGCCGCGGACGGTGGTGACCATCGCGTGGCGGGCCGAGAAGCCGACGTGGGAGTGGCTGGCGTCGATCGTGTACTGCCCCGAGACGTCGGCGAGCGCGGTGGTGCCGGCGTCGAAGGCGCCCGCGGGGGCTGCGGTGGCGGGGGCGGGGGCGGTCGAGGTGGCGGTGCGGGACTCGCTGCGGTTGAAGATGCCCATGGCGGGTGGCTCCTGGAGGGTAGTCGTTGAAGGTTCAATCACCACTGTAGTGGGTGGTAGTTGAGACGTAAACCAAAACTGCGCGCCGGGTTGTTCCGGGCCGCTCCCGCGCCCGCGCCGGTGGTCTGGACCGGGGACGCGACGACGGCGCCGCCCTGGGGTGGGGCGGCGCCGTCGGTGGCTGGTGCGCGGCGGTCAGGTCGGCAGGTGGTGCCGGACCTCGCTCAGGCGGCGTGCTGGTGCGCGCCGACCGGCGCGGGGGCGTGCGGGGCGCCCCAGTGCATCTCGAGCCGGGTGCGCCCGCGCGCGTCGGTCACCGGCACCCAGTGCGCGACCAGGCCGGTCGCGACGGGTCGGCTGGTCATCGTGGAGTCCATCGTCGGTCACCTCTCGTTCACTTCCTGTTCACCTACGGTAGCCCCGCTCCCCCGCCCCGACAACCGGAACGGGTGAGGTGCTCCGCTCCTCCACCCGGCGGGTCTCTCGGGCCCACCACGCGCGTCCGCCCTCCACCGGGCGCTGCGGGCCGCCACGAATCGCCGTGCGGCGCGCGGCCCCCTACCCTTGACCGGTGAGTGATGCACCGACCGACACGCCGACCGACAGCACGACCTTCGCCGACCTCGGACTGAGCGACGAGGTGCTGGCGGCGCTGCGCGACGTCGGCTACGAGACGCCCTCCCCGATCCAGGCCGCCACCATCCCGCCGCTCCTCGAGGGCCGCGACGTCGTCGGCCTCGCCCAGACCGGCACCGGCAAGACCGCCGCCTTCGCGCTGCCGATCCTCAGCCGCCTCGACCTCTCGCAGAAGGCGCCGCAGGCGCTGGTGCTGGCGCCCACCCGCGAGCTCGCGCTGCAGGTCTGCGAGGCGTTCGAGCGGTACGCCGCCCGCACCGCCGGCGTGCACGTCCTGCCCGTCTACGGCGGCCAGGGCTACGGCGTGCAGCTCTCCGCGCTGCGCCGCGGCGTGCACGTGGTCGTGGGCACCCCGGGCCGGATCATGGACCACCTGGAGAAGGGCACGCTCGACCTCTCGCAGCTGCGCTTCCTGGTGCTCGACGAGGCCGACGAGATGCTCAAGATGGGCTTCGCCGACGACGTCGAGACGATCCTCGCCGAGACGCCGGCGACCAAGGACGTCGCGCTCTTCTCGGCCACGATGCCGCCCCAGATCCGCCGCATCTCGAAGAAGTACCTCGACGACCCGGTCGAGATCTCGGTCAAGACGAAGACCCAGACCAACGCCTCCATCACCCAGCGCTACCTGCTGGTGTCCTACCCCCAGAAGGTCGACGCGCTCACGCGCATCCTCGAGGTGGAGAACTTCGAGGGGATGATCGTCTTCGTCCGCACCAAGCAGGCCACCGAGGTGCTCGCCGAGCGGCTGCGCGCCCGGGGCTACTCCGCGGCCGCGATCAACGGCGACATCGCCCAGCAGCAGCGCGAGCGCACCGTCAACCAGCTCAAGGACGGCTCGCTCGACATCCTCGTCGCCACCGACGTCGCCGCCCGCGGCCTCGACGTCGAGCGCATCAGCCACGTCGTCAACTTCGACATCCCGACCGACCACGAGTCCTACGTCCACCGCATCGGCCGCACGGGCCGGGCGGGCCGCACCGGCGACGCGATCTCCTTCGTCACCCCCCGCGAGCGGGGCCTGCTCAAGGCGATCGAGAAGGGCACCAAGGCGACGCTGCAGCAGATGCAGCTGCCGAGCGCCGAGGACGTCAACTCCACCCGGCTCGCGCGCTTCGACGACGCGATCACCGCCGCGCTCGCCGACACCGAGAAGGTCGACTTCTTCCGCGACGTGGTCGCCCACTACGTGCGCCACCACGACGTGGCGGAGGTCGACGTGGCCGCGGCGCTGGCCACGGTGCTGCAAGGCGACGAGCCGATGCTCATCGACCCGGCCGCGGAGCCCAAGCCGGTGCGCATGGACAGCGGGGGCGACCGCGCCGACCGGGGCGACCGACCCGGGCGGGGCGAGCGACCCGGCCGCGGCGAGCGCGAGCGGCGCCCGCGCGGTCGCGAGGGCGACTTCGCGACGTACAAGATCGCGGTCGGCAAGCGCCACAAGGTCGAGCCGCGCCAGATCGTGGGGGCGATCGCCAACGAGGGCGGGCTGTCGCGCTCGGACTTCGGCAACATCTCGATCCGCCCCGACTTCTCCCTCGTCGAGCTGCCGAAGGAGCTGCCGGCGGGGGCGTGGGACGCGCTGCGCTCCACCCGCATCTCGGGCAAGCTCATCGAGCTGCAGCTCGACCGCGGCCCCGGCTCGGGGGGCGGGTCCAGCAGCGGCAGGCCCGACCGCAAGCCGCGCCACAAGGGCTGAGGCCGGGTCACCCGGGCCGAGGTCGCAGAAGAGGCCCGGAGAAGAGGCCCGGAGACGAGACCGAGCCCCTCGCAGCATGGGGTCAGCGAGGGGCCCGGCACTCCCGAGTGTGCCACCTCGCCCGCGGGTTGTCCCGGCTTCCCCGCAGCCGGTCCGCGCGGGGGGCGGTGGTCTCGACCACCGCTCCTGGGCAGCGTGCCAGCATGAGCCCATGAGCGACGCACTCCGCGGCACCGGCGCCCTGTTCACCCCCCAGCTCTTCGTCGGTGGCGCGTGGCGTGACGCGGCGGGCGGGCGCACCTTCGCCGTGACCGACCCCGCCGACGGCAGCGAGCTCGCGCAGGTCGCCGACGCGACCGTCGAGGACGCCCGCGCCGCCCTCGACGCCGCGGTGGCGGCGCAGGAGGAGTGGGGCCGCACGGCCCCCCGCGAGCGCAGCGAGGTCCTGCGCCGTGCGTTCGAGGCGATCGTCGCCCGCACCGACGAGCTGGCGCTGCTGATGAGCCTCGAGATGGGCAAGCCGGTCGCCGAGGCGAAGGGCGAGGTCGCCTACGGCGCGGAGTTCTTCCGCTGGTTCGCCGAGGAGGCCGTGCGCATCGCGGGGCGCTGGATGCCCGCGCCCGCCGGCGGCTCCCGGCTGGTGACGATCAAGAAGCCGGTCGGCCCGGTGCTGCTGGTGACGCCGTGGAACTTCCCGCTCGCGATGGGCACCCGCAAGATCGGCCCGGCCGTCGCGGCGGGCTGCACGATGGTGCTCAAGCCCGCCGAGCAGACCCCGTTGACCTCGCTGGCGCTCGCGCGGATCATGCAGGAGGCCGGGCTGCCCGACGGCGTCCTCAACGTCGTCACCACCTCCGAGGCCCCCGCCGTGAGCGAGGCGCTGCAGGCCGACGCGCGGCTGCGCAAGGTCAGCTTCACCGGGTCGACCGAGGTCGGCCGGATCCTCGTGCGCCAGTCGGCCGACCGGCTGCAGCGGGTCTCGATGGAGCTCGGCGGCAACGCGCCCTTCCTCGTCTTCGACGACGCCGACCTCGACGCCGCCGTCGAGGGCGCGATGGTGGCCAAGATGCGCAACATGGGCGAGGCCTGCACGTCGGCCAACCGCTTCCTCGTCCACGCCGCGGTGGCCGACGACTTCGCCGCCCGCCTCGCGGAGCGGATGTCGTCGCTGGTCGTCGGTCGCGGCCAGGACGACGGCGTGCAGGTGGGCCCGCTCATCGACGACGACGCCGTCCGCTCGGTGGGCGAGCTCGTGGAGGACGCCGTCGCCGGCGGCGCCCGCGTGCTGGCCGGCGCCACCCGCATCGACGGCCCGGGCCACTTCTACCCGCCGACCGTGCTGGTCGACGTACCGGCCTCGGCGCGGCTGGCCGCCGAGGAGATCTTCGGCCCCGTGGCGCCGGTGACGACGTTCACCGACGAGGACGAGGCCGTGCGGCTGGCCAACGACACCGACTACGGCCTGGCGTCCTACGCCTACACCCGCGACCTGGCGCGGGCGCTGCGGCTGGCCGAGCGCCTGGACCACGGCATGGTCGGCATCAACACCGGCCTGCTCTCCAACCCCGCCGCGCCCTTCGGCGGCGTCAAGGCCAGCGGCTTCGGCCGCGAGGGCGGCTTCGAGGGCATCGAGGAGTACCTCGAGACCACCTACGTCTCGCTCCCGGCGGGCTGAGGCCGGCCGGCGTCGGTGAGGGCCGGCCCGTCGCGACCGTTACCCGCCCGTACGCCGGACGCACACCCGCCGGCGGTCGGCCCGCCCGTGCGCGCGTGGGAGGCTGGGGGCATGGTGATCGCATGGTGATGAACTACCCCGAGCGCCGCCCCGAGGGCACGCCCGGTCCGCCCACCACGGTGGTGCTCTTCGGCGCGACCGGCGACCTCTCGCGACGCAAGCTGCTGCCCGGGCTGCTGCACCTGCTGCGCTCCGGCCTGCTGCCGCACGTGCAGATCGTGGGCACCTCGCTCGACGAGCACACGCGCGACTCCTTCGTCGACTTCGTCAAGGAGGCGCTCGACGAGTTCGGCGACGACGTCACCGACGAGCAGTGGGACGACTTCTCGAAGCGGCTGTGGTGGGCGCCCGGCGGCACGCCGGAGTCGCTGCGCCGCGCGGTCGACGAGGCCGAGGCGGAGTGCACCGAGCCGCAGCAGCGGCTGCACTACCTCTCCGTGCCGCCCAAGGCCGCGCTGGCCGTGCTCGAGACGCTGCGCGAGGCCGACCTGGTCGAGCGCGCGCGCATCATCATGGAGAAGCCCTTCGGCACCGACCTCGAGTCGGCGAAGCGGCTCAACGCGGCCGTGCACGAGGTCTTCGACGAGGACCAGGTCTTCCGCATCGACCACTTCCTCGGCAAGGAGGCGGCGCTCAACATCCTCGCCTTCCGCTTCGCCAACGGCCTCTTCGAGCCGATCTGGCACCGCAACATGATCGACCACATCCAGATCGACGTGCCCGAGCAGCTCGGCCTCGAGCAGCGCGCGCAGTTCTACGAGGCGACCGGCGCCTACCGCGACATGGTCGTGACCCACCTCTTCCAGATCCTCGCCTTCACCGCGATGGAGGCGCCCACCGCGCTCGACCCGCTGTCGATCACGGAGGAGAAGAACAAGGTCTTCCGCTCGATGCTGCCGATCGAGCCGCGCGACGTCGTGCGCGGGCAGTACGCCGGCTACCTCGACGAGCCGGGCGTCTCCCCGGAGTCGGAGACCGAGACCTTCATCGCGCTCAAGTGCTTCGTCGACAACTGGCGCTGGGCGGGCGTGCCGTTCTACCTGCGCACCGGCAAGAAGCTCGGCCAGGGCCAGCGGATCATCTCGGTGGCCTTCAAGGAGCCGCCGAAGTCGATGTTCCCGGCCGGCTCGGGCATCGGGCAGCACGGGCCCGACCACCTCACCTTCGACCTCGCCGACAAGTCGCGGATGTCGCTGTCGTTCTACGGCAAGCGTCCCGGCCCGGGCTTCCGGCTGGAGAAGCTGTCGATGCAGTTCTCCGTCGACGACACCGACTGGGCGGGCTCGCTCCTGGAGGCCTACGAGCGGCTGATCCTCGAGGCGGTCAAGGGCAACCACACCCTCTTCACCACCAGCCAGGGCGTCGAGCGGCTCTGGGAGGTCTCGCAGCCGCTGCTCGACAACCCGCCGCCCGTGCGGCCCTACGCCGTCGGCTCGTGGGGGCCCAACCAGATCCACCAGCTCATCGCCCCGCGTGCGTGGCGCCTGCCCTTCGAGCGCAAGTGGCGGGGCGACTGAGCTCCTCCCGCTCCCCGTGGGGCGGGAGCGCGGCAGGCAGGACGGGCGGGGGATCGCGCGCGGGCACCGCGGCGTTGGTCGCCGGCGGCTTCGTCGCGCTGCTGTGGCTGCTCGAGCTGGTCGACCAGGTCGCCTTCGGCGGCCGCCTCGACCTGGAGGGCGTGCGCCCGCGCAGCGAGGACGGCCTGGGTGGGGTGGTGGTCGCGCCGCTGCTGCACGGCGGCTGGGGCCACCTGGTCGGCAACACGGTGCCGCTGCTGGTGCTCGGCTTCCTCGTGCTGCTCTCGGGGCTGGCCCGCTGGGCCGCGGTGACCGCCGTGGTCTGGCTGGTCGGCGGGCTCGGGGTGTGGCTGGTGGCGCCGGCCGGAGGGATCCACCTCGGCGCCTCCGTGCTGGTCTTCGGCTGGCTGGCCTACCTGCTCGTGCGCGGCCTGGTCTCGCGCCGGCCCGGCCAGATCGCGCTGGGGCTCGTGGTGCTGGTGCTCTACGGCGGCGCGCTGTGGGGGGTGCTGCCGGGGCAGCCGGGGGTGTCGTGGCAGGGGCACCTCTTCGGCGCGGTCGGTGGGGTGCTCGCGGCGGCCTGGCTCGAGCGCCGGCGACCCGGCGGCGGCGGGCCGCGGGTGCGGCGTACTGCCCTGCCGAGGGCCTGATGCTCCTCTACGCGAGCGTGGCGGAGGAGTACCTCGACTTCGCGCGGCACGCCGCCGCCGACTCGCCGTGCTTCGCCGACTGGGCGACGCAGGTCGCCGGCGACCGCGACGTGCTCGCCTGGCTAGACGCGCTGCCGACGCTCAAGCGGCAGCCCAACCTGGTCTTCGCCGCCGCGCGGTGGCACGGCGTCCCGGCCCCGGGTCCGTACGACGCGCTGCGTGCGGCGCTGCTCGACGACGACGGGACGCTGCGCGCGACCGTGCTGGCGCGCTCGACGCAGACCAACGAGGTGGGGCGCCTCGCGACGACGGTGCCGCTGCTGGCGCAGGTCGCCGCGACCACCGACCGGCCGCTGGCGCTGGTGGAGGTCGGCGCGAGCGCGGGGCTGACGCTCTACCCCGACCGCGTCGCCTACCGGTGGAGCGGGAGCGTCGGGGGCAGCCTCCACCCCGCGCCCGGTGGCGGCTGGCCCCCGCCCCCGGTGCTGGCGTGCGCCACCAGCGGGCCGGTGCCGCTGCCGAGGCGTCCGGTGGAGGTCGCCTGGCGCGGGGGACTCGACCTGCACCCGCTCGACGTGTGCGACGACGACGCCGTCGCGTGGCTCGAGCAGCTGGTGTGGCCCGAGGACGAGGCACGACGGGAGCGCCTGCGGGCCGCCGTCGCGGTCGCCCGCCACGACCCGCCCGTGCTCGTGCGCGGCGACCTGCTCGACGACCTGCCGGCGCTGGTGGAGACCGCCGCGCGGCACGGCGAGGTGGTGGTCGTGCACAGCGCGGTGCTCGCCTACGTGCGCCCCGAGGAGCGGCCCGACTTCGTGGCCACCGCCCGCGAGCTGGTCACACGGGGCGCGTGCCACTGGATCAGCAACGAGGGCCCGCAGGTGCTGCCCGAGGTCACCGCGACCGGCCCCGCGGTGCCCGCCGACCTGGCGACCTTCGTGCTCGGCCTCGACGGTTGCGCCGTGGCCTGGACCCACCCGCACGGCCGCTCGCTGCACTGGCTCTAGGCGGCCGGGAGGCGCCGGTCAGCCGGTCAGCCGGGGCCGCGGGACCGTGCGGCCTGCGCGGACGGCTCGCGACCGAGCCACGCCAGGAGCGCGACGTCGGCGGGAGCGCCCGGGTCGACCGTCACGGGCGCGGCGAAGCGCCCCGCCCGCCCGGCCTCCGGCACGAGCAGCCGCGCGGCCGGGAGCAGGGCGGACGCCAGGCCGGTCGGCAGCGCGGGCCCGCCGACCGTGCGCGCGACGTCCCAGCCGTGCACCCCCACCTCGAGCGCGGCGACGCGCACCAGCAGGTCGGCGTCGAGGCCGCGGTCGGCGAGCCGCACGGGCACCCCGACCGGCGACGTGGCCATCCACGCCCCGAGCAGTCGGCTCGCCCGGGCCCGCAGGTGGGTGACGAGGTCGGCGGCACCGGCGCGGGCGTCGGGAGTCGGTGCGGCGCCGTCGATGCGCACCTCGCCGGCCGCGGCCTCCGTGAACGCCGTGAGCGCGTCGTCGAGGTGGGCGAGCAGGTCGCGCAGCCGCCACCGGCCGCAGGGGGTGGGGGCACCGAGCAGGTCGTCGGTGACGCTGCCGAGCACCGGGCCGACCCAGCAGAGGGCGCGCTCGAGCAGCTCGACCGGGTCGGGGACGCCGGTCGGGGAGGGGGGCACGGCCCTAGGCCGAGACGTCGTGGCCGGAGCCGCCGGGCCCCGAGCGAGCGGCGCCCGCGTCGGGGCGCACGTCGGCGGGCAGCCGGTCGGGCAGCCCGAAGGTCGCGAAGAGCCGCTCGCCGAAGAACGCGCCGACGTGCGCGACGCGGTCGCCGTCGAGCTCGAGCACCTGCAGCTGGAAGGGCACGAAGTCGCCCTCCGGCCCGCGCATGTAGAGACCGAAGGCGGGCTGCCCGTTGGCCCAGGTCGCGACCATCGGCATGTCGTGCGCGCCGCCCGGGCACTGCGTGTCGATGAGGCGGGCGATGTTCTCCGCGCCGCGGTACCACCCGGTGAAGGGCGGCATCTCCCACACCGCGTCGGCGGTGAGCAGCCGCACGACCTCGTCGACGTCCTTGCGCCAGAACGCCTCGACGTAGCGGTCGAGCAGCACCCGCTGCTCGGCGGTGAGCTCGTCCTGGACGGTGTCGGCGGTCAGCGCCCGGCTCGCCATCTGCGCGTGGGCACGCTGCAGCGCGGAGTTGACCGCCGCGGTGGTGGTGTCGAGCGCCTCGGCCGTCTCGGCCGCCGACCAGCGCAGCACGTCGCGCAGGACGAGCACCGCGCGCTGGCGCGCCGGCAGGTGCTGGAGCGCGGCGATGAAGGCGAGTCGGATCGTGTCGCGCTCGGCCACCACGACGGCGGCGTCGGGCACCGGCTCGAGCCAGGGCACCTCGGGGTCGGCCTCGAGCGCGTCGCCGGCGAGCGAGTCGGCGGTGCCGAGGCCGGTCGGCAGCGGCCGGCGCGGCCGACCCTCCAGGTTGGTCAGGCAGACGTTGGTGGCGATGCGGTAGAGCCAGGTGCGCACCGACGAGCGGCCCTCGAAGTCCGCCGACGCCCGCCACGCGCGCAGCAGCGTCTCCTGCACCAGGTCCTCGGCCTCGTGGACCGAGCCGCTCATCCGGTAGCAGTGCGCGAGCAGCTCGCGCTGGTAGCGCTGCGTCAGCGACGGGAAGTCGGCCAGCTCGGCCTGCTTCGCCGCGAGGCCCGTCGGCCCCGTCGTCTGCCCTGTCGTCGGCCCTGTCGTCGGCCCCGTCGGGGCCTCCCGCACCTCGGTCATCGTGCTCTCCACCCGTCGGCTCCCCTGTTCGCGCCAGTCTGTCGTGGGTGGGGACCGGTGTCGACGCCCGGATTCATCGGTCTTCGGCACGCCTTTCGACGGACTTGTGGCCCAGGTCCTGCACTTGTGGGCCGAGTTCTCGGGGCACAAGTGCAGGAGTCCCCGGTCGACCGGTGACTCCGACACGGGCTCCGGCAGGCTCCGGCAGGCCGGGGGCCTACCGCGAGGGGGAGGCGAGGGCGAGGGCGCGGCGGGCGAGGGGCTCGGCGAGCGCGCGGTCGGCGGGCACCAGCCCCACGCGCGTACGCCGGTCCAGCAGGTCGTCGACGTCGACGGCGCCCTCGTGGGTCACCCCGAAGACGAGCTCGGCCAGGCACACCGGGACGCCCGGTGCGGCCGGGGCGAGCAGCTCCTCGTCGCCGAACCCGGTCACCTGCCGCGCCGTGTCGAGGACGAGCGCCGCGTCGGTGCCGTAGCGGCGGACGAGGCGCCGCGGCTGCTCCAGCGAGGCCAGGGTGGTGCGGTCGGCCGCGCCGAGCAGCGGGGTCGACCGCGTGACGCACGGCCCGGCCCGCCCGGCGAGCCCGGGCGAGGCGACGAGCGCGGCGTCGACGGCGTCCTCGGCCATCCGGCGGTAGGTCGTGAGCTTGCCGCCCACGACCGTCACGACGCCCGAGGCCGAGGTGAGCACGGCGTGGCGACGCGAGAGGTCGGCGGTGCGGCCGGGCCCGCCGCCGTCCTCGCCCGTGCCGGGCGCGGGTGCCACGTCGAGCAGCGGCCGCAGCCCGGCGAAGGCGCCGACGACGTCGTTGCGCCGCAGCGGCCGCTCGAAGGCCGCGGCGACCACGTCGAGGAGGAAGCCGACCTCGGGCTCGGTCGGCTCCGGCACGTCGGGCACCGGCCCCTCGACGGGCTCGTCGGTGAGACCGACGTAGAGCGTGCCGTCGGGCTGGGGGATGACCATGACGAAGCGGTTGGTCTCGCCCGGCACCGGGGCGGTGACGGTGGCGGTGAGGCCGGGCAGGGTGTCGGCGCGCAGCACCAGGTGGGTGCCGCGGCTCGGGCGCAGCCGCACCTCGTCGTCGACGTCGCCGGCCCACACACCCGTGGCGTTGACGACCGCGGCCGCGCGCACGTGGTGGGTCGCCCCGGTCAGCCCGTCGCGCAGCACCACGCCGTCGCCGCGTGCCCGCTCGACCCGCGCCCGCGTGCGCACCAGGGCGCCGCGCGCGGCGGCGGTGCGCGCGAGGGTGACCACGAGGCGGGCGTCGTCCTCGAGCTGGCCGTCCCACGACAGCAGGCCGCCGCGGAGCCCGGCGCGGCGCAGGCCCGGGGCGAGCCGCAGCGTCTCCTCGGTGCTGATGCGCCGCGGGCGCGGCAGCGTCTCGCGGTCGGTGCCGGCGGCGCGCCGCAGCAGGTCGCCGGCCCACAGGCCGGCCCGCGCGACGCCGCCCTGGGCGCCGGTGACGCCGGAGGACAGCGGTATGACCATCGGCATCGCCCGGGTCAGGTGGGGTGCGGTGACCTCCATGAGCACGCCGCGCTCGACGGCCGACTCGTGGGCGACGCCGACCTGGCCGTGCGCGAGGTAGCGCAACCCGCCGTGCACGAGCTTCGAGGACCACCGCGAGGTGCCGAAGGCGAGGTCGTGGGCGTCGACGGCGAGCACGCGCAGGCCGCGGGTCGCGGCGTCGAGGGCGACGCCGGCGCCGGTCACGCCGAGCCCGACGACGACCAGGTCGACCTCGTCGGGGAGGTCCGCGACGCCGGCCCCGATGCGGGTGGCGCCCGCCCCGGTCGCACCCGCCCCGGTCACGCCCGCACCGCCCGGCGCACCAGCTCGCGCAGCTCGGCGTCGACGTCGGCCTCCGAGACCTCGTCGTCGACCATCGTGTGCGAGGAGAAGGCGAAGCCGTGGGCCGCCAGCACGAGACCGCGGGCGATCGCGGCCGGCGCGCCGGTGCGCACGGTGCCGGCCTCCTGGCCGCGGCGCACCTGGTCCTCGACGAGCGCGAGCACCAGGTCCTGGCTCCGGCCGCGGCGGTGCAGCAGGTAGGGCAGCAGCAGCTCGGGGTCGAGCTCCACGATGCGGATGAACAGCTCGTTGGCGCGCAGCGCCTCGACGGTCGCGGAGACCGCCTCGGCGAGCTGCTCGACCTCGTCGAGGTCGGTGTCGGCGAGCCGGGTGCCGACGCGGTCGACCAGCGCGCCCCACTCCCGCGTCATCAGGTCGGCGAGGAGCGCGGCCATGTCGCGCCACGTGCGGTAGATCGTCATGCGCGAGACCCCGGCCCGGCGCGCCACCTCGGTGAGCGTCGTACGACGCCAGCCGACGTCGAGGATGCAGGCGCGCGCTGCATCGAGGTAGGCGTCCTGGGTGTTGTGACGGAGTGACGTCATGTGTCACACTGTAACACATGACGACCACCGGAGCAGGCCCCGCTGCGGCGCCGGAGCGCCCCACCGTGCCCGAGATGCACCCCCAGCGCTGGGGCGACCCGGCCCGTGCCACCGCGTTGCCCGAGGCGACCGCCGGCCTGGTGGAGCTCGCCTTCGGCCACCACGAGACGCCCGCGGTGGCCGACCCGCGGCCCCCCGCCCCCCGCCTCGACCCGGGCCTGCTCGACGACCTGCGGGCCGTCGTCGGCGAGGCCCACGTGCTCTGCGACGACGCGACCCGGCGCCTGCGCACCCGCGGCAAGTCGACGCCCGACCTGCTGCGCGCCCGCGCCGGCGACCTGTCCGACGCCCCCGACGCCGTGGTGCGCCCCGGCGACCACGACGAGGTGCAGGCGGTCCTCGACTGGGCGGTGGAGCACCGCGTCGCGCTGGTGCCCTTCGGCGGCGGCACGTCGGTGACCGGCGGCCTCGTCGCCCGGCGCGACGGCCTCGCCGGCGTCGTCAGCCTCGACCTGGTGCGGATGAAGCGGCTCGTGGCCCTCGACCCGGTCTCGCGCACCGCCACCCTCGAGCCGGGTCTGCGTGGTCCCGAGGCCGAGGCGCTGCTCGCGGCGGAGGGTTTCACGCTCGGCCACTTCCCGCAGTCGTTCGAGTTCGCCTCGATCGGCGGCTTCGCCGCCACCCGCTCGAGCGGGCAGTCCAGCGCGGGCTACGGCCGCTTCGACGCCATGGTCGTCGGGCTCACCGCGGCCACCCCGCGGGGACGCCTCGACCTGGGCTCCTCGCCGGCCAACGCCGCCGGCCCCGACCTGCGCCAGCTGCTGCTCGGCTCCGAGGGCGCGCTCGGCGTCGTCACCGCCGTCACCGTGCGCGTGCGCCCCGTGCCGGAGGAGAAGGCCTACGAGGGCTGGCACTGGCCCTCCTTCGAGGCAGGGCAGACGGCCATGCGCACGCTCGCCCAGGCCGGCCAGCTGCCCACCGTGCTGCGGCTCTCCGACGAGCACGAGACCGTGCTCAACCTCGCGCGGCCCGACGCGATCGGGGCCGACGGGTCCGAGGGAGCGGACGGGGACGGGGCGCCCGGCGGTGGCTGCCTGATGATCACCGGCTACGAGGGCACCCCCGCCGCCGTCGCGCGCCGCCGCGACGAGGTCACCGAGGTGCTCACCGCCCTGGGTGGCCGGCGCCTCGGCACCGACCCCGGGGAGGCCTGGACCCACGGTCGGTTCGACGCGCCGTACCTGCGCGACTCGATGCTCGACGCCGGTGTGCTCGTGGAGACGATGGAGACGGCGACCTTCTGGTCGCGGGTGCCTGCGCTGTACGCCGCGGTGCGCGCCGCCCTCGTCGCGAGCCTCGGCGAGCAGGCGATCGTGCTGTGCCACGTCAGCCACGTCTACGAGACCGGGTGCTCGCTCTACTTCACCGTCGCCGCGCCGGCGGGCGACGCGCCCCTCGAGCGGTGGCTCGCCGCCAAGTCCGCGGCCTCCGACGCGATGCTCGACCAGGGGGCGACCATCACCCACCACCACGCCGTCGGCACCGACCACAAGCCGTGGCTGGCCCGCGAGGTCGGCCCCGTCGGGGTCGAGCTGCTGCGCGCGCTGAAGGCCGCGGCCGACCCCACCGGCGTCCTGAACCCGGGGGTGCTCGTCCCGTGACGCGGTCCTTCACGTTGCTGGTCAACCCCGCCTCGGGCGGCGGCGCGGCCCCCGGTGCGGTCGTCCCGGTCGCGCGCCTGCTGCGCGACGCGGGCGCGCAGGTCGAGGTGACCTACTCGCCCGGGTCACGGGCGGTGCACGACCTCGTGACCCGCGCGGTGCAGCGCGGCGACGTCGTCGTCTCGGTCGGCGGCGACGGCATGCTGTCGTCGCTGGTCGGCCCGGTCTCGCGGCAGGGCGGCACCCTCGGCCTGCTGCCCGCCGGGCGCGGCAACGACTTCGCGCGCGCGCTCGGCCTGCCCGACGACCCGGCGGCCCAGGCGCAGGTGCTCCTCGCGGGGCGCGCCCGCACGGTCGACCTGGTGGCCGCGACCTGGCCCGGGCAGGAGGAGCGGCGCGTGGCCGGCTCGGTCTACGCCGGCGTCGACGCGCTCGCCTCCGACCTCGTCGACCGGGCGCACCGCCTCCCCTCCGCTGTGCAGTACCCCTACGCCGCCGTCCGCGCCCTCTCGACCTTCCGGCCGGGCCGCTACCGCCTCGACGTCGACGGGGTCGAGGTGGAGCACGACGCGGCGACGGTGGTCGTGGCGGGCTCGGGCTTCTACGGCAAGGGCATGCACATCGCCCCCGACGCCGTGCTCGACGACGGCCTGCTCGACGTCGTCGTCATCGAGGCGGCCTCCAAGCGCGCACTCATCCGCAGCCTGCCCAAGGTGTACGACGGGTCGCACGTGCACCTCGACGCCGTCCACGTGCGCCGGGCCCGCCGCGTCGAGCTGCGCGCCGAGGCGCGCGGCGGCGTGCCGGTCGGCGGCGACGGCGAGGGCCTCGGCGTCCTGCCGGGGCTCGACGCGGAGCCGCTCGTCGTCGAGGTGGTGCCGGGGGCGCTCACGGTCCTCGCGCCCTAGCGCCCCCGCTCGCTCAGGCGGGGGCCAGGGCCACGCCCAGCCGGCGCACGACCTCGGTCAGCCGGTCCGGCGAGGTCGCGAGGTTCAGGCGGGCGTGGCCCGGCAGCCCGGGGTGGTAGTCCTCGCCCGGCCCGAGCCGGACCCCGCCCGCCTCGGCCCGCGCGACGGGGTCGGGCCCGCGGCCGTCGGGCGCGGCGTACGCCCGGAGGTCGAGCCACGCCAGGTAGGTCGCCTCGAGCCGCCGGGTGCGCGCGAGCGGCAGGTGTGCCGCGAGCAGCGTGCCGAGCAGGTCGCGGTTGGCCGCGACGCGGTCGCGCACGGCGGCGAGCCACGCGTCGCCGTGGCGCCACGCCGCGACCGAGGCGACGGCGCCCAGCGGCGACCAGCCGTGGGTCTGCACGAGCGGCAGCGCCTGCAGCACCGCGCGGTCCTCCGGGTCGAGGGCGACGACCTGGGCGCAGGGCAGGCCGGGGGCGTTGAACGACTTGGTCGTGCTGGTGACGGCGATGCCGCGCGGGTCGACGGCGAGGTAGGGCGTGAACGCGGGCCCGTCGGGCAGCGTCAACGGCGCGTGCACCTCGTCGGCCACGACGCGGGCGCCGTGGTGCGCGGCGAGGTCGCGCAGCGCCTCGAGCTCCGCGCGACGCGCGACCCGGCCGAGCGGGTTGTGCGGCGAGCAGAGCAGCAGGGTGCGCGCGCCGGCGGCGAAGGCCCGCTCGACCGCGGCGAGGTCGAGCGCCGCCTCGGGGTCGTCGGGGTCGGTCTCGACGTGGACGGCCTCGCGACCGGCGAGCGCGACGACGTCGCGGAAGGGCGGGTAGCACGGCAGCGGCACCACCACCGGCCCCGGCGGGCACAGCGACTCCAGCACCAGCCGCAGTCCGGGCACCACCGCGGGCACGGGCACGCTCGCCTCGGGGGGCACCTCCCAGCCCCACTGCCGCCGCGCGAACCCGGCGTACGCCGCGCCGACGCCGGCGTCGTCGAACGGCGCGTAGCCGGTGACGCCCCGCTGCAGCGCCGCGGTGACCGCGTCGGTGACGGCGGGCGCGGTGTGCCAGTCCATCTCGGCCACCCAGGCGGGGATCGTGCCCTCGGGCACGGCTCCCCACTTCAGCGGCAGCGCCGCCCTGGCCTCGGCGTCGGTGTGGTCGCGCAGCACGCCCCTCACGCTACGTGCCGAGCCGGCGACGGGGTCAGATCGCCGCGGCCACCTCGGTGCCCTGGCGGATCGCGCGCTCGGCGTCGAGCTCCGCGGCGACGTCGGCGCCGCCGACGAGGTGCAGGCGGGTGTCGCCACCGGCGGCCGCGAGGGCGTCGTGCAGGTCGCGCACCGACTCCTGGCCCGCGCAGACGACGACGTGGTCGCAGGCCACGACGCGCGGCTCTCCGTCGACGAGCAGGTGCAGCCCCTCGTCGTCGACGCGCACGTAGGTCGCGCCGCTCACCTGCACGACCCCCGACTGCTTCAGCACCGCCCGGTGCGCCCAGCCCGAGGTCTTGCCGAGCCCCTTGCCGATGGGCGTGGTCTTGCGCTGCACCAGCGTCACCTCGCGCGCGGGCGTGCGGGGCTTGGGCTCGGTCAGGCCGCCGCGGTGCAGCGACGGGTCGCCGACGCCCCAGTGCGCCTTCCAGTCCTCGAGCGTCTCGCCGGGCAGGTGCGTCAGCCAGACGCTGACGTCGACGCCGATGCCGCCGGCCCCGACCACGGCCACGCGCCGCCCGGGGACGACCCGCCCGCTCAGCACGTCGGCGTAGGACACGACCTTGGGGTGGTCGGCGCCGTCGAAGTCGACGGTGCGCGGGACGACGCCGGTGGCGACCACCACGTCGTCGTACGCCGCGAGGTCGCCCGCCTCGGCCCGCGTCGAGGTCCGCACGTCGACGCCGAGCACCTCGAGGCGGCGGGTGTAGTAGCGCAGCGTCTCCGCGAAGTCCTCCTTGCCGGGCACGGCCATGGCCAGGCGGAACTGCCCGCCGATCTCGGGTGCGGCCTCGAGCAGCGTCACCTCGTGGCCGCGCTCGGCGGCGGTGACGGCGGCCGAGAGCCCGGCCGGGCCGGCGCCGACCACGGCGACGCGCCGACGACGCCGGGTGGGTGCGAGGACGAGCTCGGTCTCGCGGCAGGCGCGCGGGTTGACCAGGCAGGAGGCTTTGCGGCCGGAGAAGGTGTGGTCGAGGCAGGCCTGGTTGCAGGCGATGCAGGTGTTGATCTCGTCGGCGCGGCCGGCGGCCGCCTTGGTGACGATCGCGGGGTCGGCCAGCCAGGGGCGCGCCATGGAGACCAGGTCGGCCGAGCCGTCGGCGAGGATGCGCTCGGCCTCGTCGGGCGTGCTGATCCGGTTCGAGGCGCACACCGGCACCGACACGGCCGCGCGGAGGCGGGCGGTGTGCTCGACCCAGGCCGCCCGGGGCACCTGGGTGATGATCGTGGGCACCCGGGCCTCGTGCCAGCCGATCCCGGTGTTGAGCACGCTGACGCCGGCGGCCTCGAGCCGCTGGGCGAGCTCGACGGTCTCCTCCCAGGTCTGGCCGTCCTCGACCAGGTCGAGCAGCGAGGTGCGGAAGACGATCGGGAAGCCGTCGCCGACCAGCTCGCGGGAGCGGCGCACGACCTCGACCGCGAGGCGCATACGCTTCTCCGCGGTGCCGCCCCAGGCGTCGGTGCGGTCGTTGGTGCGGGCGGCGAGGAACTGGTTGAGGAGGTAGCCCTCCGAGCCCATCACCTCCACCGCGTCGTAGCCGGCCTTCCGCGCGAGCGCGACGCTGCGGGCGAAGGCGGTGGCGGTCGCGTCGACCTCCCTGCTCGACATCGCCTTCGGCCGGAAGGGGGTGATGGGGCTCTTGCGCGCCGACGCGCCGCGGCTGAAGGGGTGGTAGGCGTAGCGCCCGGCGTGCAGCACCTGCAGCGCGATCGCGCCGCCCTCGGCGTGCACCGCGTCGGTCACCTGGCGGTGGCGCGCGGCGTGCAACCGCGTGCTCATCTCCCCGGCGAGCGGCTTCAGCCAGCCGCGCTTGGTGGGGGAGTAGCCGCCCGTGACGATGAGCCCGGCCCCGCCCCGCGCGCGCTCGGCGTAGTAGGCGGCGAGCTTCGGCAGGTCGCGCACCGCGTCCTCGAGCCCGGTGTGCATGGAGCCCATCACCGTGCGGTTGCGCAGGGTGAGGTCGCCGACCGTCAGCGGGGCGAGCAGGTGCGGGAAGGGGCTGGTGCTCATCGGGGGGTCCTCTCGGTCGGGTCGGGGGCAGCGGCGTCAGGGGCGGCGGGGTCGCGTGCGGCGTCGGGTGCGGCGTCGTGGGCGGCGAGGCACTCCGTCAGCCAGTCCACCCAGAACCGCTCGAGGCCGATGCCGCCGCGCAGCACGAGGTACTGGTCGAGCGCGGCTCCGCTGAGCGCCGCCGGGTCGGGGTAGTCGCGCGCGCACATCGCCTCGTAGCCGGCCAGGCGACCGGCGTGCTCGGTCAGGTGGGTGCGCACGTCGTCGAGGACGGCCGCGCGATCGCCGTACGACGCCCCGCGCAGCCGCACCGTCAGCGCGCTGCGGAACTGCTCGGTGGGCTGCGGCTCGGCCAGCCAAGAGCGCAGCGCGTCGGCGCCGGCGGGGGCCACGACGTAGCGCTTCTCGCCACGGCCGCGCTGGGACCCCGGGCGGCCGGCGGTCTCGACCTGGACCCAGCCGTCGCGCTCCATGCGGCCCAGCGTCCGGTAGACCTGCTGGTGGGTGGCCTGCCAGAAGAGCCCGATCGAGCGGTCGAAGCGGCGGGTGAGCTCGAGGCCGGTGCCGGGGCGCTCGGTCAGCGCGACGAGGAGGGCGTGCTCGAGGGCCATGCCGTCGAGTGTGCAACGGGCGTGCAACTCGTTGCAACAGGCGTGGGTGGGCCGTGTCCCGGGTCACAGCGCGCGACCGTGACAGTGGTGGTGTCATGATGCGGCCCATGAGCATCGAGCTGGGACAGGGCACCGGACCGCTGCGCGGCCTCAGGGTCGTCGAGATCGCCGGGATCGGCCCCGGGCCGCACGCGTGCATGACGCTGGCCGACCTCGGTGCCGACGTGGTCCGCGTGGAGCGGCCCGGCGGCGGCATGCTGGCGGGCGGTGCCCACGACCTGCTCAACCGCGGACGCCCCAGCGTGGCGCTCGACCTCAAGCAGCCCGAGGCGGTCGGCGTCGTGCTCGACCTCGTCGAGGGCGCCGACGTGCTGGTCGAGGGGATGCGACCCGGCGTCGCCGAGCGGCTCGGCCTCGGACCGGAGCAGTGCCATGCGCGCAACCCGCGGCTGGTCTACGGCCGGATGACCGGCTGGGGCCAGACCGGGCCGTTCGCGCAGGTCGCCGGGCACGACATGAACTACGTCGCCATCACCGGCACCCTGCACGGGCTGGGCCAGGACAAGACCCGCCCGCACTTCCCCGCCAACCTGGTGGGCGATTTCGGCGGTGGGTCGATGTACCTCGTCACCGGGATCCTCGCCGCCCTCCTCGAGGCGCGCACGAGCGGCGAGGGCCAGGTCGTCGACGCCGCGATCGTCGACGGCACCGCCCACCTCAACGCGATGACCTCGGCCTTCCTCGCCGGCGGCGGGCACCGCGAGGAGCGCGCCGCCAACCTGCTCGACGGCGGTGCGCCGTTCTACGACATCTACGAGACCGCCGACGGCGAGCACATGAGCGTCGGGGCGCTCGAGCCGCAGTTCTACGACCGCTTCGTCGAGCTGCTCGGCATCGCCGAGGAGGCCCCCGACCGCTGGGACCCCTCCACCTGGCCTGCGCTGCGCACGCTGGTGGCCGACCGCTTCCGCCAGCGCACCCGCGCCGAGTGGGTCGAGGTCTTCGAGGGCACCGACGCCTGCGTCGCCGGGGTCGTGCGGCTCTCCGAGGCGCCGTCGCACCCCCACATGGCCGCGCGTGGGGTCTTCGTCGAGCACGAGGGGCTCGTGCAGCCCGCCCCCGCGCCGCGCTTCTCGCGCACCGAGCCCTCCCTCGGCCTGCCGCCGGCCCCCCAGGCCGGCGCGCACACCCGTGACGCCCTGCGCGCCTGGGGCGTCGCCGACGTCGACGGCCTGCTCGAGCGCGGGGTGGCGGTCCAGGCCTGAGGCCGGCGCCGCGCGCTGCGTCATGCGGGAGCGACGCGATGGCGTGCGGAGCGCATGACGCTCGGGGCTGACCCGTGGTGGCCCGCCGCCGGCGACGCGCGCTGCGTCATGCGGGAGCGACGCGATCGCGTGCGGAGCGCATGACGCTCGGGCGGCCGCGGGACCCGGCGTACGCCGTGGGGTGCGCGCCGATTCACCGACCGGGGCCGGTGACGGCTAGGGTCGTGCCTGCACAGCTCGCCCGGTCCTGCCGCGTGCTGTCCGCGCGTTGCAGCTCCACCTCGTGGGGTTCCGCGCGACGCCCTCCTCCGACCGGGGGAGCGGCGCAGTGGCGGGTCACCTCCAGCAGAGAGCAGCCCCTCCGTGCCCACCTTCGCCGACCTCGGCGTCCCCTCGTCCCTCGTCGCCCTCCTCGCCGAGCGCGGCATCTCCGACCCCACCCCCATCCAGACGGCGACGCTGCCCGACTCCCTCGCCGGCCGCGACGTGCTCGGGCGCGGCCGCACCGGCTCGGGCAAGACCTTCGCCTTCCTCCTCCCGCTCGTCGCGCGCCTGCAGGCCAGCGGTCGCACGCCCTCGCCGAAGGCCCCCCGCGCCCTGGTCATGGCCCCGACGCGCGAGCTCGTCGGCCAGATCAAGGAGTCCCTCGACCCGCTGGCGAAGGCCGCCGGCCTCAGCGTGATGACCGTCTTCGGCGGCGTCGGCCAGGGCCCGCAGGTGCAGGGGCTGCGCCGCGGCACCGACATCGTGCTCGCCTGCCCCGGCCGGCTCGAGGACCTCATCGGCCAGGGTCACTGCGACCTCGGCCGCATCGAGATCACCGTGCTCGACGAGGCCGACCACATGGCCGACCTCGGCTTCCTGCCCGGCGTGCGCCGGATCATGGACCGCACGCCGCGGCAGGGCCAGCGGATGCTCTTCTCCGCGACCCTCGACAACGGCGTCGACGTGCTGGTCAAGCGGTTCCTCACCGACCCGCGCCGCCACGAGGCCGACTCGGCGCAGTCGCCGGTGTCGACGATGGCCCACCACGTGCTCCACGTGCAGCGCGAGCAGCGGCTGCCTGTGCTCGTCGACCTCACCTCGGCCCCCGGCCGCACGGTCGTCTTCACCCGCACCAAGCACGGCGCCAAGGCGCTCGCCCGCCAGCTCAACAAGAACGGGGTGCCGTCGGTCGACCTCCACGGCAACCTCAGCCAGGGCGCGCGCACCCGCAACCTCGAGGCCTTCCACTCCGGTCGCGCCACGACGCTGGTCGCCACCGACATCGCGGCGCGCGGCATCCACGTCGACGACGTCGCGCTCGTGGTGCACGCCGACCCGCCGGTCGAGCACAAGGCCTACCTGCACCGCTCGGGCCGGACCGCCCGCGCGGGCAACGACGGCACCGTCGTCACCCTCATGACCGACGACCAGGTGCGCGACGTCCGTGCCCTGACCCGCGCTGCGGGGATCAAGCCGACCACGACGCGCGTCGACGGCCCGGCCCACCCGGTGCTGGTCTCCCTCGCCCCCGGCGAGCGGGTCCGCGTCGAGGGCGGCCTCGAGCTCGAGGTGCCGACGTCGGCGCCGGCGCGCTCGGGTGGCTCCGGCGGTCCCGGCGGTGCCGGCGGGGGCGGCGGTCGACGTCGTCGCCGCGGTGGCTCCGGCTCGGGCTCCGGATCGGGCCAGGGCGGCTCCGGTCAGGGTCGCGGCCAGGCGCGCTCGGGCGGCGCGAAGCAGTCCGGGCCGAAGCAGTCGGCGCCCGCCGGTGGTCAGGCCGCGCGCGGCGGGCGCGGCGGTGCGCCGCGGCGTACGTCGGGCGGCTCCGGCGGCTCGGGCGGCCACAGCGCCGCGTCGTTCTCCGGGCGCCGCTGACCCGCCCTAGGGCGCGCGCCGGCCCTCTTGTGGCCCAGGTCCTGCACTTGTGCCCCGAGTTCTCGGGCCACAAGTGCAGGAGTCACCGGTCGACCGGGGACTCCGACACGGCCGGGGCCGCGCGGCTCAGTGGTCGCGCAGGGCCTCGACCAGCTCGTCCTTGTTCATCGTCGAGCGCCCCTCGATGTCGAGCTCGCGGGCGCGCTGGCGCAGCTCGTCGACCGTCTGGTCCTCGTAGCTCTGCGCCTTGCCGCCCTTCTTGCCGACCTCGGAGCGCGAGGAGTTCGCGGCGGCGTTGGCGATGCGCGCCGACTTCTCCTTGCTGTTGCCCTCGTCGCGGAGCTTCTCGTAGAGCTCGTCGTCCTTGACGCTGGGGCCCGGGTCCTTCTGCTGCTTCGCCATGGTCGCCTCCTGGGTTCGCGGTCCTCCCTCCACGGTGACCCGCGACCGGTCGGCGCATGCCACCCGAGCGCAGCGCGTGACCCCTCGGCGGGTGCGCAGCGCGTGACCCCTCGGCGGGTGCGCAGCGGGTGACCCCTCAGCGGGTGGCGGCGCGGCGGTCGACCGCCTCGCGCCGCTTCTCCTCCATCGCGGACTCGTAGGCGTTGACCAGGCTCGCGACGGAGAGCGGCTTGAGGCGCTCGACCACCTCGCGCAGCCGGTCGGCGGCGTCGGCGTCGCCGCGGTAGCGGGGCCAGACCCGGTCGCGGAAGAGGGCGTACAGCTCCTCGGCGATGGCACGCCCGTGCGCGGCGTAGACCTCGCCGGCGGCGAGCGCCGCCTCGCGCGGGAAGCCCAGCTCGAGCAGCCCCAGGCCGACGCCGAGCTGCGAGACGGCCACGCGCAGCTGCCCGCCCGCCAGGCCGTCGGGCCCGGGGTGCACGATGCCGAGCGCGACGAGCGTGCCGAGGTCGTCGTCGTCGAGCGGGCGCGACGCGCGGCGCTCGAGCTCGGCGCGGGTCATCTCGACCGGCGACTCCGGCATCCACGGCGCCAGCAGCGTGCGGTGCAGCGCGATGTCCTCGGGCGTCGCGTCGGGCGGCAGCTGCGCGAGGTGCCCCTCGATCGCGGCGAGGGTGAAGCCGTGGGCCTGCAGCTCCTGCACGAGCTCGAGGCGGGCGACGTGGTCGGCGGTGTAGTAGCCCGAGCGGCCGTGGCGGATCGGCGGGGGCACCAGACCCTTCGAGGTCCAGAAGCGCAGCGTGCGCACGGTCGTGCCGACCCGGGTGGTGAGCTCGTCGAGGGTCATCAGGTCCTCGTCGGGGCCGGGTGCCTGGGCCACGTCGCTCCCTTCCGCGGGCTCGGGCGCGCCGCAGGGACGCGCGGGTGTGTGCGGCACCACACCGGGGGTGCCCTTGACGACTGTGACAGCAAGAGTGTCACAATCGTCGCACGGTCCTCCACCCGCCCGCGCCCCCGCGCGCCCGGCCGGCAGCGGACCGGCACCGGCACGGACACCACCGGCACGGACACCACCCACCCGACGCGAGCTAGGGACACCTCATGGCAGAAGCATTCGTCTACGACCACCTCCGGACGCCGCGCGGCAAGGGCAAGAAGAACGGCAGCCTCCACGAGGTCAAGCCCGTCGACCTCGTCGTCGGGCTGCTCGACGCCGTCCAGCAGCGCAACCCCGGCCTCGACCCGGCCCGCGTCGACGACGTGGTGCTCGGCGTGGTCTCGCCCATCGGCGACCAGGGCGGCGACATCGCGAAGACCGCGGCGCTCAAGGCCGGCCTGCCCGACACGGTGGCCGGCGTGCAGCTCAACCGCTTCTGCGCCTCGGGCCTCGAGGCCGTCAACCAGGCCGCGGGCCGCGTCGCGTCCGGCTTCGAGGACCTGATCCTCGCCGGCGGCGTGGAGTCGATGAGCCGCGTGCCGATGGGCTCCGACGGCGGCGCCTGGGCGCAGGACCCCGCGACGGCCTTCGCCACCGGCTTCGTGCCCCAGGGCATCGGCGCCGACCTGATCGCCACCATCGAGGGCTTCAGCCGCACCGACGTCGACGCCTTCGCCGCCGAGTCGCACCACCGCGCCGCCAAGGCGTGGGCCAACGGCTACTTCGCCGACGCGGTCGTCCCGGTCAAGGACCTCAACGGCCTCACCGTGCTCGACCACGACGAGACCATCCGCCCCGACACCTCGCCCGAGGGCCTGGCCGGCCTCAAGCCGAGCTTCGCCGACATCGGCGCGCAGGCGGGCTTCGACGACGTGGCGCTGGAGAAGTACCACTGGGTCGAGCGCATCGACCACGTCCACCACGCCGGCAACTCCTCGGGCATCGTCGACGGCTCCGCGCTGGTGCTGATCGGCAACGAGCAGGTCGGCACCGACCTCGGCCTGACCCCCCGCGCCCGCATCGTGCAGACCGCCGTGTCGGGCGCCGACCCGGTCATCATGCTCACCGGCCCCGCCCCGGCAGCGCGCAAGGCGCTGGCCAAGGCCGGCCTCACCGCGGACGACATCGACCTGTGGGAGATCAACGAGGCGTTCGCCGCCGTCGCGCTGCGCTTCATGCGCGACATGGGCATCAGCCACGAGGTCACCAACGTCAACGGCGGCGCGATCGCGATGGGCCACCCGCTCGGCGCGACCGGCGCGATGATCCTGGGCACCCTCGTCGACGAGCTCGAGCGACGCGACCTGCGCCGCGGCCTCGCCACGCTCTGCGTCGGCGGCGGCATGGGCATCGCCACGATCGTCGAGCTGGTCTGAGCGCGCCCGCGCGACGACCAGCCGTCGGTGGTCGAGCGAGCGGCACGGCTGAGTCCGCAGAGCCGTGACCCGCGTGTCGAGACCCTGTGAGCCGCACGCCCACCGCCCCCACCCGCCGTACGCCCTTGACCGGCGCGCGCACCACGCCGCGCGCCCCGTGCACGAAGAGGACCCCATGACCCAGACGCAGACCCAGACCGCCGTCCGCTACGACCGCGACGCCGAGGGCATCGTGACCCTCACGCTCGACGACCCCACGGCGAGCGCCAACACGATGAACCAGCTCTACCTCGACTCGATGGCCGCGGCCGTCGAGCGGTTGTACGCCGAGCAGGACGACGTCGTCGGCGTCGTCGTGGCCAGCGCCAAGAAGACCTTCTTCGCGGGCGGCGACCTCAAGGGCATGGTGCAGGCCACCAAGGCCGACGCCGAGAGCGTCTTCACCATGGCCGAGGGCGTGAAGCAGGCGCTGCGGCGCCTCGAGCTCTTCCCCCGCCCCGTCGCGGCCGCGATCAACGGTGCCGCGTTGGGCGGCGGCCTCGAGATCGCGCTCGCCTGCAACCACCGCGTCGCGCTCGACAGCCCGAAGGTCGAGATCGGCCTGCCGGAGGCCTCCCTGGGCCTGCTGCCGGGCGGCGGCGGCGTCACCCGCGTGACCCGCATGCTCGGTCTGCAGCCCGCGCTGATGGACGTGCTGCTCCAGGGCCCACGCTTCAAGCCGGCGCAGGCGCAGGAGAAGGGCCTCGTCGACGAGCTGGTCGGCTCGCTCGACGAGCTGGTGCCCGCCGCCCGCGCCTGGGTGCTGGCGCACCAGGACGACCCCGAGGCCGCGCTGAACGCGTGGGACCGCCCGGGCTACAAGATGCCCGGCGGCACCCCCAGCAGCCCCAAGCTGGCGCAGTTCCTCCCCGCCTTCCCGGCGCTGCTGCGCAAGCAGCTCAAGGGCGCCGACTACCCCGCGCAGCGCGCGATCATGTCGGCGGCCGTCGAGGGCGCGCAGGTCGACTTCGACACCGCCTCGCGCATCGAGTCGCGCTACCTCACCAAGCTGATCACCGAGCAGAACTCCAAGGACATGATCCAGGCGTTCTTCTTCGACCTGCAGGCGATCAGCGCCGGGTCGCTGCGCCCGGGCGGGCATGAGAAGTACGTCGCGCAGAAGGTCGCCGTCCTCGGCGCCGGGATGATGGGCGCGGGCATCGCCTACTCGTGCGCCCGCGCCGGCATGCAGGTGGTGCTCAAGGACGTGTCCGCCGAGGCGGCCGCCAAGGGCAAGGCCTACTCCGAGGGGCTGCTCGACAAGGCGATCGCGAAGGGCCGCTCGACCGAGGAGAAGAAGGCCGAGCTGCTCGGGCGCATCACCGCGACCGACGACTACGCCGACCTCGCCGGCTGCGACCTGGTGATCGAGGCCGTCTTCGAGGACCCGGCGCTGAAGCACCAGGTCTTCGCGGAGGCCGCGAAGCACGTGGACGCCGACGCCCTGCTGTGCTCCAACACCTCGACGCTGCCGATCACCGAGCTCGCCCAGGGCGTCGACCGCCCGGCCGACTTCATCGGCCTGCACTTCTTCAGCCCTGTCGACAAGATGCCGCTGGTCGAGATCATCCGCGGCGAGGCGACCACCGACGCCGCGCTCGCCAAGGCCTACGACGTCGTGCAGCAGATCAGGAAGACCCCGATCGTCGTCAACGACAGCCGCGGCTTCTACACCTCGCGCGTCATCGGCTTCTTCGTCAACGAGGGCCTCGCGATGCTCGCCGAGGGCGTCGCCCCGATGTCGATCGAGCGCGCCGCGACGCAGGACGGCTACCCCGTCGGCCCGCTGCAGCTCACCGACGAGCTCAACATGGAGCTCATGGCCAAGATCGGCAAGGCGACCAAGGACGCCGCCGAGCGCGACGGCACGCCGTACGTCGAGCACCCGGGCACCGCCGTCGTCCAGCGGATGCTCGAGCTCGAGCGCCCGTCGCGCCTCAAGGGCGCCGGCTTCTACGACTACGCCGACGGTCGTCGCCAGGGCCTCTGGCAGGGCCTGGCCGAGGAGTTCCCGGTCGCGGCCGAGCAGATCCCCTTCGCCGACGTGAAGGAGCGGCTGCTCTTCTCGGAGGCGCTCGAGACCGCCAAGTGCTTCGAGGAGGGCGTGATCGAGTCCGCGGCCGCGGCCAACATCGGCTCGATCATGGGCATCGGCTTCCCGCCGAACACCGGCGGCGCGGCGCAGTTCATGCTCGGCTACGAGGGCAGGGACGGCGAGGTCGGCCTGGCCGCGTTCGTCGCCCGTGCCGACGAGCTGGCCGAGCAGTACGGCGACCGGTTCCGCCCGACCGACTGGCTGCGCGACCTCGCGGCGACGGGCGGGACCTTCCCCGCCTGAGCGCACGCACCACAGGCACCCGCACGCAGCGACGCCCCCGACCGGTCTCCCGGGCGGGGGCGTCGTGCGTGCTGGTGCCGCCGGCGGGTCAGCCCGGCAGGCAGATGCTCTGCGCCTGGCCCTGGCCGTTGACCGAGATGTCGTAGCTCAGGCACAGGCTCGCGGCCTGCGACGGAGCCGCGCTGAGGAGGGTGGCCGCGAAGGCCAGGGTGAGGACGGCAGCGAAGCGCTTCATCGTGTGGACCCTTTCCGAGACGGGCGGGGCCGAGTGCCCCGCTCCTGCTGGTCGGAACGACGAGGCGTGACGGGGTCACCTCACCCACCCACCCGGTCCAGACCACCCCCTCCGCCGGTCGGGCGGTGGTCGACCCGAAGCGCTGCCGCGGCGCAGCGGTCTCGGGGAGGATGGGCCGGTGAGCGAACTCCGGGGCCGGGCGCCGGCCGTCGACGTGCGTGGCCTCGTGGTGCGCTTCGGCGAGGTCGCCGCCGTCAGCGGCGTCGACGTGCGCGCCGACCTCGGGCGCGCCACCGCGCTGCTCGGCCGCAACGGCGCCGGCAAGTCCACCACGATGCGCGTGCTGGCCGGGGTGGTGCCGCCGACGGCGGGCCACGTCGAGGTGCTCGGGCTCGACCTGCGCACGCACTCGCTCGAGGTGCGCCGCCGCAGCGGCTACTGCCCCGACGTCGGCGGCCTCGTGCCGCGCGCGACGCCGTGGGAGCACCTGCAGCTCGCCGCCCGGCTGCGCCGCCTGACCGACTGGGAGGACGACGCCCGCGCCGCGCTCGAGCGCTTCGAGCTGGGCGACGTCGCCCACCGGGTCACGGCCGGCTTCTCCCACGGCATGGGCCGGCGCCTCTCGGTCGTGCTCGCCGCCTTCCACCGTCCCGAGCTGCTGCTCCTCGACGAGCCGTTCGACGGCGTCGACCCGCTCGGTGTGGAGGCCACGCTGGAGGTCGTGGCCGACGCCTGCGCGCGGGGTGCGGCCGTCCTCGTCTCGACGCACCTGCGCGAGCTCGCGATCGAGGCCTGCGACCACGCGCTCGTGCTGCGCGGTGGCAACCGGGTCGCCGAGCTCGGCAGCGCCGAGCTGGTGGGGGAGGAGGGCGCCCGTGCCTACCGCGCTCTCCTCGACTGACGACGCTGCGGCCGGGGCCTCGGCCGGACGCACCGCGGGCGGCCGCGCCCGCCTCGCGGCTGCCCTCGCCGAGGCGCGCCGGGCCACGGCCGACGTCGGGTACCTGGTGCGCTTCCGGGCGGGCGCCGTGCCGCGGCGCCGCGCCTACCCCGTGGTCGCCGCCACCACGGCCCTGACGGTGCTGGCGGCGACGCTGCCGGCCTACGCCCCGGGTGCGCGGACCTCCGAGCGCGCCTTCTCGGTGCTGCTGCTGCTGCCCACGGCCTGGGCGGGCTTCCTGCTGCTGGCGCTGCTCGCGGCGGTCGCGTCGGGGGGCGGTCGCGAGCTGGTGCCCCGCGACCAGGCAGCGCCGCACCCGGTGAGCCCCGTGACCGACCACCTCGGCGCCCTGCTGATGGCGCCCCTCAACACCGCGTGGCTGGTGCAGGCGTGGGTGCTGCTCGGGGCGACCGCCTACGCCCTCGGGCCGACGTGGTTGCCCCTCGCCCAGGTCGTCCTGCTGCTGTGGATCGCGACCGCCACGGCGCTGGCCCAAGCGGTCGCGTGGGGCGTCGAGGCGCTGCGGCGCGGCCCGCGGGGCGTGGCGGTCACGCGGGTCGCGGTCGGCTTGCTCGCGGCAGGCGCGGTCGCGCTGCAGGTCGGCGGTCGCCTCGACGACCTCCTCGACCGGGTGCCGACCCTGCCGCTGGTGCTGGCCGCGGCCTCCGTCGATCCCGGGCCGGGGCTGCGCGTCGCGGTCACGCTCGCGGTCGAGGTGCTGCTCCTCGCGCTGGCGGTCGTGGCCGGTGCGTGGCCGGCGCGGGCCGCGGCCCGGCGGGTGCCGCACGACGAGTCGCGGGCCGAGACCGGCCGGCGCACGGTGCGCCCGTCCCCCCGCTCCGACCTCGCGGCCGTGCTCCGCCTCGACCGGGCGTCGGTGTGGCGCGCGGTGCCGATGCGGCGCGGCACGGCTGTGCTGGCGATCGCCCCGGGGCTGATCGCGCTGGCCGGTGGCCTGCGCTGGGAGGTGCTCACCGTGCTGCCGGGGCTGGTCGCCTCCGGTGGGGCGCTGCTCTTCGGCGTCAACGTCTGGTGCCTCGACGGGCGCGGCGCGCTGTGGCGCGAGAGCCTGCCCGTCTCGCCGCGGGTGCAGTTCGCGTCGCGGGCGTGGGTGCTCGGCGAGTGGCTCCTCGGCGCCGCTGCGGTCACGCTCCTGCTCGCCTCCCTGCGGGCGGGCACCCCGACGGCGGCCGAGCTGAGCGCGCTGCTGTGCACCTGGGTGGTCGTGACGGTGCAGGTGGTCGCCTCGTCGATGCAGTGGTCGCGCCTGCGACCCTTCGCGGTCGACCTCCGCAGCGCCCGCGCGACCCCGGCGCCGCCGGTCGTGATGGTGGGCTACTCCGCGCGCCTGGCGCTCGCGACCACCGTCACCGGGCTGCTCTTCGGCACCCTGGGCCGCCTCGGCGCGTGGTGGCTGCCGGTCGTCTTCGCCGTGCCGCTGCTCCTCTTCGCCGCCCGCCGCCTCGCGCGGTCGTGGCAGGCGTGGTGCGACCCGGTCGACCGCGCGCGCGTCGTCGCCGCGGTCTCGGCCTGAGGCCCTCGCGGACCCGTCACTCGGGCGGGAGCGCGCCCCGGGCGCAGGTGGCCTGCGCGTCGCCGAGGGCGGCCACCGCCGGGTCGTCCCACCGGGCGGTGAGGGTGGCGACGACGGCCTCCTCGATGGTCGCGGCGTCGAGCGTGCCGCGCAGGCAGCCGGCGTAGGCCTCGCGGTCGAGGCGGCCCTTCGTCGCCGCCACCTGGGCCCGGGTCGAGACCGCCACGAAGTCGGCGCACGCCTGCTGGGCGGCGAACCACTGCCGCGCCAGCTGCTCGGGCAGCACGGGCGCCTGCTCCACGACCGCGCCGTCGACCACGAGCCCGGCCTCGCCCAGCGTGCTCGCGGGCACCGCCCGGGCGAGCACCTCGCCGAAGCACGTCGCCTCGCGCGCGGCCTGCTCCGCGGCGGCGGTGCCGGCCCGTCCGGTGCCCGCGCCGGCGTAGAGGTCGGCCAGGCCGCGCGCCAGGTCCGCCTGCGCGAGGGTGGGTGCGGCGCTCGACTCCGGCCCGTCCGCGGCGGGCTCGTCGCCGCTGCACGCGCTCGTCGCGCCGAGGGCGAGGAGGGCGCCGACCGCCAGCAGACGGCGTACGGCGTGGGGTGCGGGCACGCGCCCGAGTCTGGCACGCGAGGATGCCGGAGGAGGCCGACGTCCCTCGTGGTCGGCCCGGCACAGGAGGTCCGGATGGGCAGGGTGCTGCTGGTGCGCCACGGGCAGGCGTCGTGGGGCAGCGACGACTACGACGTGCTGTCGCCGACCGGCTGGGAGCAGTCGCGGCTGCTGGGCCGCGCGCTGGCGTCGCGCCTCGACCCCGAGCGGCTGCTGCTCGCGCGGGGCGGGCTGCGGCGCCACCGCGAGACCCTCGACGGCGTCGTCGACGGCGCGGGCTGGTCGCCGGGGGCCGTCGAGGTGCACGTCGACGCGGGGTGGGACGAGTTCGACCACCTCGGCGTGCTCGCGCACCACGGCGACGACCCCGACGCGGCCGCGGCGGGGGAGGACCGGGCGGCCTTCCAGGCGTGGTTCGAGCGCTCGACGATGGCCTGGGCCACCGGCACGGGCACCGCCGACTACGCCGAGACCTACGCGGCGTTCCTGGCGCGCACCGAGGCGGCGCTGCGTGCGGTCGTCGGGCGGGCCGAGGGACGCGACGCGGTCGTGGTGACCTCGGGTGGCGTCGTCGCGGCCTGCGCCTCGGCGCTGCTCGACCTCGGCGAGGACGCCGGCGTGCGGGCGCGGGCGTGGAACCGGCTCAACACGGTCGTCGTCAACAGCGCGGTGACCACGCTCGTGGTCGGGCGGCGCGGCACGACCCTGGTCTCCTTCAACGAGCACGTCCACCTCGAGGGCGGGCCGCTCACCTACCGCTGAGCCTGGGGTGCGCCCGGCTCAGACCAGGCGGCGGAAGAGGGGCAGCGGGGCGTGCTCCATGACCGGGCGCAGCAGGGCCCAGGGAAGCGCCGGGACGTAGGCCTCCGCCTTGCGTGCCTCGATCGCGGCCACCATCGCGCGCACGCCCTTCTCGGTCGAGACCATCATCGGCGGCTGCTGGCCGGGCGGCTGGTCGTTCATCTCCGAGGCGATGTAGCCGGGGTAGAGCGTGGTGACGTCGATGCCGGTGCCGAGGAGCTCGTGGCGCAGGCCCTCGGCGAGCGAGGCGACGGCGGCCTTGGACGCGGCGTACGCCGTCATGGCCTTCGGCAGGCCCCGCACGGCGGACATCGAGCTGACGACCACGAGGTGGCCGCGGCCCCGGGCCCGGAAGAGCTCCAGGGCCGCCTCCGCGGTGGCCAGGGCGCCGAGCACGTTGGCGGTGATCGTCTCGCGGTTGGCCTCCCCCCGGCCGGTGCCGATCGGGGCGCCCTTGCCGAGCCCGGCGTTGACGACGACGCGGTCGAGGCCGCCGAGCGCCTCGTCGAGCTCGGGGACGACCCGGGCGACGGCGGCCTCGTCGGTGACGTCGAGCTGCCGGAGCTCGACCCGGCGGTCGGGGTGGGCGGTCGCGACCTCGTCGCGCAGGGCCTCGAGCCGGTCGGTGCGGCGGGCGACGAGCGCGAGGTCGTGGCCCTTCGCCGCGAGCTGGCGCGCCATCTCGGCGCCGAGGCCGGAGCTGGCGCCGGTGATGAGCGTGGTCTGCGGGGTGCGGTCGGCCATCCGCGCATCCTGCCAGCCGGGCAATTGCTGAGCTGTGGCCCCCTTACCGGCCGGTAACCGGGCGATAACCGAGCAATTGCTGCGGTAGGGGGGGCGACTACTCGCCCGTCGCACTGCATACGTGGTATGCATACCCGGTATCCACCGGCCACGGGGGTCGGTGGAGCACCGCACGAACGGGGGACGGCCGTGTCCGTCAAGCAAGCGATGCTCGCGCTGCTCGAGCAGGGGCCGATGTACGGCTACCAGCTCCGCGCCGAGTTCGAGACCCGCACCGGGTCCACCTGGCCGCTCAACGTCGGGCAGGTCTACACGACGCTGGCGCGCCTCGAGCGCGACGGCCTCGTGGCCGGCGAGGGCACCGACGACGAGGGACACGTCGTGTACGCCGTGACCGACGCGGGCCGCGAGGAGGTCGCCGCCTGGTTCACCACGCCCGTGGCACGCACCCAGCCGCCGCGCGACGAGCTGGCGATCAAGCTGGCGCTCGCGGTGACCGTGCCCGGCGTCGACGTCGGCACCGTCATCCAGCGCCAGCGCGGGGCCACCATGGCCGCATTGCAGGACTACACCCGGCTGAAGCGCCAGGCCGCCGCCGGCGGGGGCGACCGCACCGAGCTGGCCTGGGGGCTCGTGCTCGACTCGCTGGTCTTCGCCGCCGAGGCCGAGGTGCGCTGGCTCGACCACTGCGAGGCGCGGCTGCGCCGCGCGGCCCGCGAGTCGGGCCCGGGCGTCCCCGGCGGCACGGCCCCGGCCGCCACCGCCACCGCGAGCGGCGCGGCCGGCGCGACCGGCGCGACCGAGGACGAGGGGGTGCGCCGGTGAGCGCGCCGGTGCTGCACCTGGACCAGGTGAGCCGGGTGCACGGCGAGGGGGCGACGCAGGTGCAGGCCCTGCGCGGGGTCTCCTTCCGCGCCCACGCCGGGGAGCTGGTGGCCGTGATGGGCCCCAGCGGGTCGGGCAAGTCGACCCTGCTGACCCTCGCCGGCGGCCTCGACACCCCCACCTCCGGTCGCGTGCTGGTGGAGGGCGAGGACCTCGCGGCCCTGGGCCAGGACGGCCGCGCCCGGATGCGGCGCACGTCCGTCGGCTACGTCTTCCAGGGCTTCAACCTCATCCCGGCGCTGACCGCCGCCGAGAACGTCGCCCTCCCGCGCGAGCTCGACGGTGAGCGCAGCCGCGCCGCGCGCCGGGCGGCCATGGCGGCGCTGGAGGAGGTCGGGATCCTCGACCTCGCCGACCGCTTCCCCGACGAGATGTCGGGTGGCCAGCAGCAGCGGGTGGCGATCGCCCGCGCGGTCGTGGGCGAGCGGCGCCTCGTGCTCGCCGACGAGCCGACCGGGGCCCTCGACACCGACACCGGCGAGGAGATCCTGCAGCTGCTGCGGGCCCGCTGCGACGCGGGCGCCGCCGGCGTGCTGGTGACCCACGAGGCCCGCCACGCGGCCTGGGCCGACCGGGTGGTCTTCCTGCGCGACGGCGTCGTGGTCGACGAGACCGGTTCCGACCCGGTCGAGCACCTGCTGCTCGAGCCCGCCGAGCCGAGCCGGTGAGCGGCCGCCCGGGCGATCCCGCCCGCTCCGCCGGCTCCGCCCGAACCGCCCGGCCCGCCCGAACCGCCCGGCCCGCCCGCTCCGGCCGCTCCGCCCGCTCCGCCCGGCCCGGCCGCTCCGGTCGGGCGGGCTGGCGGCCCGCGCTCCGCGTCGCGTGGCGCGACGCCCGCCGCGCGAAGGCCCGGACGGCCATCGCCCTCGCGATGATCGCGCTGCCCGTGGCCGCGGTGACCGCGGCCGACGTCGCGCGGGCCACGCAGGACATCACCGGGACCGAGGCGCTCGAGCGCCGCACCGGCGCGGGCGACGCGCTGGTGACCGCCGTCGGCGGCGGGCCGCTGCTGCAGGCGCCCGACCCCAACGAGTTCGCCGCGAGCGAGGCCGAGCTGACCGGCGGCCCCGTCGACACCGCGGCCGCGCCGCCGACCGCCGCCGACGTGCGCGCGGTGCTGGGGGAGCGCACCCGGCTGCTCGAGGTGCGCCGGGGCGCGGTGGTCAGCGTGGCCACCGACGCCGGCTTCGACGACGCCGAGCTGCTGGAGGTCGACCTCACCGACCCCCTCGCGGCCGGCCTGGTGGAGCTGACCTCGGGCCGGTTGCCCGAGGGCCCGGGCGAGGTCGTGGTCAACGCCGCCCTCGCGGAGAGCGGGCCGGGCCTGCTCGACACGCTGCGCCTGCGCGACGGACCGAGCCGGGCGGTCGTCGGCACGGTGGAGTCGACGGAGCAGACCGGCTACCCGCTGGTGGCGGGACCGGTCGGCGTCGGCGACGGGGCGACCGACCGCGTCGCCACCACCTGGATCGCCGAGACCGGGCCCGACGGGGTGTCGTGGGAGCAGGTGCGCGCACTGAACGCGATCGGTGCCACCGCGGTCTCCCGGGTGGTCCTCGAGGACCCGCCCCCGTTGCCGCCGGAGGTGGCGGAGCTGATGGCGGGCTCCGGCCCCGACGAGGGCCTGGTCGCCGCCGCCGTCCTGGTGGTCACCATGGCCCTGATGGAGGTCGTGCTGCTCGCCGGCCCCGCCTTCGCGGTCTCCGCACGTCGGCAGTCGCGCACGCTGGCGCTCGTGGCCGCCGCGGGCGGCACGCCGCGCCAGGGCCGCCGGATCGTGCTCGCCTCCGGCCTCGTGCTCGGCGGTCTCGCGGCCGCGCTCGGCACCGTCGTCGGCCTCGCGGCCGGGTGGGGCGTGCTGCCGCTGCTCCAGCTGTTCTCCGACAGTCGATTCGGGCCGTTCGACGTGCCGTGGTCGCACCTGCCGGTCATCGCGGGCTTCGGCCTGCTGAGCGCCTTCCTCGCCGCGGTCGTCCCCGCCGTCGTCGCCTCGCGGCAGGACGTGGTGGCGGTGCTCGCCGGGCGGCGAGGCGACCGCCGGCCGTCGCGCCGCTCCCCGGTGCTCGGGCTCGGGCTCGTCGCCGTCGGCGTCGCGCTGGCGGCGTACGGCGCGGGGCGCGCCTCGGGCGGCGAGACGCTCATCGCGGGCTCGGCCATCCTCACCGTGGCCGGCACGGTCCTGCTGGTGCCGCTCGTGGTGGCCGGGGTGGCCCGGGTCGGGCGCCGCGCGCCGCTGTCGCTGCGCTACGCCGTGCGCGACGCCGCCCGTCACCGCACCCGCACCGCGCCCGCGGTCGCCGCCGTGGCCGCGACCGTGGCCGGGGTGGTCGCGCTGGGCATCGCCACCAGCAGCGACGAGGCGGGCAACGAGCAGGGCTACGAGGCGCAGCTGCCGATGGGCTGGGGCCTGGTCTCGGGCAGCGAGGTCGACGCCGAGGGCTGGGCCGCGGCGGCGACGGCCGTCCTGCCGGGTGCCGAGGTCGCGGTGGTCCGCGGCCCGGTGGCCGACGACGAGGAGGCAGGCACCTACGCCTCCGTCGAGGTGGTGCCGCCGGGCGACCGCGCGGGCGGCTCGTCGACCCTCTTCCCGAACGGGTGGAACAGCTCGCTCGGCACCGACTGGCTGGTGGCCGCGGAGGTGCCCGACGCGCTCGCCGTGCTGGTGGACGCCGGGGCGGCGACCCGCGCCGAGGCCGACGCGGCGCTGGCCGCAGGGGGCGCGGTGCTGCTGAGCGAGGGCGACCTCTCCGCCGGCGTCGAGCTGGGGGTGGAGCGCTACGACCTCGACACGGGCGAGCCCCTCGGGCAGCGGGTCGCCGAGCGCGTCGAGGCGGCGGCGCTGCCGGCGGGCGGCGGCACCTACCCGCCCGTGGCCGGGGTGCTGTCGCCCGCGGCAGCGCGGGCGGTCGGGCTCGAGGTGGCGCCGCGGGCGGTGCTCGTGTCGGGGGCGGAGATCTCGGCCCGTGCGGCCGAGGAGCTCGACCAGGCGGTCGCCGTGACCGGCCGCGACGGCTACCTCTACGTCGAGCGGGGCTACGTCGCACCCGACGAGACGGTCGTCGTGCAGCTCGTGCTCTTCGGGCTCGGCGCGGTGCTGATGCTCGGCGGCACGCTGACCGCGACCTTCCTCGCGCTGGCCGACGCGCGGCCCGACCTGGCCACCTTGGCCGCCGTGGGCGCGAGCCCGCGCCGTCGACGTGGCGTCGCCGCGGCGTACGCCCTGGTGGTCGGGGGGACCGGCGCGGCGCTCGGGGCCGCCGTCGGCTTCGTGCCCGGGGTGGCGGTGTCGTTCCCGCTGACGCGGGGGTTCGCCGGGGACGGGGTCGCGGCGCGCCACGTGCTCGACGTGCCGTGGACGCTGATCGGGCTGCTCGTCGTCGCGCTGCCGCTCCTCGTCGCGGCGCTGGTGTGGCTCACCGCCCGCTCCCGCCTGCCGCTGGCAGCCCGGCTCGACTGAGACGGCGGGTCGGCGGCCGCAGGAGGTGGCACCGTCACGACGCGCCCGCGCGCGTCCTGGCGGTGCCACCTCGCGGGGTCGGACCGTCTCGTCACCCGCCGTCGGCCCTGCGGTCACCCACGTGCGGCAGGGTGGCGCACATGACGTCCAGCTCTCGGGGCCTGCGCGCCCTCCCCCGTCCCGTCCTCGCCGCCCTGGCCGGGCTCGCCGCCGCCACGCTCGCAGCAGGCGGCCTCGCCGTGTCCCCCGCCGCGGCCGCGCCCGACCGCGACCGCGCCCCGGGCCAGCGCGGCGCGCCGGTCGACCTGCGGGTCGCCACGTTCAACGCCTCCCTCAACCGCGGTGCCGAGGGCGAGCTGGTCGAGGACCTGTCGACGCCCGACGACGTGCAGGCGCAGGCCGTGGCCGAGATCGTCCAGCGCACCCGTCCCGACGTGCTGCTGCTCAACGAGTTCGACTTCGTCGCCGGCGGCGAGGCCGTCGACCTGTTCCGCGACCACTACCTCGAGGTGGGGCAGGGCGGCGCTTCGCCGATCGACTACCCCTACGCCTTCGTGGCGCCGAGCAACACCGGGGTGCCGAGCGGGCACGACCTGAACAACGACGGGCGGGTCGGCGGGGGCGACGACGCCTTCGGCTTCGGGCTGTTCCCCGGGCAGTACGGCATGGTCGTCCTGAGCCGCTACCCCATCGACCTCGAGGGCGTCCGGACCTTCCAGCGCTTCCGCTGGGCGGACATGCCCGGCGCGCTGCTGCCGGACGACCCGGCCACCCCGGCGCCCGCCGACTGGTTCACCCCGGCCGAGCTCGCCGACGTGCGCCTGTCGTCGAAGTCGCACTGGGACGTGCCGGTCGTCGTCGGCGGCCGCACGGTCCACCTGCTCGCCTCGCACCCGACACCGCCGACCTTCGACGGCCCCGAGGACCGCAACGGCTTGCGCAACCACGACGAGATCCGCTTCTGGGCCGACTACGTGCGCGGCGGGCAGCGCTCCGCCTACGTCCACGACGACCAGGGCCGCCGCGGCGGCCTGGCGCCCGGCGCCCGCTTCGTCGTGGCCGGCGACCAGAACGCCGACCCGCTCGACGGCGACTCGGTCGACGCCGCGATCGACCAGCTGCTGCGCTCCCCGAAGGTCCAGGACCCGCAGCCGACCTCCCGCGGCGCCGTGGAGGCCGCCCGGGTGCAGGGCGGGGCGAACGACGCCCACCGCGCGGACCCGGCGTACGACACCGCCGACTTCGCCGACGGCGGCCCCGGCAACCTGCGCGTGGACTACGTGCTCCCGTCGCGGTCGCTGCGCGTCACCGGGTCGGGCGTCTTCTGGCCCGAGCTCGCCGACCCGCCCTCCCGGCTGACGGGCACCTTCCCCTTCCCGAACTCCGACCACCGCCTGGTCTGGGTGGACCTCCGCCTCTGACGGGCCACCGCCGCCCCCACCGTGCGGGAGAGCCCGGGGGTGCGTCCCTCCCGCTGCTGCGTCATGCGACCGCGACGCGACTGCGCACCGACCGCATGACGCAGCTCGGGGGCAGCTGCAGAAAAAGTCAGGCTTGACTGTTTGTTCGGTACGCCGTGAGGATGGCGCCGTGCCCACCTCACCCACCCCGGCCACGGCGACGCCGCCCGGTGCCGCCGCCCGGGTGCCGCAGGGCGAGCGGAGCCGCGCGATGCGCGCGCGCCTGCTCGAGGCGACGGTCGACTGCCTGGTCGAGCACGGCTTCGCCGGCACGACGACCACCCTGGTCTCGCAACGGGCGGGGGTGAGCCGGGGTGCGCAGCTGCACCACTTCCCGACCAAGAACGACCTCGTGGTCGCGGCGGTCGAGCACCTGACCGAGGTGCGCGGCGCCGAGCTGGCCGCGGCCGCCCACGCCCTGCCGGCCGGTCCGCACCGCACCCGGGCGGTGCTGCAGGTGCTCGCCGACCACTTCACGAGCCCGGTCTTCACCGCCGCGCTCGAGCTGTGGGTGGCCGCCCGCACCGACGAAGCGCTGCTGGCCGCGGTCGGGCCGCTCGAGCAGCGGGTCGGCCGCGACGCCCACCGCGTGAGCGTGGAGATGCTCGGCGTCGACGAGTCGCGGCCGGGCGCGCGCGAGCTCGTGCAGGCCACCCTCGACCTGGTGCGCGGCCTCGGCCTCGCCGACACCATCACCGACGACTCCCGGCGCCGCGCCGGGATCCTCGACCAGTGGGCGCTGGTCCTCGAGGAGCGCCTGCTCGCCGAGCCGCGCAGCACCGACCCGCGCAGCACCGACCCGCAGGAGCAGCCGTGAGCGGAACCGTCCTCGAGCAGGTCCTCGCCGACCTGGCCGCCGAGCAGGCCGCGGTCGACGCGCTGCTCGCACCACTGAGCGACGAGCAGTGGCGCACGCCGACGCCCGCGGAGGGCTGGGACGTCGCGCACCAGGTCGCCCACCTCGCCTGGACCGACGAGGCAGCCGTGCTGGCCGCGACCGACCGCGCCGGGTGGGACCAGCTGGTCGCCGCCGCGGTCGCGGCGCCCGACGGCTTCGTCGACGACGCCGCGGCCGAGGGGGCGCGCGCGCCTGGTGCGGAGCTGCTCGAGCGCTGGCGGCACGGGCGAGAGACGCTCGTCGAGGTGCTGACCACGCTGCCCGCCGGCACGAAGCTGCCGTGGTTCGGCCCGCCCATGAGCGCCGCGTCGATGGCCACGGCCCGCTACATGGAGACCTGGGCCCACGGCCTCGACGTCGCCGAGGGCCTCGCCGCCGCCGGCCTCGGCGCTGAGCCGGACCCGCACGACCGGGTGCGCCACGTCGTCCACCTCGGCGTGCGCACCCGCGGGTTCGCCTACGCCACCCACGGGATGGAGCCGCCTGCCGAGGAGCCGCGGGTCGAGCTGACCCTCCCCGGTGGCGAGGTGCTGACCTACGGCCCCGACGACGCCGCGCAGCGGGTCAGCGGCTCGGCGTGGGACTTCGCGCTGCTGGCGACCCAGCGCCGGCACCGTGCCGACACCGACCTGGTGGCCGTCGGCGACGACGCCGAGCAGTGGCTGGGCATCGCCCAGGCCTTCGCCGGCCCTCCCGGCGGCGGACGGGCGCAGCGGTGAGCGGCACGTCCGCCGAGCCCGCCGCGGAGCCCGCCGCGGAGCCCGCCGCGGAGCCCGCTGCGGACGTCCTCCGGATCGGCAACTGCTCGGGCTTCTACGGCGACCGCCTGTCGGCGATGCGCGAGATGCTCGAGGGCGGCCCGCTCGACGTGCTCACCGGCGACTACCTGGCCGAGCTGACGATGCTCATCCTCGGCAAGGACACGCTGAAGGACCCCGGCGCCGGCTACGCCCGGACCTTCGTGCGGCAGGCCGAGGAGTGCCTCGGCCTCGCGCTGGAGCGCGGCACCCGGCTCGTCGCCAACGCCGGCGGCCTCAACCCCGCAGGGCTGGCCGAGCGGATCCGCGAGGTCGCCCGCGGCCTCGGCCTCGACGCGGCGGTCGCCCACGTCGAGGGCGACGACCTGCGGTCCCGCGCCGCGGAGGCCGGCGCCGAGGGCGCTCTGACCGTCAACGCCTACCTGGGCGGCGCAGGCATCGCGGCCGCGCTGCGCGGTGGCGCGGACGTCGTCGTCACGGGCCGCGTCACCGACGCCAGCCTGGTCGTGGGCCCCGCGGTGGCCCACTTCGGCTGGACCCTCGACCCCGCGCACCACGACGCCCTCGCCGGCGCGGTCGTGGTCGGGCACGTGCTCGAGTGCGGCACACAGGCCACCGGCGGCAACTTCTCCGGCGCGCTGGCCCTCCGTGCGGCCGACCCCGAGCCCTGGAGCCGCCCGCTCGGCTTCCCGCTGGCCGAGCTCGCGGCCGACGGCTCCGCGACGATCACCAAGCACCCCGGCACCGGCGGCGCCGTCACGGTCGACACCGTCACCGCGCAGCTGCTCTACGAGGTCCAGTCCGCCCGCTACCTCGGTCCCGACGTCACCACCCACCTCGACACCGTCGAGCTGGAGCAGGCCGGGGAGGACCGGGTCCGCCTCAGCGGCGTGCGCGGCTCCGCGCCGCCGGGGCGTCTCAAGGTGTGCGTCAACGAGCTGGGCGGCTGGCGGAACACCGCCGAGCTGGTGCTCACCGGTCTCGACGTCGAGGCCAAGGCGGCCTGGGTGCGCGCGCAGCTCGACGCGGCGCTCGACGCCGGCGGCCGCCGGCCCGCCGAGGTGCACTGGAGCCAGGTCACCCAGCCCGCGCTCGACGCGGAGACCGAGGAGGCCGCCTCGGTGCTGCTGCGCTGCAGCGTGAAGGACCCCGAGCCCGGCCCGGTCGGCAAGCCGTTCACGGCGGCCGTCGTCGAGCTCGCGCTCGCGTCCTACCCCGGCTTCACCCTGACCGGCCCGCCTGCCGCGCCCACGCCGTACGGCGTCTACCGCCCGGCCTACGTCGAGCGCTCCCTCGTGGAGCACACCGTGGTGCACGCCGACGGCCGCCGCGAGGTCGTCGCCGACCCCACCGTGCTGGCCCCGCCCGAGGAGGACGACGGCGCGGGCGAGGCGGGCCGCCGCCCCTCGCCCTACCCCGCCCCGCAGGACACCCTCACCCGCCGGCTGCCGCTCGGCACCTTCGTCCACGCCCGCTCCGGCGACAAGGGCGGCGACGCCAACCTCGGGCTGTGGGTGGCGCACGACGGCGCACCGCCCGAGCAGCACGCCGCGCGGTCGCGGTGGCTGCAGAAGCTGATCACGCCGCGGAAGGTGCGCGAGCTCGTGCCCGAGGCGGCCGACCTCGACGTCGAGGTCTTCGTGCTGCCGAACCTCGGCGGCGTCAACGTGCTGGTCCGCGGGCTGCTCGGCGACGGCGTGGCCGCGTCGACCCGCTTCGACCCGCAGGCCAAGGCCCTCGGCGAGTGGGTGCGCTCGCGGACGGTCCACATCGAGGAGGGACTGCTGTGAGCACACCCGAGGACCGTCGAGCGCTCACCGCGCTCGGGGCGGAGTTCACGCGGCGCGAGGTCGCGCCGCACCTGCAGGAGTGGGAGGCGGCCCGCGAGGTGCCGCGCGAGCTGCACCGCGCCGCGGCGAAGCAGGGCCTGCTCGGCCTCGGCTTCCCCGAGGAGCAGGGTGGTGAGGGCGGCGACCTGCTCGACACGGTCGCGCTGCAGGAGGGGATGCTCGCCGAGGGCGCCTCGAGCGGCCTGCTCTCCGCCCTCTTCACCCACGGGATCGCCCTGCCGCACATCTCCGCACAGGGCTCGCCCGAGCTCGTGGACCGCTACGTCCGCCCGACGCTGGCCGGCGAGCTCGTCGGGTCGCTCGCGGTCACCGAGCCCGGCGGGGGCTCCGACGTCGGCGCGCTGCGCACGACCGCGGTGCGCGACGGCGACCACTTCGTGGTCAACGGGTCGAAGACGTTCATCACCTCCGGCACCCGCGCCGACTTCGTCACCACCGCGGTGCGCACCGGGGGCCCCGGCGCCGGCGGCGTCAGCCTGCTCGTGGTCGACACCGACGCGCCCGGCTTCTCGGTCGACCGGAAGCTCGAGAAGATGGGCTGGCACTGCTCCGACACCGCCGAGCTCTCCTACGTCGACGTGCGGGTGCCGGTCGGCAACCTCGTCGGCGAGCAGGACGCCGGCTTCTGGTACATCGCCGAGCAGTTCGTCGTCGAGCGCATCGCGCTCGCGGTCCACGCCTACGGCATCGCGGCCCGCTCGCTCGCGCTCACGGTGGAGCACTGCCGGCGCCGCGAGACCTTCGGCAAGCCGCTGGTGAGCCGGCAGGTCGTGCGACACCAGCTCGTCGAGATGCACCGGCAGGTCGAGGTCGCGCGGGCCTACACCCACGAGGTCGCGCGTCGCCACGTCGCCGGCGAGACGGTCGTCGCCGAGGCGTGCCTGGCCAAGCAGACCGCGGTCGAGACGGCCACGGCCGTGTGCGACCAGGCGGTGCAGCTGCACGGCGGCGTCGGCTACATGCACGGCACGGAGGTCGAGATGCACTACCGCGACGCCCGGCTGCTGCCCATCGGCGGCGGTGCCACCGAGGTCCTCACCGACCTCGCCGCCAAGCTGCTCGGCTACACCGCATGAGCGCGCCCACCACCAATCGCGAGGCGATGCTCGAGAAGCTCGCGGCGCTCGACGCCGAGCACGCGAAGGCGGTCGCCGGCGGCGGGGAGAAGTACGTCGCGCGCCACCACGCGCGCGGCAAGCTGCTGCCGCGCGAGCGCATCGAGCTGCTCGTCGACGAGGGCTCGGCCTTCCTCGAGCTCAGCCCGCTCGCCGGGTGGGGCTCCGACTTCACCGTCGGGGCGAGCGTCGTGACCGGCATCGGCGTCGTCGAGGGCGTGGAGTGCGTCATCACCGCCAACGACCCGTCGGTCAAGGGCGGCGCCTCGAACCCGTGGACGGTCAAGAAGATCTTCCGCGCCGCCCAGGTCGCCGAGGAGAACGGGCTGCCCACGGTCTCCCTCGTCGAGTCCGGCGGCGCCGACCTGCCGACGCAGAAGGAGATCTTCATCCCGGGCGGCAAGCTCTTCCGCGACCTCACGCGGTCGTCCGCCGACCGCCGCCCGACCGTCGCGCTGGTCTTCGGCAACTCGACCGCGGGCGGGGCCTACGTGCCCGGCATGAGCGACTACACCGTCATGGTCAAGGAGCAGGCCAAGGTCTTCCTGGGCGGTCCGCCCCTGGTCAAGATGGCGACCGGGGAGGAGTCCGACGACGAGTCGCTCGGCGGTGCCGAGATGCACGCCCGGGTCTCCGGCCTCGCCGACTACCTCGCCGAGGACGAGCGCGACGCGATCCGCATCGGGCGCCGCATCGTCGCCCGGCTGGGCCGGCAGCGCACGGCCGCGCCCCCGGCGTACGCCGAGCCGGACGCCGACCCCGACGAGCTGCTCGACCTCGTGCCGGCCGACCTCAAGGAGCCCTTCGACCCGCGTGAGGTGGTCCGGCGGGTGTGCGACGGGGTCAGCGCGACCAATGCCGTGGCCTTTGACGAGTTCAAGCCGCTCTACGGCACCTCGCTGGTCACCGGCTGGGCGCGCATCCACGGGCGCCCGGTGGGCATCCTCGCCAACGCGCAGGGGGTGCTCTTCAGCGAGGAGGCGCAGAAGGCCGCGCAGTTCGTGCAGCTGGCCAACCAGACCTCGACGCCGCTGCTCTTCCTGCACAACACCACCGGCTACATGGTCGGCAAGGACTACGAGCAGGGCGGCATCATCAAGCACGGCGCGATGATGATCAACGCGATCTCCAACTCGACCGTGCCGCACCTGACGGTGATCATGGGCGCCTCCTACGGGGCCGGCAACTACGGCATGAACGGTCGCGCCTACGACCCGCGCTTCCTCTTCACCTGGCCGAGCGCGAAGTCGGCGGTGATGGGACCCGCGCAGCTCGCCGGCGTGATGTCGCTGGTCTCCCGGGCGGCGGCGGAGGCGCGCGGCCAGCCCTTCGACGAGGACGCCGACGCCCAGGTGCGTGCCTTCGTCGAGGCGTCGGTGGAGGAGCAGAGCCTGCCGCACTTCCTCTCCGGGATGCTCTACGACGACGGGGTGCTCGACCCGCGCGACACCCGCACCGTGCTCGGCATCTGCCTGTCCGTGATCGAGAACCGACCGTGGGAGGGCGCCGGCGGCTACGGCGTCTTCCGGATGTGAGGGACGTCGAGATGCCCACGATCACCCGCCTGCTGGTCGCCAATCGAGCCGAGATCGCGAGCCGCGTCTTCCGCACGTGCCGGCGTCTCGGCATCGACACCGTCGCCGTGCACTCCGACGCCGACGCCGACCTGCCCTACGTCGCCGAGGCCGACCGGGCCGTGCGGCTGCCCGGGGTCACCCCGGCCGAGACCTACCTGCGGGTCGACCTGCTGCTCGACGCCGCCCGGCGCACGGGGGCCGACGCGGTCCACCCCGGCTACGGCTTCCTCTCGGAGAACGCCGCCTTCGCCCGCGCCGTGCTCGAGGCCGGGCTGGTCTGGGTCGGGCCGTCGCCGGAGTCGATCGAGGCGATGGGCTCCAAGGTCCGCGCCAAGGAGCTGATGGCCGCCGCGGGCGTGCCGGTGCTCACCGCGCCGGAGCAGCCGACCGAGGCCGACCTCCCGCTGCTGGTGAAGGCCTCCGCGGGCGGCGGTGGGCGCGGCATGCGCGTCGTGCGCCGTCTGGGCGACCTCGCCGGGGAGGTCGCGGGCGCCGAGGCCGAGGCGGCGTCGGCCTTCGGCGACGGCACCGTCTTCGTCGAGCCGTACGTCGAGCGCGGGCGCCACGTCGAGGTGCAGCTGATGGGCACCACCGTCGTGGGCGACCGCGACTGCTCGGTGCAGCGCCGCCACCAGAAGGTCGTCGAGGAGGCGCCCGCCCCCGGGCTGTCCGACGCCGTGAGGGCAGCGCTGCACGACGCCGCGCGCGCGGCCGCCGAGGCCCTGGACTACCGCGGCGCCGGCACGGTCGAGTTCCTCTACGACCCCGCCACCGAGCGGTTCTTCTTCCTCGAGGTCAACACCCGGCTGCAGGTCGAGCACCCCGTGACCGAGGCCGTCACCGGGCTCGACCTCGTCGAGCTCCAGCTGCGGGCAGCGGAGGGGGGCGGTGCGCCGGTCGACGGGGAGGTCGCGCGGCGACCGTCTCGGGACCCGGTGGCCCCGAGCGGCCACGCGATCGAGGTCCGTCTCTACGCCGAGGACCCGGCGGCCGACCACCAGCCCCAGTCCGGCGTCCTCACCGCCTTCGACGTCCCGGCCGAGCCCGGTGTGCGGGTCGACGCCGGCTTCGCGGCGGGCAACGAGGTGTCGACGCACTACGACGCGATGCTGGCGAAGGTCGTCGTGCACGCGCCGAGCCGGCGCCAGGCGGCGCGCCAGCTCGCCGGGGTGCTGCAGCGCGCCCGCATCCACGGCGTGCGCACCAACCGCGACCAGCTCGTCGCCGTGCTGCGGCACCCGCGCTTCCTCGACGAGGACCTCAGCACCGCCTTCCTCGTCGAGCACGACACCACCGCGGCGCGCCCGGCGGATCCCGACGCGACCCTCGCCGCGGCGCTGGCCGTGGCCGAGACCCACCGCGCTGCGCGCACGGTGCAGCAGGGCGTGCCGGTGGCGTGGCGCAACGTGGTGAGCCAGCCGCAGCGCACCGAGTTCGAGGGCCACGAGCCCGTGTCGTGGTGGGGTGGGCGCGACGGCTACGCCGCCGAGGGCGTGACGGTCCGGCGCGCGAGCCCCGACGAGGTCGTGGTCGAGCGCGACGGCGTCGCCACGGCGTACTCCTGCGCCGTCCGCGGCCTGCCCGGCCACGAGACCGTCGACGTCGACGGGCCGACCGGGCACGTCGCGCTGCGGCGGGTGCCGCGGTTCACCGACCCGGCGGCGGCGGTGTCGGCGGGCAGCCTGCTGGCGCCGATGCCCGGCACGGTGGTCAAGGTGCTGGTGGAGGCCGGCCACGCGGTCGAGGCGGGGCAGCCCGTGCTCGTCCTCGAGGCGATGAAGATGCAGCACACCGTCGCGGCCCCCGCCGCTGGCACGGTGGCCCAGCTCGCAGCAGCACCCGGCGCGCAGGTCGCCGCCGGCGAGGTCCTCGCGGTGGTCGAGGCGTCTGGAGGAGGAGAGGCATGAACACGTTCACCGAGCCCGAGGAGCGCCAGGAGCTGCGCCGCCAGGTCGCGAAGCTGGCGGCGAAGTACGGCCGCGACTACTTCGCCGGCAAGGCACGCGCCGGCGAGAAGACGACCGACCTGTGGCTGGAGATCGGGAAGAACGGCTACCTCGGCATCAACGTGCCCGAGGAGTACGGCGGCGGTGGCGGCGGCATCGGCGACGTCGCGGCGGTCTGCGAGGAGCTCGCCGCGCAGGGCTGCCCGCTGCTGCTCATGGTCGTCAGCCCGGCGATCTGCGGCACGATCATCAGCCGCTACGGCACCGAGGAGCAGAAGCAGCGCTGGCTCCCCGGCATCTGCGACGGCACCGGCACGATGGCCTTCGCCATCACCGAGCCCGACGCCGGCACCAACACCCACAACATCACCACCACCGCGCGCCGCGACGGCGACGGCTGGGTGCTGACCGGGCAGAAGGTCTGGATCTCCGGCGTCGACGAGGCGCAGAACGTGCTCGTCGTCGCCCGCGCCGAGGACGCCCGCACCGGCAAGGTGAAGCCGGTGCTCTTCGTCGTGCCGACCGACGCCGAGGGGTTCACCGCCAACCCGATCCCGATGGAGCTGGTCTCGCCCGAGAAGCAGTTCCAGGTCTTCATCGACGACGTCCGGCTCCCGGCCGACGCCCTGGTCGGCGACGAGGACGGCGGGCTCGTGCAGCTCTTCGCCGGCCTCAACCCGGAGCGGATCATGGCGGCGGCCTTCTCCCTCGGGCTCGCGCGCTACGCGCTCGACCGCGCCACGGCGTACGCGAAGGAGCGCGCCGTCTTCGGCCAGCCGATCGGCGCGCACCAGGCCATCGCGCACCCGCTCGCGCAGAGCCACATCGAGATCGAGCTGGCCCGGCTGATGAACCAGAAGGCCGCCGCGCTCTTCGACGCAGGTGACGAGATGGCGGCGGGCGAGGCCGCCAACATGGCGAAGTACGCCGCGGCCGAGGCCGCGTGCGACGCCGTCGACCGCGCGGTGCAGACCCACGGCGGCAACGGCGCGAGCCAGGAGTACGGCATCGCCGGCCTCCTCGTCGCCACCCGCGTGGGCCGGATCGCCCCGGTCAGCCGCGAGATGATCCTCAACTTCGTCTCGATGCACAGCCTGGGGCTGCCCAAGTCCTACTGAGCCGGCCGCCTCACGGGTGGAGCAGCGAGGGGTCGCGTGTGGGGCTGGCGTCGAGGGGTCGCGTGTTGGGCTGGCGTCGAGGGGTCGCGTGTTGGGCTGGCGTCGAGGGGTCGCGTGTTGGGCTCGTGTCGAGGGGTCGCGTGTTGGGCTGGCGTCGAGGGGTCGCGTGTTGGGCTCGTGTCGAGGGGTCGAGCGCTGGGCACGCGACGAGGGGTCACGCGCTGGGCTGCCGTCGAGGGGTCGCGCGCTGGGCTCGCGCCGAGGGGTCGAGCGCTGGGCACGCGACGAGGGGTCACGCGCTGGGCTGCCGTCGAGGGGTCACGCACTGGCCACGCGCCGAGGGGTCGCGCGCTAGGCACGTGTCGAGGGGTCGCGTGTTGGGCATGCGCCGAGGGGTCGCGCGCTGGCAGCGGGCTGGTGGTCTAGGGGGTCGGCGGCCCGTGCCGAATTGGACCGTTCGCACAGCCGTGCGCGGGTACGCGGTGTCGGCGTTGGTGGGTCTGGTTGCGTCGCCTCGGCTCAGGTCCGCAGGGGTCGGGTGCGGGCGAACGTGACGCGGTGGCGGTGGTAGGTGGTCTCGTAGGCGGGGTCGTGTGCGCGGGCGTGGTGTCTGGGGCACAGCAGGTAGCCCTGGTCGAGGTCGGTCTTGCCGCCGGCATGCCAGGGGGTGCGGTGGTGGGCGTGGCACATCGAGGGTGGCCAGTCACACCCGTCGGCGGTGCACCCGCCTTGGAGGCGGGCGAGGGCGAGGCGTTGGGTCTTGGTGAAGTAGCGCCGGGTGCGTCCGACGTCGAGGGGCTGCGACGCGCCACCGAGCACGACGGGGACGATCCCGGCGCCGCACGCCCACAACCTGGCTTTCGCGGCGGTGATGCGGGTCCCGGTCGACAAGGTGGCCGGTACGTCGGCGCCGGGGCCGGTGGCGGTGAGCTGCGCGAGGTCGAGGGTGACGGTGACGGTGGCGTCGACCCCACCGGCCTGGGTCGCGGCGGTGGCGGCGGCGTGGTGGCGGGTGCGGATGTACTCGCAGAACGCCTGCCCGCGCCGTAGCGGTCGGGGGACCCGGTCGCCGTGCTGGTCGACCGGCACCGGCTCAGCACCGTGGGTGGCGTGGTGGTGTCGGGGTGCGGTCAACGCATCGAGAGCGGCCGTGAGCATGTCGGCTTCCGCGACGGGGATGGTGAACCGCCCGTGGGCCTTCCCGTGTCCGTCGCGGGTCATCGTGAAGCTGGCCGCGGCCTGGGCTGCTGCTTCTTCGCGTTCGAGGCGGTCGCGTTCCACGTCCTCGGCGACCTCTGGGGCGACGACGTCGAGGATCCGGTCACCGAGCCGTCCCAGCTCGACCGCATCGAACATGGCGGCCAGCTCCAGCAGGTGGGCGCGGGCAGCGTCGACCACCTCCACCCCGACCCGATCGGCCGGCAGGGCGTCGACGGCCTTGCAGATCACTTCGGCCTGCTCGGGCAGCACCACCCCGGCGGCCATCGCGGCCAGGACGGTGCCGTGACGTGCCTCCAGCGCCGCAGCGTGACGGACAGTGGCGACGGACTTGGCGCGGGTCTGATGGACCAGCTTGGCCCAGTGCGCCCCCGTGGACGTCGCACCCGTGGCGTCACCGACATCCGCCCGATCCGCAGCGGCGACGGTGGTGAGCTCGAGCGCCGTCAGGCGGGCACGACACTTGGCGAGCTCGACCAACGCCGCCTCTGCCTCACTCGCGGTGAGTGACCAGGTCGGCGTACCCGAGGCGTGGTCGAGGTCGGTGTCGAGGCAGGCCAGCGCGACCAGCAGCGGATGCTGCGGGGCGTGGTCGCGGTGGTCTGCCATGCCGCCTACTCAACCACCGACCACCGACAGTGGCGCCCGCCTCGAGACTGTCCGGATTGCGCTGTGGACAACGGATCCACGACGGTCGCCTGTGGACGGGAAGTGGCGCAGACCAGGCTCTGCCAGCCGGCTCGAGACGGCCTCTGCGGGCCTCCCCGGACGACCCGAGCGCCCCAGCGCGTGACCCCTCGACACGAGCCCAGCGCCTGACCCCTCGACGGATCAGCAGCGCGTGACCCTTCGCCGCCAGCCCAGCGCGCGACCCCTCGACACGTGCGCAGCGCGTGACCCCTCGACACCAGAGCAGCGCGCGACCCCTCGACGCGAGCCCGGCACGCGGCCCCGTCCGGAAGGAGGGTTGAGGCCCCCCGGCGGGGTGGTAGGACGACAGAGGGCTGACCCTGCCCGTCCGTGACCCCGAGCCGGAGTGCTGTGACTGACGACGTCCCCTCGCTCGACCTCGCCGAGCTGCTCGTCGCCGCCGAGGACGTGTCGCCTGCCTCGGCGGTGACGGCCGCGGCCGACCACCTGCGCGCCCGGCTCGACGCCGAGGGGGTCTGCTACTGGATCGCGGACGCGGCGGGCCGGCGGCTCCTCTCGGCGCCGGGACGCGACCGCCTCCCGATCACGGGCAGCGCCGCCGGCACGGCTTGGCTCGAGCAGCGCCTGGTCGACGACGAGCGTGACTGGTGGGTGCCCGTGACCGTGCGCGGTGACGCCCACGGCGTCCTGCAGGTGACCTTCCCCGACGGTGGTGACCTGACCGAGGACCGTGGCCGTATCGCGGCGCTCCTCGAAGGGGTCGGTCACGCCCTCGGCTACCTCCTCGTCGCCAACCAGCTGCACACCGACGCCTACGAGGAGGCGCGCCGCTCGGAGCCGTTCGCCCTGTCGATGGAGGTGCAGCGCCGCCTCCTGCCGCAGGCGTGGGTCTGCGAGGGGGGCTCCTTCACCCTCGCCGGGTGGCTCGAGCCGAGCTCGAAGGCGGGCGGCGACACCTTCGACTACATCGCCTCCCACGACCGCCTGACCGTCACGTTGACCGACGCGGTCGGCCACGACGTGGAGGCCGCCCTGCTCGCGACCCTCGCCGTCAACGCGCTGCGCGGGGCGCGGCGGGCCGGCGGTGACGTGACGGCCCAGGGCCACGCGGTGCACGAGGCGTTCGCCCGCCACGCCTCACCCGAGCAGTACGCCACCGGTCTCCTCCTCGAGCTCCCGCTCGACTCCACCTCCGCACCCGAGCACGGGACCGCCCGCGACGGTCGGGTCGCTGCCCGGGTCGTCAACGCCGGCCACCCCCCGATGCGGCTGATGCGCGGCGGCGAGGTGCGCTCCGTGGAGCTGCCCGCCGACCTCCCCTTCGGTCTCGACCTGCCGGGGGTCGCCCACCGTTTCGCGGCGCACGAGGTCGAGCTGCAGCCCGGCGACCGGTTGGTGCTGCTGACCGACGGGATGTACGAGGGGTCGGCCGACGACTTCGACCTCGACGCCGCGCTGCTCAAGGCCGCCGACCTCCACCCACGCACAGCGGTGCAGGAGGTGGCCCACGCCTTCCGTGACCACGTGGGTGACCCCGACGACGACGCCACGATGCTCGTGCTCGACTGGCACGGCGGCACGACGCGCCGCCAGACCTCGGGCGGCGCCGACCACTGAGCCCGGGCGATCCGGGCCGGCCGAGCAGCTGGGTCGCCGCGAGGGCTGAGTCAGCGCAGGGCCACGAAGCGGTAGTGCCCGTGCTCGCTGCGCAGCAACCCCCGGCCGTGGCGCCGCACGCGGGTGAGCACACCGGCGACGGGAGCGACCAGCACACCGTCGTCCGCGAGCTGGTCGACGAGCTCGTGGGGCAGGCGGCCGCCGTCGGCGGAGACCAGGACCCGGTCGTAGGGCGCCTCGTCGGGCAGGCCGAGCACACCCGGCACCGCCGTGGTCACCGAGACCCACCACCGGCCGAGTGCCGCGACGTCCGCGGCCGCGCGCTGGGCCAGCGCGGGCTCGCGCTCGACGGCGTGCACGAGCCCGTCGGGCCCGACGAGGTGCGCCAGCAGCGCGGTGGTCCACCCCGAGCCGCTGCCGACGTCGAGCACCTGGTGGCCGGGGTGCACGTCGAGCAGGCGGAGCATCACCTCGACCGTGCGCGGCTGGCTGCAGGTCTGGCCGTGGCCGATGTCGAGAGGGCGGTCGTCGCCGGCCCGTCGCTGCTGCTCCGGCGGCAGGAAGTCGCAGCGAGGCGTGGCAGCGAACGCGTCCGCGACCGGGTCGGCGAGGCCCGACCCGGAGGTCGACGGCAGGTCGGTGCTGAGCATGGTGCGCGGTGCCACCTCCGGAGGTGCCCCGTGGCCCGTGTCCCACCCCCACCCTTCCGGGCGGCTCCGGCCGTCAGGCGGCGACGAGGCGCTCGCGCAGGGCGTCGAGCACGTCGTCGGGCAGGCCGAGGCCGTCGCGGAGGTAGCCGTCGAGGTCGCTGTACGTCGCCGCGACCTCGCCCAGCGCGAGGTCGAGGTAGTCGTCGGTGACCACGAGCACCGGCTCGAGCACCGGCAGCATCTGCTCGCCGAGGCCCTCGACGATCATCCGCTCGTAGCGGGCCCGGCTGGCGGCGGTGCGCTCGTTCGACAGCAGGTAGTCGGCCCGGATCGTCGGCTCCTCGACCCCGGCGAGGTGGAGCAGCAGCACCGCCACCCACCCCGTGCGGTCCTTGCCGGCGGTGCAGTGGAAGAGCTGCGGCAGCGGGTCGCTCGCCAGGTCGCGCAGCACCCGCGCGAGCGCATCGCGCACCGAGGGCCGGTGCACGAAGTCGCGGTAGACGGCCTCCATCATCCGCCGCGACTCCTCCGGCGTGGTGAAGCCGAGCGCGTCGTCGGCCGCCACGCCGAGCACGTCGACGTGGCGCCACTCGGCGCCGGGCAGCTCGCGGTCGGGGTGCGCTGCGACCTCGTCGGCGCGGCGCAGGTCGTGCACGACGCGCAACCCGAGACCGGTCAGCAGCGCGAGGTCGTCGTCGTCGGGCCGCAGCAGGTTGGCGCGGTAGAACACCCCGCGGCGCACGCGGCCGCCGTCGCGGGTGGGGTAGCCCTCACCGGAGCCGGCCACGTCGCGCAGGTTGTCGACCGAGCCGAGCTCGGGCAGCTCGGGCGGGGAGGGGACGGTGTCGGACGGGCTGGGCAGCACGCGTCCATCCTCCCCGACGGCACCCACGACGCCCGCCCGGCCTCAGCGACGCTTCGGTGGCAGCGGGACGAACATCGAGGTGCGCGCGGCGTACTCCGGGTAGCCCGGCCGCTGCGCCATCGTCCGCTCCAGCAGCCGCGCGCCGGTGGCGAAGACGAGGAACCAGGTCATCGCGACGGGCGCGACCAGCGTCGCCAGGCCGGGCACCCAGCCCGACGCGAGGCCGCCGGCCAGCCACAGCCCCCACCACACGCACGCGTCGCCGAAGTAGTTCGGGTGCCGCGTGTACCGCCACAGCCCGGTGTCCATCACCGGCGGGCGTTCGGCCTTCGGCACCCGCTTGTACGCCGCGAGCTGGGCGTCGCCGACCGCCTCGAAGACCACGCCGACCGCCGTGACGGCCACGCCGACGCCGACCAGCCACCAGGAGGCGACCGGCAGCGCCTGACCGACCTGCACCGGCCACGAGATCAGCCAGAGCGCGACGGCCTGCACGACGAAGACCTTGCGCACCCCGAGCACGAACCAGGCCCGCCTGTCCTCCTCGGGGCGCACGCCGATCAGCTCGGCGTAGCGCGGGTCCTCGCCGTGACCCTGCGCGCGGCCGCGGATGTGCCAGGCCAGGCGCAGGCCCCACACCGCGACGACGGCGGCGAGCAGCCAGCGACGCGCACCGTCGCTGCCGTCGACCGCCACGCCGACCACCGCACCCGCGAGTGCGGCCAGCACGAAGCCCACGCCCCAGGTGACGTCGACGACGGCGACCCGCGACGAGCGCCAGGCGGCCGCTGCGGTGACGGTCATCGCGGCCGCGACGACGAGCAGCGCCGTCAGCGCCAGCGGCCACCAGGCGCCCAGCAGGTCGCCGAGGCCGGTCGAGGTCATGTCGACCGCGCTCACCACTCCCGCTCCCAGGGCAGCGTGTGCGCCGCCCCGGGCTTGACCATGAGCAGCTGGTCGACGCCCATCCGGCCGTCGCGGAAGGCCATCGCGCCGCCGACGAGGTAGAGCCGCCACACGCGCACGACCTCCTCGCCGACCAGCTCGGTCAGCCGCGGCAGGTGCGCCTCGAAGCGCTCCGTCCAGGCCGCCACCGTGCGCACGTAGTGCTCGCGCATCATGTGCACGTCGCGCACCTCGAGGCCCGCACGCTCGAAGAACGCGACGGTCTCCCCGACCGGGCGCATCGTCATGTCGGGGGCGATGAAGTGCTCGATGAAGGGGCCGCCGCCGGGGTGCTTGCCGGAGCGCGACATCTGCTGCACCAGCACCCGGCCACCGGGACGGACGCTGTCGCGCAGTACCGCGGCGTAGGTCGGGTAGTTGCCCTCGCCGACGTGCTCGCCCATCTCGATGGAGCCGATCGCGTCGAAGGCGCCCTCGCCGAAGGTCGCCGGCACGTCGCGGTAGTCGAGCAGGCGGATGTCGACCAGGTCACCGAGACCGCGCTCGGCGACGCGGGCGTCGACGAACTTCTTCTGCTCGGCCGCGATCGTCACGCCGGTGACCTGCGCGCCGTAGTGCTCGGCGGCGTGCAGCGACAGCGAGCCCCAGCCGCAGCCGACGTCGAGGAAGCGCATGCCGGGCCGCTGGTCGAGGCCGACCTTGCGGCACACGAGGTCGAGCTTGTCGCGCTGGGCGTCCTCGGCGGTGTAGTCGGCGTCGTCGGGACGCGTCCAGTAGCCCGAGGAGTAGGCCATGCAGTCCTCGAGGATCAGCGAGTAGAACTCGTTGGAGAGGTCGTAGTGGAAGCTGATCGCCTCGGAGTCGCGGCGCTTGGAGTGCAGCCGACCAGGCAGCCGCGCCTGCGACGCCGGGTTGGCCGGCCTGGGCCCGACCGCGCCCAGCGACGCGAGCGCGCGCACCGCCTGCACCATGGCGCCCGGCGACGGCTTCGTGCCCTTCAGCCCGCGCTCGGCGGCCACGGCCCACACGTGGGTCAGCGCCTCGTCGACGTCGTGGTGGATCTCGAGCTCGCCGGTGACGTAGGCCTGGGCCGCGCCCAGCTCGCCCGGCGCCCACAGCAGCCGGCGCAGCACCCGCGGGGTGCGCACCTCGACCAGCGGGGCGTCGACCGGGCCGGCCTCGGAGCCGTCCCACGCGCGCAGCCGCACCGGGATCTCCCCGCGCACGACCGGCCGCAGGGCCTCCGCGAGACGCTGCGCCACGCCGTACGTCGTGGGGGTGCCCGTGGCGGGCGCGTCGGCGGGGGCGTCGGCGGTGCTGGTCACCGGGTCTCCTCGGGTCGGGTGAAGATCATCTGCTCGACGTCGAGGTAGCCCGAGGCGAAGCCGGCGCGGGAGTACTCGAGGTAGAGGTGCCACATCCGCAGGAAGGTGTCGTCGAAGCCGAGGCCTCGCACGTCGTCGGCGTGGGCGAGGAAGCGGACGTCCCACTGGCGCAGCGTCTCGGCGTAGTGGCTGCCGAAGCTGGTGCGGCCGGTCAGGCGCAGCGAGGTGTGCTCGCGCACCGCCTCGTCGACCGCCTCGACCGACGGCAGGAAGCCGCCGGGGAAGATGTACTTGTTGATCCAGGTCCAGGTGCGGCGGGTGGCGAGCATCCGGTCGTGGGGCATGAGGATCGCCTGCACCCCCGCGCGGCCGCCCGGCGCGAGGCGGGCGTCGATGGTCGCGAAGTAGGTCGGCCAGAACTCCCAGCCCACCGCCTCGACCATCTCCACCGAGACCACGGCGTCGTAGGTGCCGGTGACGCTGCGGTAGTCGCACAGCTCGACGGTGACCCGGTCGGCGAGCCCGGCGGCCGCGATGCGCTGCTGCGCCAGCGCCTGCTGCTCGGTCGAGAGCGTCACGGAGTGCACGGTCGCGCCCCGGCGCGCCGCGCGGATCGCCAGCTCGCCCCAGCCGGTGCCGATCTCGAGCACCCGGATGCCCGCGGTCACGCCGGTGGCGTCCAGCAGCCGCTCGATCTTGCGTCCCTGGGCCTCGGTGAGCAGCGCGTCGTCGACCGGCTGCGGGCCCGGCGGGGTCGCGACCTGCACGCCGCCGGCGCGGTGGTCGGTCGGCGAGGGCAGCACGCGGGTGTCGAAGAGCGCGGAGGAGTAGGTGAGCGTCGGGTCGAGGAACAGCTCGAACATCGCGTTCGACAGGTCGTAGTGGTGCGAGATGTTGCCGCGCGTGTTGTCCTGCGTGTTCTGCTGGTGCCGCGGGGGTCGCCGGACGTAGGCCGCGCGCAGCCGCTGCAGCGGCTCGGGCACGAGCTCGCCCATCTGCGCGGCCAGCACGGCGAGGAAGCCTCCGGCGTCCTCGGACTCCCAGGCGCCGGTCATGTAGGCCTCGCCGAAGCCGATGAGGCCGTCGCTCCCGAGGCGGGCGAAGAACTCGTCGGGGCGGCGCACGACCATCGACGGGCCGCCGCGGCCGAGGGTCTCGCCGGGCAGGTGGACCGTCACGTGCAGGCGGCTCACGGCCGCGCGGAAGATGCGGCGCGCGATGCGGGCGGCCACGGCTGCCCGCGGCCCGCGCGGCACGGGGCCGAGCACCTGCCAGGTCGCCGGGTCGGGGCGCGGGTCGCCCGCGGGCAGCCCGGCGGGTCGGCGGGTGCCCGGCGCGGGCTCGAGTCCCGTCGCGGCCTGCGGGGCGGGGGTGCGGGAGTCGGTCGTCATCGGACGCCCTCCTGTCGTGGGTGCTCGGGTCGCGGCCGCACCGGCAGGCGCCGCGCCCAGAGGGCGACGCCGTGGGCGTGGATCTGCAGCCAGCCGCGCAGGGCCGCGGGGGCCGCCCTGCGAGGGGAGTGCGCCGCCCGCGCGCCCGAGAGCCTCGCGCTGAAGACGGCACCGTCGTCGGAGTGGAGCGTGACGGCCACGTCGAGCCGCTCGCCCGGCAGCGGCACCGCCACCTCGTAGTGCCCGTCGGTGCCGTGGAACGGCGAGACGTACATCGCCTTGTCGACCTGCGCCCGGCCCTGCTCGTCGGGGTGCACGAGGTAGGCGTGGCGGTCGCCGTAGGTGTTGTGCACCTCCACGACGACCGCCAGCAGCTCGCCGTCGCCGGCGTGGCACCAGTGCACGCTGATCGGGTTGAAGCAGAAGCCGAGCGCCCGCGCGTTGGCGGCCATCCGCACCCGCCCGCGTCCGCGCTCCTCGCTGTCCAGCGCGATGCCGTGCAGCGAGAGGAAGTGCGCGACGTTGTCGCGGATGGAGCGGCCCGGGTCGCCCAGGTGGTCGCGCGCCTCGAAGCGCCCCAGCACCCCGTGGTCGGGCAGCGCGTCGAGGTCGACCAGCCACACCGTCGAGCGCTGCTCGAAACGACGCAGGAGAGGCCTCCGGCGCACGTGGACGATCGACGCGTCGTAGAGCGCCGGGGTGTGCAGGGCCGTGCGACGCCCGCCGGACCCGGCCCGGAGGGACGCCGGAGCGAGGGTCCTCGGGAGCCGTGGATGGGCCTGGCCCCCCTCGGAGCGAGGAACGAGCGGAGAGGGGTGGTTCGGCTCTCGGGGGCCCTCGCGCAGGTGGCCCGCAGGGCCAGCCCCGACGGGAGCCGCGTCGTCCCACGTCACGCCCAGGCGCGCGGCGGCCGCGACGCCGGAGCGGGCGCCGTCCTCGTGGAACCCCCAGCCGTGCCAGGCGCCGGCGAAGACGACGCGGTCGGAGTCGCACTCGGGCAGCCGGCGCTGGGCGGCGACGGACGCGGGGGTGTAGAGCGGGTGCTCGTACTCCATCGTGTCGATCACGGTGGCCGGGTCGACGAGGTCGGTGCCGCCGAGGGTGACCAGGAAGCGCTTGCCGGCGTGCGGGCCCGAGGTGGGCGACGGTAGCCGCATGAGGCGGGTGAGGTCGTAGGTGACGGTCACGGCGCCGAGCGGGTCGTCGTCGGGGCGGCGCAGGTAGTTCCACGATGCGCGGGCACGCGGGGCGCTCGGCAGCAGCGACTCGTCGGTGTGCAGCTGCGTGGTGTTGGGCGAGTAGGTGATCGCGGAGAGCACCTCGCGCTGCACCGCGGTGGGCTCGGCGAGCATCGCCAGCGCCTGGTGCGGGTGGGTGGCGACGACCACCGCGTCGAAGGTCGTGACCTCGCCGTTGCCGTCGGTGACCTCGACGCCGTCGGGGCGCTCGAGCAGCGAGGTCACCTTGGTGCCGACGCGGACGTCGTGGAGGCCGGCGGCGACGCGGTGGACGTACTCGTGGGAGCCGCCCGTCACCGTGCGCCACGTCGGCGAGCCGAAGACGGCGAGCATGCCGTGGTGCTGCAGGAAGGTGAAGAGGTAGCGCGCGGGGTAGTCCAGCGCCAGCGCGGGGTCGCACGACCACACGCAGGCCACGAGGCTCTCCACGAAGTGGGTGCGGAAGAGGGGGGTGAAGCGGCCGCGGTCGAGGAACGCGCCGAGCGTCTCGAGGCCGTCACCGGTCTCGTCGGTCTCGAGCAGGCGCCGGGCCATGCGGTGGAAGCGCGGGACCTCCACCAGCATTCGCAGGTAGTCACGGCGCATGAGGTTTGCCCGGGTGGGGAACAGACCAGCAGGACCCAAGGCTCCGGCGTACTCCAGGCCGAGGACGTCGTCGCGCACCGACATCGACATCTCGGAGTCCTGGGTGTCGACCCCGAGCTCGCGGAAGAGCCGCAGCAGGTGCGGGTAGGTCCGCTCGTTGTGGACGATGAAGCCGGTGTCGACCGCGATGCCGTCGACGACGTGGGTGTCCGCGTGGCCGCCGAGCCGGGAGTCGGCCTCGAAGAGCGTGACGTGGCAGCGCTTCGCCAGGACGTGCGCCGCGAGGAGACCCGCGACGCCCGACCCGACGACGGCGACACGCTCCGGCCGGGGGGTGCTCACGCCCCTGCCGGGTCGAACTCGAACAGGGCGACCGTCTGCTGCGTGCTCGGCAGCACCGAGCCACCGGCGGGCTCGACGGTGATGCCGACCGCGTTGGCGTCCTGGGCGCGGCCCTGGAGCAGGAAGGTCTGGTCGGAGACGGTCGGCATGACCCCGGCCGAGACCATCCCCTCCTCCTTGTCCTCGAACCACAGCTGGTAGACGGAGTCGGGCGGCGGGGCCGGCATGTTCTCGGTGACGATCAGCGCGCGGCCGAGCGCGCTGGAGCGGACCACCGTGGCCTTGGCACCGTCGTCGAAGGTGATGGCGACCTCCTCGGCGTCCTCGGCGGCGAGGATGCGGTCGGCCAGGGACGGCGCGGCGGCGGGCGGCGGGTCGTCGTGCTGCAGCTCGTCGACGATGGTGGAGCCGACGGCCGCGGCCGCGACGATCGAGGCGGCGACGGCGAGGGCGGCGAGGCGGACCTTGCGCTTGGGCAGCACCACGACGTCGTCGCCGAAGGCGGTCGCGGCGGGCAGCGGCACCTCGTGGGTCGCCACGGGCTGGACCACCGGGGCCGTCGCGGCAGGGGTGCTCGCGACGGTCGTGCCCGCAGCGCGGGCGCCTGCAGCAGGAGCGGCGGTGCGCACGGGAGCGGGGTCCTGCGCGCCGAGGGAGGCGAGGAGGCGGGCCCGGACCTGCGCGGGGGCACGCAGCTCGGTGGTCGCCGGGAGCGCGGAGGCGGCCTCCCGCAGGCTGGCGACCTCGGCCTGGCACTCGCCGCACGCGGCGAGGTGGGCCTCGAAGTCGGTGCGCTCGTCGCCGTCGAGGGCGTCGATCGCGTAGGCGCCCACGAGAGCGTGGACGTCGGCAGGCGCAGGGTTCGTCACTGGCCCACTCCCATCGTGTCGCGCAACCGGATCAGTCCGTCGCGGATGCGGGTCTTGGCGGTGCCGACCGGGAGGCCGAGCGTGCTCGCCACTTCTGTGTGCGTGAGGCCCCCGAAGTAGGCCAGCTCGAGCGCCTCGCGCTGGACCGGGGTGAGGGCGGTCAGGGCCTTGCGGACCCGGTGCGCCTCGAGCGAGGCCTGGGCGGCCTCCGCGGTCGCGTCGTGCGCGACCGCGTGGTTCTGCTGGTGGTAGCTGGTGTCGCGACGCGTGCTCGCCTCGGCCGAGCGGACCCGGTCGACGGAGCGGCGGTGCACGATCGTGAGGATCCACGAGGTGGCGCTGCCACGCTCCGCGTCGTAGCGCGGGGCGGTGCGCCAGACCTCGAGCAGGGCCTCCTGCACGACCTCCTCGGCCTGGCTCGGGTCGCGCAGGACCCGCACGGCCAGGCCGTAGGCGCGGCCGGACACCGCGTCGTACAGCTCGGCGAAGGCTCGCTCGTCACCCTGACCGCTGCGGGTCAGGAGCGCGGCGAGGCGCTGGGCGTCGGCTGCCGGACCGCCGACCGGCGTCCCCTCCGGGGAGGGGACGCCGGCCGAGCCCGGTCTGATCTGGTCCACGGACATGACTATCCCGGATGAACCTGAAGATCGGGGGAAGAGAACCCGATCAGGGCATCAGGACGGTGTCGATGACGTAGACCGTCGCGTTGGCGGTGGGGATGTTGCCGCAGAGGATCGCGGCCTCCTCGTCGCCGATGGTGGCGGCCTCGCCCTCACCGTTGACGGTGAGGGTGGTGCCCACGAAGGTCTCGAACTCGCCCGAGAGGTTCTCCGGGGCGACCTGCTCACCGAGGACGTGGTGGCCGAGCACGTTGGTCAGGGCCTCCTTGTCCTCGAGCAGCGCGTTGAGGTCGGCCTCGGGGATGGCGGCGAACGCGTCGTTGTAGGGCGCGAACACCGTCAGGGCCGGGGCGGTGTTGAGGGTCTCGACCAGGTCGGCGGCCTGGACCGCGGTGACCAGGGTGGAGAGCAGCGGGTTGTTGCTGGCGGCGGTGGCGACCGGGTCGTCGACCATGCCGGTCAGCGAGCCCTCGCCGTCCTGCGGGACGGCGCTGCACGCGGGGCCGAAGACCTGCGCGGCCGGGTCCATCTCGCCGGCGTCCTCGCTGGGCTCCTCGGCGGGGGTCTCCTCCGAGGTGGTGTCCTCCGACGCGGTGTCGGCGGGCTCCTCCTCGCTGGAGCAGGCCGCGAGACCCATGGAGAGGGAGAGGGCGACAGCGGCGAGACCGCTGGTCTTGCGGAGCGTGGTGCGCTTCATGTCAGTGCAACCTTCCGGTCGTGGGGGAACGTACGTCGGTAGTTCGGGTCTGCTGTTCGCCTGGATTGGTGGATGTGCCGGTTTTTCTGTGGCCCGGGTCACCCGGCGCAGCGCGCGTGTCGAGACCGCCGGACGCGACGGAGCCGCCGCACCCGAGGGGTACGGCGGCTCCGTGCGCGCGGCGGTCGGCGTCCGGACTACTCGGCGATCACCAGGATGTTGTGCAGGCCCGAGGAGCCGTTGGGGAAGTCGTCGGCCTTGACGTCGGTCTGCACCTGGCCGTCGTCGTTGGTGCAGCGCACCACGAAGCGGTGCTGGCCCTCGTCGAGCTGGGTGACGTGGAACCACTGGCGCCAGTAGTCGCCCGGGTTGTCGTCGGTCTCGGCGGCCGGCCCGAGCTCGCACTCCTGCCACTCGCCGCCGTCGACGGCGATCTCGACCTTCGCGACGCCGACCGGCTGCGCCCAGGCCACACCGCCGATGACGGTCTCGCCCGCGGGGATGCGCGAGAGTGACTGCGGGGTGTCGATGCGGCTCGACATCTTGATCGGGGCCTCGACGTCCCAGCCGCGCTCGGTCCAGTAGGCCTCCACCTCGTCGAAGCGGGTGACCGTCAGGCGCTCCAGCCACTTCGTGGCGCCGACGTAGCCGTAGATGCCCGGCGTGATCATCCGCACCGGGAAGCCGTGCTCGCGAGGCAGCGGCTCGCCGTTCATGCCCACGACGACCAGCGCGTCGCGGCCCGGGTCGGTGAGCACGTCGAGCGGGGTGGAGATGGTGAAGCCGTCGACCGCGGTGGAGAGCACCGCGTCGGCGCTGCCGCTGGGTCGGGCACGCGCGAGGATCTCCCGCATCGGGACGCCCAGCCACCGAGCGGAGCCGACGTACGGTCCGCCGACGTTGTTGCTGACGCAGGTCATCGTGATGTCGCGCTCGACCAGCGGCATCTCGAGCAGCTCGTCGAAGCTGAGGGTGTAGGGCTCCTCGACGTCGCCGTCGACCGTGAGCCGCCACGTCGACTCGTCGACGACCGGCACGGTCAGGTTGATGTCGACGCGGTAGAAGTCCTCGCGCGGGGTCTGGAAGGGGCTGATGCCCTCGAAGCGCTCCTCCAGGCCGGTGGGCAGTGCGGGGATCGGCTGGGCGGGGCGCGGCAGCGCGACGCTGATCGCGCGACCCGCCCGGCCGATGAGCTCGCCCGCTCCCGCCATCACGGCGGCTGCGGCGGTGGTGGCACCGGCCAGCACGAGGAAGCCGCGGCGCGACGCCGACGGCCGCTCCGCCCGGCGGGCGCCGCCGGGCACCATCACGTCGGGGCGCGCGGCGGGGGTGGCGCCGGCGTCGCTCGTCACCGGGGCGCCGGGCGAGGCGTCGGCGGCGGGTGCGGCGTCGGCCGCGGCGTCCGGCGCTCGACGCGCGGGGATCCGCGCGAGCAGCAGCCAGAAGACGCCGACGCCGACCGCGGCGGTGGCCAGCGCGGGCAGCAGGTCGACGACGGTGGCGGTGGGGCGCAGCATCGCGGCGGCTCCGGCGGCCCCGACCAGCACCAGGAGCAGGACCGTGCCCGCGGCGCGGCGCCGCCGGGCCAGGATGCCGGCGACGGCGGCCAGGATCAGGGTCACCACGATGACGCTGCCGATGAGGATGGGCTTGTCGGCGTTGCCGAACTGGTCGATCGCCCAGGTCTTCACCGGCGTCGGCGTGCGGTCGATGACCTCCGATCCGACCGCGACCACGGGGGAGGCCGACGGGTCGAGCAGGGCCGCCACGAGGTGCCCGGCGGCCATGCCGGTCACGGTGGCGAGCACGCCGACCAGGGCGTGGAGGGCGCGGGACTGCAGGGGTGAGGCCATGTCCGTGGTTCGTCGCGGTCACCGCTCCGGATGGGCGCCGACGGCTGGCAGGATGCCCGGCGTGACCGACTCCACTGCACCCGAGGCCGAGCTCGTCCGCTACGAGGTGGGGGGTCCCGACGGGCTCCCCGGCACCGTCGCCACCGTCACCCTCGACTCGCCGCACAACCGCAACGCCCTCTCGCGCCGCCTGCTCACCGGGCTGCGCGAGGCGCTGGAGCGGGCGGAGGCCGACCCGGCCGTCCGCGTCGTCGTGCTCCGCTCCTCCGGTCGCGTCTTCTGCTCGGGCGCCGACATGTCGGAGGCCCGCGAGGGCGGCATGGAGGAGGGCACCCGCGCCATCGTCGACCTGCAGCGCCGCATCGTGTCCTCGACGAAGGCGGTCGTGGTGGTGCTGGGCGGTCCGGTGCGCGCCGGCGGCATCGGGCTGGTCGCGGCGGCCGACGTCGTGCTCGCCGCGGAGGACGCCACCCTCGCGCTGACCGAGGTCAAGCTCGGCCTGGCGCCGGCGGTCATCTCGCTCACGGTCCTCCCGCGCATGACCTCCCGCGGCGCCGCGCTCGCCGCGCTGGGCGGCGAGGTCTTCGACGCTGCCCAGGCCGAGCGCTGGGGGCTCGTCACCCGCGCCGTCCCCGGAGAGCGGCTCGAGGAGGAGGCCACCGCGCTGGTCGCCTCGCTCGCCACCGGTGCGCCGCAAGGCATCCGCGAGACCAAGGCGCTCCTCGCGCGCGACCTGCTCGCCCGCCTCGAGGCGCAGGCCGACGACGTCGCGGCCACCTCCGCCCGCCTCTTCGGCTCCGAGGAGGCCCGTGAGGCGATGGCGGCCTTCCTCTCCCGCGACCGCTGACCCCCCGTCGCCGGCAATTGCTGGGCTGTCGCCCGGTTACCCGTGAGTAGACGGGCGACAACCCAGCAATTGATGGGACAGGGCGGGGGACGGCGCCCAGCGTGACGCGGGATCGGTGCTCGCTGCCCGGTCGCGGTCGGTAAAGTCGTGACCTTGCCTCCCGGCGCACGGGCCGGGGGCCGAGCACGGAGCGGAGCAGCGTGTCCGACGAGCAGAACCCCCAGGTGACGACCGACGTGAGCGGCGACGTCGCGACCCGCGAGGTCGCCGCCGAGCAGGCCTTCGTCGACACCGTCTACGCCCGGCTCGCCACCTCGACGCAGGCCGCGCAGGCGCTGGCGAAGGAGGGCCACGACCGCGGCCGCCTGGGCCACGAGGGCGGCCTCGTCGAGCGCGACGCGATGGTCTTCCAGGCCGCGAAGCGGATCGCCCAGCTCGACGCCGCGCACGAGGGCCTGGTCTTCGGTCGGCTCGACCTGCGCAGCGCGCTCGACCCCGCCCCGCGCTACATCGGCCGCATCGGCCTGCGCGACGAGCAGCGCGACACCCTGCTCATCGACTGGCGGGCGCCCGCGGCCGCGGTGTTCTACCAGGCGACGGCCGCCGAGCCCACGGGCGTCGTACGCCGCCGCGTGCTGCGCGCGACCGGCCGACGGGTCGTGGGGGTCGAGGACGAGCTTCTCGACGCGCAGGCCCACGAGGACGAGCTGGCGGAGGGCCGCGAGCTCCCGATCGTCGGCGAGGGCGCGCTCATGGCGCAGCTCTCGCGCGCCCGCGACCGCACGATGCACTCGATCGTGGCGACCATCCAGGCCGAGCAGGACCGCGCGATCCGCGCGCCCGCGAAGGGCGTCGTCGCGATCTCCGGCGGTCCCGGCACCGGCAAGACGGTCGTGGCGCTGCACCGCGTCGCCTTCCTGCTCTACTCCGACCGCCGCCGCTACGAGTCCGGCGGCGTGCTCGTGGTCGGGCCGAGCGGCGTGTTCATGCGCTACATCGAGCGCGTCCTGCCCTCGCTCGGCGAGACCGCCGTCGCGCTGCGCTCGCTCGGCGAGGTCGTCGACGGGTTGCGCACCACCCGCCACGACGAGCCCGCGGTCGCCGACGTCAAGGGCTCCGCACGGATGGCCGAGGTGCTGCGCCGGCTCGCGCGCCAGCAGGCGCCGGGCAGCCCGCGCGAGTTCTCCGTCTTCTGGCGCGACGACCGGCTCGTGCTCGACCGCGGCACGCTCGGCCGGGTGCGGCGCCAGCTGGTCTCCCAGGGCCGGCGCAACCGGCAGCTGACCCGCGCGCCGCGCGCGCTGCTCGACCAGCTGTGGCGCCAGGTGCGCAGCGAGCGCGGTCGCGAGCGTGGCCGCGAGCAGTTCGACGACGACCTGCTCTCCGACCGCCGCTTCGTCGACTTCGCCGCCGCGTGGTGGCCGCCGCTGACCGCGCTCGAGGTCTTCGGCTGGCTGCGCGACCCCGAGCTGCTCGCCCGCGTCGCCGACGGCGTGCTGAGCGCCGAGGAGCAGCGGCTGCTCGGCAAGTCGTGGTCGGGCGAGGTCGACGAGCGCACGCTCTCCATCGAGGACGTCCCGCTGGTCGACGAGCTGCGCTACCTCCTCGGCGACGTGCCGCAGCGCACCGACGAGGCGCACGACCTCGACGACACGCTGTCGGTGGCCGAGGGCGGCGTCGACCTGCAGGAGCTCACCACCGCCTCCGACCGCGAGTTCGCCCCCACCGGCCGCGCCTGGGCCCCGCCCACCCACCGCCTCGAGGACGACCCTTTCGCCCACGTGCTGGTCGACGAGGCGCAGGACCTCACCCCGATGCAGTGGCGCATGGTCGGGCGCCGGGGCCGCACCGCCACCTGGACGATCGTCGGTGACCCCGCACAGTCGTCGTGGCCGGTGCGCGCGGAGGCGGAGGCGGCCCGCGCCGAGGCGGTCGAGGGCAAGGTGGTGCACGCCTTCCACCTCTCGACCAACTACCGCAACTCCTCCGAGATCTACGCCCACGCCGCGGCGTACGCCGAGCGGGTCGGCCTCGACGCCGACCTCCCGACCGCCGTCCGCTCGACCGGGGTGGAGCCGGTGGTGCTCGAGGGCGTCGGCGACGCCGACCTCGAGGCGGCGGTCCGCGAGGCGGTCGCCGAGGTCGCGGCGCAGGTCGCGGGCACCGTCGGCATCGTCGTGCCGGTGGCGCGGCGCTCCGAGGTCAACGCCTGGCTGGCCTCGTGGCCGGAGGTCGCGGGCGACGCCCCGTCGGCCCGCGCGGCGGTCGACTCCGCCGTGGCGCCCTCGGGCGAGGACCGCGTGGTGGTGCTGACCGGCCTCGACACCAAGGGCCTGGAGTTCGACGGCATCGTCGTCGTGCGCCCGCAGGAGATCGAGGACGAGTCGGCCACCGGCCGTGCCACGCTCTACGTCGTGCTCACGCGTGCCACCCAGCTGCTGACCACCGTGGGCTGAGGGCGCGCCCGCACCCGTAGGCTCCCGGCATGACCGAGACCCCCGCCCGCCCCGCCGGGAGCGAGGCCGCCGAGCGCGGCCGCGACGCCCGGGCCGCCCTCGAGGCGCTGGTGGGGCACGAGGCGTGGGCGGTCATCCGCCGCTCGACCCGCGCGGGCGACAAGGACACCGTCGGGCTCGTGGGCGGCCGCCGCAGCGTGGTCGAGTCGCTGCTCGACGTGCCGCTCGAGGAGGGCCCGCCGGCCGACGGCCACCTCGCCGACCGGCTGCTGGCGGTGCCCTTCCGCCAGGTGCGCGAGCGCGGCTTCGAGGCCCACGACGACGGCGCGCCGCTGGTCGTGGTCGACGTCGAGACCGAGCTGGAGTTCAGCGTGGCGGAGGTCGTCGCGGCGATCGAGGAGGTGCCGGTCGACTTCGCCGACACCGGCGGCTTCGACACCGACGACGCGGCGTACGCCGACCTCGTGCGCACCGTCATCGACGACGAGATCGGGCAGGGGGAGGGCGCCAACCTCGTGGTCGCCCGCCACTACCGCGCCCAGCTCGACGGCTGGGGCCACGCGGCGGCGCTGACCGTGCTGAAGCGGCTGCTCGAGCGTGAGCGCGGTGCCTACTGGACCTACGTGTTCTTCACCGGCGACCGCTACCTCGTCGGCGCGAGCCCCGAGCGGCACGTGTCGATCCACGGCGGCGACGTGCGGATGAACCCCATCTCCGGCACCTTCCGCATCCCGGAGGGCGGCGACACCAAGCAGCGGCTGCTCGACTTCCTGCACGACGAGAAGGAGGTCTACGAGCTCTTCATGGTGGTCGACGAGGAGCTCAAGATGATGTGCGACATCTGCACCGAGGGCGGGCAGGTGCTCGGGCCGTTCCTGAAGCCGATGAGCCGCCTCGTGCACACCGAGTACCTCCTCGCGGGCCGCACCACCCGTGACCCCCGCGAGGTGCTGCGCGACACGATGTTCGCCGCGACCGTCACCGGCTCGCCCGTGGAGAACGCCTGCCGGCTGATCGCGAAGCACGAGACCGAGGGACGCGGCTACTACGGCGCAGCCCTGGCCGTGCTCGGGCGCGACGCGCAGGGCGGCCCGGTGGTCGACAGCCCCATCGTGATCCGCACCGCTGATGTCGACCTGGAGGGCCGGCTCAAGGTCACGGCGGGCGCGACGCTCGTGCGCGACAGCGACCCGGCCTACGAGGTGGCCGAGACCCACGCGAAGGCGGGCGGCATCCTGTCGGCCTTCGGTCTCGTGCCGCCCGCGCCGGTGCCGTCGGTCGACCTCGCCGAGCTCGTCGCCGACGAGGACGTGCTGCTCGCGCTCCACGCGCGCAACCGGCGCCTGTCGTCCTTCTGGCTCACCGACCAGGGCGACGCCGTGCCCGACCCGGCGCTCGTCGGCAAGCGCGCGGTGGTGCTCGACGGCGAGGACGACTTCGTCAACATGCTGCGCCACGTGCTCGGCGTGGTCGGGCTGCGCACCGAGGTCCTGCGCCACGAGGACTACGCCCCGGGCGCGCTGGACGACGCCGACCTCGTCGTGGTCGGTCCCGGCCCGGGCGACCCGCGCGACGACGACGACCCCAAGATGGCGACGCTGCGCGCCGCGGTCGCGCGGCTGCTGGAGCGCGAGCAGCCCTTCCTCGCGGTGTGCCTCGGGCACCAGGCGCTGTGCCGCACGCTGGGGCTGCCGCTGGCCTACAAGGACATCGTCTTCCAGGGCACGCAGTCGCCCGTGTCGATCGGCGGGCGCACCGAGCGGGTCGGCTTCTACAACACCTTCGTCGCCCGGGTCGGCGACGGCGACGCGCTGCCCGCGGGTGTGAGCGTCGAGACCGACCCGGCGACCGGCGACGTGCACCTGGTGGCGGGCCCGCACTACCGCGGCATCCAGTTCCACGCCGAGTCGATCCTCACCGAGCGCGGCCACGACCTGATCCACGAGCTGGTCCGGGCGCTGCTGGTGTGAGCGGCGACGTCGTGGTCGTGGACCACCACGACTCCTACACCCAGAACCTCGTGCACCTCGTCGCGTCGGTGACGGGGGTGCTGCCCCACGTGGTGCAGCACGACGAGGTCGACGCCGCGGCCGTGCTCCGGCACGAGCGGGTGCTGCTCTCGCCGGGGCCCGGACGGCCCGACGACCCTGCCGACTTCGCCGTCGGCGCCGCGGTGCTGCGCGCCGCCACGGTGCCCGTGCTGGGCGTGTGCCTCGGGATGCAGGGCCTCGTCACGGCGTACGGCGGTCGGGTCGCGCGCGTCGAGCCCGCCCACGGCGAGGTCGCCCGCGTCGAGCACGACGGCCGCGGCGCCTTCACCGGGCTGCCGCAGGGCTTCGCGGCGGTGCGCTACCACTCGCTGGCCGCCGTCGAGGTGCCCGACTGCCTCGAGGTGACCGCGCGCGCCGAGGACGGCACCGTCATGGGCGTGCGCCACCGCACGCTGCCGCTCGAGGGGGTGCAGTTCCACCCCGAGTCGGTGCTCAGCGAGCACGGCGCGTCGATCGTCGCGCACGGGTTGCGGCTGGTGGACGCGGAGGCGGCGCCGTGAGCCTGCGGCCCGACGACCTCGAGGCGTTCGTCGGCTCGGTGGCGTCCGAGCACCCCCGCTGCGTCTGGCTCGACGGCGGTGGTGCGCGCGCGTGGTCCGGGCGGCGCTCGGTCGTTGCGTGGTGCGACCCCGACGACGTCTCGCTGACCTACGACGCGGCGCGTCGCGAGGTCGTGCGCCACGGGGGCGGTCGTGCGGAGGTGGTCGGCGACGACCCGTTCGCCGTGCTGGAGGCCGAGCTCGCCGCCGGCCCGGCCGACGCCGCGTGGTTCGGCTACCTCGGCTACGCCTGCCGCCCCGACCTCCCGGCCGCCGTCGTCCCCGCCGGCGCGCCCGGCCGTGTGCCCGACGCGGTGTGGATGCGGCCCTCCCACGTGCGCATGGTCGAGCACCCGGCGGCCGCGGACCCGCCTCCGGTGGGTGGGGTGCCGCGCCCGTCACCGGCGAGTCCGGCACAATTGCGCGGATCCGGCCCGCGACACGCCGAGGATCCGGGCCGCTCCCGGCGTGTCTCAACACAATTGCGCGGAACTCGCACCCCCGGCCTCACCGCCGCACCAACCACCGGCACCCCCGCCGGCACCCCGCCTCCGGACTACGCGGAGCGGTTCGCGCGGGTGCAGGAGGAGCTGCGGGCGGGCAACACCTACGAGGTCAACCTGACCCACCGGCTGCGGGCCCGGTCGGCGCTCACCCCGGTCGAGGCCTACCTGCGGCTGCGCGCGGCCAACCCCGCGCCGTACGCCGGTCTGCTGCAGCACGACGTCGGCGACCCCGGGGCGGGGCAGCGGGTCTGGCTGCTGAGCAGCTCGCCGGAGCGCTACGCCCTGGTGACCCCCGACGGGGCGGGCGGGCGGCTGCTCGAGACCAAGCCGATCAAGGGCACCACTCCGCGCGGTGCGGGCCGGGCCGAGGACGAGGCGGCGCGTGCCCACCTGCTGGCCGACCCCAAGATCCGCGCCGAGAACCTCATGGTCGTCGACCTCCTGCGCCACGACCTCGCCGGCGTCTGCGAGCCGGGCAGCGTGACGGTGCCGGCGCTGATGGCCTGCGAGTCCTACGCGACCGTCCACCAGCTGGTCTCGACGGTCCGCGGCCGGCTGCGCGACGACGTCTCGACCGTCGCGGCGCTGCGAGCGCTCTTCCCCGCCGGCTCCATGACCGGCGCGCCCAAGCTGCGCACGATGCAGGTGGTCGAGGCGGTCGAGGCCGACGCCCGCGGGGTGTACGCCGGGGCCTTCGGCTGGCTCTCCGCCGACGGTCGCGCCGACCTCGGCGTCGTCATCCGCTCCCTGGTCACGGCCGGCGACGGCGCGTGGGAGGTGGGCACGGGTGGCGGGGTCACGGTGCGCTCGACCGTCGAGGACGAGTGGGCCGAGACGCGCTGGAAGGCCGAGCGGCTGCTCGGGGTGCTCGGCTGAGCCGGTCGACGCTGCCGGTGGCACCGTCACGACGCGCCCGGGCGCGTCCGGGCGGTGCCGACGCGGCCGGGAGGTCAGGCCAGCGGGTCGTCGGGCACGCGGCGCTGCGCCCGCGCGATCGAGGCCCGCAGGGCGGCGCCGTCGTCGCGGCCGAGCGCGTCCCGCTCCCGGCTGCGGTCGGCGTCGCGGACGCCGTGGTGCACGGCCACCCGGACGACCGCGTAGAGCACGAGCAGGGCCAGCACCGCCAGCACCACGGCGGCCAGCGGTGCGAGCACGAGGGTCGTCATGACCGCAACCTAGGCCCGCGGAGCCTCGACCGCTAGGAGCGGTCGGCGCCCTGCCGGCGCGCCGAGGCCAGCCGACGGCGTACGGCGGGCTGCGCGGCCCCGTCGACGTCCTGGCCCCGAGGGGCCTCCGCGCCCTCGGGCTCGCGGCCGCCGTCGGCCCGCGGGTCGGCGGCAGGTGCCGTCGGGGCCGGGCCGCCCGGCTCGTCGGCCTCGGCGGGGGCGACGGCGGTGCCGGGCAGCTGGACGGCCAGCCGAGCCCCGCCCGACGGGGAGGCGGAGACCTCGACGGTGCCGGCGTGGCGGGCGACGATCTGCCCGACGATGGCGAGGCCGAGCCCGGAGCCGGGGAGCGCGCGGGCCTCGGGGGAGCGCCAGAAGCGCTCGAAGACGTGGGGCCGGTCGGCCTCGGCGATGCCGGGGCCGTCGTCGTCGACGACGAGCAGCCCGTCGCGCAGGCGCACGTCGACCACACCGCCCTCGGAGCCCCACTTCGCGGCGTTGTCGAGGAGGTTGGTGACGGCTCGCTCGAGCGACGCGGCGTCGCCGACGACCCACCACGAGGCGGTCTCGACGTCGAAGGCCTTGTCGGTCGCGCGGCGTCGCACCCGGGCCACGGCGCGGTCGACCACCTCGGCGAGGTCGACGGGTGCGATGTGCTGCCGCGGTGCCTCCTCGCGGGCGAGCTCGACCAGGTCGCCGACCAGGGTCGTGAGCTCCTCGGCCTGCGCGCGCACGTCCTCGAGCAGCTCGTCGCGGGCCTCCGGGGGCAGGTGCAGCGCCGAGCCGTCGCGGTCGGCGCGGTCGGCCTGCATCAGCAGGTCGATGTTGGTGCGCAGGCTGGTCAGCGGGGTGCGCAGCTCGTGGCCCGCGTCGGCGACGAGCTGACGCTGCCGGTCGCGCGACGCGGCGAGGGCGACGAGCATCTCGTTGAAGGCGGTGGCCAGCCGGGCGATCTCGTCCTCGCCCTCGACGCGCAGCGGCACCAGCCGCTCGGTGCGCGCGATCTCCTCGGCGGCGGTGGTGAGCCGTCGCACCGGTCTCAGCCCGTTGCGGGCCACGGCCCAGCCGGCGAGGCCGGCGGCGAGCACGCCCGCCGCGCCGACCAGCAGCATCACGACGCCGAGCTTGGCGAGCACGAGCTCCTGCGGCGCGAGCGACTGCGCGATCACCAGGGCCTCGCCGGGCACCGAGGGCACCGCCACGACGCGGTAGCGCTCGTTGCCGGAGTCGACGGTGCGCACCGAGCTGGCCGAGAGCCCGGCCGCCACCTCGAGCTCCGGGCGGCCGAGGCGCAGGGCCGGCAGCTCGTCGGCCGAGCGGGCCGACCCGTCGGAGGTGAGGAAGAGGATGCGCACGTCGGCGGCGCCCAGCGCCCAGGACGGCACCGAGAGCCGCGACAGCGCGAGGCTGTCGGCGGCCTGCTCGGCGCGGGAGAGCAGCGACTCGTCGAGCGTGGACTGCATCTGCACCCGCACGGTGACGTAGACCGCGAGCGCGACCACGGTGACCGCGAGGCCGACCGCGAAGGTGGTGAGCAGGGTGACGCGGCTCGCGAGCGAGCGGCCGTGGCGCCAGCCGCGGGGGTCCCACCAGGGGGGAGCGGCCGCGGCGCGCACTCAGGCCTCCTTCAGGACGTAGCCGACGCCGCGCACGGTGTGGATCAGCCGCGCCTCGCCCTCGGCCTCGGTCTTGCGGCGGAGGTAGCCGACGTAGACCTCGAGGGAGTTGGCCGTGGTGGGGAAGTCGTAGCCCCAGACCTCCTCGAGGATGAACGCCCGCTCGAGCACCCGGCGCGGTCGGCGCAGGAACATCTCGAGCAACGTGAACTCGGTGCGGGTCAGCTCGATCGCGCGCTCGCCGCGGCGCACCTCGCGCGAGGCGACGTCCATCGACAGGTCGGCGAAGGTCAGCACCTCGTCGGCGTCGTCGTGGGGGACCGCACGGCGCAGCAGCGCCCGGATGCGCGCCAGCAGCTCCTGCAGAGCGAAGGGCTTGGTGAGGTAGTCGTCGGCGCCGGCGTCGAGACCCTCGACCCGGTCGCCCACCGCGTCGCGGGCGGTCAGCACGAGGATCGGCACGTCGTGGCCGGCCTGGCGCAGCGCCCGGGTGGCCTCGAGCCCGTCGAGGCGCGGCATCATCACGTCCATCACCACGAGGTCGGGGGTGCCCGGCCCCGACCCGATGCCCGCGAGCGCCTCCGCGCCGTCGCTGGCCAGGGACACCGTGTAGCCGTTGAACTCCAGCGAGCGGCGCAGCGACTCGCGCACCGCCTTGTCGTCGTCGACGACCAGGACGCGGGGTCGGGTCTCGGCACTCACGCGTCCCATGATCCCACCCCCGCCTGAGCAGGCGCTGAAGATCGGTCGCGGGCCTCAGGCGAGGCGGCGCGCGACGTCGGCCGCCCGCGCGCCGTAGCCGCCGCCGAAGGTGCAGGCGTGGACGAGCAGCGGGAAGAGCTGGTGCACGCCCGCGCGGTCGCGCCAGGCGTCGTCGAGGGGCCGGCCGCGCTCGGCCGACGCGGCGGCGTAGCCCTCCAGCACGCGGTCGAGGTGGGGCGAGCCGAAGAGCAGCAGCATCGCGAGGTCGACCTCGCGGTGACCGGCGTAGGCCGCCGGGTCGACGACGCTCACCCCGTCGTGACCCCACAGCACGTTGCCGTTCCACAGGTCGCCGTGCAGGCGCGCGGGCGGCTCGTCGGGCAGCAGCGCGGGGAGCCGGCCCACCACCCCCTCGACCGCGCGGGCCTCGTCGGCGGTGACGGCGTCGCGGTCGCGGGCGAGCTTGAGGTAGGGCAGCACGCGCCGCGTGGCCCAGAACTCCGCCCAGCTGGGGGCGGTGCGGTTGGGCAGCGGCAGCCGGCCGACGAAGCCGTCCTGCTCCGCGCCGTACGCCGGGTCCCCGGCCGCCGTGGGCAGCGACAGGTGGGTGGCGGCCAGCGCCGCGCCGAAGGCGAGCGCCGCGTCGGCCGTCGGCTTGCCCGGCTCGACCCAGCGCAGCACGACGCACGAGGCGTCGGCGGCGAGCAGCTCGGGCACGGGCACCCCACCCTGGTCGGTCGCCTCGGCCAGCCAGCGCAGCCCGCGGGCCTCGGCCTCGAAGAACCCCTCGGGGGCGTGCGGGTGGGTCTTGGCCAGCGCGACCCGGCCGTCGGAGAGCCGCAGCCGGGTGGCGGTGCAGACGTCGCCGCCGGCCACGGGGGCGGTCGAGACGACGGCCGCACTGAGGAGCTCCTCGACGTGCCGGGCCACGAGCGGCTGGCGGGTCACGGCTGCCCCGGGTGCTCCGGCGCCGACCCGAGGGCCCGGCCGATGGCCGCGGCCAGCACCGCGGACGTGCGCTCCACCACCGCCAGCACCTCCCCGAAGCCGTCGTCCCCACCGTAGTACGGGTCGGCGACGGCGACACCGGGCTCGACGGGGTCGAAGTCGCGGAAGAGGCGCAGCCGCGCGGGGTCGGGCACGCCGGGGCCGGCCGCGAGCTCCCGGAGGTCGGCGAGGTTGGTCTCGTCCATCGCCAGCACGAGGTCGTCGTCGAGCCAGGCGGCGTCGGCCTGTTGCGCGCGGTGGCGGTCGGGGTCGTAGCCGTGGTGGCGCAGCGTCGCGGCCGCGCGGTCGTCCATCGGGCGACCGACGTGCCAGCCGCCGGTGCCGGCGCTGCGGACCCGCACCTGCTCCGCGAGGCCGAGGTCGGCCAAGCGCTCCTGCAGCACGACGTCGGCCATCGGCGAGCGGCAGATGTTGCCCAGGCAGACCAGGGCCACGCGGTAGGTTCCCGGCGCGCGCGGGGCGGGCGCCGGGGGCAGCGGGTGGGAGACCGGGGTGGCCGCGGCGGCGGTGTCAGTCACGGCGGCCCACCAGCCCGTCGACGGCCCAGGTCGTCAGCGTGATGACCACGGCGCCGAGCACCGCCGTCCGGAAGCCGTCGACGCGGAAGCCGAGGCCCGCCTGCTCCGCGATCCACCCCGTCAGCAGCAGCATCGCGGCGTTCACCACGAGCAGGAAGAGCCCCAGGGTGAGCACGATGAAGGGGATCGAGAAGAAGGTGACGACCGGCTTCACCACCGCCGTCACCACGCCGAGGATCAGCGCGACGAGCAGCAGCGGCAGCAGCTTCTCCTGCAGCTCGGCGGTGCCCGAGCGCGGCCCGACGATGCGGATGCCGTCGAGCAGCCACGTCGCGACCGCCAGCGCGGCCGCGTGGGTGAGCAGCCAGGTCAGGAACCTCATGGGTCCCACCCTAGGAGCGACCCCCGCGTCGTTGGGGTCGGGCGCCGCTGCTCGTCAATTGCTGAGTTGTCGCCCGGTTACCAGTCAGTAAGCGGGCGACAACCCAGCAATTGATCGGTCGGGGGCGGGGGACGGCTCGGCGGGCGGCACTCGTAGCGTGGCGCCGTGGTCCCCTTCGGCGGCGTGGGCGTGATGCTGCTCGGCGCGGTGCTCGCCGGGCTGCTGGCCGCGCCCGCCGGTGCGGGGCTCGCGCGGCGCCTCGGGCCGGTGGCGGGGTGGGCGTGGGCGGGCCTGCTGTGGTCGCTCGTCGTGGTCGCGCTGGTGACCCTCGTGCCGGCGCAGGGCGCGCCGGGGTGGGTGCCGGCCGAGGAGGCGCAGACCGCCTGCTCGCTGGACTACGGCGGCCCGGCGCCCGAGGGCTTCTGGCTGTTCCCCGGTGGGCAGCGCGCCCTCAACGCCGTGCTGTTCGTGCCGTCCGGCGCCCTCGGCGTGCTCGCCCTCGCGCGGTGGCGCGACGCCCGGTCGGTGGTCGTCACGGTGCCGGTCGTGGTGGCCGCCCTGGCGGCGTACTCGGTGGGCATCGAGGCCGCCCAGCTGGTGCTGGCGCGGCTCGACCGCGCCTGCGACGTCACCGACCTCGTCGACAACGTGGCCGGGGCCGCTCTCGGCGCGCTGCTCGGGCTGCTCGCCGCCTGGGCGCTGCGCCCGTGGCGCCGGCGGTAGGTTGCGCCCCATGGCCCACCCTCAGCCACGCCCGAACGTCCTGCAGATCCCCGCCTACGTGCCCGGCCGACCGCCGACGGCGCGCGAGGGGATGACGACCTTCAAGCTGTCGTCCAACGAGAACCCCTACCCCCCGCTCCCCGGCGTGCTCGAGGCGGCGGTCGCGGCGGTGGGGCAGGTCAACCGCTACCCCGACATGGGCAGCACCGCGCTGTACGCCGCGCTCGCCGACCGCTTCGACGTGCCGGTCGAGCGGCTCAGCGTCGCCACCGGGTCGGTGGCGCTGATCTACCAGCTGCTCGCCGCCTTCTGCGACCCGGGCGACGAGGTCGTGCACGCGTGGCGCTCCTTCGAGGCCTACCCGATCGCGATCGCCGCCGCCGGCGCCGTCTCGGTCAGGGTGCCGGTGCTCGCGGACGGTCGCCACGACCTCGACGCGATGGCCGCGGCCGTCACCGAGCGCACCAAGGTCGTCCTGGTCTGCACGCCCAACAACCCCACGGGCCCGGCGGTGACCCAGGCCGAGCTCGACGCCTTCCTGGCGCAGGTGCCGCAGCGGGTGCTGGTCGTCGTCGACGAGGCGTACGCCGAGTTCGTGCGCACGCCCGACCCCGTCGACGGCGTCGCCACCCAGGCCCGCCACGACAACGTCGTGGTCACCCGCACCTTCTCGAAGGCCTACGGCCTCGCGGCGCTGCGGGTCGGCTTCGCGGTGGCGCCGGAGCCGGTCGCCGGCGCGCTGCGGGCGGTGTCGCTGCCCTTCGGCGTGTCGACCGTCGCACAGGCCGCGGCCATCGCCTCGCTGGCCGCCGAGGCGGAGCTGCTCGAGCGGGTCGACGCCCTGGTCGCCGAGCGCGACCGGGTGCTGGCCGGGGTGCGCGAGGCCGGGTGGCGGGTGCCCGACGCACAGGGCAACTTCGTGTGGTTCGAGCTCGGGGAGCGCACGCTCGACTTCGCTGCCGCGGCCGACGAGCGCGGCGTCGTCGTGCGCCCCTTCGCCGGCGAGGGCGCCCGCGTGAGCATCGGGGAGGCCGAGGCCAACGACCGCGTCGTCGCCCTGGCGCGCGACTTCCCGCCACCCGCCTGACCCCTCGGCGAGGGGTCACCGGCCCGTCTCAGGGCACGTCGGACTCCATCTGCGCGACGTAGGCCTTCTTCTGCGCGCGCCACGCCTCGTCGGTGAGGGTGCGGCGCCAGTAGGGCGAGCACGACATCTGCGCGCGCTCGAGCCCACGCTCGCCGAGCAGGTGCCGGCGCGCCGCGCGCACCTCGTCGGCCTCGCCGTGCACGAAGGCGTGCACCGTGCCGGCGGGCGCCTCGAGCGCGGCGAGCGAGTCGGCGAGCAGCGAGGTCGGGTCGTCGGCCCCGGCCCGGTGCAGCCACACCAGGTCGAGGTCGCCGGGGGTCGTCAGCGGCAGCTCGTGGTCGGCGTCGTCGCAGACGAGCCGCACGACGACGGGCCGCCCCTCCGGCACCGCCTCGAGCGAGGCCGCGATCGCGGGCAGCGCGGACTCGTCACCGACCATCAGGTGCCACTCGGCGTCCGGGTCGGGCCGGTAGCCGCTGCTCGGGCCCTCCAGCACCAGCACGTCACCCGGCTGCGCGTGGGTCGCCCACCGCCCGGCCACGCCGGTGTCGCCGTGCACCACGAAGTCCAGCGTGAGTCGCCGGGTCGCCTCGTCCCACGCCCGCACGCTGTAGCGCCGGCGTGCCGGCGCCCACGCCGCCCCGTGCTCGTCGCGCACCGCGCGCGGGTCGAAGACCGGGCCGTACGGCGCGCCCTCCGGCGCGAACGCCAGGTTGACGTAGGCATCGGTGCCGTCGGCCGGCCGGAAGTCGGCGAGCCCGTCGCCGCCCAGCACCACCCGCACCATCGACGGCGTCAGCCGCGTGGTCTCCTCCACCACTCCGTGCACGCGTGCTCCTCGTCCTTCGTCGTCGTGTCGTCGGCCCCGCGCAGGGCCGGGTCGTCAGTCGTCGGTCTGGCCACCGGGGGCGACCTGCTCCTCGGGGTCGCAGGAGCCGCAGGTGGCGAGCAGGCCCTCGCGGGCCGCGGGCAACAGCAGCTCGTCGTCGCGCTCGACGGTGACGGGGAAGCCGAGGGTGTCGACGGTGAGCAGCCAGAGGTAGCCCGACCGGGTCTCGGCGAAGAGCGACTCGAGCGTGCGGGGGTCGCCGACGACCGACACCACGAAGGGCGCCGTCAGCGGGGAGCCGTTGACGTTGATGCCGCGCCCCGACTGGGTGATCGCGCTGCGTGCGGTCAGCCGCTGCCCGTTGACCGCGATCGCCTCGGCGCCGGCCTCCCACAGCCCGTTGACGAGGTAGGCCAGCTCGTTGGCCGCGACCAGGTCGCCGCCCAGCTCGTCGGGCTCGTTGCGGACGGTCCACCGCAGCCCCTCGCCCGACACCGCCTGGAAGCCCGCCGCGGCCGCCAGCGCCCGCAGGTCGCCCACCGCCTCGCTGCGCAGGGCACGGGCCTGCCGCAGCTCCGAGGAGAGCTCGGCGTTGTCGCGGCGGGTCTCGGCGACGAGGCTCTGCAGCTCGGCGAGCTCCGTGCGCCGCTCGCCCGCCTCGCGCACGAGCGTCTCGCGCACGAGCGCATCGGTCGGGGCGTCGGCGGCGGTCTCCCGCACCGCGGTGGCGACCAGCACGGCGAAGACGGCGAGGACCAGCACGGAGGCGAGGCGCGCGCGCCCCGGCGTACGCCGCTCCGCACCGCCGCCGGTCGCCGCGTCGTCGGCGGGGGCACCGGTGGCGGCCTCGCGCGCCCGCTCGTCGCGCCGGCGGGCGGCGGCGACGTAGTCGGGCTCGAGCGCGGAGCCGAGCACCTGGTCGAGGAGGGAGGGGTAGGCCTGCACCTGCTGGCGCAGGGGGTGCCGCTCGTCGGGGGCCGCGGGGCGGCGGCGGAGCCGGTCGAGCTCGAGCCGCTCGCGCAGCTCGGGGCTCAACCGGGGGACGCGGTCGCGCAACGGGGTCACGGCGAGCCCTCCGGCTGCGGGCCCGACGACTGCGAGGCGAGGCCCGGCAGGGTCGGGCCGACGGGCTCGGCGCGGCGCAGCTGGCCCAGGCCGCGGGTCGACTCGACCTCGACGCGCTCGAGCGCCCGGCCCGTCACCACCGCGCCACGCTCGCGCATCCGGTCGGCCCCGCCCTGCGGGAAGACCAGCGCGCCCTCCAGCGGCCCGGTGCGACCGACGACCTCGAGCACGTAGGGCCGTGCCAGCTCGACGCCGTCGACGACCAGGCCGCCGGCCTCGCCGGCGAACCAGCTGTCCGCCCCCAGCCGCACCTGGCCGTTGACCTCGATCGCCTCGGCGCCGGCGGCGCGCAGGTCCTGCACCAGGTCGAGGAGCAGCTCGGAGGGCACCTGGGCCTCCGGGTCGAGCACCCGCACGACCACCCCCGCGCCTGCCGCGGGGGCGGTGCCGGCCAGCACCGAGAGCGGTCCGCTGCGCTCCTCGGCGGCGGCGAGCGCGAGCCGGGCCTCCGCGAGCTCCTCGCGCAGCTCCTCCTGGGTGGTCCGCAGGTCGGCGAGGTCGCGCTGGGTGCGCCCGGTGCTGCCGCCGAGGCCGGTCACGAGCGAGAGCAGGTCCTGCTCGCGGTAGCCGGCGAGCGAGTCGTCGTCCTGGCGCGTCTGCACCTGCGCCGTGAGCGCGAGCCCGAGCACGGCCAGCAGGGCCGCGGCCAGCAGGCGCATCATCCGGGCGCGCTCCCCTCGTGCGGTGCTCGTCGTGGTCCGGCGTCGGGTCGATGGTCGCACAGCGGGCCCGACCGCCCCGGGGCCGCCGCTGCCCGCCCCGCAGCGTCGATCCGTCCCGGCCGGTCCGTGCTGGCATCCTGGCCCGGTGCCCGACCCGGACCCCCACGCCGACCCGCTCGCGCCCGGTGGCCGGGTGCGCCTCGTGGTGGGCGGCGCGGTGCTGCTCGCGGTCTTCGTGGTGGTGGCGGGCGCGACCGTCCTGCTGCTCGGGGCGCTGCGGGCCGACGACCGCGGCGGCGACGACCCGGCCGCGGTGGTGCGCGCCAACTTCGAGGCGCTCCGCGAGGGCGACTGCCCGGCGTACCTCGCCACCTTCAGCGCCGCCGACCGCGCCGAGATGGGCCAGGCCCCGTGCCGGCAGTCGGCGCTCTTCGGCGCCGAGCGGCTCGGGGGGCTCACGGTGACCGCCACCGAGGTCGAGGGCACCGGGGACGCAGCGGTCGCCCGGGTCGCGGGCACCTTCACCGACGGCGGTGCCGAGCAGAGCTTCGCCTTCGACCTGGTGCGCGAGGGCGGCGGCTGGGTCATCGTCCAGTAGCCGACCGCTGCCTACGCTGGCGCCATGGCGACAGACGGCGGCACCGCGAGCGACGACCTCACCCCGACCTACCGCGAGGAGGGGTCCTTCGAGCGCGACATGGACTACGTGCCCGACCGCATCACGAAGGACGCGCGCACCCCGGAGCACGGGCCCACCGACGTACGCCTGTGGCCGGTCGAGCCGGGCCGCTACCGGCTCGTCGCCGCGCCGGCGTGCCCGTGGGCCAACCGCTCGCTCATCGTGCGCCACCTGCTCGGCCTCGAGGACGCGATCTCGCTCGGCACCCCCGGACCCACCCACGACGCCCGGTCGTGGACCTTCGACCGCGACCCGGGCGGCAAGGACCCCGTGCTCGGCATCGAGCGGCTGCAGGAGGCCTACTTCGCCCGCTTCCCGGACTACGAGAAGGGCATCACGGTGCCCGCCGTCGTCGAGGTCGCCTCCGGCGAGCTGGTCACCAACGACTTCCCGTGGATCACCCACGACCTCTTCCACGAGTGGCGCGACCACCACCGCCCCGACGCCCCCGACCTGTGGCCCGACGAGTGCCGCGAGGAGATGGAGGAGGTGATGGAGCGCATCTTCACCGAGGTCAACAACGGCGTCTACCGCAGCGGATTCGCCGGCTCGCAGGAGGCCTACGACGACGCCTACGAGCGGCTGTGGACCGCGATGGACTGGCTCGAGGAGCGGCTGACCGACCGCCGCTACCTCATGGGTGACGCGATCACCGAGGCCGACGTGCGGCTGTTCACCACCCTGGCCCGCTTCGACGCGGTCTACCACGGCCACTTCAAGTGCAACCGCAACAAGCTGACCGAGATGCCGGCGCTGTGGGGCTACGCCCGCGACCTCTTCCAGACCCCCGGCTTCGGCGAGACGGTCGACTTCGAGCAGATCAAGGCGCACTACTACGTCGTGCACACCGACATCAACCCCTCGGGGATCGTCCCGCAGGGGCCCGACCCCGCGGTCTGGCAGACCCCGCACGACCGCGCGGGGCTCTAGCCGGCGGGCTGCCTGCGCGGGGGCGTGCCCGCAGCCGGAGCGGGTACCGCGAGCGTCCGTCGTACCCGCACCAGCGAAGGAGCACCCCCGATGAGGCTCACCGCCGTCCAGGACGTCGTCACCCGCCCCGGTCCGTTCGTGACCGTGCACGCGGAGGTCGGTCGCACGACCGAGGACGCCCGCCAGCAGCTCGAGTCGCGGTGGACCACGATCCGCCACGCGCTGGAGGCCGAGCAGGTGGAGCCCGCGGTGGTCGAGCGGATCGGCGAGCTGCTGCAGGAGCTGCCAGGCGCGGGCGGTGAGGCGCGCCGCACGATCGTCGCCGCGGGCGGCGAGGTGCTCTTCGCCGACACCCAGCACGGGGCCGGGCACTTCCCGGAGGCCGTCGAGGTGGGGCCGCTGCCCGACCTCGCGCCGTGGGTCGCCCACGCCGGCAGCCACGTGCCCTTCGCGCTCGCCGTCTGCGACCACGAGGGTGCCGACGTCTCCTTCCACACCAGCGTGCACGATCGCGGGGTCGACGCCGACGAGGTCGGCGGCCGCACGCTCCACGAGCACCAGGTGCCCAGCCACATGGCCGAGCGGCAGTACCAGCGCCACTCCGAGCAGACCTACCGGCACAACGCCGAGGACGTCGCCGAGGCACTGCGCCGCGGCGTGGGCGAGCACGGCTGCCGCGTCGTCGTGCTCGCCGGCGGCGGCGACGCCCGCCGCCTCGTCGAGGCCGGCCTCGACGGCCTGCAGGTCGAGGTGGTGCACGTCGAGGACGGCGGTCGCGCCCAGGGCTCGTCCGAGGAGGCGCTCTGGACCGGCATCGAGGCAGCGCTGGCCTCGCTGCAGGCGCAGGAGGAGGCCGAGGTGCTCGAGCAGCTCGGCACCGGCGAGGGCCAGGCCGGCACCGGCTGCCGCGGCCTCGACGACGTGCTCGACGCCTTCGTGCGCGGTCAGGTCGACCGGCTGCTGGTCGACCTGCAGGCCGCGCGCGAGCTCACCGTCGACCCCGCGGCCCACCCCGGCCTGCCGCTGCCCGACGACCTCGGCGAGGTGCCGGCCGACCGGGTGCTGGTCGCGCTCGCCGCCGCCACCCAGGCCGACGTCGTCACCGTGCCGGCCGCGCAGACCGACGGCGAGCCCGTCAGCGCCGTCCTGCGTTGGGACAACCGCACGACCCCGGCCGCCGACACCGTCTGAGGCTGCGCCCCGCTGAGGTCGAGACACCGGGAGTTCCCGTGCACCAGGTGCGCGGGGACTCCCGGTGTCGTGCGTGCGGCGCCGCGCGAGCGTCGGGAGCCGTGCTCAGGCGTCGCCGCGCACGACCTGCTCGAGGCGGTCGAGGGTGGCCTCGATGCCGCGGCGGTTGCGCTCGGGGAAGCCGGCCACCTCGATCAGCCGCGCCTTGAGCGGGGAGTACATCGAGTAGTCGAAGGTCTCGGTGACCCGCGTGCGCCCGCCCTCGACCGGCTCGAGCTCGTAGCGCCAGCGGTGTCCGCCGAAGTGGCGCCACGCGATCCGGCGATCCTCCTCGTGCTCGACGACCGTGTTGCGGATCTTGTAGGGCAGGCCGAACATCTTCATGTCCGCGCCGAAGGTGTCGCCCTTCGCCCGCAGACGGTTGGGGCCCTGCACCACGCCGCGCACCGAGCCGGAGCCGTCGATGACGGGGTGCTGGCGGGGGTCGGCGAGGAGGTCGAAGACGGCCGAGGGGGCGGCGTCGACGACCCTCGACGCGCTGACGACGCGAGTGCTCATGGCCAGAACCTAGCGAGCAGAGCGAAGCCCACCCGGTTGGCCCCGGCGGCCGGGTGGCCGCTACCTTGGTCCGTGCAGCAAGGTGTGTCCCGCGTCACAAGCGCGGGAGCGCCGTCCACGATCGGTGCGGTGACCCCGCGTCGACACCCGAAGGAGACCGCTGGTGACCCACGCAGCAGAGTTCGGGCCCGACCTCGTCGAGGTGTTCGGGCCCTCCCAGGCCGACGGCGGGCCTGAGCTCGTCCAGCTGCTCACCCCCGAGGGCGAGCGCGTCGAGCACCCCGACTTCCGCTTCGACGTCGGCGACGCCGACGAGGCCGAGGTCATCCGCGGCCTCTACCGCGACATGGTCCTGACCCGCCGCATCGACACCGAGGCCACCGCGCTCCAGCGCCACGGCGAGCTCGGCATCTGGGCGCAGCTGCTCGGCCAGGAGGCCGCGCAGATCGGCGCCGGCCGCGCGCTGCGACCGCAGGACTTCGTCTTCCCGACCTACCGCGAGCACGGCGTCGCCTGGTGCCGCGGGGTCGACCCGCTCGACCTGCTCGGGCTCTTCCGCGGCGTCGACCACGGGGCCTGGGACCCCGCCGACCACGGCTTTGGGCTCTACACGATCGTCATCGGCGCGCAGGCGCTGCACGCGACCGGCTACGCCATGGGCCTGCAGCGCGAGGGCGCGGTCGGCACGGGCGACCCCGAGCGCGACGCCGCCGTCGTCGCGCACTTCGGCGACGGCGCCTCCAGCCAGGGCGACGTCAACGAGGCCTTCATCTTCGCCGCGTCCTACAACGCGCCGGTGGTCTTCTTCTGCCAGAACAACCAGTGGGCGATCTCCGAGCCCATCGAGCGCCAGACCCGCATCCCGCTCTACCAGCGCGCGCTCGGCTTCGGCTTCCCCGGCATCCGCGTCGACGGCAACGACGTCCTGGCGACCTACGCCGTGACCCAGGCGGCGCTGCAGCGGGCCCGCGACGGCCAGGGCCCCACGCTCGTGGAGGCCTACACCTACCGCATGGGCGCGCACACCACGACCGACGACCCCACGCGCTACCGGCTCTCCGACGACGTCGAGCACTGGAAGCTCAAGGACCCGATCGAGCGCGTGCGGGTCTACCTCACCCGCGGCGGCCACGCCGACGAGGCGTTCTTCGACGCCGTCAAGGCGGAGGCCGACGAGCTCGGCAAGCACCTGCGCGAGGGCTGCGGCGCGCTGCCCGACCCCGCGCCGCTCAGCATGTTCGACCACGTGTACGCCGAGGAGCCCGAGGAGCTGCGCGCCCAGCGCGAGGGCTTCGCGGCCTACCTCGAGACCTTCGAGGGGAGCCGGTGATGGGCACGCAGCAGGGGCAGGGCACGCAGCGGGTGACCCTCGCGAAGGCGCTCAACGCCGGCCTGCGCCGCGCGATGGAGGACGACTCGAAGGTCCTCCTCATGGGCGAGGACGTCGGCAAGCTCGGCGGCGTCTTCCGCATCACCGACGGTCTGCAGAAGGACTTCGGCGAGGACCGCGTCATCGACTCCCCGCTCGCGGAGTCGGGCATCGTCGGCACCGCGGTCGGCATGGCGATGCGCGGCTTCCGCCCCGTCGTCGAGATCCAGTTCGACGGCTTCGTCTACCCCGCCTACGACCAGATCGTGTGCCAGGTCGCGAAGATCCACTACCGCAGCCGCGGCCGCGTGAAGATGCCGATGGTCATCCGCATCCCCTTCGGCGGCGGCATCGGCGCCGTCGAGCACCACTCCGAGAGCCCCGAGGCGCAGTTCGCGCACACGCCGGGCCTCAAGGTCGTGGCGTGCTCGAACCCCGTCGACGGCTACTGGATGATCCAGCAGGCCATCGCCAGCGACGACCCGGTGATCTTCCTCGAGCCCAAGCGGCAGTACCACGCCGACAAGGCCGACCTCGACACCTCCGCCACCCCCGACCCGCTCTTCACGAGCCGGGTCGTGCGGCGCGGCACCGACTGCACGGTGCTGGCCTACGGCCCGACCGTGAAGACCGCGCTCAAGGCCGCCGAGGCGGCGGCCAGCGACGGCACCTCGCTCGAGGTCATCGACCTGCGCACCCTCTCGCCGCTCGACATGGGCCCGGTGCACGAGTCCGTACGCCGCACCGGTCGCGCCGTCGTCGTCCACGAGGCCCACGTCAACCTCGGCATGGGCTCCGAGCTCGCCGCGCGGGTCACCGAGGAGTGCTTCTACAGCCTCGAGGCGCCGGTGCTGCGCGTCGGCGGCTTCGACGCCCCCTACCCCGCCTCGCGCATCGAGGAGGACTTCCTCCCCGACCTCGACCGGCTGCTCGACGCCGTCGACCGCTCGCTGGCCTTCTGACCCCCACCTCCGCTCGTCGTGGCGGTCGCGCGGCGACCGCCTCGCGACCGCGTCACCCGAGAGGACACCTGACGTGCCCGAGTACAAGCTGCCCGACGTCGGCGAGGGCCTGACCGAGGCCGAGATCGTCACCTGGAAGGTCCAGGTCGGCGACAGCATCGAGGTCAACGACGTCGTGGTCGAGATCGAGACCGCCAAGTCGCTGGTCGAGCTGCCCTCGCCCTACGCCGGCACGGTCACCGCGCTGCTGGTGCCCGAGGGCGAGACCGTGCCGGTCGGCACCCCGATCATCGCCATCGGCGAGGCGGCCGAGGCCGGCGCCGCCCCGGCAGCCCCGGCCGGCGAGCCCGCGGCCGCCGAGGCGGCGGCGGGTGCGCAGCCCGGCGCCTCCTACGCCACGCCGCAGCCCGAGCTGGAGATCGACCTGTCCAACCCCGCGGCCAGCGGGGGCGGCGAGGGCGAGAGCCTGGTGGGGCGGATGAAGGCCGACCGTGGGCCGCAGCGGCGTCCGCGGAAGGGCTCGGCGTCGCCCTCCTCGGAGTCGGCGGCCGCCACGCAGATGCAGGTGCAGGGCGCCTTCGCCCCCGGCGGAGCGATGTCGGACCCCGTCGTGGAGTCCGACGAGCCCGCGGTGCCGGCCACCTCGGCCGCGCCGGCGCCGCGCAGCGTGCCGCCGGCGGAGTTCGTGCCCTCGCGCGCGACCGTGCCCTCCGAGCACCGCGCCCTGGCCAAGCCCCCCGTGCGCAAGCTCGCCAAGGACCTCGGCCTCGACCTCGCCCTGCTGGAGGCCACCGGCCCCGGTGGCGTGGTCACCCGCGAGGACGTGCAGCGCGCAGCCGCGCACGGTGGTGGCGGTGCGAACGGTGCGAACGGTGCGAACGGTGCGGCCGGTGCGAACGGGGCGGGCGGCTCGGGGGCCGCCGGTGGGGCCGGCGGGTCCAGTTCCTCGCGCCCGGCCGTGGCCGGTGCGACGACCGGCGGTGAGCGCCGCGAGCCCGTGAAGGGCGTGCGCAAGATGATGGCGCAGGCGATGGTCGACTCGGCCTTCACCGCGCCCCACGTCACCGAGTGGATCACCGTCGACGTGACCCGCACCGTCGAGCTGGTCGAGCGGCTGCGCACCCACCGCGACTTCCGCGACCTCAAGGTGAGCCCCCTGCTGGTGCTCGCCAAGGCCGTGCTGCTCGCCGTACGCCGCACGCCCGAGGTCAACTCGACCTGGGACGAGGCCGCGCAGGAGGTGGTGTTCAAGGACTACGTCAACCTCGGCATCGCCGCCGCCACCCCGCGCGGGCTGGTCGTGCCAAACGTCAAGGGCGCGGAGTCCCTCACCCTGCGCGAGCTGGCCGAGGCCCTCGGCGAGCTGGTCGAGACCGCCCGGGGCGGCCGCACCCAGCCGGCCGACATGGCCGGCGGCTCGTTCACCATCACCAACGTCGGCGTCTTCGGCGTCGACGCCGGCACCCCGATCATCAACCCCGGCGAGTCGGCGATCCTCTGCTTCGGCGCCGTGCGCAAGCAGCCGTGGGTGGTCGAGGGGCCGGACGGCGACGAGATCGCGGTCCGCCACGTCACGACGCTGGCGCTCTCCTTCGACCACCGCCACGTCGACGGCGAGAAGGGCTCGCGCTTCCTCGCCGACGTCGCCGGCATCCTCGAGGACCCCGCCCAGGCGCTGCTCTTCTGACGTCCGCCCCGCGTCGCCCCAGGGTCGTTCCGGGGCGGCGCGAGCGCGGCACGCGCGTCCGGGCCGCGAGCGGGACCGTCGAGTTGGGCGCAATTGTGCCGGCCAGCACTGTGCAACCGGTCGGTAACCGTCTTGTCCAGCACAATTGCGCGGACCACGACACACGGCCCGCCTGCGGTGCACGTGCTGACCTGTCGCCACTCACCGACCGGTGACCGGGCGACGACCCAGCGGGTTGACCGGCCGGGGGCGCGTTGACCGGCGGGGCGAGCCTCAGGCGACGCCGCAGGTGCGCAGGAGCGCGAGGACCAGCACCTCGGTGACGGTGACGACCTCGCGGACGGTGACCGACTCGTCGGGGCCGTGCGCGAGCCGCACGTCGCCGGGGCCGTAGTGCAGGGTCGGCACGCCGGCCTCGGCGTAGAGACGCAGGTCCGAGCCGTACGGCGCGCCGCGCTCGCGCGGGGCACCGCTCCCGGTCACCTCGGCGTGGGCGGCGCCGACCGTGGCGAAGAGCGGTGACGAGGCGTCGTAGCGGCCGCTGGCGAACTGCCCGCCGGTCCACCGCACGGTGGGCGGGTGCTCGCGCAGCCACGGGTCGCGGGCGGCGGCCTCCGCCACCGCGGCCTCGAGCTCCGCGCGCGCGTCGATCGGGTCCTCGTCGAGCGCCACCCCGAGGCGGCCCTCCGCCACCAGCAGGTCGGGCACCGAGCTGGCCCAGTCGCCGCAGCGGACGGTGCCGACGGAGAGCGGGTAGGCGACGGGGTACTCGCCCATGAGCGGGTCGACGCGGGCGTTGCGACGCGCCTGGAGCCGTGCGAGCGCGGCGTGGACGGGGAGGTAGGCGTCGAGGGCGCTCACCCCGGCGTAGGCCGTGCTCCCGTGCGTGGCCATGCCCGGCACGGAGAGCTCGAAGGTCAGCGCACCGGCGTTGGCGGTCGTGATCGTGCCGCTGGTGGGTTCGGTGATGACGCACGCCTCGGCGCGGTGCCCGCGGCGCAGGGTGCCGAAGGCGCCGAGGCCGCCGTCCTCCTCGCCGACGACGAAGTGCAGGGCGGCCGGGCGCGCGAGCGTCAGGCCCGCGGCGCGCACCGCGCGCAGGGCAGCGAGGTTGGCGACGACGCCGGCCTTCATGTCGCAGGTGCCGCGACCGTGCACGCGGCCCCCCACGACCCGGGGGGTGAAGGCGTCGCCGACCCAGCGGGCCGGGTCGCCGGAGGGCACGACGTCGACGTGGCCCTGCAGCGCGAGCGCCGGCAGCTCGCCGTGGTCGGGGTGGACCGATCCGGTGGAGGCGACCAGGCCCCACGCCTCACGCCGCTCGACCTCCTGGCCCGGGAAGTCGGGGTGCGTCGTGAGGGAGTCGAGGTCCATGCGCCACAGGTCGACGTCGAGGTCGAGCGCGCGCGCCCGGTCGGCGAGCAGGTGCTGGACCTCGCTCTCGGCGTCGGTGCCGCCGACGGTCGGCAGCGCGACGAGCTCGCAGAGGTCGGCGACGATGCCGGGCACGTCGAGTGCGTCGAGGGTGCGACGCTCGTCGTCGGTGAGGCCGGCCGGGGTGGCGGCGGCCAGCGGGGAGTCAGGGGTGTGGTGCACGAGCGGACCGTAGGTGGAAGCGGCCGCGGATCGCCCGCAGTTCAGGTGATCTTGCGGAAGTGGACCGGCAGTGGTCTGGCCCGCCGAGGGTCCGGCGACCGCCCCCGCTCAGCGCGTGTAGCGCTCCGCGCGCCGGCCCCGGAGCTCGGCGACGTCGGCGCGCAGCAGCCCGGCGAGCTCGTGCTCGAGCACGGCGCCGACGCGGCGGCAGAAGTCCTCGGGCTCGTCGGCGGCGTCGGGCAGCTCGGCGACGACCCGGTCGACGATGCCGCGGGCGTGCAGGTCGAGCGCGCGGACCTGCTGCGCCCGGGCCATCTCGGGGGCGTGGTCGGTGTCGCGGTGGACGATCGCGCTCGCACCCTCGGGCGGCAGCGGCGAGAGCCAGGCGTGCTGGGCGGCGACCACGCGGTCGGCCGGCAGCAGCGCGAGCGCCCCGCCGCCGTTGCCCTCGCCGAGCATCAGGCACAGCGTGGGGGCGTCGAGGGTCACCAGGTCGGAGAGGCAGCGCGCGATCTCGCCGGCCAGGCCGCCGTTCTCGGCCTCGACCGAGAGCGCCGCGCCCTGGGTGTCGATGACCGTGACGAGCGGCAGCCCCAGCTCGGAGGCCAGGCGGATGCCGCGCCGCGCCTCGCGCAGCGCACCCGGACCCATCGGGTGGTCGGCGGTCTGCCCGCGGCGGTCCTGGCCGAGGAAGACGCACGGGGCCGCGCCGAAGCGCGCCAGCGCGATCAGCAGGCCGGGGTCCGACTCGCCCTCCCCGGTGCCGTTGAGGGGCACGACGTCGCGCGCGGCGTACTTGAGCAGGCGCCGCACGCCCGGTCGCTCGGGGCGCCGTGAACGGGTGACGGCGTCCCACGTCTCGACGTCGGGCACGGGCACGTCGGGGGGCGCGGGCACCTCGGCCACGCCCTCGCGCCGTGCCAGCAGCACCCCGAGCGCCCGGTCGAGCACCGCGCCGATCTCCTCGGGGGCCACGACCGCGTCGATGATGCCGCGGGCCGCGAGGTTCTCCGAGGTCTGCACGCCCTCGGGGAAGGGCCGACCGTAGAGCGCCTCGTAGACCCGCGGCCCCAGGAAGCCGACCAGGGCGCCCGGCTCGGCGACGGTGACGTGGCCGAGCGACCCCCACGACGCCATGACGCCGCCGGTCGTCGGGTGGCGCAGGTAGACGAGGTAGGGCAGTCCGGCGCCCTTGTGCGCCGCGACGGCGGCCGAGATCCGCACCATCTGCACGAAGGCGGGAGTGCCCTCCTGCATCCGCGTGCCGCCGCTCACCGGCGCCGCGAGCAGCGGCAGGCCCTCGCGGGTCGCGCGCTCCACGGCCGCGACGAGGCGGTCGGCCGACGCCCGCCCGATCGAGCCGGCCAGGAAACCGAACTCCCCGACCACCACCGCGACCCGCCGCCCGCGCAGCAGGCCCTCGCCGCTGAGCACCGACTCGTCCACCCCCGAGCGCTCGGCGGCGCGCGCCAGCTCCTCGGCGTACGCCGGGGCGAGCCCACCGCGCTCGGGCGGGACGTCCCACGACGTCCACGAGCCGGCGTCGAGCACGAGGTCGACCAGCTCGCGGGCCGACAGGCGGTGGGGGGAGGGGCTCACGCGCGGGACGCTAGCGGGTGCGGGCGTGCCACGCGTCGAGGACCGACCGCTCCTCGGTCGCGGTCAACCCGGTGACGGCCGCGTCGGGCGTGGTGCGCAGCCAGGTGAGCGTGTCGCGGGCGGTCTCGGCGAGGGGGCGCACCGCGAGGCCGGCCTCGAGCGAGGCGGACACGTCGTGGTCGAGCATGCCGGCGTGCTCCGGCAGCGGCAGCCACAGCGGCAGCGACCGGGGGCCCGACCACGGCTGCACCTCCTCGGCCTCCAGCACCTCCTGGCCGACCCAGGTCAGCCGCGGCTCGACCCCGACGCCGGCAGCGACCTCCAGCAGCAGCGCCTCGCGGGTCAGCGCCGGCCCCGTGCCGTCGAAGGTGCCGACCGTGCGCCCCTCCGCCAGGGTCACCAGCCAGTCGGCGAGGTCGCGCACGTCGACGACCTGCACCCGGTCGTCGGGGTCGCCCGGCGCCAGCACCTCCGGCTCACCCTCGGCGACCCGCGCCATCCGAGCCGGCCAGTAGGTGAAGCGACCGCTCGGGTCGCCCGGCCCCACGATCAACCCCGGGCGCACCACGCTCGCGGACGCGGTGAGCGCCTGCACCGTTTGCTCGCAGGCGACCTTCATCGCGCCGTAGGCCTCGGGGCCGTCCGCGGGGTCCTCGTCGGACGTCAGCGGGTCGCGCAGCGCGAGCGTCGCGGGCGTGCCGCCGGGCGTCGCGGTGTCGGGGTAGACGTTGATCGTCGAGACGAGGACCCAGTGCGCCGCGGGCACTGCCGAGACGGCGGCGCGCACCCACGAGGGTCGCCGCGCGACGTCGACCACCACGTCGTACGCCGTGCCCGACCGTGGGCCGATCGCCGCGTCGACCTCGGCGGGGCGGGCGGCGGCGCGGTCCAGGGGCACGTGGCGGACCCCGTCGGGCAGCGGGCCCGAGGCCCCGCGGCAGGCGGCGGTGACGTCGTGGCCGCGGGCGACCGCGGCCGCCGCCACCGCGCGGGAGAGGAAGACCGTGCCGCCGAGCACCAGGATGCGCATGCCCGCACCCTCGCCGCCCGGCGCGGGGACGGGCAAGGGTGACCGGCCCGCGATCGCGCAGGGCGAACGCTCAGGCGCCGCCGTTGGCCCCGCCCATCGAGCCGGGGGCGTCGTGGGCGTCGGCGTCACCGGGCTCGGCGGCCGCCGCGCCGCGCGCCTCCGGCTTGTGCGCGGGGCACTCGGGGTTGGGGCAGAAGACCTCGTGGACGGTGGTCGCCGGCAGGTCGGGGGTGTCACCGATGTCGGCGTCGCAGACCCCGACCATGCCCGTCTCGAGCATGGTGCCGCAGGTCTCGCAGGTCGTGGGCACGTCGGCGGTGTCCTGGTCGGGGGTCGGGTGCGCGTCGGTCATGGGGGACCGGTAACCCGCCGCGGGCCCCGCGAAGCGGGGTCAGCGGCGCAGCGGCGAGCGCGGCGAGTCGAGCCAGGCGTCGAAGAGGTCGCCCAGTTCGGCCCCGGTGACCCGCTCGGCGAAGCGCTCCACCTGCCGTCGGGTGCCGTGGCCGTCGCCGATCGGGGGGCCCTGCCCGACCGCGAGGCCGTCGACGGCGCGGGCCGCGGGCCAAGCGCGCACGAAGCGCCAGAAGCGGCGCTCGCCCACGCGCTCGCGCACGGCGTGCCACATGAGCGCCGGCGCGACGTAGACGTTGCTCTCGCCGAAGGCCAGCGGGTCGTAGGCGGCCGGCGGGCCGGACTCGCGGCGCAGCGACGGCTCGCGCGACCGGGCGGCCTCGACGAACACCTCGAGCGGCACGTCGCCGGCCTCCGCCTCCCACACCCACTGCAGGTAGGTGGTCATGCCCTCGTTGAGCCACAGGTCGCGCCAGTCGGTCGGGCCCACGACGTCGCCCCACCACTGGTGGACGACCTCGTGCAGCACGACCGCGGGCGACTGCACGTAGTCGGTGCGGCCCAGCGTGATCATCGTCTGGGTCTCCATGCCCGACTCCGAGTCGGTCAGCACGACCCCGAGGGTCTCGAAGGGGTAGGGACCCAGACGTCGCTCCGCCCAGGCGAGCACGTCGGGCAGCGCGCGCATCCGGCGGGCACCGACGCGGTCGCCGCGCCGGGTCCAGACCGAGAGCGGCACCCCGCTGGCGCTGGTGCTCTCGCGCACGACGTAGTCGTCGATCGCGACGGTGACGAGGTACGCCGCGGCGGGGGCGTCGAGCCGCCACCGGGTGGTGGTCTCCCCGTCGCCCCGGCTGCGCTCCACCAGCGCGCCGCCGCTGACCCCTACGAACGGGTCGGGGGCGGTGACCGCGACGTCGTAGAAGGCCTTGTCGGAGGGGTGGTCGTTGACGGGGTACCAGGAGTAGGCCCCGAAGGGCTCCTGCATCGTCCAGACCGCGCCGCGGCCGGTGGTCGTCCAGCCGGTGGTGGAGAAGTCGCTGCGCGTGGTGGGGGCGTCGACCGGCTCGGGCGAGCCGGCGTAGTCGACCTCGAGCTCGTGGACCGCGTCGGCGCGGAAGGGGGCGAGCACCCGCAGGTCCTTGCCGTCGTGCTCCACCTCGACCTCGGCGCCGTCGAGGCGGGCGCTGGTGACCTCGAGGGCGGGGGCGAGGTCGAGCGTGACCTGGTCGGCGTCGGTCGTCGCGCGGAAGGTGACGGTGGCGGTGGCCTCGAGCAGCCGGTCGTCCGGCGCCCAGTCGAGCGCGAGGTCGTAGTGCAGGGCGTCGACGCCCGGGTCGCCCACCGCGGGGTAGACGGAGTCCTCACGCGGCTCGCTCAGCGCGGTGCGCCACTCGTCGGGCACGGGGCGGGCGGCCGCCTCCTCCTGCGCGGCCTGCGAGCCGGGCACCGGCTCGGCCGCGAGCTCGCCGTCGTCGCGCAGGACGACGACCGCCGTGGTGGTGCCCGCCGCCAGCGCGACGACCGTGGCGGCGACGACGGCCAGGCGCCGCCATGCGCGCGGCTGGGTCAGCGGGCCCGCCGGGAGAGGCGCTCGATGTCCATGATCACGACCGAGCGGGGCTCGAGGCGCAGCCAGCCGCGCGACGCGAAGTCGGCGAGGGCCTTGTTGACGGTCTCGCGGGAGGCGCCCACCAGCTGGGCCAGCTCCTCCTGGGTGAGGTCGTGGTGCACGTGCACGCCGTCGTCGGCGGTGCGACCGAAGCGGTCGGCGAGGTCGAGCAGCGCCTTGGCCACGCGGCCCGGGACGTCGGAGAAGACCAGGTCGGCGACGACGTCGTTGGCCTTGCGCAGGCGCGCGGCGAGCTGGGCGAGCAGGCCGCGGGCGACCGTGGGGCGCCCGTCGAGCCAGCGCAGCAGGTCCTCGTGGGAGAGCGAGGCGAACACCGCCTCGGTCACGGCGGTGACGGTGCCGGAGCGGGGGCCGGGGTCGAAGAGCGAGAGCTCGCCGAACATCTGGCCGGGGCCGAGGATGGCGAGGAGGTTCTCGCGGCCGTCGGAGGAGGTGCGGCCCAGCTTCACCTTGCCGTCGAGGATGACGTAGAGCTTGTCGCCGGTGTCGCCCTCGTGGAAGAGGACCTCGCCGCGGCGCAGCCGGGTCTCCGACATCGAGGCCCGGAGGGCGGTGGCGGCCTCGTCGTCGAGCGCGCTGAACAGCGGGGCCTGGCGCAGCACGTCGTTGTCCACAGCATCCTCCTCGAGGGCAGGGCCGCGCACGGTGCGGCGACCCCGCCCGATCCTATCGGGGACTCGGCCGATCGCGCCTGCTCGGTGCGCGGCGCGCCGCCGGGCGGCTCCCGGTGCCTGCGTAGGGTGGCCCCGTGCTGGAGAGCGAGTCGAGGACGGCGCTGGTGCGCCGGGCGCGCAAGGTGCACCGCGTGCTGACCGAGACCTGGCCCGAGGCGCGCTGCGAGCTCGACTTCGACGACGCCTTCGAGCTGCTGGTGGTCACCGTGCTCTCCGCGCAGACGACCGACCGCCGCGTCAACGCCGTGCGCCCGACGCTCTTCGCCGCCTACCCCGACGCCGCCGCGATGGCGGCCGCCGACCGCGCCGACCTCGAGCGCATCGTCGGCCCGCTCGGCTTCTTCCGCGCCAAGACCGAGTCGCTGCTCAAGCTCAGCGCCGCCCTGGTCGAGCACCACGGCGGCCAGGTGCCGCCCCGCCTCGACGACCTCGTCGCCCTGCCCGGCGTGGGCCGCAAGACCGCCAACGTCGTGCTCGGCAACGCCTTCGGCATCCCCGGCATCACCGTCGACACCCACTTCGGCCGGCTCTCGCGCCGCTTCGGCTGGACCGACGAGACCGACCCGGTCAAGGCCGAGCACGCGGTCGGCTCCCTCTTCGACAAGCGGGACTGGACGATGCTCAGCCACCGCGTCATCTGGCACGGGCGCCGCATCTGCCACGCCAAGAAGCCGGCGTGCGGTGCCTGTCCGGTCGCGCGCTGGTGCCCGGCGTACGGCGCGGGGCCGACCGACCCGGAGGTCGCAGCGTCGCTGGTCAAGACGCAGGGGCCGGCGTGAGGCGCACGGCCGCCCGCGCCGCGCTGGCCGGCGCGCTCGCCGTGGTCGCCCCGCTGCTCGCGGCGTGCGCCGGTGACACGGACGGGGGGCTGCTCGCGGCCCCGCCCAGCCGCGTCGAGGTCGACACCCCCGAGCTGCGCCGGCTGCGCGAGGAGGCCGGGATCGAGCCGTGCCGGGCGCCCGCGCCCGCCGACCCCGTCGAGGGCGGGCTGCCCGAGCTCGCGCTGGGCTGCCTCGGCGGCGGGGAGACCGTCGAGCTCTCCGCGCTCCGCGGGCCTGCGGTCGTGCAGCTGTGGGCGTCGTGGTGCGGGCCGTGCCGCCGCGAGCTGCCGCTCTTCCAGACCTTCCACGAGCGCCACGGCGAGCGGGTGCAGGTGCTGGGCGTCAACACCCAGGACCAGATGCTCAGCACCGCCCTCGAGCTGCTCGACGAGACCGGTGCGACCTTCCCGCACGTCGCCGACCCCGGTGCCGACCTGACCGCGGTCGACGACATGCCGATCCGCGGGCTGCCCGGCATCGTGCTGGTCGACGCCGAGGGGCGGGTCGCCTACCGCGAGCTGCGCGAGGTCACGAGCGTCGAGGAGCTCGAGCAGCTCGTCACCGACGAGCTCGGGGTGCGCCTGTGAGCGCCTTCCGCGACGTGCCCGACCTGCCGGCGTGGCTCGTGCAGGTGCGCGACGGGGCGGCCTCGATCGCGGGCGAGCAGCTGTCGCGCTTCCTGCCGCCCGAGGACGCCGCACCGCGCCGCGGCGCCGTGCTGATGCTGCTCGCCGACGGCCCCGAGGGTCGAGAGGTGCTGCTGACCGAGCGCGCCCACCACATGCGCTCCCACCCCGGGCAGGTGTCCTTCCCCGGCGGCTCCGTCGATCCCGGCGAGACCGCGGTCTCGGCCGCGCTGCGCGAGGCGCAGGAGGAGATCGGGGTCGACCCGGCCAGCGTCGAGGTCTTCGCCGAGCTGCCCGAGCTGTGGCTGCCGCCGTCGAACTTCGCGGTCACGACCGTCGTCGGGTGGTGGCGCGACCCGGGCGCCGCCCGGGTCGTGAGCCCCGACGAGGTGCACGCCGTGCACCGCGTGCTGCTGCGCGACCTCCTCGACCCTACCCACCGCATCTCGGTGCGCCACCCCTCGGGCTGGGTCGGCCCCGGCTTCCTCATCGGCCCCGACAAGGACGTCGTCCTCTGGGGCTTCACCGGCGGCATCCTCTCCCGCTTCTTCGCCCACCTCGGCTGGCTCGACCCCGACGAGGGCGACGGCCCGGTGCGCGACCTGCCCGCGCACATGCTCGGCGGCGACACGGGCCCGCGCACCGCCGCGGTCGTCGAGGCGGCCCGGCGGGTCGGCGTACCCCCCGGGCGGGAGGGCTTCCTCGACATCTCCGACGAGGACGACGACGAGGACGGCGACAGGGACGGCGACAGGGACGGCGACGAAGACGGCAGGACGGACCGGGAGGCGCAGGCGTGAACGTCCTCGACTGGGCGCTGGTGGTGCTCGTGGTGGCCTACGCGCTGTCGGGCTACTGGCAGGGCTTCATCACCGGCGCCTTCGCCACGGCCGGCCTGCTGCTCGGGGGCCTGCTCGGCGTGTGGCTCGCCCCCGTCGCGCTCGGCGACGCCGAGCCGTCGCTGTGGGTCTCGCTGGGGGCGCTCTTCATCGTCATCCTGGCGGCCTCGCTGGGCCAGGCCCTGCTGCAGTTCGCCGGCGCCCGGCTGCGCAGCCGCATCACCTGGCAGCCGGTGCGGGCGGTCGACGCGGTCGGCGGCGCGGCGCTCTCGGCCGCGGCCGTGCTCGTCGTGGCGTGGGCGCTGGGCGTCGCGGTCTCCGGCTCGCGCATCAGCGGGGTCACGCCGCTGGTGCGCAGCTCCGAGGTGCTCTCCCGGGTCGACGGGGCGCTGCCCGACCAGGCCGGCCGGGCGCTGCAGGCCTTCAACAACGTCGTCGGCACCACCTTCTTCCCGCGCTACCTCGAGCCGTTCGCGCCCGAGCGGATCGTCGAGGTCGGGCCCGGCCCCCGCCGCCTGCTGCGCGACCCCGACGTGGTCGCCGCCGAGCAGTCGGTGCTGAAGATCCGCGGGCGCAACGACTGCGGGCGCGGCATCGAGGGCACGGGCTTCCTCTACGCCGACGACCGGCTCATGACCAACGCCCACGTCGTGGCCGGGGTCGACGACCCCGAGGTCACCCTCGGCGACACCACCGTCGGCGCGGTGGTCGTGCACTACGACCCCGACCTCGACGTCGCGGTGCTCCGCCTCGACGACGGCGGGCGCCAGGCCCTCACCGTCCCCGAGCCGGGCGAGGACACCACCGCGCCGCGCGACGGGGTGGCGATCCTCGGCTACCCCCAGGACGGCCCCTACGACGTGCAGCCCGGGCGCGTGCGCAGCGAGCAGCGGCTGCGTTCGCCCGACATCTACGGCCAGGGCAGCGTCGTGCGCGAGGTCTACTCCATCCGCGCCCTCGTGCGCCCCGGCAACTCCGGCGGCCCGGTCGTCAGCTCCGCCGGCGACGTCGTCGGCGTGGTCTTCGCCGCCTCCGTCACCGACGCCGACACCGGCTACGCCCTCACGCTCGACCAGGTGCGCGAGGCCATGGCCCTCGGCGTCACCGGCGACGGCGCGGTCGACACCGGCTCCTGCGCGCGCTGACGGCTCGCCGCTCGCGCGGTGTCGGAGTCACCGGTCGACCGGTGACTCCTGCACTGGTGGCCCGAGAACTCGGGGCACAAGTGCAGGACCTGGGCCACAAGTCCTCGAACCGGCCGGCCCCGACCGCACCCCCCGACGTACGGCCGGTGGTGCGGCAGGTGGTGCCGCGGCGGGTCAGTGACGCCCGAGGGCGGCCTTGGTCTCCTGCGCCTGGTGGATGGCGCGCTCGGGGGCGCGGACCTGCTTGACCTTCTTCAGGCCGAGGAAGGCGAGCAGGCCGGCGAGTGCGAGGTAGAGCGCGAAGACGATGAGGAAGGCCCAGTGCAGGCCGAGGCCGTCGCCGCCCCAGTGGATGAAGTAGGCGATCGAGACCGAGAACATGATGACGGCCAGCAGCGCGAGGAAGGCGGCCGCGCCGAAGAAGCCGAGGCCGAAGCCGCCGGCCTTCACCGACACCTTGAGCTCGGTCTTGGCCAGGGCGATCTCCTGGCGCACGAGCGAGGAGAGGTCGCGGCTGACGTCGGTGACGAGGCGGCCGAGGGTCGGGTCGTCGTCGGAGACCGGAACGTGTGCCATGCGGGTGCGTCCTCCTGGTGTGGGCGGTCGGGCCGACCCTACCGGCCCTGCGGCGGGACGGGCTCGCCCAGCCGCGGGCGGCGGGTCAGCCCTCGGCCTGGCCGCGCTGGTAGATGTCGGGGACGCCGTCGAGGTCGTCGTCGCGGGTCTCGCGCTCCTGGATGCGGCGGTAGACCCGGTTGCGGGCGCGCAGGACGGTGGCGGCCAGCAGCGTCGCGGTCAGCGAGCCGACCAGCACGCCGACCTTCACGTGCTCGTCGCGCTCGGTGCTGTCGCCGAAGGCGAGCTCGCCGATGAGCAGCGAGACGGTGAAGCCGATGCCGGCCAGCATCGCCATGCCGACCACGTCGATCCATGCGAGGTCGTCGTCGAGCTCGGCGCGGGTGAAGCGCGAGAGCAGCCACGTCGAGCCGGTGATGCCGACCGTCTTGCCGACCACGAGGCCGAGCACGATGCCGATGGCGACCGGGTCGCCCAGCGAGGAGGTCAGGCCCGACAGACCGCCGACGGTCACCCCGGCGGCGAAGAAGGCGAAGACCGGCACCGCGACGCCCGCGGAGATCGGGCGCACCAGGTGCTCGAGGTGCTCGGCGAGGCCCGGGCCCTCCTGGCCGTCGCGCCGCAGCACCGGGACGGTGAAGCCGAGCAGGACCCCGGCGACGGTGGCGTGCACGCCCGACTCGTGCACGAGCACCCAGGCCAGCACGGCGAGCGGCACGAGCAGCCACCCGCTGCGCACCCGCTTCTGCACCAGCACGCCGAAGACCGCGATCGGCACGAGGGCGAGCAGCAGGAAGAGCGGCTCGAGGCCGCTCGTGTAGAAGAGCGCGATGATGGTGATGGCGAGCAGGTCGTCGACGACCGCGAGCGTCAGCAGGAAGGTGCGCAGGCCGGTCGGCAGGTGCGTGCTGATGACCGCCAGGATCGCCACCGCGAAGGCGATGTCGGTGGCGGTGGGGATCGCCCAGCCCTCCAGTGCGCCGTCGTCGGCCAGCAGGTTGACCGCGACGTAGATGAGCGCCGGCACGACCATGCCGCCGACCGCCGCGGCCATCGGCAGGGCCGCGCGGCGCGGGTCGCGCAGGTCGCCGGCCACGAACTCGCGCTTGAGCTCGAGGCCGACGACGAAGAAGAAGATCGCCAGCAGACCGTCGGCGGCCCAGGTGCCGAGGGTGAGGTCGAGGTGCAGCGACTCCGGCCCGATCCGGAAGTCGCGGAGCGCCTCGTAGGAGGAGGCGAAGGGCGTGTTCGCCCACACGATCGCGACCAGGGCGCCGACGATCAGCAGCAGGCCGCCGGCGGTCTCGGCGCGCAGCACCTCCGCGATGCGGCTGCTCTCGAGGAACGAGCCCGGCGAGAAGAGCCGGGGCTGCCGCGACGCGGGGGTCGCCCCCTCACGGGTGGTGTCGCGCGTCGAGACCGGCTCGTCCGAGGCTTTGGGCTCGACCGGCTCGGGGTCGGCGGGCGGCTCGGAGCCCTGCAGCGGGCCCCGGCCCTCCGGCGTACGCCGCTCGTCGGGCCGGTCGGTCGGGTCGTCGTGGTGGCTCACACTGACTCCTCTGGGGTCGCCGGACGGGGTGCCGACCAGACTTCCCGGCTCACCTCGCGCCGGCTCCCGGTGACGGGCGCGCGACGCCGTCCACCCTAGCCAGGGTCGCCCTCACCCCTCGTCGCCCGCCCCCTTCGAGAGACCGGAGGAGATCAGGTCCATCACGGAGGAGTCGGCGAGGGTGGTGACGTCGCCGACCTCGCGGTCCTCCGCGACGTCGCGCAGCAGGCGGCGCATGATCTTGCCCGAGCGGGTCTTCGGCAGCTCGGGCACGATCATCACCTGGCGCGGCTTGGCGATCGGGCCGATCTCCTTGCGCACGTGGTTGCGCAGCTCCTCCACGATGTCGGCGCCGCCGTCGCCGGCCTCCTCGCGCAGGATCACGAAGGCGCAGACCGCCTGGCCGGTGTCCTCGTCCTTGGCGCCCACGACCGCGGCCTCGGCGACCTTCGGGTGCGAGACGAGGGCCGACTCGATCTCGGTGGTGGACAGCCGGTGGCCGGAGACGTTCATGACGTCGTCGACGCGGCCGAGCACCCACAGGTCGCCGTCGGAGTCCTTCTTCGCGCCGTCGCCGGCGAAGTAGTAGGCGCCCCGCTCGTCGGTGGCGGGGAAGCGCGACCAGTAGGTGTCGACGTAGCGCTCGTCGTCGCCCCAGATGGTGCGCAGCATCGAGGGCCACGGCGCGGTGACGACGAGCAGCCCGCCGGAGCCGTCGGGGACCGGGCGGCCCTGGTCGTCGACCACCTCGGCGCTGATGCCGGGGATGGCCGTCATCGCCGATCCGGGCTTGCCCGCGGTGACGCCGGGCAGGGGGGAGATCATGATCGCGCCGGTCTCGGTCTGCCACCAGGTGTCGACGACCGGGGTGCGGTCGCCGCCGACGACGTGGCGGTACCACACGTAGGCCTCGGGGTTGATCGGCTCGCCCACCGACCCGAGGATCCGCAGCGACGACATGTCGTGGCGGTCCGGGATCTCCCGCCCCTGCTTCATGAAGGAGCGGATCGCGGTCGGAGCGGTGTAGAAGATCGAGACCTGCTTCTCCTCGATGATCTGCCACCAGCGGCCCCGCTCGGGCGAGTCGGGGGTGCCCTCGTAGAGCACCTGCGTCACGCCGTTGGCCAGCGGGCCGTAGACGATGTAGGAGTGGCCGGTCACCCAGCCGATGTCGGCGGTGCACCAGTAGACGTCGTCGGGCTTGAGGTCGAAGACGGCCCAGTGGGTGTACGCCGCGCCTGTGAGGTAGCCGCCCGTCGTGTGCAGGATGCCCTTGGGCTTGCCGGTCGTGCCCGAGGTGTACATGACGTAGAGCGGGTGCTCGGCGTCGAAGGCCTGCGCCTCGTGCTCGGTCGAGGCCTGCTCGACGGTGTCGTGCCACCACACGTCGACGGCGTCGTCCCAGTCGACCTCCTGACCGGTGCGGCGCACGACGAGCACCTTCTCGACCGTGTGCTCGGGGCCGGTCTTGGTGCGCGCCTCGTCGACGGCGGGCTTGAGCGCCGAGGCGGTGCCGCGGCGGTAGCCGCCGTCGGCGGTGACGACGACCTTGGCCTGGCAGTCGGTGAGGCGGGAGGCCAGCGCGTCGGAGGAGAAGCCGCCGAAGACCACCGTGTGGGGGGCACCGATGCGGGCGCAGGCCAGCATCGCGACGACCGCCTCCGGGATCATCGGCATGTAGATCGCGACCCGGTCGCCGGCCTGCACACCGAGGTCGGTGAGCGCGTTCGCGGCCTGGCAGACCAGGTCCTTCAGCTCGGCGTAGGTGATGTCGCGGGTGCCGGAGGTCTCCGGGTCGAGGGGCTCGCCGACGAAGTGGAGGGCGACCTTGTCGCCGCGCCCGGCCTCGACGTGGCGGTCGACGCAGTTGTGGGCGGCGTTCAACCTGCCGCCGACGAACCACTTCGCGAAGGGCGGGTTGCTCCAGTCGAGCACCTGCGTCCACTCCTCCGCCCAGTCGAGGCGCCGGGCCTGCTCGGCCCAGAAGGCCTCGGGGTCCGCGGCCGCGCGGTCGTACGCCTCGGCCTGCAGGTTGGCGTGCGCCGCGAGCTCGGCGGGGGGCTCGAAGCGGCGCTCCTCGTGCAGCAGGTTGGACAGGGTCTCGTCGCTCACGTCGTCTCCTCGTCGTCACACCGGGTGCTGTGGCCGTCGCCACACTAGGACCGCGCACCCCAGCATGGCGACGGGCAGGAGGGTGGGAGGTCGCCCGGGTCGGCGAGCGGTGCCCGGCGCGCGACGAGCGGTCCGGCCGCGGCCGGCCTCCGCCCCGGTCCCACCGGGGGCCCACCGGGGGCCCACCGGGGGCTCCACCGAGGGGCCTCACCGGGGGCCTCACCCGTGCCTCACCCGCGGTCGAGCTCGACGTCCTCGGGGGTGTGCAGGCGCACCATGAAGCGGTTCGCCCCCGCGGGCACGTGAGCGCGGGTGGCGAGGCTGACCAGCCACATCGCGAGGAACGCGGTCGGCACGGACCAGGCGGCGGGCTGGCCCAGCAGGGTGGCCACCCACCCCTCCTGCCCGGCCGAGGTCGGGAGCAGCGTCCAGAGCACCGCGGCGCCCGACCCGCCGCCGCCGACCGCGAGGCCCGCCAACGCGCCGGCCGCGGTCAGGCCGCGCCACCAGATGCCGAGCACCAGCAACGGGCAGAAGGTCGACGCCGCGACCGCGAACGCCAGGCCCACCGCCCGGGCTACTCCGACGCCCGGGGTGGACAGCGCCGCCACGCACGGCACGAGCACGGCGATGACCGCTGCCACGCGGAACGCGGCGACGCCGCCGAGCCGCCGCCCGCCGCGACGCCCCAGCCGGCCCACGACGTCCTGGCCCAGCACGCCGGCCACGGCGATCGCGAGGCCCGACGAGGTCGACAAGAAGGCGGCGAAGGCGCCGGCGGTGACGAGGCCGGTGAGCACGTCGCCGGCCGGCCCGCCGACCACGAGGCGCGGCAACTCCAGCACCAAGGTGTCGGCGCGACCACCTGCAGCGAGCTCGGCGGCGTAGACCCGGCCGAGTGCGCCGTACACGGGTGGGATGACGTAGAAGAGGCCGAGCAGGCCGAGCACGACCAGGGTCGTGCGGCGCGCCGCGCGACCGTCGGGGTTGGTGTAGAAGCGCACGACGACGTGCGGCAGCCCCATGGTGCCGAGGAAGGTCGCGAGGATCAGCGAGTAGGTGACGTAGAGGCTCTCCGCGCCCGCGCCGCCGAGCGGGAGCGACCAGAGGTCGGCCGGGCCGCTGCCGGCGCCGGCCTGGGGGTCGACCGCCGTCTCCTCGGGGTCGACGAGCGACCGCGCGGGGCCCGGGCGGCCGTCACCGACCCACACGGCGAGCAGCACCGCGGCGGGCACGAGGAGGGCGGTGAGCTTCAACCAGTACTGGAAGGCCTGGACGAAGGTGATCGAGCGCATGCCGCCGGAGGTGACGTTGAGGAGCACCACGGTCGCGACCATGACCGCACCCAGCCACGGCGGGGCGCCGACCGCGGTCACCAGCGTCACGCCGGCGCCCTGGAACTGCGGCAGCAGGTAGAGCCAGCCGATCGCGACCACGAGCAGGGTGCAGGCGCGGCGCACCCGTCGCGAGCCGAGCCGGGCCTCGGCGAAGTCGGGCAGGGTGTACGCCCCGGAGCGGCGCAGCGGGGCGGCGACGAGCACCAGCAGCACGAGGTAGCCGGCGGTCCAGCCGACAGGGTACCACAGCATCTCGGCGCCGAAGACGAGCAGCAGGCCGGCGACGCCGAGGAAGGACGCGGCCGAGAGGTACTCCCCGCCGATCGCCGAGGCGTTGAGCCCCGGACGCACGCTGCGCGAGGCGACGAAGAAGTCGCTGGTCGTGCGCGACAGGCGCAGCCCGACCGTGCCGATCGCCAGGGTCGCGAGGGTGACGAGGGTGACGGCGACGATGCCGGGCACCGGGCTCACGGGCGGTCGCCCCGGGGTCCGGGGGGTGCGGGGGAGCCGGGGGAGCCCGAGGTCTCGGCGAGCAGGTCGGCGAAGGCGGCCTCGTTGCGCTCGGCGCGGCGCACGTAGGCCCAGCCCAGCACCACGAGCACGGGGTAGACCGCGACGCCGAGGGCCAGCCAGCCGACGGGCACGCCGGCCCAGCGGGTGTCGGCGAGGCCGGGCGCGAGGTGGAAGAGCAGCGGCAGGGAGCCGACGGTCGCGCCGAGCGCGAGCAGGACCCGTCCGGCCAGGCGCAGCTGCTCGCGCACCAGCGACTGCACGTAGATCACGCCGACCTCGGTGCCCTCGTCGATCTCGCGGGTGCGGGTGGCGGGACGGGTCGGGGGGCGGCGGGCGGGGCCCGTCACCCGGACCCGGGCGGGGCGCTCGGGCGGGCCGCTGGTCACCGCGTCACCGGCCGCGGCGGGTCAGCAGCTCCCGCAGCTCGCGGGTGTGGCGGCGCGCGACGGCGAGCTCGGCCCCGCCCGAGCCGGTGCCGCCGGTGCCGCCGGGGCCGCTGCCGCCGACCACGACCGTGCAGCGTCCCTGCTCGGTGCGGACCTCGGCGACGTGCGCGAGGGCGACCAGCGTGCTGCGGTGGATGCGCACGAAGCCGGCCGGGCCCCACTCCTCCTCCAGCGAGGACAGCGGGGTGCGCAGCAGGTGGGACCCGGTCGGGGTGTGGAGCCGGGCGTAGTCGCCCTGGGCCTCGACGTGGGTGATGGTGCTGCGCGCGACGAAGCGGGTGACGCCGCCGCGCTCGACGGGCACCATCTCGTCGGCGGGCTCCGGGGCGCGGGTGGTGCCCTCGACCACCCGCCGCACGGCCTCGGCGAGACGCTCGCCGCGCACGGGCTTGAGCACGTAGTCGACCGCCTGCAGCTCGAAGGCCTCGACGGCGTGCTCCTCGTGGGCGGTGACGAAGACGACCGGGGGCGGGGTGCGGAAGCGGGCCAGCACCTGCGCGAGCTCGAGACCCGTGAGCCCGGGCATCTGCACGTCGAGGAAGACCGCGTCGACCTCCCGCTCCTGCAGCAGCCGCAGCGCCTCGGTGGCCGCGTCGCACGTCGCGACCTCGGACACGCGGGGGTCCTGGCGCAGCAGCCACGACAGCTCGTCGAGGGCCGGCCGCTCGTCGTCGATCACGAGCACCCGCAGCCCGGTCGGCGGCGCCTCGGCCGCGGGACCGGGGTGGTTCGAGGGAGCCGAGTGCTGACCCGAGGGCTGACCGGAGGGCTGAGCGGAGGGCTGACCCGAGGGCGGGCCCGGGGGCTGGGGCGGGGGCTGAGGCGGGGTGGGGCTCACGGGCGCACTCCAGGGGCGAACTTGGGCACCCGCACGACCACCCGCGTGCCGGCGCCCGGGGCCGTCTCGACGACCAGACCGTAGTCGTCGCCGAAGGTGCTGCGCAGGCGACCGTCCACGTTGCCGAGCCCCACCGAGTCGAGGTCGGCGTCGCCGGCGAGGGCGCGGCGCACGCGCTCGGGGTCCTCGCCGCTGCCGTCGTCCTCGACCTCGATGACGGCCTCCTGGCCGGCGTCGCGCGCGACGATCGTGATGTGCCCGGCCTCGGCGCCGGAGAGGCCGTGGCGCACGGCGTTCTCGACCAGGGGCTGCAGGCACAGGAACGGCACGACGACGGGCAGCACCTCGGGGGCGATGCGCAGGGTGACCTTCAGCCGCTCACCGAAGCGGGCCTGCTCGAGCAGCAGGTAGCGCTCGATGGAGCGCAGCTCCTCGGCCAGCGTCGTGAACTCGCCGTGGCGGCGGAAGGAGTAGCGGGTGAAGTCGGCGAACTCCAGCAGCAGCTCGCGGGCCCGGTCGGGGTCGGTGCGCACGAAGGAGGCGATGGCGCCGAGGGAGTTGTAGACGAAGTGGGGGCTGATCTGCGCGCGCAGCGCCCGCACCTCGGCCTCGGCGAGCCGGGCGCGGGAGGTGCTCAGCTCGGCGAGCTCGAGCTGGCCGGAGACCCACTGCGCCACCTCGTCGGCGGCCCGCACCAGCCCGGCCGAGCTGCGCTCGGCGAAGGCCTGCACCGTGCCGACCGTGCGGTCCTCGACCACCAGCGGCGCGATGATCGCGTGCCGCACCGGGCAGCCGACGTCGTCGCAGACCAGGCGGTCGCGCCCCGCGACGCGGGTGCCCTGCTCCAGCGCGTCGGCGGCGAGCGCGGCCGCCTGCCCGGCGTGGTGGGCGCCCAGGCCGTCCCATGCGAGCACGCCGTGGTCGTCGGTCAGCGCCAGCGCCGGCGTGCCGAGCAGCACCCGCAGGTGGCGGATGCTGCGCTCCGCGCTGTCGACGGTGAGGCCCTCGCGCAGCGCCGGCGAGGCGAGCGACGCGGTGTGCAGCGTGCGGAAGGTGGCACGGTCGGCCTCGCTCGCCAGGCGCGTGCGCCGACGCGACCGGAGCCAGGGGAGCGCCACCCGCAGGAGCCTACGGCCTCGCGACGCGGCGTACGGGGTGGCAGGGCGGGTGGCAGGGCGGGGTCGGTCAGGCGGGTCGAGCGGGGTCGGGCGTGGACACCCTGCCCTCGGGTACCCGTGCAGGATGGACGACGTGACCCGCACCTACGACGCCGTCGTGGTCGGGGCCGGGCCCAACGGCCTGGTCGCCGCCAACCTGCTCGCGGACGCCGGGTGGTCGGTGCTGGTGCTCGAGCAGCAGCCCGAGGTCGGCGGCGCCGTGCGCAGCGACGACGACGTGCACCCGGGCTTCGTGCACGACACGTTCTCCTCCTTCTACCCCCTCTCGGCCGCGTCGCGCACGATCCGCGCCCTGCACCTGGAGGAGCACGGCCTCGAGTGGTGCCACGCCCCGGCCGTGCTCGGCCACCCCTTCCCCGACGGGTCGTGGGCGCTGCTGCACCGCGACCGCGAGGTCACCGCGGCGCTCGCCGACGAGCGGCACGCGGGGGACGGAGAGGCGTGGCTCGCGCTCAGCGACCTGTGGGACCGCATCGGCGACTCCTTCGTCGACGCCCTGCTCAGTCCCTTCCCGCCCGTGCGGCACGGCGCACGCTTCCTGGCCGACGTCGCCCGCAGCGGCGGCGTCGACCTGGTCAAGGAGCTGCTCACGCCGGTGCTGTCCTTCGGCGACCACCGCTTCGGCGGGGAGGGTCCCACGATGCTGCTCGCCGGCAACGCCGGGCACTCCGACCTGCCGCCGACCGCGCCGGGCTCCGGCGTCTTCGCGCTGCTGCTCACCCTCGGCGGGCAGCAGCACGGCTTCCCGGTGCCGCGCGGCGGGGCGGGGATGCTGACGCAGGCGATGGCGCGGCGCTTCGCCTCCCGCGGCGGTGAGGTGCGCTGCGAGGCCGAGGTGACGCGGGTCGAGGTGGTGGCCGGCCGGGCGGTGGGCGTGCGCACGGCCGACGGGGAGGCGTACGTCGCTCGCCGCGCGGTCGTCGCGGACGTGCTCGCCTCCAAGCTCTGGGGTGGGCTCGTGCCCCCCGAGCACGTGCCGGCCCGCACCGCGCGCCGGATGCGCGGCTTCGACCTCGACCCCGGCACGGTCAAGGTCGACTGGGCGCTCAGCGGGCCGATCCCGTGGGCGCAGGCGCCGGCCCACGCACCCGGCACCTTCCACGTCGCCGACGGGCTCGAGGACCTCACCACCACGCTGGGCCAGGTCGCGGCCCGCGCGATCCCCGACCGGCCGTTCATGCTCGCCGGTCAGATGACCACCTCCGACCCGACGCGCTCGCCGGAGGGCACCGAGTCGGTGTGGAGCTACGCCCACGTGCCGCAGCACGCGACCCACGACGCCGGTGCGGGCGGTCCCGGCGGCGAGGTGCGGGGGGTGTGGGACGCCGACGACTGCGAGCGCTTCGCCGACCGGATGCAGGCGCGGATCGAGGAGCGCGCCCCCGGCTTCGGCTCCCGCATCCTGGCGCGTCGCGTTCTGGGCCCGCACGAGATGGAGGAGCGCGACGCCAACCTCGTGCGCGGGGCGCTCAACGGCGGCACCAGTCAGCTGCACCAGGAGCTCTTCCTGCGGCCCGTCCCCGGCCTCGGCCGCGCCGAGACGAGCGTGCGCGGTCTCTACCTCGGCTCCTCCTCCGCCCACCCCGGCGGCGGGGTGCACGGGGCCTGCGGCGCCAACGCCGCCCGCGCCGCGCTCGCCCACGACCGCGTGCGGCGGGTGCTCGGCAAGCGGCGCTGACCGGCGCTGACCGGCGCGGGCCGGCGCGGGCCGGGCGGCGCGGCTCAGCGGAAGTCGATGAGCAGGCCGTCGACGTCGCCGTCGCCGGTGACCACCTCGTGGCGCGCGGCGTCGCCGCTCTCGCGTCCCGTGGCCCCGTCGGCGTGGCCGGCGCCGGACGCGACGCCGTCGTCGCGGCGCTCGGCGCGCACCGGTGCGCGGTAGCACCGGGTCAGCCACGGCAGCTGCATGCCGTCGTGGCCCCGGCCGTAGCCGTCGTAGAGCTCGGCCGCGGCGGCCAGGCGCCGCTCGCGCTCGTCGTCGTCGAGCGCGGCCACCTCGGGGATGCGCGCGCCCAGCGCGAGCAGGCGTGCGCGGTCGACCTGCTGCCAGCTGCGCGCGGTGTGCTCCTCGACCACCCCGAAGCCGGCGTGCGCCACCAGCGCGCCGGCGTGCTGCTCGAAGGCCGCGGTGCCGGTGGGCGTCTCGACGCCGAGCGCGCGGTCGAGCTTGCGTGCCCACGGGATGCGCGGGTCGCGCCCGGGCACGGCGAAGGCGACGTGGCCGCCGGGCCGCAGCACGCGCGCGGCCTCCTCGAGGTCGGCGGGCAGCGCGTGCGCGGCGACCACCACGTCGACGGCGTCGTCGGGCAGCGTCGTGGCGCCGTCGCTCGTGCGCACGTCGTGGCCGAGGTCGGCGAGGGCGGCGACCAGGTCGGCGTCGGGCGCCGGGTCGCCCAGCACGAGCACGGTGCGGGCGCCGTCGACCGCGGGGTCGCCGGCCAGCCAGACGACGGCGTCGGCGGGGTAGGGCGAGGACTCGGGCGCGCGGGGCTCCATCCCGCCCGACCCTACCGGCGCGGGGCTCGCCTAGCCTGCTGCCCATGAGCGACCCCGCCGCCGTGCTCGACGCGCTCGCCCGGCTCGAGGGCGTGCCCTCGGCGTACGCCGCGGCGCGCGACGGCGTCGACGTCGTGCTGCGCGACCGCGGGCTGCGGCGCACCTCCCCCGAGACCACGGCCGAGTCGCTGCTGCGCGGCGCGCACGCGAGCGCGGTGCTCGAGGGGTCGGGCTCGTCGCTGGCGCAGGTCCGCGCGGGTGAGGGTGACGAGGTGGCCGCGGACGCGGTGCGGCTCTCCTCGGTGCTGCTCGGCCAGGCCCCCACGCTGCTGCGCTCGCCGCTGCAGGCGCTCGCCCAGCTGCACACGGTCGTGGGCGCCCGCTCCCTGCCCGCCGACCGGCTCGGTCGCCCGCGCGACGCCGACGCGGCCGGGGTCCTGCGGCAGGTGGCGCAGCTGGTGACCGCCACCACCCAGGCGCCGGCGATGCTGGTCGCCGCCGTCGTGCACGCCGAGGTCGCGACCGCGGCCCCCTTCGCCTCCCACAACGGGCTGGTGGCACGCGCGGCCGAGCGGCTGGTGCTGGTCGCGCGCGGCGTCGACGAGAAGTCGCTGGTCGTGCCCGAGGCCGGGCACCTCGCGCTGCGCGCGGCCTACGAGTCCAACCTGCGCGGCTTCCGCGACGGCGGCGACGCGGGCGTGCACTCCTGGCTGCTCTACGCCGCGGAGGCCTACGCGGCTGCCGCGGAGGCGAGCCCGCTGCGGCGCACGGCCACCGACTGACCCCGGGACCCTCGCACAAGCGAGCGGCACCCGAGCGCATCGGGTGCCGCCGCTGACACACGAGACCTGGGCTACCAAGCGTGCACTCGCAGTTGCTGCCCCGGGAGTGTCCCGGTGGGCCAGCGCCCTCTCGAAGGGTGGATCGCCGCGTGGGTACTCGGCTCGTGTGCGGGTCTGGAGTTGTGCTTCCTGTGTACGCCTGCCCGGCCCCCCGCGCAACCCCTTGACGTCGGCGTGCTACCCGCTCCCGGGCGTGTCGCGACGCCGCGCGCTCCACCACCAGCCGCCCGCGGCGACCGCCCCGCCGACGGCGAGCGCGGCGAGGGTCGGGCGTGCCGGAGGGAGCGGCACCCGTGGGCGCAGCGCCACCGGCCGGGTGAAGACGAGCACCGGCCAGCCGCGCTCGAGCGCCGCCCGGCGCAGCTCGCGGTCGGGGTTGACCGCGTGAGGGTGGCCGACCGCCTCGAGCATCGGCAGGTCGGTGATCGAGTCGCTGTAGGCGTAGCACTCGGCCAGGTCGTAGCCCCGCTCCTCGGCCAGCGCGCGCACGGCGTTGGCCTTCTCCTCGGCGTAGGCGTAGTACTCGATCTCGCCGGTGTAGCGGCCGTCGACGATCTCCAGGCGGGTCGCCACCACGTGGTCGGCGCCCAGCATGGCCCCGATCGGCTCGACGACCTCGGTGCCCGAGGTCGAGACGATGACGACGTCGCGGCCGTGCAGCTGGTGCTCGTCGACGAGGCCCACCGCCTCCTCGTAGACCAGCGGCTCCACGACGTGGTGCAAGGTCTCCGCGACGATCTCGCGGACCGTCGCGACGTCCCAGCCGGCGCACAGCTGCGACATGAACAGCCGCATCTTCTCCATCTGGTCGTGGTCGGCGCCGCCCACGAGGTAGACGAACTGCGCGTAGGCCGAGCGCAGCACCGCGCGCCGCGAGATCAGCCCGCCTGCCTGGAAGGGCCGGCTGAAGGCGAGCGTGCTCGACTTGGCGATGATCGTCTTGTCGAGGTCGAAGAACGCCGCGGTCGGCTGCACGGGCACGTCCCCAGCATAGGGAGGCGCAGGGTGGCCGGGCCGCCGGTCGCGCGGGTGGGCCACCGGGCGTCCACAGGCGGTCCGGGCGGAGCGGCCGTCCACAGGCGCGTCGCGCGCCCCGTCGTACGCCGTGGGGCAGGGGCAGTCTCGCCGTCATGACCGAGTCCACCGACGTCCGCACCGACGTCCGCACCGCTGTCCGCCCTGGTGCCCGCCCTGGTGCCCGCCCGTCGCCTGCTGCTGCGGGCGCGCCCGGCCGGCCGCTCGTGGTGACGGCCGACCCCGCGCTGCGCGAGGAGCTGTCGAGGCTCGCCGCCGCGGCGGGTGCGGTGCCGGAGGTCGTCGCCGAGGCCGGCGCCGCGCTGCTGGCGTGGGCGCGGGCACCGCTCGTGCTGGTCGGCCACGACCTCGCCGCGGTCGTCGCGGCGCGGGCGCCGGCGCGTCGCGACGACGTGCTGGTCGTGGGGTGGGCGCCGGTGGCGGACGGGTGGTTCCGCGACGCAGTGGCGGTCGGGGCGCAGCAGGTGCTGGGGCTGCCGGACGCCGAGGCGTGGCTCGTCGACCTCCTCGCCGACGCCGCGGACCCGTCGCCGGGGCGCGGGACGGTGGTCGGGGTGCTGGGCGGTTCGGGCGGAGCGGGGGCGACCACGACCGCGTGCGCCCTCGCCGAGGTGGGGGCCCGCACCGGCACGGCGGCGCTGGTCGACCTCGACCCGCTCGGTCCCGGCGTCGACCGGGTGGTCGGGCTCGAGGACACCGAGGGGGTGCGGTGGGACGCCCTGGGGGCGGCCTCGGGGCGGTTGTCCGGTCGGGCCTTCGCCACCGCCCTGCCGCGGGTGCGCGGGGTGGGCGTGCTGACGTGGCTGCCGGGCGTCGCCACGGTGGTGACGCCGGCAGCGGCCCGCGAGGCGCTCGCGGCCGCGGGCCGCAGTCACCGGTGGGTGGTGGTCGACCTGCCGCGTGCGCCCGGCGCGCTGCTGGACGAGGTGGTCGCGCGCTGCGACCGGCTCCTGGTCGTCTGCGCCCCGACGGTCGCCGGTGTCGCGGGGACGGCTCGCACGTGCGCACGGCTCCCGGCCGACGCGCCCGTCGGCCTGGTCGTCCGCGGACGCGGTGACCCCGCGGCGGTGGGCCGGGTGGTGCGTCGCCCCGTGCTCGGCGTGCTGCCGCACGCGCGGGGGCTCGACGAGGCCGTCGACCTGGGGCTAGGGCCCGTGCACCGGGGTCGCGGGCCGCTCGCCCGCGCCGTCGCCGAGCTGCTGCACGCCGTGCGCACCGGCGAGGAGGTGGCGGCGTGAGCGCGGTGCCGGTCGGTGCGGACCTGGCCGCGGGGACCCACGCTCCGCGCGACCCGGCACCTGATCCGGTGCGCGGTCCGGTAGGTGTGCCGAGGCGCGACCAGTGGCTCGGTCCGGCGTCCGGGCAGGCCTGCGACCCGGGGCTGGTCGCGCTCGTGCGCGACCGGCTCGCCGGCGACGGCGGCGGCCTCACCCCGCACCGGGTGGCGGAGGCACTGCGGGCCACGGGCCGACCGGTCGGGGACGCGACGGTGCTCGCGGTCCACGCCGCGCTGCGCCGCGACGCGGTCGGGGCCGGGCCGCTCGAGGCGCTGTTGCGACTGCCGGGTGTCACCGACGTGCTGGTCGACGGGCCCGACCGGGTGCTGCTCGACCGGGGCGACGGGCTCGAGGACGCGGGCGTGCGCTTCGGCAGCGACGACGAGGTCCGGCGGCTCGCCCAGCGGCTGGCCGCCTCGGCCGGGCGCCGCCTCGACGACGCGACGCCGTGCGTCGACGTGCGCCTGGCCGACGGCACGCGCCTGCACGCCGTGCTGGCGCCCCTGGCCCGCACGGGCACCGCGCTGTCCCTGCGGGTGCCGCGGCGGCGCGCCTTCCGGCTCGACGAGCTCGTCGCGGCGGGTGCGGTGACGCCCGCCGGCGCCCGGCTCCTGCAGCAGGTGGTGGCGGCCCGGTTGGCCTTCCTGGTGACCGGCGGCACGGGCACCGGCAAGACCACGCTGCTGGCGGCGCTGCTCTCGCTGGTGGACCCGCGGGAGCGGGTGGTCCTGGTCGAGGACTCCGGTGAGCTGCGTCCCTCCGGCGGCCTCGTGGTGGCGCTCGAGGCGCGCCCGCCCAACGTGGAGGGCGCCGGCGAGGTCACCCTGCGCACACTGGTCCGGCAGGCGCTGCGCATGCGACCCGACCGGCTCGTCGTCGGCGAGGTCCGCTCGGGCGAGGTGGTCGACCTGCTGGCGGCGCTCAACACCGGCCACGAGGGAGGGTGCGGCACCCTGCACGCCAACTCGGCCGCCGCGGTCCCCGCGCGCGTCGAGGCGCTCGCGCTGGCGGCGGGCCTGCCGCGCGAGGCGGCCCACAGCCAGCTGGCGGCGGCCCTCGACGTCGTGCTCCACCTCGCGCGAGGCCGCGACGGGGTCCGCCGGCTGGAGCAGGTCGCGGTCCTGCAGCGCGGCGGTGACGGGCTGGTCGTCGCCGAGCCGGCACTCACCTTCACCGCCGCCGGTGCCGCCGAGGGCCCGGGCGCCGACCGGCTGGCCGGGCTGCTGCGGGGCGCCTCGTGACCCCGGCCGACCTGCTGCTGGCTGGCCTGCTGTCGGCGGACCCGCTCCCGGTCGGCGCCGGGGCCGAGGGCGGGTGGGTCGCGGTGGCCGTGGTGGCCGCGGCGGCATCGGTCGCGCTGCTCGTGCGCCCTCGGCCCACCGCGGCGCCGGCGCGAGGTGGGCCCGGGGTCCGGCCGCGTGGGGACGGCAGCGGTGGTGAGGGTCGGTGGGCCGCCCTGGCGGGGCGGGCACGGCACGCGCCGGTCGCGGTGGGGCTGGTCGGTGGCGGAGCCGCCGCCGTCCTCGTGTCGGTGCCCGGCCCAGGTGGCGCGGCCGTGGTCCTGCTGGCCGTCGCGGCGGCCGCGGCCGGTCTCCTGCTCGGCCGGGCGCGACGACGTCGGGGCGCTCGCGCGGTCGCGGCGCGCGTGCAGGAGGTCTGCGACCTGCTCAGCAGTGACCTGGCGGCCGGTCTGCCGCCGGGCTCGGCGCTCACCCGGGCGGCGGCGGACTGGTCGGTGCTCGCGCCGGTGGCCCGCGCGGCCGAGCTGGGCGGCGACGTCCCCCAGGCGCTGCGCCGCGTGGCGGAGCGGCCCGGGGCCGCGGGACTGGCGCGACTCGCGGCCGCCTGGGAGGTGTCGCTGCGCACCGGCCAGGGCCTGGCCGGCCCGGTGGCCCGCACGGCCACCGCCGTGCGCCGCGCCCGCGCCACCGCCCGCGTCGTCGACTCCGAGCTCGCCTCGGCGCGCGCCACCGCCCGGCTCCTGGCGACGCTCCCCGTGCTCGCGCTGCTGCTGGGCGGCGGAGCAGGTGGGGAGCCGTGGCGCTTCCTGCTGGCCACCACCCCGGGCCTGGTCTGCCTCGGCCTCGGCCTGGCGGCGGCGCTGCTCGGCACCGCCTGGATCGAGCGCATCGCCGACGGCGTCGAGGTCGCCCCGTGAGCTGCGCGGCGACGGCGGTGGCCGCCATCACCGCCGCCGTCGCCGCGGGCACGTCCGTGGCCCTGGCCGTGCGCCCCCGCGCCGACCTCGACGGGCTGCGTCCGCCCACCCCGCTCGCGGCGGGTCCTGCAGCGGACCGCCTCAGCTGTGGGGAGGTCGTCTGCGCGGACAGCAGCGCCGACCCGCGCTCGTCGGCGGGCGCGCCCCTCCGCGCTGGCGCGGGGAGCGACGGGGCGCCCCTCACGGGTCTCCCGGCGGCCGTCGCGGCAGCGGCGGCGACCTGCCTGGTCACCGCGGTCCTGGTGGGCGGGGTCGTCGGCTGGGCCGCGGGAGCGCTGGCGGGCGCGGCGGTGGGCCGGGTGGTGCGCCGGCGCGAGCCCGCAGCGCTCCGGCGCGAGCGCGAGCGCGCGTCGGCAGCACTGCCGGTGCTGGTCGACCTGCTCGCCGCGGCGCTGGCGGCGGGGGCCCCGGTCGACCGGGCGGTCGCGGCGGTCTGCGACGCCTGGCCCGGCGCAGCGGCCGACCGGCTCGCCGGTGCCCGCGCGCGGCTGTCCCTCGGTGTCGACCCGGTCGCGGTGTGGGAGGGCGTCACCCGCGACCCCGCGCTCGCGCCGCTGGGTCGCGCGCTGGCCCGGGCGGCCGCCTCCGGCGCACCGGTGGCCGCAGCGGTCGCGGCACTGGCCGACGACCTCGCCGAGGAGGCCCGCGCCACGGTGGAGGACCGCGCCCGGGCCGTCGGCGTGCGGGCGGCCCTCCCACTCGGGCTCTGCCTGCTCCCCGCCTTCGTGCTGGTCGGGATCGTGCCCCTCGCGGCCGGGTTGCTGGCCGGGATCGTCGGGTGAGCGGAGACCGCTCACCCGACGACCGTCAGCAGCGGAACTGCGAGACCAGCCCCGACAGCTCGTCGGACAGCGACGACAGGCGGGCCGCGGCCGCGGCGGCCTCGGTGACGTCACCCTCCGTGCGCCGGGCGCTCTCGGCGACCACGCTGATGCTCTGGGTGATGCCCGAGGTGCCCTCGGCGGCCTCCTGCACCGACCCGCTCAGCATCGAGGTGGTCGCGGTCTGCTCCTCCACGGCGCTCGCGATCGTGCTCTGGTAGTCGCTGATCTCCGCGATGACCGCGCTGATCCGCTCGATCGCCGCCGTGGCCGCGGCGCTGTCGCTCTGGATCGCCGTGACCCGCTGCCCGATCTCCTGCGTCGCGCGGGCCGTCTCCTGGGCCAGCTCCTTCACCTCGCCGGCGACGACGGCGAAGCCCTTGCCCGCCTCGCCGGCGCGGGCCGCCTCGATGGTGGCGTTGAGCGCGAGCAGGTTGGTCTGCTCGGCGACCGAGGTGATGAGCTGCACCACCTTCTCGATCTCGACCGAGCTCGCCCCGAGGGCGGTCACCGTGCCGGTGGTCTCGGCGGCCAGGTCGACCGCCTGACCCGCGACGCGGGCGGCGGCCGCCGCGTTCTGCGCGATCTCGGCGATCGAGGCGGTCATCTCCTCCGCCCCCGACGCGGCGCTCGAGACGCTCGTGGCGATCTGCTGCGTCGAGGCGTGCACCACGCTGGCCTCCTCGGCCGACTGCGCGGCCCGCTCGGCCAGGCCGCGGGCGACGCTGTCCACCTGCTGGCTGGTCGTGGTGAGCGTCTGCACCGACCGCCCGATCGCGCCGACGGTGCCCGCCACCTTGGCGACGAAGCTGTTGAAGGCCCGTCCCAGCTGAGCGACCTCGTCGTCGCCGTCCTCGTGCACCCGGGCGGTCAGGTCGCCGTCGCCCTGCGCGATCTCGTCCATCCGGTCGCGCAGCGCGACCAGCGGGCGGGCGATGCCGCGGGCCACCGCGAGGGCGGCGAGCCCGCCGACGAGGGCGACGAGCAGGGCCGCGAGCAGCAGGTCGCGGGTGGTGTCGGCCGCACCCGCGCGCACCCCGTCGGCGAAGGCCGAGAAGTCGCTGTCCAGGCTCGTGACCGCGATGACCCAGTCCCACGGCTCGTAGTAGGCGAGCGTCACGGTGTGGGCACCCGCGTCGTCGGTGTAGCGCACGCGGTCGGTCTCGCCCGGCCCGAGCGCGAGCGCGGCGTCGACGGCCTCCTCGACCCAGGCCGCGTCCACGACCTCACCCTCGCCGTCGCCGTCGCGCGACATCAGCAGCTGGCCGCGCTTGTCACCGGTGCCCCCGAGCACCGAGACGGACCCGTTCTCGCCGGCGGTCTTCGCGGTGAGCGACTCGCGCAGGGCGGGCAGGTTCTCCTGCTTCAGCCCGACGTAGAGCATGCCGACGACGCGACCGGCGGCGTCCTCGACCGGCTGGTAGGCCGAGACGTACCAGCTGTCCACCACGAACGCGTTGCCGCGGAAGGTCTCGCCCTCGAGGACGGAGGCCAGCACCGGGCTCGGCACGCCCTCGGCGCCCACGGTCGGGATGTAGGTGCCGAGCGCGCGCACCCCGTCGGCGGTGATGACGTTGGTGCCGACGCGCAGCATGTCGCCGCGGGCGTTCATGCGCTGGAAGACGGTGACGGTCGCCCCGGTGAGCTCCTTGAGCTCGTCGACGAGCGGGGTGGTCTGCTCCGGGTCGACGACCTGGCCCAGCCAGGTGCCGCCGACCTCCATCCGCGGGAGCGTGACGGGCGAGACGTCCCCGGGACCTGGTTCTTCGCCTGCCACGTGACGGAGCCGCCGCCGACGGCGAGCCCGCCGGCCTGATCGGTCACGTGGGTGGCGGTGCGCAGCGCCGTGTCGACCATCTGCGCGGTCGAGGCGCCCTGCGTGCTGACGACGTCGTAGACGCCCTGCGTCAGCGCGTCCAGTCGCTGGGCCGTCATGGTCGTGGCGTCGCGCTCGGCCTGCTGGGCGAAGTCGCCGGTGCGCCAGGCACCGACGCCGGCGAGCGCGGCGCCGGTCACGAGGACGCTGCCGAGGCCGAGGGCCACGACCTTGGTGCGGATGTCGGCCACGGGGGTGCTCCTGCCTGCGGGGGGAGAGCCGTCCTCCACGTTCGGCCTCGGGACCTCCGTCCTGAGCCCGCCCGGACCTCCGGCACGGGTCGGTGCAGACCACCGGCCGGGTGGGCCGGTGCGCGTGCACAGGGTCCCGCGGGGGCGTGTCGCTCCACAGGCGGGTGGCTGCGGCGCCCCGACGCCGCCGCGGCGGTCGAGCCTGGGGTCACGCGGCGCCCGTCCGGGGCGCCCGACGAGGGGAGACCCCTGTGCGACCTGTCCCGACCACCCGACCCACGCCCGCCTCCCGCCCCGAGGACGAGCGGGGCATCACGACCGCGGAGTACGCCGTGGGCACGGCCGCCGGCGCCGGCCTCGCCGGCGTGCTGTTCGCGCTGCTGAGCGGCGGCTTCGGCGACCGACTGCTGAAGACGCTCTTCGACCACGTGCTCGGGCTGCTGGGCATCGGGTGACCCGGCGCCACGGCCCGGTCCTCGCCGGTTCGCCGGGGTGGTCTCGGGGCCCGGCCCCGATCACCTCGGCGGCCGGGCGGGCCCGCCCCTCCCGGCGGGGCCGTGCGGCCCGGCCGCAGCGCGGTGCGGTCACGGCCGAGCTCGCGCTGGGGCTGCCGCTGCTGCTGTCGGTGACCGTCGGCCTGGTGTGGCTGCTGGCCGCCGGGGTGGCGCAGGTCCGGGCCGTGGACGCCGCCCGCGAGACGGCGCGGGCCCTCGCTCGGGGTGACGACCGGGCGGCGGCCGTCGCCCTGGGGCAGCGGGTCGCGACCAGCGGCGCGCTGATCCGCGTCGACGTCGGCGGTGGCCGGGTCCGGGTGGTGGCCACCGCCCCCGTCGCGGGCCCGGGCGGCGTCTTCGCCGTGCTCCCGACCGTCCAGGTCGAGGCCACCGCGGTGGCGGTCGTCGAGGACGACGGAGGAGGGTGGTGACCGCGGCCCGACCTCGCCGCGGGCACTGCCCCGGCCCGCTCCGCGCACGCCGACCCCGCACGCGACGACCCCTCGACCCACTTCGATCCCGTGGCGGCGCGCGCGAGTGCGGCGCGGCGACGGTGCTCGTGGTGTCGCTCGCCTCGGTGCTGCTGCTGGTGGCCTGCGGTGCCGCGGCGGTGGGCGGGTTGCTGCACGCCCGCCGGGTGGCCGCGTCGGCCGCCGACCTCGCCGCCCTCGCGGGGGCGGTCGCCCACCGTGACGGGGCGGACGGCTGCGCCGCCGCTGGCCGCGTGGTGGCGGCCAACGGTGCGGCCCTGCGCGACTGCGCGGTGCTGGGCGACGACGTCCTCGTGACCGCGACCGTCCCGGGCCCGGAGTGGGCCGGGCCCGACGTCGAGCTCCACGCCACCGCCCGGGCCGGTCCGGCACCCTGACCGGGCGGGCGCGCCGACGTCGGCCCGGCTACACCTCGGCGTGGCGCAGCAGCACGTCGAGCAGCGCGATGGCGCCCGACTTGTCGAGCGGGTTGTTCTGGTTGCCGCACTTCGGCGACTGGATGCAGGAGGGGCAGCCCTCGACGCAGCGGCAGGCCGCGATGGCCTCGCGGGTGGCCGTGAGCCACCGGCGGGCGGCGCGGTAGCCGCGCTCCGCGAAGCCGGCGCCGCCCGGGTGGCCGTCGTGCACGAAGACCGTCAGCCGGCCGGTGTCGGCGTGCAGGGCGGTCGAGACGCCGCCGATGTCCCAGCGGTCGCAGGTCGCGAAGAGCGGCAGCAGCCCGATGGAGCAGTGCTCGGCGGCGTGGGCGGCGCCCGGCAGGTCGGCGGCCTGGATGCCGGACTCCGCGAGCGCGTCGGCCGGCACGGTCCACCAGACCGCGGTGGTGCGCAGGGTGCGCTCGGGCAGGTCGAGCGGCTCCTCGCCCACGACCTCCCCACCCGGCACGCGTCGCCGGAGGAAGGAGACGACCTGGTGCGACACGTCGACCTCGCCCAGGGCGAGCCGGCAGTCACCCCACCAGCGGTGCTCGCGCTCGGCGACGATGCTGATGTCGGTGACCTCGCGGGCGCTGGTGGTGAAGGGCGGGCTGGCCGGCTCGATCTCGGCGACGTGGTGCTCGAGGTCGAGCGAGCGCACGAGGTAGGTCTCGCCGCGGTGCACGTAGACCGCGCCGGGGTGGGCGGTGCCGTGGGCGCTCGCGCCGTCGACCGTGCCGACCACCCGGCCGGTGCCGACCTCGACGAGCTGCACCGGGGAGCCGCCCGCCGAGCGGATGTCGGCGAGGTCGGCCGCGCGCCGCCGGTCGGTCCAGAACCACCCGTGCGGCCGCGCTCGCAGCAGCCCTGCCTCGACCAGCCCGTCGACCGTGCCGCGGGCCGCCGGCCCGAAGAGCGGCAGGTCGGCCTCGGTCAGCGGCGCCTCCTGGGCCGCCGCGCACAGGTGGGGCGCGAGCACGTAGGGGTTGTCGGGGTCGAACACGGTCGCCTCGACCGGCCGCCCGAAGAGTGCGTCGGGGTGGGTGACGAGGTAGGTGTCGAGCGGGTCGTCGCGCGCCACCATCACGCCGACGGCCTCGCCGCCGGAGCGCCCGGCGCGCCCGACCTGCTGCCACAGCGCGGCCCGGGTGCCCGGGAAGCCCGCGACCAGCACGGCGTCGAGCCCGCTGATGTCGATGCCCAGCTCGAGCGCGTTGGTCGCGGCGAGCCCGGTGAGCTCGCCGGCGCGCACCGCCTGCTCGAGCATGCGCCGCTCCTCGGGCAGGTAGCCGCTGCGGTAGGACGCGACGCGACGCGGCAGGGAGGGGTCGACGTCGGCGAGCAGCTCGGCCGCCGCGAGCGCCACCTGCTCCGCCCCGCGCCGCGAGCGGACGAAGGCGAGGGTGCGCACGTCCTCGGCGACGAGGTCGGCGAGCAGGTCGGCGGCCTCGGAGGAGGCGGCGCGCCGCACGGGGGCGCCGTTCTCGCCGCCCCACGAGGTGAACGGCGGCTCCCACAGCCCGAGCACGACCTCGCCGTGCGGCGAGCCGTCGGCGGTGACCGCCTCGACCGGCAGCCCTGTCAGCCGGGCGCCGGCGACCTCCGGGTCCGAGACCGTCGCCGAGGCGAGCACGAACGTCGGGGACGCGCCGTACGCCGCGCAGACGCGTCGCAGACGGCGCAGCACGTGCGCCACGTGGGCGCCGAAGACGCCGCGGTAGTGATGGCACTCGTCGACCACGACGTAGCGCAGCGAGCGCAGGAAGGAGGCCCACCGCTGGTGGCCGGGCAGCAGCGAGCGGTGGAGCATGTCGGGGTTGGTGAGGACGTACTCCGCGTGGTCGCGGGCCCACTCGCGCTGCTCGCGCGAGGAGTCGCCGTCGTGGGTCGTGGCGCGCACGTCGAGCCCGAGGCCGCGCAGGGAGGCGAGCTGGTCCTGCGCGAGCGCCTTGGTGGGGGAGAGGTAGAGCACGCCGGCGCCGCGCTGGCCCTTCGGCCCGCGGGCCGCGCGCACGTCGGCGAGCGCGGGCAGCAGGTAGCCCAGCGACTTGCCCGACGCGGTGCCGGTCGACAGCACGACGTGGCGGCCGGCGTGGGCGGCCTCTGCGGCGGCCACCTGGTGGGCCCAGGGACGGAGCACGCCGCGGGCCTCGAAGGCCGAGCGCACGTCGTCGGGCACCCACGCGGGCCACGCCGCCTCGCGGGCCTCGCGGGCGGGCAGCACCTCGACGTGGGTCAGCCGCTCCTCGCGGCCCGGGACGGCCGCGAGCCGCTCGACCAGGGCACGCGCCGAGCCCGGCGCCCCGCGCCGCGGGCGGGCGCCGGAACCCGTCTCGGGAGAGCTGGTCGTGGTCACCGCAGGAGTGTCGCACCGCCCGCCGACAGTGCCCGCGTCCGCGGTCCGGTGCCACCGGTCCGACCGACTTCCTGCGGTGTGGGGGACGACGTGGTTTGATGGCCCGGGCAGCCGTGGGGGTTGCCGTTCCAGACCGGGCGCCCGGGTGCGCCCCGCCGAGGAGATGTCGTGGACCTGACCCTGACGACGCACGAGGTCGACGGCCGCACCGTCGTCGCCGTCGGAGGCGAGATCGACGTCTACACCGCCCCCAAGCTGCGCGACCAGATCACCGAGCTGGTCGGCGCCGGCGTCTACGACATCCTGGTCGACATGGAGGCCGTCGAGTTCCTCGACTCCACCGGCCTCGGCGTGCTGGTCGGCGGCCTCAAGAAGGTCCGCGCCCACGACGGCTCGCTCGAGCTCGTCTGCAACCAGGACCGCCTGCTCAAGATCTTCCGCATCACCGGCCTGGCGAAGGTGTTCGTGATCCACGAGACCGCCGAGGCCGCGCTCGCGCAGCAGCGCTGACGCGCCGCCCCCACCCGCTCCTCCCGCACCGTCCGCGCGGCCCCCTGCCGCGCCCCGCGCGCACGCCGGCACCCACCCGCCGCGCCCGGCCCCCGGCGTACGCCGTGGTGTGAGGCCGCGCCCTGCTCCCGCGCCTCTGGCGCGCCCTGCTGTTGTGCGCCAGACTCCGGCACCAGACGTGACCTGAGTCACAACGACGTGCTACAGGAGGTTCGCATGACCGGGATCCACCCCGCTGTCGTCGACGTCTCCGGGGGCAACCTGGTGCTGGCCGTGCTCGTCCTCGTCATCGCGCTCGGCGCGCTGGCGATGGCGGCGCTGTTCCGGCGCGAGGTGCTCGCGGCAGCCGAGGGCACCGAGAACATGAGGAACATCGCCCACGCCGTGCAGGAGGGCGCCAACGCCTACCTGACGCGGCAGTTCCGCACCCTCGCGGTCTTCGCGGCCCTCGCGTTCTTCGTGCTGCTCGCGCTGCCGGCCGACGACACCGCCGTCCGGATCTTCCGCTCCGTCTTCTTCGTCCTCGGCGCCGGCTTCTCCGCCGCGATCGGCTACCTCGGGATGTCGCTGGCGGTGCGCGCCAACCTCCGCGTCGCCGCGGCTGCCAACACGACCGGCCGCGACCCGGCGATGAACGTCGCCTTCCGCACCGGCGCGGTCGTCGGCATGGCCACCGTCGGCCTCGGCCTGCTGGGCGCCAGCGTCGTCGTCATCGCCTTCCAGGACTCCGCCCCCGACGTGCTCGAGGGCTTCGGCTTCGGTGCCGCGCTGCTGGCGATGTTCATGCGCGTGGGCGGCGGCATCTTCACGAAGGCCGCCGACGTCGGCGCCGACCTCGTGGGCAAGGTCGAGCAGGGCATCCCCGAGGACGACCCGCGCAACGCCGCCACGATCGCCGACAACGTGGGCGACAACGTGGGCGACTGCGCCGGCATGGCCGCCGACCTCTTCGAGTCCTACGCCGTCACGCTGGTCGCCGCGCTGATCCTCGGCTCGCAGGCCTTCGGCGACAAGGGGCTCGTCTTCCCGCTGCTCGTGCCGGCCATCGGCGCGCTGACCGCCATCGCGGGTGTCTACCTGTGCAAGCCGCGTGCCGGCGAGAACGGCCTGACCACCATCAACCGCGCCTTCTACCTCTCGGCGGGCATCGGGGCGCTGGCGTGCACGCTGCTGGCCTTCCTCTACCTGCCGAGCTCGTTCTCCGAGCTGAGCGGCCGCGAGGAGAGCCCGATCGACCTGCTCGCCGGCGGCGGCGCGCCCGACGGCAACCCCGCCCTGATCGCGGCGCTGGCGGTGCTGCTCGGCATCGTGCTCGCCGCGGTGATCCTGGCGCTCACGGGCTACTACACCGGCACCGACCACCGCCCGGTGAAGGACGTCGCCAAGACCTCCCTCACGGGCCCCGCGACCGTCATCCTCTCCGGCCTCTCGGTCGGCTTCGAGTCGGCGGTCTACACGACGCTCGTCATCGGCTCGGCGGTCTTCGGCGCCTTCCTGCTGGGGTCGGGCTCGCTGTCGATCTCGCTCTTCGCCGTCGCGCTCGCCGGCTGCGGCCTGCTCACCACGGTGGGCGTCATCGTCGCGATGGACACCTTCGGACCGGTCTCCGACAACGCCCAGGGCATCGCCGAGATGTCGGGCGAGGTCAGCCCCGCGGGCGCGCAGATCCTCACCGAGCTCGACGCGGTCGGCAACACCACCAAGGCGATCACCAAGGGCATCGCGATCGCGACCGCGGTGCTGGCCGCGAGCGCGCTCTTCGGCTCCTACATCGGCGAGGTCGTCGAGGCGGTGCGCGAGACCGACCTGCGCGCCGAGGACGCCCAGGCCCTGACCTTCCTCGTCTTCAGCCCCGACATCCTGGTCGGCCTGCTGATCGGCGTCGCGGTCGTGTTCCTCTTCTCGGGCCTCGCCATCAACGCGGTGGGCCGGGCGGCGGGCGCGGTCGTCTTCGAGGTGCGCCGCCAGTTCCGCGACGACCCCGGCATCATGGCCGGCACCTCCCGCCCGGAGTACGGCCGCGTGGTGGACATCGTCACCCGCGACTCGCTGCGCGAGCTGGCCACGCCGGGCATCCTGGCGATCCTGTCGCCGGTCGCGGTCGGCTTCGGCCTCGGTGTCGGTCCGCTCGCGGGCTTCCTCGCCGGCGCGATCGGCGCGGGCACGCTCATGGCCGTCTTCCTCGCCAACTCGGGCGGCGCGTGGGACAACGCGAAGAAGCTCGTCGAGGACGGCGTGCACGGCGGCAAGGGCTCCCTCGCCCACGAGGCGACGATCATCGGCGACACGGTGGGCGACCCCTTCAAGGACACCGCCGGCCCGGCGATCAACCCGCTGATCAAGGTGATGAACCTCGTCGCCCTGCTCATCGTCGGCGCGGTCGTCAGCGTCAACCTCGGCGAGGACGCCAACCGACCCCTGGGGGTCGTCATCGCACTGGTGGCGGTGGCGATCATCGCGGCGGCGATCGTCGTCTCCGGCCGTCGCCCGGTGAGCATCGGCGACGACAGCGACAGCGGGGCCACCCCCCCGCCCCCGCCGGCGGCGCCGGCCGCCCCGCCGGTCGCCCCGCAGCAGCCGGCCGTGCCGCCGCACGACACCCCCACGGCGCCCTACCCCCACGCCTAGGGGCGGCGACGCCTGACGCGCGGACGGCCCGACCGGGGATCCCCGGTCGGGCCGTGCCGTCTCGTCGGGCGGTGCCCGGTGATGCCTGCCGGTGCCGCAGCGCGGCTCCGCTCAGCGCTTCGTGACGCGCAGCACCAGGACCCGCGAGCGCGCTCCCTCGGTGGTGGCGGAGCCGGCGTACACCGCCCGGAGGGCGTGGCGGCCGGGCTTCAGCACGGGCAGCTTCACCGAGCGGGTGCCGTCGACGCGGTAGGTGCCGAGCCGGCGGCGGCCGTCCAGGACCGTGACAGACCCGACCGGACGCACCCCGGCGGCGCGCAGCGTCAGCACGGCGACGGCGCGGGTGCCCTTCTTCACCTTCGCCTTGACCAGCCGCAGGCCCGCGCTCGCGCGGGTCTTGGCCACCGCGACCGGCGTGGTGGTGAAGGTGGCGGTCTCGTGGCCGGGCTTCACGGCCGTCACGAGCACGGAGAGCCGTCGACCGACGTCGGCCGCCTGCACGACGTAGTTCAGTCCCGAGGCGCCGGCCACCGGCACGCCGTCGCGTAGCCACTGGGCGCCGACGGAGGTGGTGCCGGGCCAGGTGCCGAGCGTCGCGGACAGCGTCGATCCCAGGCCGTGGGTGCCGGTGACGCCGGGCTGCGCGGTGAAGGTCGGGGCGTCGCCCTTGCCGACGACGATGCCGGTGCTGTCGACGGTCTTGGCGGTCCAGCCCTCCTTGGTGCCGGTCACCTTGACGAGCACGGTCTTGGCGAGCTCGGCGGCGGTCGGGGTGAAGGACTTCGCGGTGGCGCCGGAGATCGGTGAGCCGTTGGCGAACCACTGGTAGGTCGCGGTCACGCCGTCGGTGCTCCAGGTCGGGTCGGTGGCCACGACCGGCTTGCCGACCTTCGCGGGCTGGGTGAGCGTCGGCGCGTCGCTCGCGCTCAGCTCCTGGTCGGGCAGCAGGGGCACGAGGACGGTGTCGGAGACCGTGCTGACCACCGGCACCCCGGCCAGGGTGCCCGTGACGCGGACGAGGAGCGGCAGACCGGCCTCGGCGACACCGGGCACGAAGAACTCGTCCGTGGCGCCGGGGACCGGCACGCCGCCGGAGAACCACTGATAGGCCATCGAGATGCCCGGCAGCGACCACAGCGGGTCGAGCACGACGAGCAGGGACCCCACGCCCTGCAGGCCGGCGATCTGGGGCGGCTGCAGGACCGAGAGCTGGCCGGACGGGTCGGTGGTGCACCCGTCCGTGCCGCCCGTGCCGCCGCCCCCGTCGGTGCCCCCGCCGGTGCCGCCGGTGCCGTCGCCGGGCAGGCCCGGCAGCTGCAGCGCGCCGGTGACCGCCTCGACGGGCAGCAGCCCGAGGACCGAGCCGGTGACGACGCCCTGGAGCACGGCGCCGGCGTCGGCAGTCGTGGGCACGTAGGTCGAGCCGGTCGCGCCGGGGATCGGCACGCCGTTGCGCAGCCAGGCGAACTGCTCGGTGACGCCGAGCAGGCTCCAGGCCGGGCTGGTGAGGGTCAGCAGCGAGCCGACCCCGGGCGTGCCCGAGAGCGTCGGCGGCTGGACCACCTCGAGCAGCTGCAGGCCGAGCAGGCGGTCGTCGGCGCCGGAGACGGTCGGCGCGGCCGCCGACGCGACCGCCGCGGCCGGAGCTGCGCCGGCCGGGACGGTGGTGACGCCGAGGACGGCGCCGCCGACGACCACGCCGGCGGTCGCGGTGGACAGGAGCGCGCGCAGGGCGCGGTGGTGGTTCCCTCCCCCAGGGGCGCAGCCAGGCCGCCGTCCAGCGCACGCCGATCAGTTGTTTCCCTCCACCGGCACGGTCCCACCCGTGGAGGTGGTCCCGGGCAGTTGTGGGACCCAACTGGCCGACCGGGTGACGGAGTGGCCCAGGTGGGCCACCTCGCCCTGGCCCGATCGGGCCAGTGCGCGGCGGGGGGGCGCCGCGTGCGCCGTACGCTCCTCGCGTGAGCCCCGCCGACCCGTCGACCCCCGCCGCCCGCGACCTGCCCCGCCGCCTGCGCGAGGCGCTGCAGGAGGCCGACTTCACCGTCGAGGCGGTCGCCGCGCTGCTGGGCCCGACCGCCCACGCGGCGCTCGGGCGCAACGAGACGACGCCCGGCCTGCGCCGCACCGGCGGCGGGTCGCCGCTGGAGACGCTGACGCGGCTGTTCCTGCTGCAGGCGCCGGTCGCGGCCGCCGAGGCCGAGGCCGCGCTGCCCGGGCTGGTCGACCGCCTCGCCGCGGAGGGCATCCTCGAGCGCAGCGTCGGCCAGGTGGCCGCCCGCCTCGACGTGCGGCCCTACTCCGCCGCCGACGGGGCCGGGGCCGGCGGCGCCGACCGGGCGCTGTGGGTCGTCAGCGACCTCACGCCGGGGCTCGACGGCGCTCCGACGCGGGTCGGCGCCGACCACGTGCTCGGCATCAGCTCCGCCTCGACGTCCCTGGCGCAGCTCACGCTGCGCCACCCGGTCGAGCGCGCGCTCGACCTCGGCACCGGTTGCGGCGTGCAGGCGCTGCACCTCGCGACCCACGCCCGGCGGGTGGTGGCGACCGACGTCAACCGGCGGGCGCTGCGCGTCGCCCGCCTCAACGCCGCGCTCAACGAGGCCGACGCGGTCGAGGTGCGCGAGGGCTCCTACTTCGAGCCGGTGGCGGGCGAGGAGTTCGACCTCATCGCGACCAACCCGCCGTTCGTCATCAGCCCGGCCACCGGTGAGCGCCTGGTCTACCGCGACTCCGGCCTGCCGGGCGACCGCGTGGTCGAGGACATCGTGCGCGCCGCGCCGCGCCACCTCGCCCCCGGCGGCTGGTGCCAGGTGCTGGCCAACTGGGTCATCGCCGACGGCACGCCGTGGGACGAGCGGCTCGCCGGCTGGCTCGACGAGGAGTGCGACGCCCTGGTCGTGCAGCGCGAGGTGCTCGACCCGGCGGCGTACGTCGAGCTGTGGCTCAAGGACGCCGGCCACCACGGCGGGCCCGACTACGCGCAGCGCTACGACACCTGGCTGTCGTGGCTGGAGGACCAGGGCGTCGAGGCCATCGGCTTCGGGTGGGTGGACCTGCGACGCCGGACCGGCTCGGAGCCCGGCGGCCGCGTGGTCGACCTGCTCGAGTGGCCCTTCGAGGTGGAGCAGCCGATCGCGCCCGCGATCGCGGCGTGGGCCACCTCGGCCGGGCTCGCCGCGGCGCTCGGCGACGACGACGTGCTCGCGGCGACGCGGCTGGTGGCCCGGGCCGACGTGCGCCAGGAGACCCTGGGCGCCGTCGGCGCGGAGGACCCCGAGACCGTCGTGCTGCGCCAGCAGCTGGGCTTCCGGCGGGCGCGCACCGCCGACACCGTCGAGGCCGCCCTCGTCGGTGCCTGCGACGGCGACCTGACCGTCGGGCAGGTGCTCGACGCGCTGGCCCAGCTGCTCGAGCGCGACCCCGGCGCCACGCGGGCGACCTACCTCCCCGTGGTCCGCGAGCTGGTCGCCCAGGGCTACCTCGGGGTCTGACGGCCTCCCTCGTCCACCCCGCCCCCGGCCGCCGCGCCGGGACGACCCGGCTCCCCGGCCTCGGCGAGCTCTGCCTCGCGCGCCCGGTCGCGCAGCCGCAGCAGGCGAGCCCGGGTCGCGCCGGTGAGCAGCAGCGGGTCGCCCAGTGCGAGGAGGTCGGGTGCCCCCGAGCCGCGCGGCGGCCGGTCGTCACCGTGCGAGCGGAAGCCGAGCAGGGCGCGCTGCGTGCGCCGCCCGAGCTCGGCCGGGCTGCTGCGCAGCGCGAGCGACTCCTGCAGCCGGCGCGCGGGCACCTGCGCGACGGCCCCGGCGCGCTGCGTGCCGAGCAGGCCGTTGGCCCGCGTCACCGCCCACGCGATCCCGCCCGCCAGATGGGTCGCGCTGCGGGCGTCGCCGACGACGCTCGCGTCCTCGGCGTGGGTGCGCACCAGGGCACGCCGCATCGCGACGCCGACCTCGGCGTCGAAGTGCATCTCGGCGACGTGACCCAGCAGGTCGGCCACGAGCTCGAGACGCTCGCGGGCCTCGCCGTCGGTGGTGGGCAGGAGGAGGTCGTCGTGGTCCAGCGCGTCGGTCCCGTCCGGTCCTGCCGTCAGCGCGCGGTCGTCGAGGCGGTCGAGGGCCGCCCGTCCGCCGACGCGGACGGCGAGCCAGGTCTGCACCTGCGCCCACAGCGGGGGCGGCGGCGGGGGCGGCGGCAGTGCGCGGCGGTCGCGCTCGACGGCCAGGCGTCGGGCGGTCGACGCCCAGCGGGTCTCCTCGGCCGGCTCCGACCAGGTCTCGACCAGGCGGCCGCCCAGGAAGACCAGGTGGCGCACCACGGCGTCGTCGAGCTCGCCGTCGGCGTCGCTGCGGTGCGGCCAGCCCCCGGCGTGCCACGGCGGCGCAGGCTCGGGCGGCGGCCAGGGCTCGTCGTACCACGCCGGCGGGGGCGGGTCGGGCCACAGCGGGTGGGTCACAGGTCCTCCTCGGGGTCGGGGTGCCCACCGTGGCCCGCCCAGCGCCCGGCCTCGGGCGTCCTCCACAGGTCGCCGCGCCAGCGCCCTCGTCCACAGGCGGGGGCGGCGCTCCTGGCCCGCTCCGGCCGCCCGGGGCACCACGAGCCGGGGGGCGTCGCCGCGACGCGCTACCGTGACCGGCGGACAGCCGTCACTCCGACGGATCCGCGAGAGGCGAGGTCGTAGAGCACACGTGGCACACAAGCTGGTGATCGTCGAGTCCCCCACCAAGGCCCAGAAGATCGGCGGGTTCCTGGGGTCGGGCTACGTCGTCGAGTCCTCGATCGGCCACATCCGCGACCTCCCGATGAACGCCGCCGACACCCCGGCCAAGATCAAGGACAAGGCGTGGGGCCGGCTCGCGGTCGACGTCGAGAACGGCTTCGAGCCCTACTACGTCGTGCCGCGCAGCAAGAAGGACCACATCAAGAAGCTCAAGTCGTTGCTGAAGGACGCCGACGAGCTCTTCCTCGCCACCGACGAGGACCGCGAGGGCGAGGCCATCGCGTGGCACCTGCTCGACGAGCTCAAGCCGAAGGGCATCCCGGTCAAGCGGATGGTCTTCCACGAGATCACCAAGCCGGCGATCATCGCCGCCGCGGAGAACCCCCGCGAGCTCGACATGGATCTCGTCGAGGCCCAGGAGGCGCGCCGCATCCTCGACCGCCTCTACGGCTACGAGGTCTCCCCGGTCCTGTGGCGCAAGGTGATGAGCGGGCTCTCCGCCGGGCGGGTGCAGTCGGTCGCGACCCGCCTGGTCGTCGACCGCGAGCGTGAGCGCATGCGGTTCAAGGTCGCTTCCTACTGGGACCTCGAGGGCACCTTCGACGCCGGCAGCGGCCACGAGCCGCGGATGTTCGCGGCCAAGGTGCACTCCGTCGACGAGGCCCGGGTCGCGCGGGGCGCCGACTTCGGCAGCGACGGCCTGCTCAAGGCCGGCGCCCAAGGCAAGGTCGTCCACCTCGACCGCGCCCGCGCTGAGGACCTCGCCGGTGCGCTGCGCGACACCGCCTTCGAGGTGCGCTCGGTCGAGTCCAAGCCCTACCGCCGCTCGCCCTACGCCCCCTTCCGCACGACCACGCTGCAGCAGGAGGCCAGCCGCAAGCTCGGCATGAGCGCCAGCGTGACCATGTCGGTCGCGCAGCGCCTCTACGAGAACGGCCACATCACCTACATGCGCACCGACTCCACCACGCTCTCGGCGGGCGCGGTGGCGGCGGCGCGCGAGCAGGTGCGCGAGCTCTACGGCGCCGAGTACGTCCCCGACGCCCCGCGCACCTACGCCTCGAAGGTCAAGAACGCCCAGGAGGCGCACGAGGCGATCCGGCCGGCAGGCGACACCTTCCGCACCCCCGCGCAGACCGGCCTGACCGGCGAGCAGTTCCGCCTCTACGAGCTGATCTGGATGCGCACGGTCGCCTCCCAGATGAAGGACGCGGTCGGCAACACCGTCACCGTGCGGCTCGGCGGGCGGGCGGCCAGCGGCGAGGACGTCGTCTTCTCCGCCAGCGGTCGCACCCTCACCTTCCACGGCTTCCTCAAGGCCTACGTCGAGGGCCGCGACGACGCGGGCGACTCCGACGACGCCGAGTCGCGCCTGCCCCAGCTCGCGCAGGGCGCCGCCCTCACGGCCGCCTCGGTGACGGCCGCCGGCCACGAGACCAAGCCCCCTTCGCGCTACACCGAGGCCACGCTCGTCAAGGAGCTGGAGGAGCGCGAGATCGGCCGCCCCTCGACGTACGCCTCGATCATGAAGACGATCGTCGACCGCGGCTACGTCTTCAAGAAGGGCAACGCACTCGTGCCGGCGTGGATCGCCTTCTCCGCCACCCGGCTGCTCGAGGAGCACTTCCCGCGCCAGGTGAGCTACGAGTTCACCGCGCAGATGGAGGACGTGCTCGACGAGATCGCGGCCGGCCGCAAGGCGCGCAACTCCGAGCTCGCCGAGTTCTACTTCGGCTCCGGCGACGTGCAGGGCCTCAAGACGCTGGTCAACGAGCTCGGCGACATCGACGCCAAGGAGCTCGCGACCTTCCCCGTCGGTGGCGAGGACTCCGGCATCCAGCTGCGCGTCGGCAAGTACGGCCCCTACCTCGAGGGTCCCGGCGACGACGGCACCCCGGCCGCGGTGCGGGCCAACGTGCCCGACGACCTGCCGCCCGACGAGCTGACGCTCGAGAAGGCCAAGGAGCTGCTGGCCAACCCCGCAGGCGAGGAGCGCGAGCTCGGGCGCCACCCGGAGACCGGCAACGTCGTGGTCGCGAAGAACGGCCGCTACGGCCCCTACGTCACCGAGCTGCTGCCCGACGACGCACCCAAGTCCGCCAAGCCGCGCACCGGCTCGCTCTTCAAGTCGATGCAGCTCGAGACCGTCACCCTCGACGACGCGGTCCGGCTGCTCTCGCTGCCGCGCGTGGTCGGCACCGACGCCGAGGGTGTCGAGATCACGGCGCAGAACGGCCGCTACGGGCCCTACCTCAAGAAGGGCACCGACTCGCGGTCGCTGACCTCCGAGGAGCAGCTGCTCACGATCACCCTCGACGAGGCGCTCGCGATCTACGCCCAGCCCAAGCAGCGCGGTCGGGCCGCCGCGGCCGCGCCGCTCAAGGAGCTCGGCACCGACCCGGTCTCGGGTCAGCCGGTCGTGGTCAAGGCGGGCCGCTTCGGCGAGTACGTGACGGACGGCGAGTACAACGCCACCCTGCGTCGCGACGACACCGTCCAGGCCATCACGTTGGAGCGTGCCGCCGAGCTGCTGGCCGAGCGCCGCGCCAAGGGCCCGGCGACGGGCAAGAAGGGCGCGAAGAAGACGCCGGCCAAGAAGGCCGCCGCCAAGAAGGCCCCTGCGAAGAAGGCGGCGGCCAAGAAGACGACCGCGAAGAAGACGACGAAGGCGGCCGCGAAGAAGTGAGCGGCGCGTACGCCGAGCGTGGGGTCTTCGTCTGCTTCGAGGGCGGCGAGGGCTCGGGCAAGTCGACCCAGGCGCGCGCCCTGCGCGACTGGCTGGAGACCACGGGCCACACGGTCCGGCTCACCTTCGAGCCCGGCGACACCCCGGTCGGCGTCGAGCTGCGCCGCATCGTGCTGAGCCCTGAGACCGGCGCGCTCGCCGACCGCACCGAGGCTCTGCTCTACGCCGCCGACAAGGCCGAGCACGTCGAGACGCTGGTGCGACCCGCGCTGGAGCGGGGCGAGGTGGTCGTCACCGACCGCTACGTCGACTCCACGCTGGCCTACCAGGGCGCCGGCCGCAGCCTGGCGGTCGCCGAGGTCGAGCAGGTGGCCCGCTGGGCGACCGGCGACCTGCGGCCGCACCTCACCGTGGTGCTCGACCTCGACCCGGCCGACGGGCTCGGCCGCTTCACCTCGCGCGACCGCATCGAGCAGGAGTCGCTCGACTTCCACCACCGGGTGCGGCAGGCCTTCCTCGACATGGCCGCGGCCGATCCCGAGCACTACCTCGTCGTCGACGCGACCCGCCCACCCGCCGAGATCACCGACGAGTTGCGCCGCGCGCTCGAGCCGCTGCTGGTGCGGGCCGTGCTCCGGGAGCGGGCGTGAGCGCCGTGGCGCCGGCCGGCCCGGCTGCGCGCACGGCCCCCACCGCGGGCATCGCGCAGCGCGCCGACGGCACGACGGTGGTCCCGGCGGTCTGGGCGACGCTGGTCGGCCAGCGCACGGTGGTCGACGCGCTGCGGCCGGCGACCGCGGGCCACGGCATGACCCACGCCTGGCTCTTCACGGGCCCGCCGGGCTCGGGCCGCTCCAACGCCGCGGTCGCCTTCGCGGCCGCGCTGCAGTGCGGCGAGCGCGGCTGCGGCGACTGCCAGGACTGCCGCACGGTGCTGGCAGGCTCCCACCCCGACGTCACCGTCGTGCGCACGCAGAAGCTCTCGATCGGCGTCGACGAGGTGCGCGAGCTGGTGCGCCGCGCCGCCCTGGCCCCGGTCGGCACCAAGTGGCAGGTGCTGGTCGTCGAGGACGCCGACCGCCTCACCGACCAGGCGTGCAACGCGCTGCTCAAGGCGATCGAGGAGCCGACCGAGCGCACGGTCTGGATGCTCTGCGCGCCCACCACCGAGGACGTCCTGCAGACCATCCGCTCGCGCTGCCGCCTGGTCACCCTGACCACGCCGTCGGCCGGCGACGTCGCCGACTTCCTCGTGCGCACCGAGGGAGTCCACCCCGCCGTGGCGGACCACGCGGCCCGGGCCAGCCAGGGCCACATCGGCCGGGCGCGCGCCCTCGCGCGCGACGAGGCCACCCGCAACCGGCGCCGCGACGTCGTCGCCCTGCCGCTGCGGCTCACGAGCCTGGGGGCGGCGATGTCGGCCGCCACCGTGCTCAACGACACCGCCAAGGCCGAGGCCGAGGCGCTCACCGACGAGCTGGACAGCCGCGAGAAGGTCGACCTCGACGCCTCCTACGGCGTGGTCGAGCGGGGCCGCCGCCCGCGCGAGTACGCCCCCGCCCTCCGCGAGCTGGAGAAGTCGCAGAAGACCCGGGCCAAGCGCCGCCACCTCGACGTGGTCGACCGCGGGCTGATGGACCTCGTCTCGGTCTACCGCGACGCGATCGCGGTGGCCTCCGGTGCGCCGGGCACGCTGGTCAACGAGGACGCCCGGGCCGACGTCGAGGAGCTCGCCCGGCGCAGCACGCCGGAGGGCCACCTGCGCCGCATCGGCGCGATCTTCGCGGCCCGCGAGCAGATGCTGGAGTTCAACGTGCCTGTCATGCTCGCGCTGGAGTCGATGATGGTGGCGCTGCAGCTGCCCGAGGGGGGACGTCGATGACCACGACGCGCAAGGTCGTCGCCATCGTGCTGGTGGTGGCGCTCGTCGCGGCCGCCGCGCTCACGGCGCTGGGGCTCTTCACCGGCGGGTCCGACCCGGCCGAGCCGGACCCCGCGGCCGCGACCCCGTCGGCCACGGCGAGCCCGACGCCCGAGGCGGGGGCGACCGAGCCGCCCGACCCGGCGCTCGCGGAGTTCTACTCCCAGGAGCCGACGTGGGAGCCCTGCGGCGACCACGAGTGCGCGACCCTCACCGTGCCGCTCGACTACGCCGACCCGGAGGGCGAGACCATCGACCTCGCGCTGCTCCGGGTGGCCGCCGCCGACCCCGCGGCGCGCGTGGGCAGCCTGGTCGTCAACCCGGGCGGGCCCGGCGCGCCCGGCACGTCGTACGCCGCGCAGGCGGGGGCGGTCTTCCGCCAGCCGCTGCTCGACGCCTACGACGTGGTCGGTTTCGACCCTCGTGGCACCGGCGAGAGCGCGCCGGTCGACTGCCTCACCGACGCCCAGCTCGACGACTACGTCGCCGAGGACCCCTCGCCCGACACCGCGGCCGAGCGCGACGCCTACCTCGGCTGGGTCGAGACGATCGGCCAGGGCTGCGCGGAGCGCTCCGGCGACCTCGCGGCGCACGTGACGACCGTCGAGGCGGCGCGCGACATGGACGTCCTCCGCGCGGCGCTGGGTGAGGCCGAGCTCGACTACTTCGGCGCCTCCTACGGCACGAAGCTCGGCGCGACCTACGCCGACCTCTTCCCCGAGCGGGTCGGCCGCTTCGTGCTCGACGGCGCGATCGACCCGACGTTGACGACCCGGGAGCTCAACCTCGGCCAGGCCGAGGGATTCGAGCGGGCGCTGCGTGCCTACGCCGAGGACTGCGTGGCGCAGGACTGCTCGCTCGGCGGCAGCGTCGAGGAGGTCGTCGCGAGCATCACGGGCGTGGTCGAGGCGGTCGACGCCGAGCCGCTGCCGGCGCAGGGCGACCGCGTGCTCGACGTGGGCAACGCCTTCTACGGCATCGTCGCGCCGCTCTACGCGCGCGACTACTGGTTCGTGCTCACCCAGGCGCTCGAGGCCGCCCAGCGGGGCAACGGGTCGGTGCTGCTGCAGCTCTCCGACCTCTACACCTCCCGCGGCGGCGACGGCTACACCGACAACTCCGCCGAGGCGATCTACGCGATCAACTGCCTCGACGACCCCTCTGCCATCCCGGCCTCGGAGGTGCCGAGCCAGGTGCCGGCCTTCGAGGCGGCCTCGCCCACCTTCGGCGAGGTCTTCGCCTGGAGCCTGACCGGGTGCGGCGGCATCGAGGTCGAGAAGACCGTCGAGGAGCCCGTGATCGACGCCCCCGGCGCCGCCCCGATCGTGGTGGTCGGCACGACCCGCGACCCCGCCACCCCCTACGACTGGGCCGTCGCGATGGCCGAGCAGCTCGAGTCGGGTGTGCTCGTCAGCCGCGACGGCGACGGCCACACCGGCTACAACGCCGGCAACGAGTGCGTCGACACCGCGGTGGAGGCCTACCTCGTCGAGGGCACGGTGCCCGAGGACGGGCTGTCCTGCTGACCTAGACGGGCTCGCAGATCTCCTGGATCCGCTTCGTGGCCAGCTCGATCATCAGGTCGGCCGCAGGTGACAGGGTCGCGTTGCTGCGGTTGACGATCGCGAGGGTGTCGAACTGCCGGGGTCGCAGCGAGGCCCACGAGGCCCGCGGGGCGAGCCGGGGGAGCAGCTGCTCGACGGCGCCCTTGGGCACGACGGTGTCGGCCAGGCCCATCCCGACCAGCTCGATCGCGGTCTCGACGTCCTCCACCTCGATGCGGGTGACGGGGTTCTTGCCGGTCTCGAGCAGCCACTGCCGCAGGACGGTGCGGATGGAGTCGGTCGCGCGCCAGGTGGTCTCGGGCATCACCAGCTGCGCCTGCGCCAAGCGGTGCGCGGTGACGGGGGAGGCCGTGCGCTCGGGGTCGGCGCTGACGTAGACCAGCTCGTCGCGCGCGACGGGTGTGACGTGCATGCCCTCGGCGGTGAGGGCCGGCACCGAGATCATCGCGGCCTCGAGCCGCCCGCGCCGCAGGTCCTCCTGCACCTCGGAGGAGTTCTGGCCCACCAGCTCGACCCGTACGCCGGGGTGGCGCGCGAGCACGTCGGCCACCAGGCCGGCGCCGGCGTAGAGCCGCGCCGCGCCGAACATCCCGAAGCGGATGGTGCCGGTCTCGAGCGCGGTCGCGGCGCGAGCCGCCCGCCGGGCGTCCTCCGCCGCGGCGAGCGCGCGCTCGGCGTACGGCCGGAGGGTCTCGGCAGTCTCCGTCGGCACGACGCCGCGCCCGACCCGGACGAAGAGGTCGGTGCCGACGGTCCGCTCGAGCGAGCGGATCTGCTCGCTGACCGACGGCTGGGCGTAGCCGAGCGCCTCGGCGGCGGCGGTGAGCGAGCCGCGCTCGTAGGCGGCGAGGAAGCAGCGGAGCTGGTGCAGCGACAGCATGCGTCAACCATAGGTCGAGCCTCGAGGTCACATCGACAAAAGAGGCTACCCCTGTGGCTGGGACGGATCCAGAATGGAGGCATCAGGCACCGTGCCGCGACCGAGGGGAGTCACCACCATGATGTTCGTCCACCACTGCAGCAGCTGCGACCGCGACCAGCTGGTCTTCCCCAGCATGTTCACCGGTGCCACCCGCGCCGAGGGCGGCCTGGCGGTCTCCTTCACCTGCTGGTGCGGCGCCGAGCAGACCCACCTCGAGCAGCCGGCGACCGCGACCCGTGAGGGCCACCAGCTCGTCGCCTGACCACCCCTCCGAGGGGGCCGGGACGCGCCGATGGCCCGTCTCGAGACCGGACCCGTCGAGCGCGGCGGCGAGCTGGGTGCGCCGGTTTCGCCCGCCGCCTCCGGGTCCGTTATCCTCCTCGGGTTGCCCGGACCGACGCTGTCGACCCGGGCAGCGCGCCGCCTTAGCTCAGTCGGTAGAGCGTCTCACTCGTAATGAGAAGGTCGTCGGTTCGATTCCGACAGGCGGCTCCGTGACAGGTCTCTGACCAGGGAAAACGTGGTCGGGGGCCTTCGTGGTTGATGGCCCCGCGGACTCGGCTCCGGTGAAACTCCGGTGAAACTCCGATTCACTTTCGAGGTCACAATTGGCGACACTAGCTGGGCCTTGCCACTGGCCACCACCGCCGTGTGGCTTGAATTCACTCGCCTGAACGCGGCTACTCAGAGGGGCGCAGGGCACGCCGGGGGGCTGGCGAGGGGCGGACGGTCAAAGCGCGTTGACACGTCGGTGCACGTTCGCTGCCGCAGCCACGGCAATCAGTGCTACGAGAGCACCGCCGCAGCCGAAAGCGAAACAGGCCCACAGCGGCGGGGGAACGACGACCATCGGCATACACGCCTCAGTGCCGTTCCTCAACGTGGTGCAGGGATTCGCATCGCCTCCCCACGGAGCCCAGACGTACAGCAAGCCGGCCAACGCGCCGAGTACCACGGCCACCGCGGCGGCTTGGACGCTGAGACCTAGGACGCGCACAGACCAAGCCTAGGCATGACCGGGCCCCCGGAACGCCCGCACATCGGCATGAGAGGACGATGTGGTTCAGCTCAACTACCGCGGCGGACCGTTTGCTCGACAGGGCCGGTCGATGAACGTCAGCGACCTCGAACCTCGACGACTGGCTTCCCGCCCTCGGACACGCGCCGGGGGCCGCAACCCCACTCTGCGTCAGGAGGGGACTCCTCGATGCAGCTTCCGACAAGCTCGGCAAGCGGTCGCCCGGCGCGTGTCGGTCCGTGCGTCTGTCCCGTTCGAGACGCGGGTGAGGTCCACGGTTTGCAGTGTGAGCGGCGAGCGTCACCTCTGCTCAGCCCGTACGGATGAAGCTCCAGCAGCTGTCGAAGTCGCGAGTGGCCAGGGCGTTGGCCCCTATCCAGACCTCCAGGTGTCCCCCGCCGTGGAACCACTGTTCTGAGGCGGGGACGTGAGCGTCGAGTTGGAGTGGGTTGAGGTCGAGCAGCAACGTGTGACGGTCGCCGGACGACAGGGGCAGATGCTTGTGCAGGACCTCGTGCAGCCGTGGGGTGGTGGCGGTGAATGGGTGTCCGCCCAGCCGTGAGACCTCGGTCGGGGGCACGAACTCGTCGTGCCAGGGGGTGAGCGCGGTTCCGGGGCTGGAGGCCATCATGTTCGCTTCGGCTGCGGAGAGCTCTAGCCAGTCGCGGGCCCGGTCATAGCGCTCGACGTCTGCGGCTGGCCAGGACCTGCGCCGGGTGTCGTCCAGGTCGGGTGCGGTGAGGTTGGTCTGCGCGTTGATGGGCACAGCCGGTAGTGGATCCATGCCTTTGGGGGGATCGGCCACGACGAGCTCGTCGGGCATGAAGGGGGGCATCCACCGCACCGCCCAGGCCGACGGGTCGGTGTCGTCGTCGTCGCCGTACGTCTCCAGATCATGGAAGAACTGCAGAACGCCGTCGTCCGGGAGGCCGGTGGTGCCGTACTCCTCGAAGCCCTGGTTGGCGGACTCTGCTGCCAAGTCGACCTGGGCTACGAATGTCAGGGGATGGCCGTCGTGACGCGTCGGCCACCGGAAGGTGGTCCGTTCTGTTCTCGCGACTGCGGGGGAGCCGGCGAACCACGACCCGGTCCAGGCCAGCGGGTCGGCGCGGAACCCGTCGTGGTCGACCATCTCGTCGGCGACCGGCAGGCAGAGGGCCGTGCTGAGAGGCAGTTCGGTGGCCTCGAAGGCGACCTCGGGGTGGCGTCGGAACCCGTCGGGGTCGAGAACGCGTCGGGCTGGGGGTGGGAGCAGGGCGGTTCCGATGGCACCGGCAAGGCCGTCCTCCCCGGCGAAGGCGTCGAGGAGAGCCCGCCGATCGGCCCCTCCAGCCGCGAGCAGCTCAGCAGTCTTCTCCGTCAGCTCCGCGGAGCGCCGGTCGGCCTCCCGGTCCGAGAGAGTCTGCTCGACTGCGATGTAGGCATGCCATTGCTCGATGAGCGAACGTGCCTGGCTTGCGCTCACCAGCAAACACTCCTCGTCGTGTTGGTGCCCTGAGTTCCGCGAATCTAGCCACAGCAAGCTGCTCCGACCGATTTGGGCTCTCAGTCGGCGATCGGTCGGGCCGTGCTGGTCACGCCAGTCCGTCGATCCTGACGCCACACATCGCCAGCAGCACCAGGCCGAAGTGGTGAGCGTTGCGGAGCGAGTATTCCTTGATCGCTCCGCGCATGCTGAGCTCGCGATTGGCGCGCACGACCTTTATCGAGAGGCGCTCACGTTCAGCGGCAGTCAGGTTCTTCAACCGGGTACTCATGAAGCGGTTCACGCATCCGCGGGGTCGACCGCGAGGGGCACCAGGTCGTGCCGGGGGTCGTCGGAGACCACCGCGACGCCCCGGCCCGACGCGGCCAGGGCCTGTGCGACGGTGCCGTTGGCGGCCTCGACGACCGAGGCGTACGACGCGCCCGCCGCGCCGACCGCTGCGTCGACCGCCTCCCGGGCGGTGAAGTGGGGCGGCAGCAGCACCAGCGGCTGCACCACGAGCTCGCTGAGGGTGACCGAGCGGCGAGCCGCCCAGGGGTGGTCCGCGCGGACGTAGGCCCACACCGGCAGGACCGCGAGCGGGCGGGACCGGAAAGGTGCGGGCGGGCGCTGGGTGCCGATGAGGTCGGCGCCGGCGCGCAGGACCTCGGCCGGGTCGGAGGCGTCGGCGGGCCGCACGTCCACGACGGGGTCGTCGGGCGACATCGTCGCCACGAACGGCGCGACCACGTCGGTCAGCGTCACCGTCGGCGCCGCGATCGTCACCCGCTCGACCCGACCGCGGGCCTGCACCGCGGCGCCGGCCTCGAGCCGGGCGGCGGCGGCGAGCAGATCGCCAACGACATGTCGTACGGCCTGGGGTCCTACGTGTTCACCACCGACCCGGAGCAGGCCCGCCGCGTGGCCGAGCAGCTCGACGTCGGCATGGTCTTCGTCAACGGCGTCGGCGCCGAGGGCGCCGAGCTGCCCTTCGGCGGGGTCAAGCGCTCCGGCTTCGGCCGTGAGCTCGGTCGCTCGGTGTCGCCGCGGTCGGGACCACCAGCGTTGAGCAGGGCGAGGTCGAGCTCGGGCAGGGCGACACGCTCCTGCTCTACACCGACGGCATCCTGGAGCGGCCGGGCACCTCGGTGGACGTCGCGTCGGCGGACCTGGCCCGGGTCGCGGCCAACGCCCGGCGGCCCGAGCTGCTGCTCGGTCGCGAAGCGGGCAGCGTGACCGAGCGCATCTGCGAGGTCACCCTCGAGCTGCTGACGCGGCACACGGGGCACAGCGACGACATCACCCTGCTGGCCGCGCAGCGCGTGCCAGCCTCCGCGCCGCTGCATCGTCAGGGCCCCGCCACTGTCGACACCGCGACGCAGGCCCGCCACGACTTCGTCGCGTGGCTCACCGAGCTGGGGGTCGCCGACGCGGACCTGGTCGCCGGCGAGCACGCCGTGGGCGAGCTGCTCGCCAACGTCGTCGAGCACGCCTACGACACCCGGGAGACCGCGGCCCGAGCGGACCGGCCCAACGCGCTCGAGCTGGCCGCGCACCTCGGCGAGCGTGGCCAGGTGACCTGCACCGTGGTCGACCGCGGCGCTTGGGTCGAGCCCGCCCCGGTGGCCACCCGGACGTCGGGTGGCCGGGGGCTCGCCCTCATCCACGCCTTCACCGACTCCTTCGCCGTCGAGCCCGGGGCCGACGGCGGCACCCGAGCCGAGGTCGTCCTGGCCCTCGGCCGGCTGGTCGGGACCCGCCTGCCGGGTCTGCAGGCGACGGCCGCTGCCTCGGGGTGCGCCGCCCTGCTGACGGCGCCGGCGCTGGTGGCGGTGCTGGTGGTGGAGCGCCCGGGCCCGTGGGTGCTGCTCGCCGCCGTGGCGTCCGGGGTGCTCAGCTCGGTCGTGCCGTACGCGCTCGACCTCACCGCCCTGGGGTCGGTGCCGCCGCGCGCCTTCGGCGTGCTGTCGAGCGTGCACCCGGTGCTGGCGGTCGTCGTCGGCGTGGTCCTGCTCCACCAGGTGCCCGCGGGCCACGAGCTCGTCGGCACCGCGGTCGTCGTCCTCGCCAACGTCGTGGCGGTCGCGACGATGCGGGGGCGCTGAGCCGCGCGCGACGGGTCACCCGGCGACGTCGGCGAGGACGGTCACCGGCCCGTGTGAGGCCGTGAGGAGAAGTTGACACCTCGGTGAGGCCGGCCGTCGGGCCGGCGCAACACGGGAGGGCGAGGGTCGGTCGCACCGACCCCGACCTCCCGCAGGAGCCACCGTGACCCTCGACCACTCCGTGGCGCCCCCGGCCCGCCCCGCCGACACCGCGACCACCACCGCAGCCCCCGCAACACCGAGCGCCGCCGGCTCGCGCCGCACCGGCCGGTGGATCGAGGACTGGCGGCCCGAGGACCCCGACTTCTGGGCGTCCACCGGTCGGCCGGTCGCCCGGCGCAACCTGGTGTGGTCGATCTTCGCCGAGCACCTGGGCTTCTCGGTCTGGCTGATCTGGAGCGTGAGCGCGGCCCTGCTGGTGGCCTCGGGGTTCGACTTCAGCGCCCAGCAGCTCTTCGTGCTCGTGGCGGCGCCCAACCTGGTCGGCGCGCTGATCCGGTTGCCCTACAGCTTCGCCGTGGCCCGCTTCGGCGGTCGCAACTGGACCGTCACCAGCGCACTCCTCCTGCTGGTGCCGACGCTGCTCTTCGTCTGGGCCGTGCAGGACCCGACGACCCCCTACTGGGCGTTCCTGCTGATCGCGGCGACGGCCGGCCTCGGCGGCGGCAACTTCGCCAGCTCGATGGCCAACATCAACTTCTTCTACCCCACCGCGGAGAAGGGGGCGGCCCTCGGCCTCAACGCGGCGGGGGGCAACCTGGGCGTGGCGGTGATCCAGCTCCTCCTGCCCGTCCTCGTGGGCGGTGCGGGCCTCTTCGGCCTGGTCCAGGCCTCGGACGGTGGCCTCCACCTCGAGCGCGCGGGGTGGCTCTACGCCGCCCTGGCGGTGGTGGCCGCGGTCGCGGCCTACGCCGCCATGGACAACCTGGCCGTCGCCTCCTCGCGCCCCCGTGAGCAGCTGGGCGTGGTGGTGCGACCCCAGACGTGGCTGGTCTCGTTCCTCTACGTCGGCTCCTTCGGCTCCTTCATCGGCTACTCCGCCGCCATGCCGCTGCTGATCAAGCTGAACTTCTTCGTCCCCACCCCCGACGGCGCCGGTGCGGGGGTCAACTTCGCCTACTACGCCTTCCTCGGCGCGCTCGTCGGCTCCTTCACCCGGCCCTTCGGCGGCTGGCTGGCCGACCGCCTGGGCGGCGCGCGGGTCACGCTCGCCTCCTTCGGCGGCCTGGTGCTCGGCACGCTGGTGGTGCTGTGGACCCTCACCCGGCTCGCGCCCAACCCGGAGCAGTCGGTCGCGGTCGCCGAGGCCAACGCGGCGTGGTTCCCGCTCTTCCTCGGCGCCTTCCTCTTCGTCTTCGCCGCCACGGGCATCGGCAACGGCGCGGTCTTCCGGATGGTGCCGGTCATCTGGCGCCACCGCGCCGAGCAGGGCACCGCTGCAGGCAGCGCCGAGCGCACCGCTGCGCTGGCCGCGGCCACGAAGGAGTGCTCCGCCGCCCTCGGCGTGATCGGCGCGGTCGGCGCCCTCGGCGGCTTCGGCATCCCGATGATGTTCGGCGCCCCCTGGATCGACGACCCGGTCAGCGCGGTCGAGACGGCGTTCGTCGTCTTCACCGCCTACTACCTGGTCTGCGCCGCGGTGACGTACGCCGTCTACGCCCGGCGCTCGTCGGTCCTCGGGCAGGCGGGGGTCTGATGCCGCGACCCACCGGCCGCCCCGCGGGCCCCACGCGCACGCACTGCCCCTACTGCTCCCTGCAGTGCGGGATGACGGTCGCGCGTCCCACGACGCGAGGTGGGCGAGCGGAAGTGACCTCGTGGGAGCACCCGGTCAACGAGGGCGCGCTGTGCCGCAAGGGCTGGTCGGCCGGTGGCCTCGTCGGCAGCCGGGAGCGGCTCACCACGCCGCTGCTCCGCGACCGCAGCACGGGGGAGTGGCGCGCCGCCGAGTGGGACGAGGCCCTCGACGTGGTCGCCGACGGCATCCGCCGGGTGCAGGCCGCCCACGGGCCCGACGGGGTGGCGGTCTTCGGCGGCGGCGGGCTGACCAACGAGAAGGCCTACGCGCTGGGCAAGTTCGCCCGGGTCGCGCTGCGCACCAGCCAGGTCGACTACAACGGCCGCTGGTGCATGAGCTCGGCCGCCTCCGCCGGCACCCGCGCCTTCGGGGTCGACCGCGGCCTGCCCTTCCCCCTCGCCGACCTCGAGCAGACCGACCTGCTCGTGCTGGTCGGCTCCAACCTCGCCGAGACCATGCCGCCGGCCGCACGCCACCTCGACCGGCTCCGCGAGCGGGGCGGGCGCGTCGTGGTGGTCGACCCGCGTCGCACCCCCACGGCGGAGCGCGCCGACGACCACCTGCAGCCGGTGCCGGGCACCGACCTCGCCCTCGCGCTCGGCCTGCTGCACTGCGTCGTGGCCGCCGGCGGCGTCGACGAGGAGTACGTCGCCACCCGCACCGTCGGCTTCGAGGCGGTCCGCGACGCCGTGGCGGCGTGGTGGCCCGAGCGCGTCGAGCGCGTCACGGGCGTGCCCGCCGACGACGTCCGCGCGCTGGCCGCGGCCCTGGTCGCTGCCGAGCGCGCGGTCGTGCTCACCGCCCGCGGCGCCGAGCAGCACGCCCAGGGCTCCGACACCGTGCTCGCCTGGATCGACCTCGTGCTCGCCCTCGGGCTGCCGGGCCGGCGCGCGTCTGGCTACGGCTGCCTCACCGGGCAGGGCAACGGGCAGGGCGGCCGCGAGCACGGGCAGAAGGCCGACCAGCTGCCCGGCTACCGCTCGATCACCGACCCCGCAGCCCGCGCGCACGTCGCCGCCGTGTGGGGCGTCGACCCGGCGCAGCTGCCGGGCCCCGGCCGCTCGGCGTACGAGCTGCTCGACGCCCTGGGCACCCAGGAGGGCCCGCGGGCCCTCCTGGTGCACGGCTCCAACCCCGTCGTCTCGGCGCCCCACGCCTCCCGCGTGGTGCAGCGGCTCGAGGCGCTGGACCTGCTGGTCGTCTGCGACCTGGTGATGTCGGAGACCGCCGCGCTCGCCGACGTGGTGCTGCCGGTGACGCAGTGGGCCGAGGAGAGCGGCACGGTGACCAACCTCGAGGGGCGGGTGCTGCTGCGCGAGCAGGCGCTGACCCCGCCCGCCGGCGTGCGCAGCGACCTCGACGTCCTCGCCGGGCTGGCCGAGCGGCTGGGGTCGCCCGGCTCCTTCTCGACCGACCCCGCGGTGGTCTTCGACGAGCTGCGCCGCGCCTCGGCGGGCGGCCCGGCCGACTACTCCGGCATCACGTGGGAGCGGGTGCGGCGCGAGGGTGGGGTCTTCTGGCCCTGCCCCGCCCCGCCCGACGACGCCTGGGTCGACGGCGGTGACGCGGACGGCGTCGTCCCGCACCCCGGGACGCCGCGGATGTTCACCGAGCGCTTCGCCCACCCCGACGGTCGCGCGCGGTTCCACGTCGTGGACCACCGCGGGCCGGCCGAGCCGGTGGACGACGCCTACCCGGTCCACCTGACGACGGGACGGGTGCTCGCGCAGTACCAGTCCGGCGCCCAGACCCGCCGCATCCGCGAGCTGCCCGACACCGGCCCCTTCGTCGAGCTGCACCCGATGCTCGCCGGCCGGCTCGGCGTCGACGACGGCGGGCTCGTGGAGGTCGCCACCCGCCGGGGGGCGCTGCGGGCACCGGCGCGGGTGGTGCCCACGATCCGGCCCGACACCGTCTTCGTGCCCTTCCACTGGGTCGGGGTCAACCGGCTCACGGTCGACGCGCTCGACCCCGCCAGCCGGATGCCGGAGTTCAAGGTGTGCGCGGCGTCGATCACCGCGGTGACCGCGGCGACCGGGGTGGCGGCGGCGACCCGGGTCGTCGAGGAGGCCTCCGAGGCCCGCCTCGCGACGGCGGCGGGCCCACGGTGACGCGGCAGCGCCTGGTCGTCGTCGGCGGCGGCATGGCCGCCACCCGGCTGGTCGAGCACCTGGCCGGCGCCGGGCTCACCGACGGCGGCCGCGGCTACGACGTCACCGTCGTGGGCGAGGAACCGGTGCCGGCCTACAACCGCATCCTGCTCTCCGCCGTGCTCGAGGGCACCCACCCCCACGACGCGCTCACGCTGCGCGACCCCGGGTGGTACGCCGCGCGCGGGGTCCGGCTGCGGCTCGGCACCCGCGTCCTCGAGGTCGACCGCGAGGCCCGTGAGCTGCACCTCGTCGACGGCGACCGGCTGCCCTGGGACCGCCTCGTCCTCGCGACCGGCTCGATCCCCACGCTGCCGCCGGTGCGCGGGCTGGTGCAGGTCGACGGTCGCCTCGACCCCCGGGTGCACGCCTTCCGGTCGGTGGCCGACTGCCTGGGTCTGCTGGGCGCCCTGCCCGGCTCCACCCGCGCGGTCGTGGTCGGCGGCGGCCTGCTCGGCCTGCAGGTCGCCCGCGCCCTGTCGGTCCGCGGCCTGGCCACCGACCTGGTCGAGGGTGCCGACCACGTCCTGCACCGCCAGGTCGGCGCAGCCGCCGGCGCGCTGCTGGCCCGCGAGCTGCGCCGCCTGGGCACCGAGGTCTGCACCGGGGTGCGCGCCACCCGGCTCACCCCCGACGGCGTGCGGCTCGACACCGGCCGCGTGCTCGACGCCGACCTCGTCGTGCTCGCCGCCGGTGGTCGCCCCTCCACCGCGCTCGCGCGCCGCGCCGGCCTGGCCTGCCGGCGCGGGGTGCTGGTCGACGACCGGCTGACCTCGTCCACGGACCCCCGCGTCCACGCGCTCGGCGACTGCGCCGAGCACGGCGGGCTCACCTCTGGCTTCGTCGGCCCGGCCTGGGACCAGGCCGAGGTGCTGGCCCAGGTGCTGGTCGAGGAGGTCGGCCCCACCGCCACCGCCACCACCACCGCCGCCACCACCACCGCCACCGCCGGCCCGCCGGGCCGTGCCCCCGCGGCGTACGCCGGGGTGCGCACGGTCGCGCGGCTGCGGGCGACGGGCCTCGACGTGGCCGTGCTGGGCGACCCCGAGCGGGCCGAGGGCGAGGTGGTCGAGATGACCAACCCGGTCACCCGCTCGCACCGCCGGCTCGTCGTGCGCGACGGCCGGATCGTCGCCGCCGCCCTGGTCGGCGACCTGTCGCGGGTCGGGCTCATCACCCAGCACCACGACCAGCGGACGGTGCTCGGCCCCCGCGAGCCGGGCGAGCTGCTGCTCGCCGAGACCACGGCACCGCCGCCCGCCCTGCCCGACGAGGCCGAGGTGTGCGCCTGCGCCGGGGCGACGGCCGGCGCGGTCCGCGGCTGCCGGAGCCTCGCCGAGGCCCGGGAGACCACCCGGGCCACCACGGGCTGCGGCGGCTGCCGCGGCACCGTCGAGCGGCTGCTCGGTGAGGACCCCGGCACACGTTCACACGCGCGAAACAGGTCGGGGACACCGCTGACACGTCCGCTTCCTAGCGTCGCGACCACTGCCACCACCCGTCCCGCGTCCCGCTCGGGGAAGGACCTCCGATGACCCGCACGCCCGCCCCGCAGCCCGTCCCGCCGCCCGCGGCCGGCCGCCGCCGGCTCGTGGTCGCCGGCCACGGCATGGTCGGCCACCGCCTCGTCCAGGCCGCCGTCGAGCGCGGACTCACCGCCACCCACGACCTCGTCGTGGTCGGGGAGGAGCCGCGGGTCGCCTACGACCGCGTGGCCCTGACGTCCTACTTCGGCCGCGCGAGCGCCGACGAGCTCAGCCTGCTGCCGACGGGGGCCTACGACGACCCCGCGGTCACCCTGCTCACCGGCTCGACCGTCACCGCCGTGGACCGCGCGGCGCGCACCGTCACGGTCTCGCACGCCGACGGGAGCGGCGAGGAGCTGGCCTACGACGAGCTGGTGCTGGCGACGGGGGCCGCGCCGTTCGTGCCCCCGGTGCCGGGCCGCGACCTCGACGGCTGCTTCGTCTACCGCACGATCGAGGACCTCGACGCGATCCGCGAGGCCGCGCGGCGCGCGACCACCGGCACCGTCATCGGCGGCGGCCTGCTCGGGCTGGAGGCCGCGAACGCGCTGGTGCAGCTGGGTCTGGACACCCACGTCGTCGAGATGGCCCCCCGGCTGATGCCGGTGCAGCTCGACGAGCAGGGCGGCGCGACGCTCGTGCGCCACATCGAGTCCCTCGGCGTCACCGTGCACGCCGGCGCGGCCACCGAGGCCGTCCTCGGCGACGACGCCGGTCGGGTCCGGGCGCTGGGCCTGCGCGACGCCGGCGAGGTCGCGACCGACCTCGTCGTCTTCTCCGCCGGCATCCGACCGCGGGACAGCCTCGCCCGCGACGCCGGGCTGGAGGTCGCCGACCGCGGCGGCGTCCTGGTCGACACGCAGTGCCGCACCTCCGACCCGCACGTGTGGGCCGTCGGCGAGTGCGCGGCGCCCGGCGGGCGGATGTACGGGCTGGTCGCCCCGGGCTACGCGATGGCCGAGGTCGTCGTCGACGCGCTGCTCGGCGGGCCCGGCACCTTCGAGGGTGCCGACACCTCGACCAAGCTCAAGCTCCTCGGCGTCGACGTCGCCTCCTTCGGCGACGCCTTCGCCACCACGCCCGGTGCGCTCGAGCTCGTCTACGCCGACGCGGTCGCCGGCGTCTACAAGAAGCTGGTCGTCGCGGAGCGACCCGAGCCCGAGGGCGGCGAGGGCGGTGGGGGACACCTGCTGCTGGGCGGGATCCTCGTCGGCGACGCCTCGGCGTACGGCATGCTGCGGCCGCTGGTCGCCTCCGGCATCGCGCTGCCCGACAACCCCGAGGAGCTGATCCTGCCCGCGGCGCGCGCCGGCGGGGGTGGCGGCGGGGGTGGCGTCGTGCTGCCCGACGAGGCGCAGGTCTGCTCGTGCAACGACGTGAGCAAGGGCGCGATCCTCGCCGCGGTCCGCGACCCGCACGCCGACGGCGACGCCCGGGCAGCGGGCGAGCACCTCTGCGAGGACGCCGCGAGCGTGAAGCGCTGCACCGGCGCCGGTTCGACCTGCGGGTCGTGCACGACGACGGTGAAGTCGATCATCGAGGAGCACTTCGCCGCGACCGGCAAGGTCGTGGACCGGAGCCTGTGCGAGCACTTCGCCCTCACCCGCCAGGAGCTCTTCGACGTCGTCGCGGTGCACGGCTACCGCTCGTTCGACCAGGTGGTGGAGGGCCACGGGCGCGGGCGCGGGTGCGAGGTCTGCAAGCCCACCGTCGCCTCGATCCTGGCCTCGCAGGTGGGCGGGCACGTGCTGGCCCCGGAGACCGCGGCGCTGCAGGACACCAACGACGCCTACCTCGCCAACATCCAGCGCAACGGCACCTACTCCGTCGTGCCGCGGATCCCGGGCGGCGAGGTCACGCCCGAGGGCCTCATCACCATCGGCGAGGTGGCCCGCGACTTCGGGCTCTACACCAAGATCACCGGCGGTCAGCGCATCGACCTCTTCGGCGCCCGGATGGAGGAGCTGCCCGCGATCTGGCGACGGCTGGTCGACGCGGGTTTCGAGTCCGGCCACGCCTACGGCAAGTCGCTGCGCACGGTGAAGTCCTGCGTCGGGTCGACCTGGTGCCGCTACGGCGTGCAGGACAGCACCCGGATGGCGATCGACCTGGAGCTGCGCTACCGCGGCCTGCGCTCGCCGCACAAGCTGAAGGGCGGGGTCTCGGGGTGCGCTCGCGAGTGCGCGGAGGCCCGCGGCAAGGACTTCGGCGTCATCGCCACCGAGAAGGGCTGGAACCTCTACGTCGGCGGCAACGGCGGCGCGACCCCGGCCCACGCGCAGCTGCTGGCCGGCGACCTCGACGACGAGACGTTGGTGCGCTACCTCGACCGGTTCCTCATGTACTACGTGCGCACGGCCGACCGGCTGCAGCGCACCTCGACGTGGATCGCCTCGCTCGAGGGCGGCCTGCAGCGGGTGCGCGAGGTCGTCGTCGAGGACGCGCTGGGGCTCGGGGCCGAGCTCGAGGCCGCGATGGCCCGCCACGTGGGGACCTATGCCGACGAGTGGCGCGCGACCCTGGAGGACGACGAGAAGCTCGCCCGCTTCGTCTCCTTCGTCAACGCCCCCGGCGTGCCCGATCCGCACATCACCTTCACCACCGAGCGCGGCCAGATCCGTCCGGCACCCAGCGACGAGCCCGTGGTGCTCGCCACGAGCATCCCGGTGGGGGCGCCGTGAGCGACGAGGCGCGCGAGCCCGGCTGGGAGCCGGTCTGCCGCTTGTCCGACCTCGAGGTCGAGCGCGGCGTCACCGCCCTGGTGCACGGGCAGGCGGTCGCCATCTTCCGCCTGCACGACGGCACCGTGCTGGCGCTGGGCAACCACGACCCCTTCGCCAAGGCGTCGGTGCTCGCGCGCGGCATCGTGGGCACGCGGGGCGACGTGCCCTTCGTCGCCTCGCCGATGCACAAGCACCCCTTCGACCTGCGCACGGGCGAGTGCCTGGACGACGCGTCGGTGAGCGTCCCGTCGTACGCCGTCCGGGTCGAGGACGGCGTCGTGTGGGTCGGTCCGCGGCAACCCCGCTCCGCGGCGTGAGGGCGGAGCCGTGAGGGAGGGCCGGCTGCCGCTGTCGGGCTTCCGCATCGGGGTGACCGCGGCCCGCAAGGTGGAGGAGCAGGTGCAGCTGCTCGAGCGGCGCGGCGCGGAGGTCGAGTGGGCCCCCGCGCTCTCGCTCGAGCCGCACCACGTCGACGACGCGGCACTGCGGGCGGCGACCGAGGCCGTGCTGGCGGCGCCCGTCGACATGGTGCTCGCGACCACCGGCGTGGGCACGGCCGCGTGGTTCGCGGCGGCGGAGCGGTGGGGGCTGCTGCCGGCGCTGCTGGCGCACCTCGGCAGCGCCGAGATCCTGGCGCGCGGGCCCAAGAGCGTCGGGGCCCTGCGTCGCCACGGGCTGCGCGAGCTGTGGTCGCCGGACTCCGAGCGCTTCGAGGACGTGCTGGCGCACCTGCGGGGGCGCGACCTCGCCGGGGTGCGCATCGTCGTGCAGGAGCACGGCCAGTCGCTGTCGATGGTGGCGCACGCGCTGCGCCGGCAGGGCGCGAGCGTCGAGGTGGTGACGGTCTACCGCGTGCAGAGCGCCGATGACCCGACCCCGATGTTCCGCATGGTCGACGCGGTGGCCGAGCGGCGGCTGGACGCCGTCACCTTCACCTCCGCGCCGGCCGTCGCCGCCTTCCTCGACGCCGCCGGCGTCACCGGTCGTCGCGACGAGGTGGTCGCTGCGGTGCAGGCCGACGTCGTCGCGTGCTGCGTCGGACCGGTCACCGCGGCGGCCCTGGAGGTCTGGGGGGTGCCGGCCCTGGTCCCGGAGCGCAGCCGGCTGGGCGCCATGGTCAAGACGATGGAGGCGGAGCTGCCGTCGCGCCGCGACGGCACGGCCCTCGAGGTCGCGGGCCACACCCTGCTCCTCCACGGCGACACGGTCCTGCTCGACGGGACCGCCGTGCCGCTGACCCCGGCGCCGCTCGCGGTGCTGCAGGCGCTCGCGGTCAACCCCGGCTTCGTGGTGTCGCGGCGCGCCCTGCTCGCGACGCTGCCGACGGGCACCGCGGCCTCGGAGCACGCCGTCGAGATGGCCGTCGCCCGGCTGCGCGCGGCCGTCGGCACCCGGTGCGTCGAGACGGTGGTCAAGCGCGGCTACCGGCTGGCGACCGACCCCGGATGACGGGGCGGGCGCCGCGGTGTCAGCGCTCACAACTTGACGTGACGCCGATCACAGAGCGCCTGTCACCTCGACCCGGCCGCCTCGGAACGGCCGGAGGACGGAGCCCTCCCCGTGCTCTCCCGCCCCCGTCTCCACCCCCGCCCCGCCGCTGGTCTGGCTGCCGCCCTGCTCCTGGCCGTGGGGCTCGCACCCGCCGTCGCCGCCACCCCGGCTCAGGGCGTCGACCTGGCCGCAGCGGCGGTCACCGACGCCGACCTCGCGGCCGGGCTCGTCGTCCACTACCCCCTCACGTCGCTCAGCGGCGCGGTGGTCGAGGACGCGTCGGGCCACGACCGCGACGCGACCGCCGTCGGCGGCCCGACCGCGGGCAGCGAGGGCCTGGCCATCGACGGCGTCGACGACCACGTCCGCCTGCCCGACCACGTGCTCGCCGGCCTCACCGACGCGACCGTCAGCACGGAGGTCTGGATCGCGCCCGAGCAGGCGACGCCCTACTTCGTGTGGGCGGATCGAGGTCGGCCTGCGCACCTTCCTCACCGAGGGCGGCTTCGGTGCGTTCACGACCAACTTCGAGGACCTCGGCGGGCTGCGCCAGCTGCCCGGCCTCGCGGTGCAGCGGCTGATGGCCGACGGCTACGGCTTCGGCGGCGAGGGCGACTGGAAGACGTCGGTGCTGCTGCGCGCGACCAAGGTGATGGCCGACGGGCTGCCCGGCGGCACCTCCTTCATGGCGGACTACACCTACCCCCTGGTCCCCGGCGAGGAGAAGATCCTCGGCGCCCACATGCTGGAGGTCTGCCCGACCATCACCTCCGCGCAGCCGTCGCTCGAGGTGCACCCGCTGTCCATCGGCGGCCGCGAGGACCCGGTCCGGCTGCGCTTCGTGGCCGACCCCGGCCCCGGCGTGGTCGCGGGCCTCTCCGACCTGGGCGACCGCTTCCGCCTCACCGTCAACGAGGTCCACCTCGTCGAGCCCGACGAGGCGCTGCCGCTGCTGCCGGTCGCCTGCGCGGTGTGGCAGCCGCGGCCCTCGTTGTCGACGTCGGCGGAGTCGTGGCTGCTCGCGGGCGCCCCGCACCACACGGTGCTCTCGAAGGCTGTCGGCACCGAGGTGCTCGAGACCTTCGGCGAGATGACCGGCACCGAGGTCGTCGTGATCGGCGCCGACTCCACGGTGCGCGAGGTGCAGCGCGAGCTGCGGTGGAACGCCGCCTACCACCGGCTGGCCGCCCGCCTCTGAGGCGGGCGGGCGCCGTGCGAGCATGACGGCGTGGACGACGCACCGGCACCGCGGCCCCGGCGCGGCCGCCCGGGCTACGACCAGGAGACGGTCCTGCGCCGCGCGGTCGAGCTCTTCAACCGCCAGGGCTACGACGCGACGAGCATCGGCGACATCGCGCAGGAGCTCGGGCTGACGAAGTCGGCGATCTACCACCACGTGGCGAGCAAGGAGGAGCTGCTCGGCGCCGCGCTCGACGAGGCGCTGGAGGGGCTGACGCGCGCGGTGGCGACGGCGGCCGAGGACCGCCAGGCCAGCGCGGCGCAGCGGCTCCGCGCGACCGTCGAGGAGTCGGTGCGCATCCTCGCCGCGCACCTGCCGGCCGTCACGCTGCTGCTGCGGGTGCGCGGCAACAGCGCCGTCGAGCTGGCCGCCCTCGAGCGGCGCCGCCAGATCGACGAGGCCCTCGCCGTGCTGGTGCAGGAGGCGGTCGCCGAGGGGGCGCTGCGCGACGACGTGCCGCCCGACCTGATCAGCCGGCTGCTCTTCGGCACGGTGAACTCGCTCGTCGAGTGGTACCGCCCCGGCGGCCCGCTCACCCCCGACGCCCTCGCCGCCACCGTCTCGGCGCTGGCCTTCGAGGGCCTGCGCCGCCCCTGACGGCCGACGGCCCTGCTGCCGGTTTCCCCGGCCAGCCGGGGAAACCGTCACTCCGGGGCCGAGGCTTCGGCTGACAGGTGACGGTCCTGCCTCACCAGTGGCGTACGCCGAGGCGCTCGGTCAGCCCTCCAGCGCGGGGTTGGCGCGCCCCAGCGACCGGCTGCGGCCCCGGAACTCCGCGACGACCGTGCCGTCGCCGCGGCGGACGGTCACGTCGTACAGCCCCGAGCGGCCGCGCAGCGCGACCTCCCGGCCCTCCGCGACCAGCTCGTCGCCGAGCCGGGCGCTCTCGAGGAAGGTGACGTCGAAGCCCGCGGCGACCGTGACCTGGCCCCGCGCGTTGCACGCGACGGCGAAGCAGCTGTCGGCCAGGGTCGCGACGAGGCCGCCGTGGCAGATCTGCCAGCCGTTGACCATGTCGTCGCGCACCACCATCGCGACCGTGGCGTGCCCCGGCCCCACCTCGAGCAGCCGCATCCCGAGTGAGCGCGAGGCGGCGTCGGCGTCCCACATGTGCGCGGCGCTGCGTCGGGCGACCTCGTGCTCGCCTGCGGCGTCGCGGCCGCCCTCCGACCTCACCGGGCCGGCCGCTCGTCGACGACGCGGCGCATCTTGCCGACGGAGCGCTCGACCGCGCCGGGGGCGACCACCTCGACGTCGACGCTGACCCCGATCGACGCCTTGACCAGGCGTCGCAGCTCGGCGCTCGCGGCGTCGGCGTCGGCGCGGGCGACGCCGCCGCGGTGCTCGACGACGACGGTGAGGGCGTCGAGCGTGCCCTCGCGCGTCAGGCGGCACTGGAAGTGCGGCGAGAGCGCCGGCAGGCCGAGCACCAGCTCCTCGATCTGCGTCGGGAAGAGGTTGACCCCGCGCAGGATGAGCATGTCGTCGGTGCGGCCGGTGACCTTCTCGATGCGCCGCATCGTGCGCGCGGTGCCGGGCAGCAGCCGGGTGAGGTCGCGGGTGCGGTAGCGCAGCACCGGCATCGCCTGCTTGGTGAGCGAGGTGAGGACGAGCTCGCCCCGCTCGCCGTCAGGGAGCACCTCGCCGGTCACCGGGTCGACGACCTCGGGGTAGAAGTGGTCCTCCCACACGTGCAGGCCGTCCTTGGTCTCGACGCACTCGCTCGCGACGCCGGGGCCGATGACCTCGGAGAGGCCGTAGATGTCCACGGCGTGCATGTCGAGCCGCTGCTCGACCTCGCGGCGCATGTCGTCGGTCCACGGCTCGGCGCCGAAGACGCCGACCTGCAGCGAGGTGGAGCGCGGGTCGACGCCCTGGCGCTCCATCTCGTCGACGACGGCGAGCAGGTAGGACGGCGTCACCGTGACGACGTCGGGCCGGAAGTCGCAGATCAGCTGCACCTGGCGCTCGGTCATGCCGCCGGAGACCGGCACCACGGTCATCCCGAGCCGCTCGGCGCCGGCGTGGACGCCGAGGCCGCCGGTGAACAGGCCGTAGCCGTAGGCGTTGTGGAGCACCATGCCGCCACGGGCCCCCGCCGCCCGGAGGCTGCGCGCGACCACGCTCGCCCACACCTCGAGGTCGTCGTGCGTGTAGCCCACCACGGTCGGCTTGCCGGTCGTGCCGCTCGAGGCGTGCACCCGGGCGACCTGCTCGCGCGGCACGGCGAACATCCCGAAGGGGTAGTTCTCCCGCAGGTCGGCCTTCGTGGTGAAGGGGAGCCTGGCCACGTCGGCGAGCTCGCGCACGTCGTCGGGGTGCACGCCGACCGCGTCGAGGGCCCGGCGGTAGTGCGGCACGTGGTCGTAGGCGTGGCGCACCGACCACCGCAGTCGCTCGGTCTGCAGTGCGCGCAGCTCGTCGAGCGACGCCGTCTCGATCGGCTCCAGGTCACCGGGGCGCGGGCTCAGGTCGCGCATCAGACGTCGAAGTCCACGACGGCCCGGTCGCTGGTGGGGTAGCTCTGGCAGGCCAGCACGAAGCCCGCGTCGACCTCGTCCTGGTCGAGGGCGTAGTTGCGCCGCATGTCGACCTCGCCCTCGGTGACCTTGGCCCGGCACGTGCCGCACACGCCGCCCTTGCAGGCGAAGGGCAGGTCGGAGCGCACGGCCTGCGCCGCGTCGAGCACGGTGCGGTCGTAGGGCACCGGCACGGTGGCGGACAGCCCGTCGAGCACGACGGTCACGTCGGCCGCGGCGCCGTCGGGCGCGGCGTCGAGTCGGCGCAGCTCCGGCGGCGGGGCGTCGACGTAGAACAGCTCGAAGTGGACGCGCTCGGCGGGGAAGCCGACCTCCGCCAGGACGGTGCGGGCGTCCTCGACCAGGCCGAGCGGGCCGCAGAGCCACACGTGGTCGAAGGTGTGCGCCGGGAGCAGCAGGTCGAGGATGCGCCGCAGCCGGTCGGCGTCGAGCCGGCCCGAGAAGAGCTCGGCGTCGCGCGGCTCGCGCGAGAGCACGTGCACCAGCTGGAAGCGCGAGCCGTGCCGGTTCTTCAGGTCGCCGAGCTCCTCGGCGAACATCACCGACGCGCTGGTGCGGTTGCCGTAGAGCAGGGCCACCTCGGCGCCCCCCGGACCGTCGTGGCCCAGCAGCGAGCTGGCGATCGACAGCACCGGGGTGATCCCCGAGCCCGCCGCGATGCACAGGTGCCGCCCGCCGGCGGCCGGGTCGGCGGTGAAGCCACCGGTCGGCACCTGCACCTCCACCTCGTCGCCGGCCCGCACCTCGCGGACCAGCCACGAGGAGAAGAGGCCGTCGGGGATCTCGCGCACGCCGATGCGCGGCGCCGCGCCCGCGGGTGCGCAGATCGAGTAGGAGCGCCGCTCCTCGCGCCCCTCGACCTCGCGCCGCACGGTCAGCGACTGTCCCGGCGCGAAGGCGTACGCCTCGGCGAGGTCGGCGGGCACGTCGAAGGTGACCGCGACCGCGTCGTCGCACAGCTGCTCGACGTGGGCGACGCGCAGGGTGTGGAAGGGGGCCGAGCGCGGGCCGCGGCGCGCGTCGGCCGGCCCGGTCCCGCCGGTCGCGAGGACGGTCATCAGATCTCCTTGACGTGCTCGAACGGCTCGAGGCACGACGTGCAGCGGTAGAGGGCCTTGCAGGCGGTCGCGCCGAACTCGGAGGTGAGGTCGACCGCCTCCGAACCGCAGCGCGGGCAGGTGAGCGCGCGGCGGGTCGGGAGCAGGCTCAGCGCGACCGGCCCGTCGGCGCGCGGGGCGGGGGCGGGCGCGGACAGGCCGTGCTCGCGCAGCGCCCGGCGCCCCCGCTCGGTGATCCAGTCGCTGCTCCAGGCGGGGCTGAGCGCGACCTCGACGCGGGCGCGGCGCCCGGCGTCGGCCAGGCGGTGCACCAGGTCGTCGCGCATGGTCGCCATCGCCGGGCAGCCGGAGTAGGTCGGGGTGATGGTCACGACCACGGTGCCGGCCTCCTCGCGCACGCCGCGGAGCACACCGAGGTCGGCGAGGGTCAGCATGGGCATCTCCGGGTCGGTGACCGACGCCGCGACCGCCCACACGTCGGCGAGGTGCTCCTCGGTCGCGGGCGCGGCGGTCACCACTGCCCCCGCGGGTGCGCGCGCGCGACGACCTGCATCTCGCCGAGCACCCGCGAGAGCGCCTCGGTGTGCAGCCCGTCGCGACCGGTGCGGCCGCGCACACCGGCGAGCGGGCCGCGCTGCGGCCGCTCGACCCCGCTGACGGCGAGCACCTGCTCGAGCACGACCTCGACCTCGTCGCGCACGTCGCCGGGGGCTGCCCCGACGCCGGCCTCGGCCAGCGCGGCCTCGGTCGGGTGGGTGGCGAGGAGCTCGGGGTAGAGCGGCCACAGCGCGTCGAGCGCCGCCAGCAGCCGTCGGCGCGACTCCTCGGTGCCCTGGGCGAGCGTGAGGAACCAGCGTCCCGACCAGTCGCGGTGGTAGGTCAGCTCCTTGACCCCCTTCGCGGCGATCGCGGCCAGCACGGGGTCGCGGCTCCCCGTCAGCCGGCCGAGCAGGGCGAGCCGGACCGTCGAGAAGAGCAGCAGGCGCACCACGACGTGCGCGAAGTCGCCGTGCGGCACCTCCACGAGGCGCACGTTGCGGAAGTCGCCGGCGTCGCGGAAGAAGGCGAGCGCGTCCTCGGCGGGCACCGGCGAGCCCTCCGGCAGCACCGGCACGCACGCCGGGTCAGCGGCCGCGGCGCGCGCCAGCAGCAGCCGCGCCTGCCCCAGCAGGTCGAGCGCGTGGTTGGCCAGCGCGATGTCCTCCTCGAGGTCGGGTGCGTTGCTGCACCACTCCGAGAGCCGGTGCGACATCACGAGGGCGTCGTCGCCGAGCATCAGGCAGTACGCCGCCAGGGCCGCGCCGTCGACACCGTCGGGCAGCGTCGTGTCGACGCCGGCGAGCGGGTCCTCGAAGTCGGTGCCGAAGGCCCACTGGGAGGCGTCGCCGGCCACGTCGTGGTGCTCGAGCAGGCCGTCGTAGGCGCTGCCCTGGCCGCTGCTCGGGTCGGGTGCGGCGTGGCTCATCGGTGACCGCCTCTCACATGTGGGGGACGTCGGCGGGGATGGGGTAGAAGGTCGGGTGCCGGTAGACCTTGTCGCCGGCGGGCGCGAAGAGCGGGTCCTTCTCGTCGGGGCTCGAGGCGGTGATCGCGTCGGCGCGCACGACCCAGATGCTCACGCCCTCGTTGCGGCGGGTGTAGACGTCGCGGGCGTGGCGCACCGCCATCTGGTCGTCGGCGGCGTGCAGCGACCCGACGTGCACGTGGTTGAGGCCGCGCTTGCCGCGCACGAAGACCTCGTAGAGGGGGAGCCCCCGCTCCCGGCCGTGCCCCGGCTCGCTGGCCGGCACCCCCGCCAGCGGGACGGCCCCGTGGCCGCCCTCCGCGGCGAAGTCGCGCTCGCCGCTCACGACGCGGCCTGCTTCGCGGCGAAGGCGCTCGCGGCCTCGCGCACCCAGGCGCCGTCCTCGTGGGCGCGGCGGCGGTGGGCGATGCGCTGGGCGTTGCAGGGCCCGTCGCCCTTCACGACCTGCGCGAACTCCTCCCAGTCGGGCTGGCCGAAGTCGTAGTGGCCGCGCCCGGCGTTCCACCGCAGCTCGGGGTCGGGGAAGGTGACGCCGAGGGCCTCGGCCTGCGGCACGCTCATGTCGACGAACCGCTGGCGCAGGTCGTCGTTGGTGTTGCGCTTGATGCCCCAGGCCATCGACTGCGCGGTGTTGGGGGAGTCGTCGTCGGGCGGGCCGAACATCATCAGCGCCGGCCACCAGAAGCGGTCGACCGACTCCTGCACCATCGCGCGCTGCTCGTCGGTGCCGCGCATCATCGCCATCAGCAGCTCGTAGCCCTGCCGCTGGTGGAAGGACTCCTCCTTGCAGATCCGGATCATCGCCCGGCCGTAGGGGCCGTAGGAGGTGCGGCACAGCGGCACCTGGTTGCAGATGGCCGCGCCGTCGACGAGCCAGCCGATGGTGCCGACGTCGGCGTAGGACAGCGTGGGGTAGTTGAAGATCGAGGAGTACTTCTGCTTGCCCTCGATCAGCATCTCGGTGAGCTCGCCGCGGGAGACGCCGAGGGTCTCGCAGGCGGAGTAGAGGTAGAGCCCGTGGCCGGCCTCGTCCTGCACCTTGGCCAGGAGCGTCGCCTTGCGCCGCAGCGAGGGGGCGCGGGTGATCCAGCCGCCCTCGGGCTGCATCCCGATGATCTCGGAGTGCGCGTGCTGCGCGACCTGCCGGATGAGCGTCCTGCGGTAGCCGTCGGGCATCCAGTCGCGCGGCTCGACGCGGTCGCTGCGAGCGATCACCGCCTCGAACTGCGCCTCGAGCGCCTCGAGCGCCTCGAGGCCCTCAGGCGCCTCGGCCTCGGGCTGGTCGGTCACCGACATCGTGTCCTCCTGGAGGTCTTTCCTGACCGCTCGGTCTGTATTAGGTTGGCACACCACCGGGGGCCGCGCAAGGGTCCGCGAGCCCGACCGACCCGAGCGAGGAGCAGACGTGGGACGACTTCTGGAGAGCTACGCCGTCGGCACGTGGCACCGCGCGGCCGACGAGGGGCGGCCGGTGCTCGACGCGGTGACCGGCGAGGAGGTGGCGCGCCTCAGCTCCGCGGGGCTCGACCTCGCCGCGATGGTGACCCACGCCAAGCAGGTCGGCGGGCCGGCGCTGCGCGCGCTCACCTTCCACGAGCGCGCGGGGCTGCTCAAGCAGGTGGCGAAGCACCTCGGCTCGGTCAAGGACGAGCTCTACGAGGTGTCCTTCTCCACCGGCGCGACCCGCCGCGACACCGCGGTGGACGTCGACGGCGGCATCGGCACCGTCTTCTCGATCGCGAGCAAGGCCACCCGCGAGCTGCCCAACGACACCGTGGTGCTCGACGGCCCGCCCGAGCCGCTCGGCAAGGGCGGCACCTTCCTGGGCCAGCACGTGTGGACCAGCCGACCCGGCGTCGCGGTGCAGGTCAACGCGTTCAACTTCCCGGTGTGGGGGTTCCTCGAGAAGCTGGCGCCCGCCTTCGTCGCGGGCGTCCCCACGATCGTGAAGCCGGCCGCCCAGACGGCGTACCTCACCGAGCTGGTCGTGCGGCGCATCGTCGAGTCGGGCCTGCTGCCCGAGGGCAGCCTGCAGCTGCTCTGCGGCAGCCCCGAGGGGCTGCTCGACGAGCTGACCGTGCAGGACCACGTCGCCTTCACCGGCTCGGCCCACACCGCCGGGCTGCTGCGCACCCACCCGCAGGTGCTGCACGGCGGGGTCGAGCTCGGGGTGGAGGCCGACTCGCTCAACTGCTCGGTGCTCGGGCCCGACGTGCGCCCGGGCGACGAGGAGTTCGACCTCTTCGTGCGCGGCGTCGTCACCGAGATGACGGTCAAGGCCGGTCAGAAGTGCACCGCGATCCGCCGCGCGATTGTGCCCCGGGAGCGTCTCGACGACGTGGCCGAGGCGATCGCCGCCCGGCTGGCGGAGGTCACGGTCGGCAACCCCCGCGACGAGCAGGTGCGGATGGGGGCACTCGTCTCGCTCGAGCAGCGCGACGAGGTGCGCAAGGCCGTGCAGTCGCTGCGTGCGTCGGCCGACGTCGTCTTCGGCGACCCGGACCGGGTCGAGGTGGTCGGCGCCGACGCCGAGCGCGGCGCCTTCCTCTCCCCGGTGCTGCTGCGGGCGCGCGACGGGGCGGTCGAGCCGCACGACGTGGAGCCCTTCGGACCGGTGAGCACGCTCCTCGCCTACGACGCGCTCGAAGGCCCGGGCGGCGCCGTCGAGCTCGCCGCGCGCGGCAAGGGCAGCCTGGTCGGCTCGGTCGTGACCCGCGACCCCGAGGTCGCGCGCACGGTGGTGCTCGGCCTCGCGCCCCACCACGGTCGCCTCCTGGTGCTGGACCGCGACGACGCGGCCGAGGCGAGGGCGGCCGGCGGTCACGGCTCCCCGCTCCCGGTGCTCGTCCACGGCGGGCCCGGGCGCGCCGGCGGCGGTGAGGAGCTGGGCGGCGTGCGCGGCGTGCTGCGCCACATGCAGCGCACCGCGGTCCAGGCCTCGCCCGACGCGATGACCGCGATCACGGGCCGCTGGACCACCGGCGCGAGGCGCCGCGAGACCGACGTGCACCCCTTCCGCAGGAGCCTGGCCGAGCTGCGGATCGGCGACACGATCCGCTCCGCCTCGCGCACGGTCACCCTCGAGGACATCGAGCACTTCGCCGAGTTCACCGGCGACACGTTCTACGCCCACACCGACGAGGCGGCCGCGCAGCGCAACCCGCTCTTCGGCGGGATCGTCGCCCACGGCTACCTCGTGGTCTCGCTCGCGGCGGGGCTCTTCGTCGACCCCGACCCGGGCCCGGTGCTGGCCAACTTCGGCGTCGACGCGCTGCGCTTCCTCACCCCGGTCAAGGCCGGCGACGCGATCGCGGTGACGCTCACGGTCAAGCAGGTCACCCCGCGCACCTCCGCCGACTACGGCGAGGTGCGCTGGGACGCGGTCGTCACCAACGCCGACGGCGCGCCCGTCGCGACCTACGACGTGCTCACCCTCGTCGCGAAGGAGTGGCCGACCCCGCCCGCCGGCTGAGCCGCCAACCCGGGGGTCAGGCGAGCGCGCGGCGCACGGTGGGCTCGAAGGCGTCCGCGATCGCGGCGTAGCCCGCGTCGTTGGGGTGGAAGAGGTCGCTGGCCAGCAGTCCTCGCCAGCTGTCGGGGCCGAGGGTGCGCAGGTCGAGCAGCCTCACCCGACCGACCGCGGCGGCCTCCTCGACGTGGGCGTTGGCGCGGCTCGCGACGCCGTGCGCGCGCGGCAGGGTCGCGACGACCGTGCCGGGGGGCACGCCCGCGACGAGGGCGGCGTACGCCGCGGGGAGCCGTCGGCGCGCGGCGCGGCCGCCGTAGAGGTCGTTCGACCCCACGAGGACCGTGGTCAGGTCGCCCTCGCGCACGCCGATCCGCTCCACGAGCGGCAGCTGCTGGGCGACGACGTCGTCGGCGCGGGCGCCGGTCGCCGAGAGGTTGAGCACCTGCAGCTCGAGGCCGTCGGCGGCGAGCCGCCGGGCCAGCTGCCCCACCCAGCCCCGGTCGTGGCGCGACGCGCCGACGCCCTGCGACATCGAGTCGCCGAGCACGAACCACCGTCGGCCGGGTCGCCCCAGCACGGCGCGGTTGTGGGCGTGCCAGGCGTCGGCGTAGGGCTCGACGCGGTCCCACACGCGCGCCACGCCCGGGAGGACGGCCGCGGCGGTGCGGACGACGCGGCCGGGCCCCCGCCCGGTGCGGTTGTCGTAGTCGAGGTCGGCGGGTCGCACGCCGCCTGTCTACGCGACCGGTCCGAACCGGCGCCGGCGCGCGGTGCCGTCAGGCGCGCAGGGCCGCCCGGGCCGCGGTGCGCGCCGCGGCGACGGGGTCGGCGGGGGCGCCGCGGAGCAGGCTGCCCAGCACCCCGTTGTAGAGCACCAGCAGGAGGGCTGCGAGGGCGTCGGGGTCGGGGTGCGCGGTCTCGCCGGCCAGTCGTCGCAGCCGCTCCGTCACGCGCCGGGTGTCCTCGGCGACCAGCGCCAGGACCGGGTCGGGGGCGGCCCCGTCCTCCGCACGGCGTCCGTCGGGTGAGGGCCGCTCCGAGGCGGTGGCGAGGAAGCAGCACCACTGGGTGGGGTGCGCGGCGGCCCGGAAGGTCTCGACCGCGTCGAAGATCGCCAGGAGCCGGTCGTCGGGGGTGTCGGCCGCAGCGCGTTGCTGCTGCCCGCCGCCGCCGCCGTGCTGGTCGGTGCCGGCTCTGCGCTGACGTGGACCTTCGGGCCGGTGCTGCTCTCCGAGGCGGGCGCGGTGCCGCCCGACGGCGTCGGCGGGCTCTGGGTGGCGCTCGGGCTCGGCGGGCTGCTGGGCCCCCTCGCCGGGGTGCTGGTGGGCCGGGCGGGCCTGCGCGGCGGGTGGGTGCTGTCCGCCGCGGCCCTCGCCGTCGCCAGCGCCGGTGCGGGGCTCGCGGCCGCGGCGCAGGAGCAGTGGGCCGCCCTCGCGACGACGGCGGTCTTCGGCGCCGGCTACATGGCGACGTCGGCCGTGCTCATCCTCTGGGCGCGCCACGCCTGGCCGCCCCCGCGCGGCGGCGGGGACCTCCTGGCTCTTCGTCGCCCTCGCCACCGGTCAGGCCGCGGGGTCGGCGGGCTTCGGTGTCGCCCGTGAGCACGTCGCCGCGCCGCCGCTCGCCGTGGTGGCGGCCGGGTTCTGCCTCCTCGGGGCCGCGCTGGGGCTGCTGCGCCGACCGCGCGCGGCTCAGGCCTCCGGCAGCCCTGCCCCCAGTCGGAGCATCTCCTCGCGCCCGGCGACCTTGACGCGGGTGCGGCCCTCGGCGGCGCCGAGCGCGACCTCGTGGTCGTCGAGCCGCCGCCAGCGCTCGTAGGTCTGCACGTCGACCCCGCGGGCGGCGAGGTAGGCGTCGACCTCGGCCTCGGACCGCGTCGCCGCCCCGTCGGACCCGTCCGACCCGCGCCCGGCGAGGTCGGCGAGCAGGTGGCCGACGGTCTCGGCCGCGTCGCTCTTGGTGTGGCCGATCAGGCCGACCGGCCCGCGCTTGACCCACCCGGTGACGTAGGCGCCGGGGACCGGCTCACCGTCGAGGTCCACGACGCGGCCGCCCACGTTGGGCACGACGGCCGCGCGGTCGTCGAAGGGGAGCCCGAGCACGGGGCTGCTGCGGTAGCCGATCGCGCGGTAGACCGCGCCGACCTCCCAGGTCGTGACCTCGCCGGTCCCGGCGTACGTGCCGTCGCCGACGGGCGCGGTGCGCTCGGTGCGGATCGCGGTGACCCGGCCGTCCTCGCCGACGACCTCGACGGGGGCCTCGCAGAAGTGGAGGTGGATGCGGTGCGGCTTGCCCTCGAGGTCGCGGCCGACCCAGTTCGCCAGGACGTCGAGCACCAGCTTGGCCGACTTGTTCGCGCCCACGTGCGCCATGCCGTGGTCGTCGACGTCGAAGCCCTCGGGGTGCACGACCACCTCGACGCTGGGGGAGTGGTTGAGCTCGCGCAGCTCGAGCGGGGAGAACTTGACGTACGCCGGCCCGCGGCGCGAGAAGACGTGCACGTCGGTGGTGGTCTTGGCCCGCAGGGCGTCGAGCACGGGGCCGGGCACGTCGGTGACGCGCATCTCCTCGCCGTCCTTGGCGAGGACGCGTGCGACGTCGAGGGCGACGTTGCCGACCCCGACGACGGCCACGGAGGCGGCGTCGAGCGGCCACGACTCCGGGGCGTCGGGGTGCGAGTCGTACCACGACACGAAGTCGGCCGCCCCGTGCGTCAGCTCCTCGCCGGGGATGCCCAGGTCGCGGTCGGCGCGGGCACCGGTGGCCACCACGACGGCGTCGTAGAGCTCGCGCAGCTCCTCGAGCTTGACGTCGACGCCGAGGTCGACACCGCCGAGGAAGCGCACGCCCGGCGAGGCCAGGACCCGGTCGAGGGCCTTGACGATCTCCTTGATGCGCGGGTGGTCGGGCGCCACGCCGTAGCGGACCAGGCCGTAGGGCGCGGGCAGGCGGTCGAGCAGGTCGACCGCGACGTCGACGTCGGACTTGAGCAGGGAGTCGGCGGCGTAGATCCCGGCGGGCCCGGCGCCCACGACGGCGATGCGGAGGGTCATGCCCCGAGTCTCCGGTGGCGGCAGGCGTAGGAGAACGATGTCGCACTTGTGCCGTCACAATCCGCCCTTGTGACAGGCTGGGCCTGTGCTGGGACCCCACGTGCCGGATCTGCGCTCGCTCGAGCTGCTGGTGACGGCGGCGCGCCTCGGGAGCCTGAGCGCCGCCGCCGCCGAGCTGGGCACCACCCAGCAGGCGGCGTCCTCGCGGCTGCGCACCACGGAGGCCGTGGTCGGCGCGCCGCTGCTCACCCGCTCCCCGCGCGGCTCGACGCTGACCGAGACCGGCGAGCTGGTCGTGCACTGGGCCGACAAGGTGCTCGCCGCGGCCGCGGAGCTCGACGCGGGCCTGGCGACCCTGCGCTCGGACCGCCGTGGCCACCTCACGATCGCGGCCAGCCTCACCATCGCCGAGCACCTCCTGCCCGGGTGGCTCGTCGGGCTGCGCGCGTCGCAGCAGCAGCGCGGTCAGCGCCAGACCGAGGTGACGATGACCGCGACCAACAGCGCCCGGGTGGCTGAGCTGGTGGGGGCCGGCGAGGTGGACCTCGGCTTCGTCGAGGGCCCGGAGGCCCCGGCCGGCCTGCACCGGCGCCTCGTCGGCACCGACGCGCTGGTCGTCGTGGTCGCCCCGGGGCACCCGTGGGCGCGCGTGCGGCGCCCGGTGACGGCGGCCCGCCTCGCGGCGACGCCGCTGGTGGTCCGCGAGCAGGGGTCGGGCACCCGCACGGTCCTCGAGCGCGCGCTGGCGGGTCACGACACCGCGCCGCCGGCGCTCGAGCTGTCCAGCACCGCGGCGGTGCGGGCCGCGGTCGCGGCCGGTGCCGGCCCGGCCGTCCTCGGGGCGCACGCCGTGCGCGACGACCTGGCCACCGGGCGGCTGGTGCGCGTCGAGGTGGACGGCGTCGACCTCACCCGCCACCTGCACGCCGTCTGGCGCGACGGCCGCCAGCCGCCCGCCGGCCCGGCGCGCGACCTCGTCGTGCGGGCCGCGGCCGACGCGGCGGCGGACGCCGGCGGCTGACGGGAGCGGCAGACGCGGCCGCGCGCGGCACTACGGTGCCGCCGTGACGACCACCGCGCCCACGACCGCGAGCCGCCCCGACCCCGTGGGCACCAGCCGGCAGGGCCTCGGCCCGCTGGTCGCCCTGCACGCGCTCTTCCTCGCCGGCGGCGCGGTGGCGCTCGCGCTGGACCCGCCGGCCCAGGGGTGGGGCGTGCTCGCCTGCGTCGCGGCGTACGCCGTGGGGTTGCCGCTGGTCTGCCGGGCCACGGGCCGCGACGACCTCGGCGCCCTGGCGGTCTTCCTGCTGCTGGTCTCGGTCTGGCAGGTGCTGCCCGACTGGGTGCTGGTCGACCTGGTCGGCACGCTGCGCTTCCCCGACACCGGCGGGCTGCGCGTCGACGACGCGATCCCGCTCGCCATGGCGGGCATGTGGCTGGCCCCGCTCTTCGTGGCGCTCGCGCTGAGCGGCGGCCGCCCAGGACGTGCCGCGGTGCTCGCGGCCGCGGTCTTCGCGGGCGCCGAGCTGCTCGCGCCGGTGCTCGACCTGTGGGAGCCCGTCGGCGACACGGCGCGGGTGCTCGGCGTGGCGGTCTACGTGGTGCCGGCCGAGGCCGCGCTCGGGTGGGCCGCCGCCACCGCCTTCGCGCTCGTGCGCGGCCGCGCGCTGCCGGTGCAGGCCGGCGCCGCGCTCGCCGTCTCCACCCTCTACCTCGGCGCCCTCGTGCTCGCGCACTTCCTCGTCGACGTCGCGGGCTGGCGCCTCACCGTGTGAGGTCCGGCTCGCCGAGCGGACCAGTGGCCCGCGCGTCGGGCGGGTCCAGGTCGAGGCCCGCCGGGTCGGACCGGAGCGTCAGTCGTCGAAACCGTCGCCGGGCTCCCAGGTGAGGCTCCTGCTCCCCCGGCTCCACTCGACCCGGGTCCCGGTGATCGTCAGCCTCTCCCACCCGTCGAACCCCTCGGTGGAGTGGGTCTCCCACTCCGTGAGGTCGCCCGTGGCGACGGCGGCGACAGAGTCCTGCGGGGGCTCGCCGTCCTCGCAGTAGAGGCCGAAGTCGGCGGTGACGGCGACGATGCCGTTCTCCTCGGTCAGCGTGATGCCCTGGCAGGGGTCGGGCTCGTCCGAGGTGTAGATGGTGGCCGGTCCGGTCCACGCATCCGCGTCGGGTGAGTAGTGCTGCTCCAGCAGGGCGTCGCCGTTGGTGGAGACCCAGACGCGGACCTTGCGTCCGTCGGGCAGGGCCGACTCGACCCGGAAGTCGTCCGGGTAGTCCTCGTCGTACGACGCGCTGGCCCGCACGTCGTCGTAGGTGGACCGGTCCGAGTCGGGGTCGTACGCCGTGGCGGCGGCGTCGTCACCGCAGCCGCTCAGCACGGCTGTGAGGGCTGCGAGGGCTGCGACGGAGGGGAGGGGGCCGGTGGACCGGGCGACGGGGCGCGAGGAGGGCACGTGGGGTCCGATCGGACGACGGGGGGCGGGCTGGTCGAGTGTCCCAGGTCGCCCGGGCGTCGTGGGGCGACCGCGCGGCGCGGCGACGTCGCGGGAATCGGTTTGGCACTGCAACGGTTGAGGGGGACCATGGACGTCGGTCGCGTGACTCGCCGATGACTCCGGTCCTCGGCGCGGGTCGACCTCGTCGCAGCCTCCCGACGTGCGGGTCGGGACGAGCGCACCGAGACACCCGCACGCCAGGACCAAGAGGACCGCCCATGCCTGTGCCCACCCCGGCAGACCACACCGCCGCCGACCCGACCAGCGGCGCCGTCGCCGCGCCCGGTGGCACCCCGACCGTCATCAAGCTGCTCGTGGTCGCGACCTTCGTCGTCATCCTCAACGAGACGATCATGCTCAACGCGATCCCGCGGCTGATGGCGAGCTTCCAGGTCACCGAGCAGGCCGCGCAGTGGGTCTCGACGGCCTTCATGCTCACGATGGCCGCGGTCATCCCGGTCACCGGCTGGTTCCTGCGCCGGGTCACCACGCGCGCGGCGTACGCCACGGCCATGGGCGTCTTCGTCGCCGGCACGGCGATCTCGGCGGCCGCGCCCGTCTTCGAGGTGCTGCTGGTCGGCCGCGTCGTGCAGGCGGCCGGCACCGCGGTGATGATGCCGCTGCTCATGACGACGCTGATGACGGTCGTGCCGGTGCAGGACCGCGGCCGGGTCATGGGCAACGTCACCATGGCGATGTCGGTCGCGCCCGCGCTCGGCCCCACGGTCTCGGGCGTCGTGCTGCAACTCGGCTCCTGGCGGCTGCTCTTCCTGCTGGTGCTGCCGATCGCGGTCGCCGTCACGTGGTCCGGGCTGCGCCACCTGCCCGACATCGGCGAGCCCGAGGTGAGCAGCATCGACTGGCCCAGCGTCGTCGTCGCGGCGCTCGGCTTCGGCAGCCTGGTCTACGGCCTCACGCAGTTCGCCGAGGGCGGCGTCGGCCCCGCCGTCACCATCACCACCGTCGGGGTGCTGCTCGTCGCCGGCTTCGTGCTGCGCCAGCTGCGCCTGCAGCGCACGGGCAGCCCGCTGCTCGACCTGCGCGCCCTCTCCCACGCCACCTTCGCCCGCGCGCTGGTGCTGCTCTCGGTGGCCTTCATGGCGATGATGGGCTCGCTGATCCTGCTGCCCCTCTACCTCCAGGGCGTGCGCGGGCTCTCGCCGCTCGAGACCGGCCTCCTGGTGATGCCGGGCGGTCTCGCCATGGGCCTGCTCGGCCCGACCGTCGGTCGCACCTTCGACCGGTTCGGGAGCCGGGTGCTCGTGCTGCCCGGCTCGGTCGGCATCGTGGCCGCGCTCGTGGGCTTCGCCCAGGTCTCGCTGACCACCCCGGTCGTCGCGCTGCTCGCGCTGCACGTGCTGCTGACGGTGAGCCTGGCGGCCACCTTCACGCCGGTCTTCACGCTCGGCCTCGGTGCGCTGCCGCCCCACCTCTACTCCCACGGCAGCTCGATCCTCGGCACGCTGCAGCAGGTCGCGGCGGCCTTCGGCACCGCGCTCGCGGTCACCGTCGTCACCGTGCGCTCCGAGCAGGTCGTCGAGACCCTCGGGTCGGCCGCCGCGCAGGTCGCGGGCATGCGGGCGGCCTTCGCGATCAGCGCGGTCCTCTCGCTGGTCGTCGTCGTCACGGCCTGGCGCCTGCCGTCGCGACCCGAGGCGGCGCCCTCGGTCGACCTGGCCGCCCCGACCGCGCCCGCTGCCCCGGCCGGTGCGCCGGTGGCCCCGGTCGCCCCGGCCGAGGACACGGCCGAGGTCGCCGACGCGGTGGACGAGGTGCCTGCTCCGCTGCGCTGACCCGACCGAGACGGTCACCGCCGCTGCCTCGAGGGCACGGGCACGCTCAGGGGAGTCGTCGCCCCAGGTCGGGTCGCGACTGCCCGCGACGGCCTGGTCCGGACCGGGTGTGGACGCCCGCCCGTAGGCTCGTGGCATGACGTCGGTCACACCTCGCGCGCCGGTCGGGCGCGCTCCGGTGGCGTTCTCGACCGCGGGCCTGCCCGACCACGAGCGCGTCGAGCTGTGGGAGAGCCACAACGCCGAGGCGCTCATCGGGCTGCGCTGCCGCACCCTCACCGCGGCGGTGCTCGAGGCGGCCGAGGTCAACGTGCAGCTCGACCGGGTGCACCTCGCGCGGGTGCGCGGCACGGCCCACGTGGTCGAGCGCGACGAGGAGCTGGTGCGGCGCCGGCCCGCCGAGTCGGTCGCGCTGTTCTTCAGCCTGGTCGGCGAGGCGTTCTTCTACCACGACGACGGCGTGCGCACGCTCCAGCCGGGGCAGATGCTCATGTGCGACGCCGACCGGCCGTTCATGCGCGGCTTCTCCCGGGGCCTGGAGGAGCTGGTCGTCAAGGTGCCGCGCGACGTCTTCGCCGAGGTCACCGGCATCGAGGAGGTGCGCCAGCCGCTCGTGGTCGGCTTCGCGGCCGAAGGCGCCAACTCCTTCGCCCACACCCTGGCCCGCCAGGTCGGGGCGGCCACGCGCGACGACGACCCGAGCCCCGTCGACGAGGGCACGCTGCTGCAGCTCCTCGGTGCGCTCACCGGCAGCGACCGCGCCGACCTGACGGCCGCCCACCGCGCGGCCGCGATGGCCTACGTCGACCAGCACCTGCGCGAGCCCGGCCTCTCGGCCACGCAGATCGCGGCCGGCGTCGGCCTCAGCACCCGCCACCTCTCGCGCGTCTTCGCCGAGGCCGGCACGAGCGTGCCCCGCCACGTGCTGCAGCGGCGCCTCGAGGTGGCGCGCGACCTGCTCGTCACGCCGGCGGCGGCCTCGATGACGATCGCCGAGGTGGCCCACCACTGCGGCTTCACCTCGGCGGCACACTTCTCCAGCGCCTTCACCGCCCGCTACGGCGAGCGCGCCACCGACCTGCGCCGCCGCGCCACCGCCGCGCGCACTGCTGCCCGCACCGCCGCCCGGTCCTGACGCGCTGCCGGTCGGGCACGGCGTACGCCGTCGAGGGCGGTCGCGCCGACGGTGCGGCACCTTCGTGGATCCGCCACCCTTCGCCCTTCCCGCCGAGACGGTCGTCACACCTTGGGGCCCGCCCCCGGCCCCCGGAGACTGGCGAGCACGCGGCCCGGCGCACGCCCGGCGCGAGGAAGGTGACCTGCGATGCCGACGTTCGACGACGGACTGACCGAGACCGCGCTGCCCACGAGCGCCGTGGTCGAGACCGACGTGCTGGTGGTGGGGTCCGGCCCCGCGGGGTCGGCCGCCGCGCTGGCGCTGTCGACGCTGGGCGTCGCGACGACGGTGATCACGAAGTACCGCTGGACCGCGAACACCCCCCGGGCCCACATCACCAACCAGCGGGCGATGGAGATCTTCCGCGACCTCGGCATCGAGCAGGACGTGCTCGCCGACGCCACCCCGCACCACCTCGTCGGCGACACCGTCTTCTGCACCTCGATCGCGGGTGAGGAGATCGGGCGCATCCACACCTGGGGCACGAGCCCGCAGCGCGAGGCCGACTACCAGCTGGCCTCGCCGTGCCTGACCGTCGACATCCCGCAGAACTACCTCGAGCCGATCCTCGTGCGCCACGCGGCCGAGCGGGGCGCGCAGGTGAGGTTCTCCACCGAGTACCTCTCCCACACCCAGGACGCGGACGGCGTCGACGTGCAGGTGCGCGACCGCATCACGGGTGCGACGTACACGATCCGCGCGAAGTACCTCATCGGCGCCGACGGCGCGCGCTCGAAGGTCGCCGCCGACCTCGACCTGCCCTTCGAGGGCGCGATGGACATCGCCGGGTCGATGAACATCACCTTCAAGGCCGACATCGCCGCCTTCTGCGACCACCGCCCGTCCGTCCTCTACTGGGTCATCCAGCCGGGCTCGAACGTCGGCGCCGGGCTGGTGCGGATGGTGCGGCCGTGGGACGAGTGGCTCATCGTCTGGGGCTACGACATCGCGGGCGAGCCGCCGGTGGTCGACGAGGCCGAGGCGGTGCGCATCGTGCGCAACCTGCTCGGCATGCCCGACCTCGAGGTCGAGATCACCGGCACCTCGCTGTGGGGCAACAACGAGATGTACGCGACGCACCTGCAGCGCGGCCGGGTCTTCTGCGCCGGCGACGCGATCCACCGGCACCCGCCCAGCAACGGCCTGGGGTCGAACACCTCGGTGCAGGACGCCTACAACCTGGCGTGGAAGATCGCCTACGTCCTGCAGGGCCACGCCGGCCCCGCGCTGCTCGAGACCTACTCGGCCGAGCGCGCCCCGGTGGCCGAGCGGATCGTGAAGCGGGCGAACCGTTCGAGCCGGGAGTTCGTCGACCTCTTCGCCGCGCTCGGCGTGCTCGAGGCGGAGACCGAGGAGGAGATGCTCGCGGCGATCGAGGAGCGCAAGGCCAACACCCCCGAGGGCCTGGCCAAGCGCGAGGCGCTGGTCAAGGCGATGGAGCTGAAGAACTACGAGTTCAACGCCCACGGCGTCGAGCTGGGCCAGTTCTACGACTCGACCGCGGTGCTCTCCGACGGGACGCCCCGCCCGGAGCCGACGCGCGACCCCGACCTGTACTACGAGGCCTCGACCGTGCCGGGCTCCCACCTGCCCCACGCGTGGGTCGGTGACCAGGTCCGCAAGCAGGCGATGATGGACCTCGCGCCCTACACCGACCTGACGGTCATCGCCGGCATCGCCGGGGAGGCGTGGGAGGCCGCGGTCGAGACGCTCGCCGCCGAGACCGGGCTGCCGCTGCGGTGCGTGGTGATCGGGCCGGGTCGCGAGGTCACCGACCTCTACTACGACTGGTCCAAGCTGCGCGAGGTCGAGGAGAGCGGCGCGCTGCTCGTGCGGCCCGACAAGCACGTGGCGTGGCGCTCGCGCACCCTGCCGGAGGACCCGGTCGGCGCCCTGCGCGACGCGCTCACGCACGTGCTGAGCCGCGGCGCCCCCGCATGACCTGGGACTTCGTGCACGAGACGCTCCCGCAACGGGTGCGCTTCGCGACCGGCCGGGCAGCGGTGGCGACCGCCGAGGAGGTCGAGCGGCTCGGCGCCCGTCGGGTGATGCTCGTCGCCGGGCCGGCCGAGGCCGCGCTCGCCGAGCGGGTGGCCTCGGGCGTGCCGGTGGCCCACGTGCACGACGAGGTCGTCATGCACGTGCCGGTCGCGGTGGCCGAGCGGGCCCGGGCCGCGGCAGCGGATCACGAGGTCGACGCGGTGCTCGCCGTGGGCGGCGGGTCGACGACCGGCCTGGCGAAGGCGGTGGCGCTCACCTCCGGCCTGCCCGTGGTGGCCGTCCCCACGACGTACGCCGGGTCGGAGGCGACCGACGTGTGGGGCCTGACCGAGGCGGGGCGCAAGACCACGGGCACCGACCCGCGCGTGCTGCCGCGTGCCGTCGTGTACGACGCGTCCCTGACGACCTCGCTGCCCGTCGGCCTGAGCGTCGCCTCGGGCCTCAACGCTGTGGCGCACTGCGTCGACTCGCTGTGGGGTCCGCGCGCCGACCCGGTCGACGCCGCGCTGGCCGAGGAGGGGCTCCGGGCGCTGGCGACCGGGCTGCCGGAGGTGGTCGCGGACCCCGAGGGCCTCGCCGGGCGTGAGCAGGCGCTCTACGGCGCGCACCTGGCCGCGGTCGCCTTCGCCTCCGCCGGCTCCGGGCTGCACCACAAGGTGTGCCACGTGCTCGGCGGGCGCCACGACCTGCCGCACGCCGAGACCCACGCGGTCGTGCTGCCGCACGTCGCCGGGCTGAACCTGCCGGCGGCTCCGGGTGCGGCCGCCCGCGTCGCGCGCGCCCTCGGGCGGGGCGGGGCCGCGGAGGCCCTCGACGGGTTGTTCGCGCTGGGGGAGCGGCTCGGCGCCCCGCGGGCCCTGCGCGACCTCGGCCTCGCCGAGGACGACCTGCGCGGCGCGGCCGAGGCGGTCGCTGCCGTGGTGCCGCCCGGCAACCCCGTCGACGTCACCGTCGACGACCTCGAGCGAATGCTGCGCGACGCCTGGGCGGGCACGGACCCGCGCGAGGCCGTGCACACCGCACCTCCGACCACGACAGGAGCCACCCGATGACGCTCGACGACACGACCACGCCGGCCACTGCGGCCGCTGCGGCCTACGCCGCCCCCGTCTCCGCAGAGCAGCGCGCCCGCGAGGAGGAGCTCGTCGCCCGGGTCGTGGCCTCCTTCGACGGGGCCGAGGACGAGCGGCTGCGGATACTGCTGCAGTCGGCGGTGCGGCACCTGCACGCCTTCGTGCGCGAGGTGCGGCTGACCGAGGCGGAGTGGGCGGCCGGCATCGACTTCCTCACCGCGGTCGGCCACCTGACCGACGAGCGGCGCCAGGAGTTCATCCTGCTGTCCGACACCCTCGGCGTCTCGATGCAGACCATCACCGTCAACAACGAGGCGCACGGCGACGCCACGGAGGCCACCGTCTTCGGGCCGTTCTTCGTCGAGGACGCACCGCACGTCGAGCTCGGCGGCGACATCGCCGGCGGGGCGAGCGGACAGCCCTGCTGGGTGGAGGGCGCCGTCCGCGACACCACCGGGGCGCCGGTCGCCGGCGCCCGGATCGAGGTGTGGGAGGCCGACGAGGACGGCTTCTACGACGTGCAGTACGACGACGACCGCACGGCCGGGCGGGCCCACCTCTTCAGCGACGACGACGGCGGGTTCCGGTTCTGGGCGGTCACCCCCACGCCGTACCCCATCCCGCACGACGGGCCCGTCGGCCGCATGCTCGCGGCCACCGGCCGCTCGCCGATGCGCGCGTCGCACCTGCACTTCATGGTCACCGCGCCGGGGCTGCGCACCCTCGTCACGCACATCTTCGTGCGCGGCGACGAGCTGCTCGCCAGCGACAGCGTCTTCGGGGTGAGGGACTCACTGGTCAAGGACTTCGAGGAGCAGCCTGCGGGCACCCCGACCCCCGACGGTCGCGACCTCGGCGAGCGCACCTGGGCGCGCACCCGCTTCGACGTGGTGCTGGCCCCCGGGGGCTGACCGGGCCAGACTGCGGAGGGCCCCGCCGACCGCCAGGAGGACCCGTGACCGCCGTCGACGACTGCCGCCCGACCCCCGACGCCTCGCCCGCACCCACCCCCGGCGCGCCGCGGGTGACGCGGGAGGGTGACGTCACCACGATCACGATGGCGCGGCCAGAACGGCGCAACGCACTCTCGCGCGAGCACCTCGAGCAGCTGCTCGCGGCCTTCCGCGACGTCGCCCGCACCGACGCCGCGGGGATCGTGCTCGCCGGTGACGGCCCGGTCTTCAGCGCCGGCCACGACTTCGCCGACGTGGCGGGCCGGTCGGTCGGCGAGGTGCGGGCGCTGCTCGAGGTGTGCACCGAGCTCATGGCGACGATCCAGTCGGTGCCGCAGGTCGTGCTCGCGCGGGTCCACGGACTGGCGACCGCCGCAGGTTGCCAGCTGGTCGCGACGTGCGACCTGGCGGTGGCGGCCGAGTCCGCCGGGTTCGCCGCGCCGGGCGGCAAGGGCGGGTGGTTCTGCCACACCCCGATGGTGGCGATCGCGCGCAACGTCGGGCGCAAGCGGGCGATGGAGCTCGCGCTCACGGGCGACGTCGTCGACGCGGCGACCGCGCTGGAGTGGGGCTTGGTCAACCGGGTCGTGCCCGACACCGAGCTCGACGCCGCGGTCGCCGAGCTGCTGGGCCGAGCCACGCGGGGGTCGCGGGCCAGCAAGGCCTGGGGCAAGAGCACGCTCTACGCCCAACTCGACCGGCCCGAGCGAGAGGCGTACGCCCTGGCGGTCGAGGCCATGGCAGCCGCGAGCCAGGCGCCGAGCGCGGTCGAGAACGTCACCGCGTTCCTGGAGAAGCGCCGTCCGACCTGGACCGACTGACGGGCGCCGCCGGAGCGGGGCGTGACCGGGGTGGCGGGGGTCCGGGGTGGCGGCGTGGCGGCGTGGCGGTGACCGGGGTGGCGGGGGACGGGACGCGGTCGTCAGCCGTCGTCGCGCAGCCCGCCGACGGGCACGAGCGCGCAGGTGACGCCGCCCGCCGCGGTGTCGGCGGCGAGGCGCTCCTCGTCGAGCTCGCCGTCGGCGTCGAGCGCGGCCTCGGCGAGCAGCACCAGGACCTGCTGCGCCTCGCCGACGCGACGCGACCACGCCGGGTCGCCATGCGGCACCGGCACGCGACTGGCTCCGACGCGCGGACCGATCTCGACCACCAGCTCCGCACGGTCCTCGCCCAGCGGTTGGAGCACGCACCCCTGAGCCGCGGGCGGTCGCAGCACCACCTCGGGACTCACCGGTCGGAAGCCGCGCACCGCGAAGAGCCGACGCACGGCGTCGAAGCCCTCCCCGGCGCGTGACGCGACCGGGGTGAACTGCACGACGAGACGGTCCGGGTCGGCCACGACGGCCCACCGGTAGGACGGCGCGGGCGGCGGGGGCAGGCTCACCCGCCCAGCCTGCCAGGCACGCGTCGCCGGACTCCGACCTCGGCCGTCCTGTTGGCCTAGCAGCGAGCCCCAGAGAGGCGCCCCGCTGGCCCCGGCTCTGGGTGTCGAGGAGGGCCGCGGGTCGGCCTCGAGACCGCCGAGGGGTCGCGCGCTGGGCTCGTGTCGAGGGGTCGCGCGCTGGGCACGCGCCGAGGGGTCGCGGGCTGGGCACGCGTCGAGGGGTCGCGCGCTGGGCACGCGTCGAGGGGTCGCGCGCTGGGCTGGCGTCGAGGGGTCGCGCGTTGGGCATGCGTCGAGGGGTCGCGCGCTGGGCACGCGTCGAGGGGTCGCCCGCTGGCCTGCGGTCCCCGGTGGTCGACGGAGACCGTCGGGCCTGGTCTCGAGGCCGCCGCGGCTGCCGGCCGCAGGGGTCGGCGACGGGGGTCGGCGGCGGGGTCGGCGGCGGGGGTTGGTCGGGCAGGTGTGTACGCCGTGCCGGGCGGTGTGGGTGGGTCTGGTTGCGTCGGTTGGCTCAGGTCCGCATGGGTCGGGTGCGGGCGAAGGTGATCCGGTGGCGGTGGTAGGTGGTCTCGTAGGCGGGGTCGTGGGCGCGGGCGTGGTGTCTGGGGCAGAGCAGGTAGCCCTCGGCCAGGTCTGTCTTGCCGCCGGCATGCCAGGGGGTGCGGTGGTGGGCGTGGCACATCGAGGGCGGCCAGTCGCAGCCGTCGGCGGTGCAGCCGCCTTGGAGGCGTGCGAGGGTGAGGCGTTGGGTCTTGGTGAAGTAGCGCCGGGTGCGTCCGACGTCGAGGGGCTGCGATGCCCCACCGAGCACGACCGGCACGATCGCAGCGCCGCACGCCCACAGGCGGGCTTTCGCGGCGGTGATCCGGGTCCCGGTCGACAGGGTGGCCGGTGCGTCGGCCCCGGGGCCGTGGCCGGTGAGCTGCGCCAGGTCGAGGGTGACGGTGACGGTCGCGTCGACCCCACCCGCCTGGGTTGTCGTGGTGGCGGTTGCCCCGGCGGCGGAGCGGTGGCGGGTGCGGACGTACTCGCAGAACGCCTGCCCGCGCCGCAGCGGCCGCGGGACCCGGTCGCCATGCTGATCGACCGGCACCGGGTCGGTGCCGTGGGCGGCGTGGTGGTGACGGGGCGCGGTCAACGCATCGAGAGCGGCCGCGAGCATGTCGGCTTCCGCGGCGGGGATGGTGAACCGCCCACGCGCCTTGCCCTGGCCGTCGCGGGTCATCGTGAACGAGGCTGCCGCGGCGGCTGCTGCTTCTTCGCGTTCGAGGCGGTCGCGTTCAACGTCGTCGGCGATCTCGGGGGCGACGACGTCGAGGATCCGGTCACCGAGTCGTTTCAGCTCGACCGCGTCGAACAAGGCGGCCAGCTCGAGGAGGTGGGCGCGGGCAGCGTCGACCACTGCGACCCCGACCCGATCCACCGGCAGCGCGTCGACCGCGCGGGCGATGACCTCGGCCTGCTCGGGCAACACCCCACCTGTGCTCATCGCCGCGAGCACGGTGCCGTGCCGTGCCTCCAGCGCAGCAGCGTGGCGCACCAACGTCACTGACTTGGCGCGGGTCTGATGGGTCAGCTTGGCCCAGTGCGCCCCGGTAGAGGTCGCACCCGTGGCGTCACCGACACCCGCACGGTCCGCGGCGGCGACCGTGGTGAGCTCCAGCGCGGCGAGGCGGGCACGACACTTGGCGAGCTCCACCAACGCGACCTCGGCCTCACCCGGCGACAGTGACCAGGTCGGCGTACCCGCGGCGTGGTCGAGGTCGGTGTCGAGGCAGGCCAGCGCGACCAGCAGCGGGTGCTGCGGGGCGGGGTCGCGGTGGTCTGCCATACCGCCTAATCAACCACCTGCCACCGACAGTCCCGCCCGACTCCGCGGGGGCCCGGATTGCGCTGTGGAGAACGGATCCACGACGGTCGCCGGTGGACGGGAAGTGGCGCAGTCCAGGCTCTGTCAGCCGGCTCGGGACGGCCTCGGCGGGCCACCCCGAGACCCGAGTGACCCAGCGCGTGACCCTTCGACGCGAGCCCAGCGCGTGACCCCTCGGCCGCAGCCCAGCGCGTGACCCCTCGACGCGAGCGCAGCGCGTGACCCCTCGGCCGCAGCCCAGCGCGTGACCCCTCGGCACCAGCGCAGCGCGTGACCCCTCGGCGCGAGCGCAGCGAGTGACCCCTCGACGCCAGCCCAGCGCGCGACCCCTCGGCCGCAGCCCAACGCGCGACCCCTCGACGCGAGCCCAGCGCGCGACCCCTCGACGCGAGCCCAGCGCGTGACCCCTCGACGCATGCGCAGCGCGCGACCCCTCGACGCCCGGGCGCCGCGTCGACCCCGGGGGCGGCGCGGCTTCCGCTACCGACCGGTACGCCGTACCGTCCGCAGCGGACCGGGTGCCACCCGGCGAGCCGCGCGCCCGACCCCCAAGGCGCACGGGCGCAGACGCACGCGAGGGCGAGGAGCCGGGCAGTGGACAAGGTCGGAGTCGTCGGGTGCGGCCTCATGGGCGCGGGCATCGCGGAGGTCGCGGCGCGCAGCGGCGGCCACGTGGTGGTCGTGGAGTCCAGCGAGGAGGCGGCGAAGGCGGGCCTGGCCCGGCTCGAGGCGTCGCTGGGCCGTGCCGAGGCGAAGGGCAAGGTCGACTCCGCCGCCGACGTGCTCGCCCGGATCGCGGTCGAGACCGACCTCGAGGCGCTGGCCGACCGCGAGGTCGTGGTCGAGGCGATCGTCGAGGACGAGGACGCGAAGGTCGCCCTCTTCCGCCGGCTCGACGAGGTCGTCCGCGCCCCCGACGCGATCCTCGCCTCCAACACCTCCTCGATCCCGATCATGAAGCTCGGCGTCGTCACCTCCCGCCCGCAGCAGGTCATGGGCGTCCACTTCTTCAACCCCGTCCCGGTGCTCCAGCTCGTCGAGCTGGTGCCGTCGCTGCTCACCGGCCCCGAGACGACCGAGCGGGCGCGCACGTGGGTCGAGGGCTCGTTGGGCAAGCAGGCGATCGACTGCCAGGACCGCGCGGGCTTCGTGGTCAACGCGCTGCTCATCCCCTTCGTGCTCTCGGCGATCCGGATGATGGAGTCGGGCTTCGCCACGGCCGACGACATCGACCGCGGCCTGGTGCTGGGTGCCGCCCACCCGCAGGGCCCGCTCGCGCTCGCCGACCTCATCGGCCTCGACACCGTGCAGGCCGTGGCGGTCTCGCTCTACGAGGAGTTCAAGGAGCCGCTCTACGCCGCGCCGCCGCTGCTCGCGCGCATGGTGGACGCGGGCCTGCTCGGCCGCAAGACCGGACGCGGCTTCTACACCTACTGACCTCCTGCGGGGCCGGTCGACCCGGTCGCCGGGGGTCGCGCGTCCCTGCTGACGGCGGACGCGGTCCGGTCCTACGATGGGGCGCCCGTCGGCGCACCCCCGAGCGACGCGGGTCGGGAGGTGCGGTGGAGCTCGCCCGCCACGAGCTGGCGCCCGAGGCGCGCAGCGTCTCGCTCGCGCGCCGAGCCGTGTGCTCCCTCGTCAGCTCCGCCGGCGCCGACGAGTGGCTCGACGCCACCGCGCTCGCCGTCTCCGAGGTCGTCACCAACGCCGTCGTGCACGCGGGCGCCGGCCTCACCCTCGCCGCCTGGGCCGACGCCGACGGTGTGCGGGTCGAGGTGGGCGACGCGAGCCCGCACCTGCCCGCCCCCCGGCAGTACGCCGTGACGCCGGCACCGGCCGCGGCCTCCTGCTCCTCGACAGCAGCGTCGACCGCTGGGGGTCCACCGCCGTCGCGGGCGGGAAGGTCGTGTGGTTCGAGCTCGGCAAGCCGGTGGAGGTGCCCGGCGCGGTGCGCGACGGCTGGGTGGACGCCGCGACCCAGGTGCCCGGTGACGACCCGGGCGGCCCCCACGACCCTGCCCGCCCCGGCGAGGTCGTCGTGCGGCTGCGCAACGTGCCGCTGCTCATGCACTGGGCCTGGCAGGAGCACGCGCAGGCGTTGCTGCGCGAGCACCTGCTCCACACCCTCGACACCGACCCCGGTGCGCTCGACCACCACGTCGACGCGGGCGAGGCGCTGACGGTCCTCCGCGACCAGCTCCCCGTGCCGGACCTGCCGAACGACCCCGACGAGCTGCTCGCCGACGCGCTCGAGCCGGGCGTGAGCCTCCCGGAGGTGGAGGTCGTCGTGCCGGCGGCGTCCGTCCCGCACTTCGCGACGCTCGACGCGGTCCTGCGCGCGGCCGGTGCGGCAGCCCAGGCCGGGCTCTTCCTCGGCCCGCCCACCCAGCCCGAGATCGCCGAGATGCGGGCCTGGCTGTGCGCCGAGGTGGCCCGGCAGGCCGGGACCGGCGGCGAGCCGCTGCCGTGGGCACCCCGGGTCGAGGCCGGGGTCGAGGCCGGGGTCGAGGCCGGGGTCGAGGCCGGGGTCGAGGCCGGGGTCGAGGCCGGGGTCGAGGCCGGGGTCGAGGCCGACGCCGCGTCGGCCGCCGACGGCCTGCGGCGCGACGCCTACCGCCGGCTCGTCGAGACCGACGAGGCGCTCATCGCCACCGACGAGGCGAGCGTGATCGTCGCGGTGAGCGCGACCGCGGCGACCTTCCTGGGCTACCGCTCGCCCGACGAGCTGGTGGGCCGACGCGTCATCGTGGTCGTGCCCGAGCGCTACCACCAGGCCCACATCGCCGGCACGACGCTCCACGCGACCAACGGCCGTGACCAGCTGCTCGACGTGCCCCTCACCGTGCCCGTCGTGCGCGCCGACGGCACCGAGGTGCACGTCGAGCTGCGGGTGGTCCCGCGCCGCCTCGACGACGAGCACCGCGTCTTCGTCGCGACGTTGCGCCTCCCGACCGACGCCGCCTGATCCCCGCCCCGACGCGCGCCCCGGCCCGTCGGCTCGGCCACCGCCAGCACGACGTCCACGACAGCGAGGAGACCCACCCGATGCCAGGTGACGTGCGCCGCGGCCGCGAGCGCGGCCGGTGGTCGACAGGAGGCCTGTGGACCTGGCCGGCGGTGGCCGTGCTGCTCGGTGTGGCCGCCGCCCGGTCGCTGGTCGAGGTGCCGGTGCCCTTCGGCTGGCCGCGGACCATCCTGTGGCCCGGTGACGTCGAGTCGCTCTCCGCCCTGCTGCAGGTGCTGGCCACGACCACCATCACCGCGACGACGCTCACCTTCTCGATCACCGTGGTGGCGCTGCAGCTGGCCTCGCAGCAGTTCTCGCCCCGGCTGCTGCGCGAGTTCACCCGCGACCGCGTCACCAAGCTGGTGCTCGCGGTGCTGCTGGGCACCTTCGCCTACAGCATCACCGTGCTCCGCGAGCTCCGCGCGGTCGACGAGGCCCCGGCCGCGGCCGCCTTCGTGGCCGGCGTCCTCGCCCTGGTCTCCCTCAGCGCCCTCATCGGGCTGATCGCCCACATCGTCACGATCCTGCGCATCGACACGATGATGCTCTCGGTCAACGGCGAGACCCGCCGGGCGATGGCCGCCTCCTACCCGGCGTACGACGCACCCCGCGACGCCCCGCCCGTCGAGGCCGCGCGACCCGAGGGGCAGGGCGCCCTGGTGCGGGCCGCGGGCGGCGGCTTCGTGAGCGCCGTGGACGTGGCCCGCCTCGTCGGCGCGATGCGCGAGCGGCGAGCCTGCACCGAGCTGCTCGTGCGCCCGGGCGACCACGTGGTCACCGGCGCGCCCGTCGCACAGGTGTGGCGGACGGCCGACGGCAGCGCGCCGCCGCAGGACGAAGACGCCCACGACGTCGGCGACGCCGTGCGCGCCGCCGTGTCGCTCGGCTACGAGCGCACCTTGGAGCAGGACGTCGCCTTCGGCTTCCGCCAGCTCGAGGACATCGCCGTCAAGGCGCTCTCCCCGGGCATCAACGACCCCGTCACCGCCGCGCACGCGATCGGCCACATGGCCGAGCTCGTGGTGCACCTGCTCGGGCGCCGGCTCGGCCCGGTCGTGCACGCCGACGACGCCGGCGAGCCGCGGGTGCTGATGCCCGACCGCGACCTCACCTACTTCCTCGACCTGGCGTGCGGCCAGGTCCGCCGCTACGGCTCCCGGGAGCCGACCGTGCTGGCGGCGCTGCTGCGGCTGCTGCGCGACGCCGCGGCGGCCGCGCGCGACGACCACCAGCGGGCGGTCGTCGAGGCGCACGCCGACGCCGTGGTCGCCGCCCTCGACGGTGCTGTCGCCGACCACGACGCGGCGCCGGTGCACGACCTGCGCCAGCGCGTCGGGCTCGCGCTCGCGGGCGACGTGCGCGGCGCCTACGTCGACCGGGCGGGGGAGACGAGGTCCATCTGACTCGACAATGAGAATCGTTGTCAGTAGCGTGCGGCCGTCCGACCTCGTCGAAAGGCCCACCTCGTGCTGCGCTCGTCCCGACCCCTCCTCGCCGCGTCCGCCGCCGCGGCGCTGCTGACCCTCGCCGCCTGCGGCGGCTCCGGCGCGGGCTCCTCCGCCCCGGCCGACACCCTCCGCATCGCCGGACCCTTCGAGGTCCACAGCCTCGACCCGACCGCCGACGGCGAGGTCTTCACGCGACTCCAGGTGTCCGAGACGCTCGTCACCGCCGACCTCCAGGGCGAGCTCGTCCCGGGCCTCGCCACCTCCTGGTCGACATCGGAGGACGGGCGCACGTGGCGCTTCGAGCTGGTCGAGGGCGCCACCTTCCACGACGGCACACCGCTCGACGCGGAGGCGGCGGTCGGCGCGCTCGAGCGGGTCGCGGCCGTCGAGGCGAGCCCCCTCTCGGGTGCCCCGATCCGTGCGCTGCGAGCGGAGGGTTCCACCGTGGTGGTCGAGCTCGACGAGCCCCACCCGGTCCTCCCGGCGCTGCTCACGCACTACAGCGCCGCGGTGCTGGCGCCGGCGTCCTACGACGAGTCCGGCCAGGTCGCCGAGGTGATCGGCACCGGGCCCTACCGGGTCGCCGACGTGGAGCTGCCGGCTTCGGTGGAGACCGAGCGCTTCGCCGGCTACCGCGGCGAGGCCCCGGAGGTGGAGCGCGTGACCTTCCAGGCGGTCGGTCGGGCCGAGCAGCGCGCGCTGCTGGCCAGCAGCGGCCAGGCCGACGTGGTCTTCGGCCTCGAGCCCGCGGGCCAGCAGCGCGTCGAGTCCTCCGACGTGGCCGACCTGGCCTCGAGCCTGCAGCCGCGCACCATCCGGCTCAAGGTCGACGCCGAGCACCCCGTCCTCGGCGACGTGCGCGTGCGTCGCGCGCTGAGCCTGGCGCTCGACCGCGAGGCGATGGCCGAGGCCGTGCTGCGCGAGGGCGACCTCGCCGCCACCCAGCTGCTGCCGCCCTCGCTCGAGGCGTGGCAGGCCGACGTCGAGCCCCTGGTGCACGACCAGCAGGCCGCGGCCGCGCTGCTCGACGAGGCCGGGTGGGTCACGGGGCCCGACGGCACCCGCGTGCGCGACGGCGAGCCGCTCTCGCTCACCCTCCTCACCTACCCCGACCGCGCCGAGCTGCCCGCGCTCGCCACGGCGATCCAGGCCGCCCTCGCCGAGGTCGGCGTCGACCTCGAGGTCGAGGTGACCAACTCCAGCGAGGTGCCGGCCGGCCAGGCCGACGGCAGCCTCGAGATGGCGCTGATCGCGAAGCACTTCGCGCTCGTGTCCGACCCCCTCGTCGACGTGGCGACCGTCTTCGACCCCGCCGGCTCCGACTGGGGCGTCATGGGGTGGAGCGACCCGGCCGTCACCGCCGCCGTCGACGACCTGCTCGCCGGGGCCACCGGCGCGGCGGCCCAGCAGGCCCGGGAGACGGTCGCCCGCACCGCGCAGCAGGAGCTCCCGCTCATCCCCGTCGCGTGGTACCGCATGAACGCCGCCGTCAACGACCGCGTCGAGGGCTTCACCATGGACCCGCTCGAGACCACCTGGCGCCTCACCGACCTGCGGTGGGGGGCGTGAGCGGCGCCGCCGTCCGCGCGGTCCTCGCGCGCCGGGCCCTGCAGGCGGCCGGCGTCGCGGTGCTCGTCTCGGTGCTCTGCTTCCTGGTCGTGCGCCGCCTGCCCGGCGACGCGGCGTACCGCATCGCGGCCGGTCGCTACGGCTACGACCTCGTCGACGCCGAGGCCGCCGAGGCCGTCAGCACCGAGCTCGGGCTCGACCGGCCCGCGTGGCAGCAGCTCGGCTCCTGGCTCCTCGACCTCGTGCAGCTCGACCTCGGCCGCTCGCTGGTGACCTCACGGCCGGTGCTCGAGGAGGTGGGCTACTACCTCCTCGGCACGCTGCAGCTCGCGGCCGTCGCGCTCGTCCTCGCCGTCGTCCTGGGCGCCGCCGCAGGCGTGCTCGCGGCGCGGCGGCCCGGGGGGCTCGTCGACCGCGTGACCACGACGTACGTCGCGAGCGTGCGCGCCGTGCCGCCCTTCCTGCTCGGGCTGCTGCTGGTGCTCGTGCTCTCCGCGCAGCTGGGCCTGCTCCCGGCGGTGGGCCACGGCGACGCCCGCAGCATCGTCCTCCCGGCGCTGACCCTGGGCCTCGGCCTCTCCGGTCTCGTGGCGCGGGTGACCCGCGACGCGGTCGTGGAGGTGCAGCGCTCCGAGCACGTGCAGTTCGCCCGCACGAAGGGCCTGCCCGAGCGGTGGGTGCTGCTGCGCCACGTCGTGCGCAACGCCGCCGTCGTCCTCGTGCCCTACCTCGGTGTGCAGGCGGTGGTCCTGGTCGAGGGCGTGGTCGTCGTCGAGAGCCTCTTCTCCTGGCAGGGCCTCGGCCACGCGCTCGTGCACGCCGTCTTCTGGCGCGACGTGCCCGTGCTCCAGGCGACCGCGCTCGTGCTCGCGCTGCTCGTCGTCGCCGTCAACACCCTGGTCGACCTCGCCGTCCTGTGGCTCGACCCCCGTCCCCGTCGCTCGGAGGTCCTCACGTGACCAGCCCCGTCCTCGAGGCGGCGGTCGCGCCGTCGCCCGTCCCCCCGGCCGGCCGCGCCCGGCCGGTCCGCACCACCCGTCGGCACGGCCGCGTCGTGCGCGGGGTCGCCGCCGGCGGCCTGCTCGCCCTCGCCGGCTTCGCCCTGCTCGGGCCGCTCGTGCTGCCCGACCCGGCGGCCCAGGACCTCGGCCGCTTCCTGGAGCCGCCGTCGCTCGCCGAGCCGCTCGGCCGCGACGACTACGGCCGCAGCGTCGTCTCCCGGCTCGCGCACGCCACCCGGCTCTCGCTGCTCCTCGCCGCCGGCTGCGTCGCCACCGCGCTGCTGCTCGGCACGGTCGCCGGCGTGCTCGCGGCGTGGCGCGGCGGCTGGGTCGACACCGCGCTGCGCTCGGTCTCGGAGGCCTTCGTCGCGCTGCCCGCCCTGCTCGTCGTGCTCCTGGTCTCCGCGCTGGCCACGGGCGGCAGCCTGTGGGCGCTCTACCTCGGGCTCGCGCTGGCGCAGTGGGTGGAGTACTTCCGCGTCGTGCGGGCCCGCGCCGGGCTGGTGCTCGGCTCACCCGCGGTCGAGGCGGCCGGGCTGCTGCGCCTGGGCCCGGTGCACGTGGTGCGCCGCCACCTGTGGCCCGACCTGCGCCCGCTGCTCACGACGCTGGCCTCGCTCGGCATGGTCACCTCGGTGCTCGCCATGTCGACCCTGGGCTTCGTCAAGGTCGGCCTGCAGCCACCGCGCGCCGAGCTCGGCCTCATGGTCACCGAGTCCTTCCCCTTCTACGACGTCGCACCCTGGATGCCGGTGGCGCCGGTGGCAGTGCTCTTCCTGCTCACCCTGTGCTTCCTGGGCCTGCGCAGCGACGAGGACCCCGCATGAGCACCGTGTCCCCCTCCGCCGCCCGACCCGCGACGAGCACCGGCGACCTGGTCGTGCACCGCGCCCTGGTGCGCCACGGCGCGACCGTGCTCGTCGACGTCGAGGACCTCCGGCTCGAGCCCGGGCGAGCCCTGACCGTCGTCGGCGAGAGCGGCTCCGGCAAGTCCGTGCTGGCCCACGCGCTGGTCGGCACGCTGCCCGCCGAGCTCGTGGCGGAGGGCAGCATGAGCCTCGGCGAGGCGAGCTTCGACCTCGCCGACCGCCGCGGCCGTCGCCGGCTGTGGGGGCGTGAGGTCGCCCTGCTGCCGCAGGAGCCCGCCCTGGCCCTCGACCCCACGATGCGGGTGCGCGCCCAGGTGGCCGAGGGGGCGCGCGGGTGGCGCCCCCGCGACCCCGGCCCGCTCCGCGCCGCCGACGAGCGCCTGGACCAGGTGGGGCTGCCCGGCGTGGGTGGGGCCTACCCGCACACGCTGTCCGGCGGCATGGCCCAGCGCGTGGCCTACGCCGCGGCTACCGTCGGCGGTGCGCGCGTGCTCGTCGTGGACGAGCCGTCGAAGGGTCTCGACCCCGCCTCCCTGGACCGGCTCGCCGACCTGCTCACCGCCCACCTCGCGGGCGGCGGGCTGCTGCTCACCATCACCCACGACCTCCGCCTGGCCCGCCGTCTGGGCGGCGACGTGCTGGTGGTGCGCGAGGCCGGTGTGGTGGAGGCGGGCCCGGTCGACCGGGTGCTCGACGAGCCGGCGCACGCCTACACCCGACGTCTCGTCGCGGCCGAGCCCGGCCGGTGGCGCCACCCGTGGACGACCGCCGGGGGTGCGGCGTCACGCGTCGACGGCGGCCTGCTCGTCACGGCGCGCGGCCTCACCAAGGCGTACGCCGCGTCCCCGCTCTTCGTGGACCTCGACCTGCAGGTGCGGGAGGGCGAGCGGTGGTCGGTCACCGGACCGAGCGGTGTCGGCAAGACCACGCTCGGCAACGCCTTGCTGGGCCTGACCCGCGTCGACCGTGGCGTTGTCGAGCACGCGCCGGCCGCGCGCGGCGGCCGGCTGCAGAAGCTCTACCAGGACCCGTCGCTGTCGTTCCCCCGCCGCGTCCCGCTCGCGCGAGGCCTGCGCGACGTGGTCCGTCGCCACGGCGTCGACCCCGCACGGCTCCCGGGCCTGCTCGAGCAGGTCGGCCTCTCACCCGACCTCCTCGCGCGCCGGCCCGACCAGGTCTCCGGCGGTGAGCTGCAGCGCGTCGCGGTCGTGCGGGCGATGCTGGCGCGACCGACGCTGGTCTGCGCCGACGAGGCGACGTCGCGCCTGGACCACGTGACCCAGGAGACGACGGCCGAGGTCCTCGCCACCGAGCTGCTCGAGACCGGGTGCGCCCTGCTCCTGGTGACGCACGACGCGGCGCTGGCCGACGCGCTCACCGACCACCACGTGCGGCTGGAGCCGACCGGCTAGTCCGTGCGGCCGGGGGTCCGGCCGGCGGGTGCGGGGTCCTGGTCGGCCCGCTCGGCCAGCTCGCGCGCGCAGACCGGGCAGGTGCCGAAGAGCTCGAGGGTGTGGTCGACCGCGACGTAGCCGTGCTGCCGCGCGACCTCGTCGGCCCACTGCTCGACGGCCGGGCCGGAGACCTCGACGGTGCGGTTGCAGCGGCGGCACACGAGGTGGTGGTGGTGCTGCGCCCGGCCGCAGAGGCGGTAGGCCGCCTCCGTGCCGTCGGGCTTCACCACGTCGACCTCGCCCGCCTCGACCAGCGCCTGCAGGCCGCGGTAGACCGTCGCCAGCCCGACCGCGTCGCCCTGGTCGCGCAGCTCGCGGTGGAGGTCCTGCGCGCTGCGGAACTCCTGCGAGCCCTCCAGCGCCGCCACCAGGGCGCGCCGCTGCCGCGTCGAGCGCTTGGCCGGCGCCGCGGCGGCGGGGTCGGCGTCGGCTGCGGGGTGGGCTGCCGGGTCGGCGGCGAGGTCGGGGGAGTGCTCGGCCATGGCCAGCAAGGTACCCGCGACCGGACGGCCCGGCGTACCGGCCGGAGGCCAGACTTGAACTGTTCCAGAAAAGCCGCCATGCTGTCGCCCGTGACGACCCGCAGCCACCGCACCGACGCCGAGGAGCTCCGCGAGGAGCTGCGCGGCGCGTCGCTGCGGGTGACGCGTCCGCGGCTGGCCGTGCTCGCGGCGGTGCACGCGCACCCCCACGCCGACACCGACACGGTGCTGCGCGAGGCGCGCGCCGAGCTCGGGACCGTCTCCCACCAGGCGGTCTACGACGTGCTGCGCGCGCTCACCGACGCCGGCCTGGTGCGGCGCATCCAGCCCGCGGGCGCGACCGCGCGCTACGAGGCGCGCGTCGGCGACAACCACCACCACGTGGTGTGCCGCGGCTGCGGCGCGATCACCGACGTCGACTGCGCCGTCGGGCACGCCCCGTGCCTGACCCCGGCCGACGACCACGGCTTCACCCTCGACGAGGCGGAGGTCGTCTACTGGGGCACGTGCCCCGCCTGTGCGGCGACGGCCGACACCCGCTGAGCCCGGTGCGGGTCCGCGGCCCGCACCCCCCGACGTACTGCCCGACACAGCCCAGCCCACCCACACCGAGAGGTCGCAGATGAGCCAGGACCACCCCACCAGCCCGCAGGGCGTCGACCGGAAGGCCGAGGCCGGCTGCCCGGTCATGCACGACTCCGCAGCCGCCGGCGGCAGCGAGAGCGAGAACCCGGCGATCGACTCGCCGACCCCGGTGACCGGCGGCCGCCCCCACACCCTCAAGGACTGGTGGCCGAACTCGCTGGACCTCTCGGTCCTGGCCGTCCACTCGCCCAAGGTCAACCCGCTCGCGCCGGACTTCGACTACAAGCAGGAGTTCGCGAAGCTCGACGTCGAGGCGCTCAAGCGCGACGTCGCCGAGACCCTCGCCACCTCGCAGGACTGGTGGCCCGCCGACTTCGGCAACTACGCCGGCCTGATGATCCGGCTCTCCTGGCACGCCGCCGGCACCTACCGCATCTACGACGGCCGCGGCGGTGCCGGCGACGGCGGGCAGCGCTTCGCCCCGCTGAACTCCTGGCCCGACAACGCCAACCTCGACAAGGCCCGGCGACTGCTGTGGCCGGTCAAGCAGAAGTACGGCCAGAAGGTCTCCTGGGCCGACCTGCTGGTCCTGGCGGGCACCGTGGCCTACGAGCAGTCGGGCCTGGAGCCCTTCGGCTTCGCCTTCGGTCGCGAGGACGTGTGGGAGCCCGAGGAGATCTTCTGGGGTCCGGAGGACACCTGGCTCGGCGACGAGCGCTACTCCGGCGAGCGCGAGCTGCACGAGTCGCTCGGCGCGGTCCAGATGGGCCTCATCTACGTCAACCCCGAGGGCCCCAACGGCAACCCCGACCCGGTCGCCTCGGCGCGCGACATCCGCGAGACCTTCGCGCGCATGGCGATGAACGACGAGGAGACCGTCGCCCTCATCGCCGGTGGCCACACCATCGGCAAGACCCACGGTGCCGGCGACGCCGACCTGGTCGGCCCGGAGCCCGAGGGTGCCCCGCTGGAGGAGCAGGGCCTCGGCTGGCGCTCGTCCTTCGGGTCCGGCAAGGGCGAGGACGCCATCACCTCCGGCCTCGAGGTGACCTGGACCCGCACCCCGGTGCAGTGGAGCAACGACTACTTCACCTTCCTCTACCAGTACGAGTGGGAGCTGGAGAAGAGCCCCGCCGGCGCGTGGCAGTGGGTCGCCAAGGACGCCGAGGCGGTCATCCCCGGCCCGACGCCGGACTCCCCGAAGCGCAAGCCGACCATGCTCACCAGTGACCTCGCGCTGCGCTTCGACCCCGAGTACGACAAGATCTCGCGCCGCTTCCGGGACAACCCCGAGGAGTTCGCCGAGGCCTTCGCGAAGGCCTGGTACAAGCTGCTGCACCGCGACATGGGCCCGATCTCGCGCTACCTCGGCCCCGACGTCGCCCCGCCGCAGCTGTGGCAGGACCCGGTGCCGGACGTCGACCACCCGCTGGTCAGCGACGCCGACGTCGAGGCGCTCAAGGCGAAGGTCCTCGAGTCGGGCCTGAGCACCGCCGAGCTCGTGCAGACCGCGTGGGCCTCGGCGGCCAGCTTCCGCTCGACCGACAAGCGGGGCGGCGCCAACGGCGCCCGCATCCGCCTGGAGCCGCAGCGCAGCTGGGAGGTCAACCAGCCCGAGCAGCTCGCCCGGGTGCTGGAGGTCCTCGAGGGCGTCAAGGCCGACTTCGACGCGCAGGGCGAGACCAAGGTGTCGCTGGCCGACCTCATCGTCCTCGCCGGCACCGCGGCGGTCGAGAAGGCCGCCCGCGACGCCGGCGTCGAGGTCACGGTGCCCTTCCACCCGGGTCGCACCGACGCGGCGCAGGAGGACACCGACGTCGACTCCTTCCGGGTGCTCGAGCCCCGCGCCGACGGCTTCCGCAACTACCTGCGGGCGGGCGAGAAGACCCAGCCCGAGGTGCTGCTGGTCGACCGTGCCTACATGCTCGGCCTCACCGCCCCGGAGATGACCGTGCTCGTCGGCGGCCTCCGCTCCCTCGGGAACAACGTCGGCGGCACCGCCCACGGCGTCCTCACCGACCGCCCGGGCGTGCTCAGCAACGACTTCTTCGTCAACCTGCTCTCCCCGGGCACCCGGTGGAAGGCCTCGGAGACCGAGGAGAACGTCTACGAGATCCGCGACGTCGCCACCGACGAGGTGAAGTTCACCGCCACGCCGGTCGACCTGATCTTCGGGTCGAACAGCCAGCTGCGTGCCCTGGCCGAGGTCTACGCCTCCGACGACGCGCGCGAGAAGCTGGTGCACGACTTCGTCGCCGCGTGGGTCAAGGTCATGGACAACGACCGCTTCGACCTGCACCGCTGAGGGGCCGACGCCCGACGCAGCACGTGACCGGAGCCCGGTCGGCCCTCGCGGCCGGCCGGGCTCTGGCGCGTCCTGGCGCCGCCCCCTCGTCCGGGTAGTCCGACACACCTCGGCCCTGGAAGCGGGTCAGGAGGGCCGAGGTGTGGCGGACTACCGTGCCGGGTGGCGTCAAGACATCGACATGTGTCAACATCGACCCATGTCGAACCCCACCCTCGTCCGCGAGGCCGACGCAGGTCTCGCCTGCTGCGCGCCGCTGGCCGGCGAGCCGCTGAGCGCTGAGCAGGCCGCCGGCGTCGTGCCGATGCTCAAGGCCATCGCCGATCCCGCCCGGCTGCGGTTGCTCTCCCTCGTGCTGTCCCACCCGGGCGGTGAGGCGTGCGTGTGCGACCTGCTGCCGTCCTTCGACCTCTCGCAGCCGACGATCAGCCACCACCTCAAGGTGCTGCACGAGGCCGGGTTGCTCGACCGGGAGAAGCGCGGCACCTGGGTCTACTACATCGCCCGCCCGGCGGCGATGACCGCGCTCGGCAGCCTCTTCACGCCGGCCGCCGGTCCCGCGACCGCCTCCGCAGGAGGTGGCTGCTGATGAGCGACACGGTGCAGGAGACCGTGCGCGGTGGCGCCGACGACGCGGTGCTGCAACGGCTCTCGACGCTCGACCGGTTCCTCCCGCTGTGGATCGGCCTGGCGATGGCGGTCGGGCTCGTGCTCGGCCGCGTCGTCGACGGCCTGGACGAGGCGCTGGCGGCGGTCGAGGTCGGGTCGGTCTCGCTGCCGATCGCGGTCGGCCTGCTGGTCATGATGTACCCGGTGCTGGCCAAGGTGCGCTACGACGAGCTCGGCCACGTCACCGCCGACCGTCGGCTGCTGGTCTCCTCGATCGTCCTGAACTGGCTCGTCGGGCCCGCGCTGATGTTCGCGCTGGCCTGGCTGCTGCTGCCGGACCTGCCGGAGTACCGCACCGGCCTCATCATCGTCGGGCTCGCCCGCTGCATCGCCATGGTGCTGATCTGGAACGACCTCGCCTGCGGCGACCGGGAGGCCGCGGCGGTGCTGGTGGCCATCAACGCAGTCTTCCAGATCCTCGCCTTCGCCTTCCTCGGGTTCTTCTACCTCGAGCTGCTGCCCGGCTGGCTCGGCCTGGAGCAGAGCGGGCTCGAGGTCTCCGTGTGGGACATCGCGGTCTCCGTGCTGGTCTTCCTCGGCATCCCCCTCGCCGCCGGCTTCCTCACCCGCACGCTGGGCGAGCGGGCGAAGGGTCGGGAGTGGTACGAGACCCGGCTGCTGCCCCGCATCGGGCCCCTCGCGCTCTACGGCCTGCTCTTCACCATCGTGCTGCTCTTCGCGCTGCAGGGCGACGCGATCGCCGACCAGCCGCTCGACGTGGCCCGGATCGCGCTGCCCCTGCTGGCCTACTTCGTGCTGATGTGGGGTGGCTCGATGCTCCTCACCCGTGCGATCGGCCTGGACTACCGCCTGGCGACGGCAGTCTCCTTCACCGCGGCCGGCAACAACTTCGAGCTGGCCATCGCGGTCGCGATCGGTGTCTTCGGCGTGGCCTCGGGTCAGGCGCTCGCCGGCGTCGTCGGCCCCCTCATCGAGGTGCCGGTGCTCGTGGGGCTGGTCTACGTCAGCCTCTGGGCCCGCCGCTTCTTCCCCGACCAGACCCGTGACCAGACCCCCACCACCGAGGAGGCCACCCGATGAGCGAGCCCGCCAGCGTCCCCCAGGTCGTCTTCGCCTGCGTCCGCAACGGCGGCCGCTCCGTCATCAGCCGGGTGCTCACCGAGCACTACGCGGGCGGCCGGGTGCGCGCGCTCTCGGCCGGCACCCAGCCGGGGGAGCACATCCACCCCGAGGTCGCCCGCGCCCTCGAGGGCCTCGGGCTCGACACCTCGCGTGAGCAGCCCACGCTGCTGACCCGCGACACCGTCGCGGCCAGCGACCTGGCGATCACCCTCGGCTGCGGCGAGGAGTGCCCCTACGTGCCCGGCGTGCGCTACGTCGACTGGCCGGTCGCCGACCCCGGCGGCCAGGACGACGAGACCGTCCGCGCGGTCGTCGCCGACCTCGACGCCCGCGTGCGCGACCTGCTGGTCGAGCTGGTGCCGGGCATCGAGCTGCCGCCGTCCGTGCTGGCGGGCTCCGCCGACCACCCGCGGACCTAGAGCAGGCCCAGCGAGGCCGCGTGCCGGCGTACGGCGTCGCTGTCGGCGGCGAGCACGAACGGGACCGACGCGGCCCACGCGTCCCAGCCCTCGGTGACGGCCTCGACACGGCCGTCGCCGGGGTCGAGGCGCACCTCGCGGATGTAGACGGCGAGCACGCGGCCGGGGTGCTCGCGCACCACGTCGGCGTAGACCTGCGGGTCGTGCTCGCCGGAGTCGCCAAGGAGGACGAAGGGGAGGTGGGGGTGCAGCGCGAGCACCTCGCGGATCCGGCCGTGCTTCTGCTCGCGCCCGGCCGCGGTGCCGAGCAGGTCGCGCAGCAGCAGCGGGCCGAGCGGGAAGGCGCGGTGGCGCAGGAACGCCGCGAGGAAGCCGTGGAGGTTCCACGGGCTGGACGAGACGTAGAAGCAGGGGTTCACCCCCGCGGCGAGGTCGCGGTAGAGCTCGGGCGCACCGGCGAAGGGGGTGCGGGTCAGCGCCGAGCCGGTGAAGGTCTGGCGCAGCATCAGGCCCAGGCGCTGCACGCCGGTCTCCAGGATGGTGTCGTCGACGTCGGAGAGCACGCCGAAGCGCCCCGCGGGGCTCGTCACGTGCACGTCGACCGGCGTCGCGTGCTCGCCGGTCAACCCGCGCCAGGGGCGGGCCAGGCTCACCCGGCCGACGGTCACCGGGGCCACCAGCGACGCCTCGTCCGGCTGCAGCCGGGCGGTGAAGTAGCCCTCCCCGTCGCTCTCGACCTCGACGGTCGCGTCGCCGACCGCGACCAGGAGCGGCACGCCGGGCAGCTCGTGGGTGACGAAGCCGGCCAGGGTGCGGCGCACCGCGGCGCCGACCCCCTCGCCCTCCTCCGCCTCGGTGGCGGGCGGGTCGTCGAGCACCCGGCCGCGCACGACGACGCCGTGCGGGCCGCCGTGGCCGCCGTAGGACTCGATGCGGAAGTGCGCCGGCGGCCGGGTGCGGTAGGCCCGCAGCCGCACCGAGTCGAGGAGCCGCTCGGCGGCGACGAGGTGGGGGCGCAGGCGCACGCGGCCACCGTACGGCTGGTGGTCACCGCCGCGCGGAATAGTTGACGCATCAACCAGGTTGGGCCAGGTGACAGCAGAAGCGCCCCAGCAGGGCTCCCGCGGCAGCGGCCGCCCGGACAGCGAGGTCATCGTGGACACCGTGCAGACCCCCGTGCAGACCCCCGTGCAGACCCCCGTGCAGACCCACCCCGTGCAGATCGGCATCTTCACCGTCGGCGACGTCACCCCCGACCCGACGACGGGTCGTGCGCCGAGCGAGCACGAGCGGATCAAGGCCACTGTCGCGATCGCCGAGAAGGCCGAGGAGGTGGGCCTCGACGTCTTCGCGACCGGTGAGCACCACAACCCGCCCTTCATCTCCTCCAACCCCACCGCGACGCTCGCCTACGTCGGCGCGCGCACCGAGCGGCTGCTGCTCTCCACCGCCACGACCCTCATCACCACGACCGACCCGGTGCTGATCGCGGAGGACTACGCGAAGGTCCAGCACCTCACCGACGGCCGGGTCGACCTCACCCTCGGTCGCGGCAACACCGGCCCGGTCTACCCCTGGTTCGGCAAGGACATCCGCCGGGGCCTGGAGCTGGCGGTCGAGAACTACGCGCTGCTCCACCGCCTGTGGCGCGAGGACGTCGTCGACTGGCAGGGTCGCTTCCGCACCCCGCTGCAGGGCTACACCGCGACGCCGCGCCCGCTCGACGGCGTGCCGCCCTTCGTGTGGCACGGCTCGATCCGCAGCCCCGAGATCGCCGAGCAGGCGGCCTACTACGGCGACGGCTTCTTCCACAACCACATCTTCTGGCCGCCGTCGCACACGCAGCAGATGGTCGAGCTCTACCGCCGCCGGTGGGAGCACTACGGCCACGGGCCGGCCGACACCGCGATCGTCGGTCTCGGCGGACAGTTCTTCGTGCGCAAGAACAGCCAGGACGCCGTGCGCGAGTTCCGCCCCTACTTCGACGAGGCGCCGGTCTACGGCCACGGGCCGTCCCTGGAGGACTTCACCGCGCAGACGCCGCTGGTCGTCGGCTCACCGCAGCAGCTGCTCGAGCGCACCCTGGCCTCGATCGAGTACGCCGGGCACTACCAGCGACAGCTCTTCCTCGTCGACCACGCGGGGCTGCCGCTGAAGACCGTGCTGGAGCAGCTCGACCTGCTCGGCGAGATCCTGCCGGAGATGCGACGGGGCTTCGCCGAGGGCCGCCCGGCCCACGTGCCGGACGCCCCGACGCACGCGGCGCGCGTCGCCGCGGCCGGCGGGCCGGCAGCCACGACCGCACCCCTGGTCGCCGACACCGCCACCGGCCGCCGCGCCGAGGACGCTGTGGGGGTGTCGGCGTGACGCGCCTGGTCGTCGTCTCCGCGGGCCTGTCGGTGCCGTCCTCGACGCGGCTGCTCGCCGACCGCCTCGCCGCGGCCACGGTGGAGGCGCTCGAGGACGCCGAGGTCACGCACGTCGAGCTGCGGGCGCTCGCCCACCAGCTGACCGACCGGCTGCTCACCGGCTTCGCGGGGCCCGAGCTCGAGGAGGCGATCGAGGACGTGCGCCGCGCCGACGGCCTCGTCGTCGTCACGCCGGTCTTCAGCGCGTCCTACTCCGGGTTGTTCAAGACCTTCTTCGACGTGCTCGAGCCGGGCACGCTCGACGGCGTGCCGGTGCTCGTCGCCGCGACCGCCGGCACCGCACGGCACTCGCTCGTGCTCGACCACGCGCTGCGCCCGCTCTTCTCCTACCTGCGCGCCGTCGTCGTGCCGACCGGCGTCTTCGCCGCCACCGACGACTTCGGCGACACCGGTGGCGCCGCTGGCGCGCTCGACGGCCGCATCCACCGCGCGGCCGGCGAGCTCGCCGCGCTGGTCGGCAAGGTGTCGTCGCGCGACGCAGCAGGCGCGCCCGGCGGCGCGGCCTCGACCCGCCGCTCCGTCTCGGACGAGCTCGCCGAGCCCACGCCGTTCGAGGAGCTGCTGCGCCGCGTCTCCGAGGGCTGAGGGGTCGACCTCAGCGGGGGGAGTGCTCGACCTCGCAGAGGTCGAGCACGCGCGCCACGAAGCCGTCGGCCTCGCTGACGACGGTGAGGTCGGCGCCGTGGGGCAGGCAGGCGCGCCGCGCCGCGACGAGGTGGGCGATGGCGCGGCTGCAGATGAAGGACGTCGCCGCGAGGTCCACCACCACCGAGCGCCGACCGCCGTCGGTGGCGGCGTCGAGGTCGCGCGCGAAGAGGTCGACCGCGCCGCTGTCGAGCTCCCCGCGCACGCGCAGCTTCGAGCCCGTGAGCTCGGCGGCGTAGGCCGGGTCCTCGGTGCGCACGCCGCCAGCCTACGAGGCCGGGTGTGACGTGCGCCTCACTCGTCCAGCCCGGTGACGAGGTGGGTCGCGATGTCGCGCAGCTGCGTGACCTGGTCGGCGGTGAGCCGGTCGAAGACCCGCTGACGCACGTGTGCGACGTGGGTGGGGGCGACACGGGTGAGCTCCGCGCGCCCGGCGTCGGTGAGCGCAGCGTGCTGCACACGACGGTCGTCGGCGTCGGGGTGCCGCTCGACCCACCCCCGCTGCTCGAGCGAGCCGACCGCGTGGCTGAGCCGCGAGGGGCTCGTGACCGTGCGGCGGGCCAGCTCGCCCATGGTGAGCTCGCCGCCCGGCGCCGCCGAGAGGACGGCCAGCACCTGGTAGTAGGCGTGGCTGACGCCGGCCTCGGCCCGCAGCTGCCGGTCGAGGGTCTGGGGCAGCAGGTAGACCAGCCGGATCAGGGGCAGCCAGGCCGCCATCTCCTCCTCGTCGAGCCAGCGCGGCTCGCTCACGCGACCTGCACCGAGCGGGTCGAGAGGCCGACCATCCAGTCGCTGACGGGCGTGCTGACCCCGGCGGTCGGGTCGGCGGCCGCGCCGAGCGTGACGAAGAGCGGCGCGAAGTGCTCGACCGTCGGGTGGGCGTAGGGCAGCCCCGGTGCGCGGTGGGCGAAGTCCTGCAGCTCCTCGACGTCACCGCGGGCGAGCGCGTCGGCGGCCCAGGCGTCGAAGTCCGCCGACCACCCGGGCACGACGTCGGGCCGGCGCCAGTCGACGTACGGCAGGCCGTGGGTCATGAACCCCGAGCCGACCACCAGCACGCCCTCCTCCTTGAGCCGGCGCAGCCGACGGCCCAGCGCGAACAGCGCGGCCGGGTCGTGCGTGGGCATCGACAGCTGCAGGACGGGCACGTCGGCCTCGGGGTACATGATCTTCAGCGGCACCCAGGCCCCGTGGTCGAGCCCGCGGCCGCGGTGCTCGAAGACCCGCTGGGTGTCGGGCAGCACCGAGACGACCTGCTGCGCGAGCGCGCGGTTGTCGGGGGTGTCGTAGCGCATCCGGTAGTAGTGGTCGGCGAAGCCGCCGAAGTCGTAGACCAGCTCGGTCGGCGCGGTGCTGGTGAGGCCGAGCTCGTCGGACTCCCAGTGCGCGCTGACGATCAGCACCGCGCGCGGGCGCGGCAGGTCGTGCGCCCAGTCGTGCAGCCGGCGCATCCAGGCGGCGTCCTCGAAGGTGGGCGGCGCGCCGTGGCTGACGAAGAGCGCCGGCATGGCGCCGTCGTCGGGGGTCCAGGTGCGGTGCTCCTCCGCGGCCGCGCGTGCGGCCGCGTGGCGCAGGTGGGCGGCGAAGGGGTGGCCGGCGGGGAGCGTCGCGTCGGCCGCGGCGGTGGTGGTGCCGGGGAGCGGGTGGGAGAGCACGGGTGTCCGTCCGGTGGAAGTGTTCAAACTTTGAAACATCATCGTACGCCGGGGTGGTCCATCTTTCAACCACAGGGTCGCGAGACCTTCACCCCGACGTGGACTCCCCTGCGGGTGTGGCGCGTGGGACCATGGGCGCCGGTCACCGTGGCCGGTCGTGGCTCGGGCTGCGGGACCAGGAGGGTCGGGGCACTGGAGCGCGAAGCAGCACGTCTGGGCACGACCGGCGCCGGATCCAGCCCCTTCGGCGACGAGCCCGACCTCGTGGCCCTCCGCGACGCCCACGTCCGTCGGCTCACGGCCGACCCCGGTGGCGCGGCCGCGCTGAGCCGGCTCGCGGCGCTCGCGGCCCGGTTGCTCGGCGCCCCGTCCGGGCAGGTCTCGCTCGTCGGCCAGGACCAGGTCGTCATGGGCGGCGCCGGTCAGGCCGAGTCGACCGTCGGGCGCACCAGCCCGGCCGGCGACTCGCTGTGCACGGTCACCGCGATGGCGGGCGGGCCGCTCCTGGTCGACGACGCTCGGGCCGACGAGCGCGTCCGCGGGCTGCCCCCCGTCACCACCGGCGCGGTCCGGTCCTACCTCGGCGTCCCGCTGGTGGTCGACGACGTGGCCGTCGGTGCCCTGTGCGTCTTCGGCCCCGAGACGCGCGCCTGGACCGTGGCGGACGCCGCGCTGCTCGAGCAGCTCGCCCAGCCCGTGCTCACCGAGCTGGAGCTCTCCGCTCTCGCCCGGGCGCACGAGGACGACCGGCTCGCCTGGCAGCTCGCGGTCGACGCGGCGGGGGTGGGCGCCTTCGACCTCGACCTGGAGAACGGCGAGCTGCGGTGGGACGAGCGGCTCCTCGACCTCTTCGGTCTCGAGCGGGAGGCGTTCGGCGGGACCCTCGGCTCCTTCGACGCCTGGGTCCACCCCGACGACCTGGAGCGGGTGCACCGTGCGCTGAACGCCGCGGTCGAGTCGGTCGGGCACTTCGAGTCGGAGTACCGCATCGTGCGCCCCGACGGCGCGTTGCGCTGGATCGCAGCGCGCGGCCAGGCGCTGCCCGGGCCCGACGGCCGCGCGGTCCGCTTCATCGGGGCTGCCTACGACACGACCGCGACCCAGGAGGCCGAGGCCCGGGTGGCTCGTGCGCTCGAGGCCATGCCCACGGCGTTCTTCCACCTCGACCCGCAGTGGCGCTTCACCTACGCCAACCCCGAGGCCGAGCGCCTCCTCGGCGGCATCGGGTCGGACGTGGTCGGCCACGTCATCTGGGAGCTCTTCCCCGCCGCGGTCGGCAGCGACTTCGAGCGGCACTACCGCGGTGCCGCGGCGTCGGGTCGGCCGGTCGCGTTCGAGGCCTACTACCCCCCGCCGCTGGACGCGCACTACGAGGTGCGCGCCTGGCCGACCCCCGACGGGTTGTCGGTCTACTTCGTCGACGTGACCGACCGTCGCCGCGCCCAGGACGCCGTCGAGTCGGCGGCCCAGCGCGCCACCCTGCTGGCCGACGTCACCCGTGCCCTCACCGACACGCTCGACCCCGAGGTCGCCGTGCGCCGCCTGGCCCAGCTGCTGGTGCCAGTGCTCGCCGACTGGTGCGTCGTCACGCTCGTCGACGGCAGCGACCCGCCGCTGGGTCCCCTGGAGGGCTCGGGCTGGCGCGCCCGGTTGCGCGACGTCGGCTGGTGGCACGCCGACGACGAGCTGCGCCCGCTCGTCGAGGCATACTCCCGCACCCGCATCGCCGCGCTGACCGATGAGAGCTTCGTCGCGCGGGTGGTGACGACCGGCGAGGCCACCGTGCTCGACCACGGCGCGACCGGGGCCGTGGCGTCGGTGCTGGGGCCCGGCGAGGCGCGCGACGTGCTGCAGCGGCTGGCGCCCGCCTCGGCGGTGGTCATGCCGCTGCCGGGGCGCGGTGGGCTGGCCGCGGGCCTCGTCACCGTCTTTCGCGGCGTCGAGCGGGCGCCCTTCGACGACGAGGAGCTGCAGACGCTGGCCGACGCGGCCGGCCGCGCGGGCCTCGCCCTCGACAACGCCCGCATGTACGCCGGGCAGCGCGAGCTCGCCGAGGCGCTCCAGCGCAGCCTGCTCACGGCGCCCCCGTCGACCGGCTCCCACCAGGTCGCCGTGCGCTACGAGCCGGCCTCGGAGACCGCCAAGGTCGGGGGCGACTGGTACGACGCGTTCTCGCTGCCCGACGGCTCGCTCGCGCTCGTGATCGGCGACGTCACCGGCCACGACCTCGAGGCCGCGGCCGCGATGGGTCAGCTGCGCTCGCTGGTCCGCGGGGTGACCGTCACTTCCGGCGAGGGGCCGGCGGAGGTGCTCCGTCGCGTCGACGGAGCCATGCTCACCCTGGAGGTCGACACGATCGCGACCGCGACGGTCGCCTACCTCGGCCCCGCACCCGCAGACGCGGAGCCGGGCTCCGCGGTGCTGCGCTGGTCGGGCGCGGGCCACCCGCCCCCGGTGCTGGTGCGGCCCGCCGCCGACGGGATCGGCGGGCCCGTGGCGGAGGTGCTGTGGGGCGGCAACGGCCCGATGCTGGGGCTCGACCCGTCGCTGGAGCGCGCGGAGCACACGGTCCTGGTGCCCCCCGGCGCGACGGTGCTGCTCTACACCGACGGGCTGGTGGAGCGTCGCCGGCAGACCATCGACGACGGTCTCGCGCGGCTGACGGGCGTGGTCACCGAGCTGGTGGCCGCCGGGCTGCCGCTCGAGCGGCTCTGCGACGAGCTCCTCGTCCGGCTGCTCCCGCAGCGCACCGACGACGACGTCGCCGTCGTCGCGGTCCGCGCACGCGACTGAGGCCGCGCCGGACCCACCCGGCGCAGATCCGGCCCGGACCGGCCTCGACCCGGGCTAGAACCGGGCTAGAACCGGCCGAGGACCGCTGCCAGTGCGTGGCGCAGGCGCGGCGCAGGAGTGGCGAGGCGGCGCTGCTCGCGGGCCGAGACGCGCTCCGCGGCGCGGTCGAGGCGGAAGCGGCGGCACTCGCACAGGGCGCAGTCGGAGCCGCGGCGCAGGTGCTCGTGCGCCCGGCCCTCGTGGCCGCACCCGCACGGTGCGGTGGATCCCCCGGTCCTGGTCACGTCAGCCCCTGTCGTCGTCTGTCCTCGCGGGGGACGGTATCCGCGACCCCGGAGGAGGGTGCAGGGTTTCCGCAAGATCGCCTCCTGGTCTAGCCCGGTGGCCGGCGGGACGGAGCGGGGCGCGCGGGTCAGGAGCGGGTCGGGCCGCGCCCGTCGACCGGCACCGCGGGCAGCACGGCGCCCGGACGCACCGTGAGCACCTGGGCGAGCGTGCCGAAGGGGCCGTCGGCGTCGTGCAGGACGCTGCTGGTCACGCCGACGCCGTCGGGGCCGAAGGACACGCTGGTGTCGAAGCCGGTCCAGCCGGCGCGCGGGTGGCGGAACAGGTGCGCGGTGAGGTCGACGTTGGGGAAGGCGACCTCCTCCGGCGAGACGCGGACCGCGAGCCCGTTGGCGATGTCGAGCAGGCCCGCGGTGCGGGCGAGGTCGCTGACCGGCTCGCCCTCGACGAGCGGGTGCGGCGTGCGGACCCACGACGTGGCCCGGCCCGGACGCACGAGCGAGCGGCGTACCTCCACCGATGCGATGAAGCCGCCCGGCCAGAGCACCGTGCCGTCCCAGCGCACGAGCTCCTCCGGCGGGTCGAGGCGGGGGTGCGCCGCGCCCGCCAGGCCGGCCGTGTCGCTGCGCTGCAGCAGCCACGCCCGCAGCCGCACCGCCGACCGACCTCCGTGGCTCGCGGTCGCCTCGACGAGCTCCACGGTGCGGCCCGGCCGCACTACCGCGACCGCGACCTCGACCTCCTCGAGCGGCAGCAGGCCGAGGATGTCGTAGGACAACCGCGCCACGACGAGGTCGCCGCCGCGTCGCTCGCGCAGGTCGAGCTCGACGACGTGCGCGAGCAGCCCGAGGGCGGGTGCGACGTGCTGCTCGTCGGGGCCCCAGGCCCCGCCCACGTGCGGGGTGGGGCGGAAGGTGGTGGGGCCGGTCCTCTCGAAGTACGCCACGGCGACATCATGGCGGGGCGCCCTGCGCGACCGGCAGACTGCCCGGGTGACTGCCGCCACCCCTGCGCCCGCTCTCGTCCCCGACTCGGCCCCTGCCCTCGCCGCGGCCCCTGCCTCCACCGCGCGGCCGTGAGGGCCGTCGTCTGCGCGCACGGCGCGCTCGAGGTCGCCGACCTGCCCGACCCGCGGCCCGGCCGGGGCCAGCTGGTGCTCGACGTGCGCCGCTGCGGGATCTGCGGCTCCGACCTGCACGCGAAGGACCACGGCGACGCGCTCGACGAGGTGATGGTCGAGCTGGGCTACCACGACTCCGTGCGGCCCGACCGGCCCACCGTGCTGGGGCACGAGCTGTGCGGCGAGGTGGTCGAGCGCGGGCGCGGCGCCGGTCGCGGCCCGCGGGTCGGCGACCTGGTCGTCTCCTTCCCGCTCGTCCGCGCCGGCGGGCGCGGCGGCGACGTGCACCTGGTCGGCCTCTCCCCGCAGGCCCCGGGCGGCTACGCCGAGCAGGTCGTCGTCGAGGCGGCGATGAGCCTGGTGGTGCCCAACGGGCTGCCCGCCGAGGTCGCGGTGCTCACCGAGCCGCTCGCCGTCGCCCACCACGCCGTGCGGCGCAGCGAGGTGGCCGCGCGCGACGTCGCGGTGGTGCTCGGCTGCGGCCCGGTGGGCCTGGCGGTGGTGAGCCTGCTCAAGGCGCGCGGGGTGCGCGCCGTGGTGGCCTCCGACCCCTCTCCGGGGCGACGCGCGCTGGCCACCCGCTGCGGCGCCGACCTGGTCGTGGACCCGACGGCCGGCTCCCCGTGGGACGTCGCCGCCGAGGGGCAGCGCTGGGTCCGAAGCGCGCCGCAGCTCCTGGAGCTCGCGGTCTCGGCCATGGAGGGTCTCCGGCGGCTGCCGGGCTGGGTGCCGCTCTACCGCGCCGCCGAGGCGCTGGGCGCCGCGGAGGTGAGGCGCCCGGTCGTCTTCGAGTGCGTCGGCGTGCCCGGGATGCTCGAGCACGTGCTCAGCGCCGCCCCGGTGCAGTCGCGGGTCGTCGTCGTCGGCGTCTGCATGGGCGAGGACACCCTGCGCCCGACGATGGCGGTCAACAAGGAGCTCGACCTCCGCTTCGTGCTCGGCTACACCCCGCTCGAGCTGCGCGACAGCCTGCACCTGCTGGCCGAGGGGCGCGTCGACCTGTCGCCGCTGGTCACGGGGACCGTCGGCCTCGCCGGCGTCGCCGCGGCCTTCGAGGCCCTGCGCGACCCCGAGGCCCACGCCAAGGTGCTCGTCGACCCGGCCAGCGACGCGCGCCTGCCCTGACCCGGGCTCAGCCCGGCGGCCGGCCCAGGGAGTGCCGGTCGAGCCAGGCGTCGAGGGCGGCGTACGCCGCGCGCCGGGGCTCGGCGAGCGAGAGGAAGACGTCGTGGCGGGCGTCGGCGACCGGCACCACCGTCGTCTCGGCGCCGAGGCAGCCCGACCAGCGGGCGATCTGCCGCACGTCGAGCACCGTGTCGGCGCGGTCGGAGGCCTCGGAGTAGGTGCGGCTGAAGTGCGTCTTGTCCGAGCGCAGCACGAGCGACGGCACGCCGACGTCGAGCCCGCGGTGCAGGCGCGCGTGACCGCGACGCACTGCGTTGAGCCAGCCGACGGTGACGGGGAAGCCGGCCATGGGCTTGAGCTCGAGGTCGTAGTCCCACTCGCCCGCGCCGCTGGTGTGCAGGGTGTGGCCGTAGGTGCCCTCGGGCAGGTCGAGCGCGCGGAAGGGCCGCAGCGGGCCGAGCGCCCGCATCGCCCAGGTGAGGGGGCCGCGCATGACCGGCTTGCCCTGGAGGTCGAACCACGGGCTGTTCAGGGCCAGCCCCGCGACCGGGGCGGTGCGGCCGGCGCGACGGCGCCGGTCGAGCCACAGCGGCGTGACCAGCCCCCCGGTCGAGTGGGCGAGGACCACGACCGGCACGTCGCCGTGGTCCTCGGCGACGACGTCGAGAGCGGCGTCGAGCTGCGCGTCGTAGCGCTCGAGGGTGGTCGTGTGGTGCGCCGTCTGGCCGGGGCGGCGTGCGCGGCCGGACTTCGACAGGTCGATCGCCAGGAAGGCCAGGCCGCGCGCGGCGAGGTGGTCGGCGAGGTCGGTCTGGAAGAAGTAGTCGGAGAAGCCGTGGACGTAGAGCACGGCGCCCGTGACCCGCTCGCCCGGGCGCACCGTGCGGCGCACCAGGACGGCGGCGAGGTCGCCCTCGCCGTCGGGGTCCGGTCCGAGCTCGAGGGTGCGCTGCTCGTAGCCCTCGCCGAGGAGGTCGGGCGTCCAGGCGCTGCGGGTGACGGTCTCGGGGCTCACACCCCGCATGGTGACAGACCTGCCCGGCGCCTCAGCGCGGGAGTGCGGTCACGCGGTCGCCCGGGCCGAGCGGGAACCAGACCTCGTCGGACCACACGTTGCCCGAGGAGGCGAACGTGCCGTCGACCCACCCGACGTAGCGCCGCGCGGAGACGGTGTTGTCGCGCATCACGAGGTGCGTGGCGGTGCAGCCGCCGTAGCAGCCGAAGCCGAAGGAGCCGGGTCCGGTGAGCCGGACGTCGTTGCGCGTGGCGGTGGTGCCCACGACCGGGCCCCAGTGCTGTCCGGGGCCCCGGGTCATGAGGAAGGAGCCGTTGCGCACGGCCCCGGTGACGACGTTGGCGGTGAAGCGGTTGCCGCTCGACCCACGACCGCCCAGCTCGGTGAAGGTGAGGTTGCCGGCCGCGCGGTTGCGGGTGACGGTGGCGTAGGACGCCTCGTAGACCTCGACCGCCGAGCCGTCCGTGCCGTAGTCGGGCGAGGCCGCGACGTGGCCTCGGATGCGGTTGCCGACGACCCGGGCGTGGTCGCCGTGCACGTCGACGCCGATCGCGCCCCAGTCGTCGTCGCTGCCGGTCGTCCCGGGGGCCATGCGGGTGTTGTGGTGGACGTCGCTGCGCGCGACCGTCGCGTGGCGGGAGTCGTCGTGGACCCACACGCCGACCACCGCGCCGGTGGCCTCGACGCGGACGACCACGTCGTGGGCCCCGGCGAGGGTGAAGCCGGCCCGTCCGCAGCCGCGGGCGGCGAGGCCCGCGACGGTGACGTGGTCGCCGGTCACCCGCACGCACTCGGGGCCGTCCGAGAGCACCGGGCGGGTCCCGCGGCCGTAGGTCGCTACGCGGATGCGGCGCGCGGCCGTGCCGTCCTCGGTGACCTCGAGCGAGCCGCGGTGGCGCAGACCGCGCCGCAGCCGCAGGGTGTCGCCCGGGAGCAGGGCGGCCACGCTGGCGCGGGTCAGCGTGCGCCACGGGGTGGTCGGCGACGTGCCGGGTGCGGTGTCCGAGCCGCGGGCGGGGTCGACGTAGAAGGTGCGACCGGCGGCAGCAGCGGCGGGTGCGGCCCCTGCGGCGGGGATCGCGGCGTCGGGGATCGCGGCGGCGGGGAGCACGGGGAGCACCGGGGGTGCGGTGAGCACCCCGAGGGACAGCAGGGCGGCCGCGGGGAGCGGGAGCGCGTGCACCAGCGCGCGCAGGGGGCGAGGGGTCACGTCACGTCCGGGACTGGGAGCCGCGGGACGCCGGTGGCTGCGAGCGGGCGGCTGCCGCGCCAGCTGCGCGACCCGTCCAGCCTGCGGTCGGGCGACGTGAGGTGCGACCGGTCCGCGGCGGACGTGGCCGGTCGGGGAGCAGGAGGGGGCACCGGTCCTGCCCCGCGGGGGACGGAGGTCCCGCGCGGCCCAGCCGTGCGACCGCTCAGCGGACCGCCGGCGACCGGTCAGCGGACGGTCAGCGGACGGTCAGCGGACGGTCAGTCGGCGGCCCCCCTGCGGCGGCCCCCCTGCGGCGCGGCCGCCTGCTCGTCACGGCTAGAGCTTCTCCATGCGCGCGAAGGGGCTGGCGACGCGCACGGTCTGCGCACCGAAGTCCACGGTGACCCCGAGGGGGTCCACCGCGACCACCGAGCCCATGCCGTGGACGTCGTGCTGCACCAGGTCGCCACGGTCGAAGTGCTCGACGACGACCTCGGGGTCCGGGTGGAAGGGGCTGCTGGCGAGGTGGCGACGCGGCCACGACGAGGACGACACGAGTGGGCCTCCGGTCGGTCGAGGCCCGGAGGTCTCGGTAGGGAGCCTGGGTGGCCCTGTGACCTCGAGGGTACGCCTGTCCGCCGCGGCCCGCGCCCGAGCCCGGCACACGTCGCTCGTCTAGCCTTCGCAGCGCGGGACTGCCGGGCCCCGCGGTGGCGCGAGGAGGACCGGGTGGATCTCGACGAGGTGCTGGCGCGACGGTGGAGCTGCCGGGCGTTCCGGGACGAGCCGGTGCCGGCCGAGACGCTGCGCGAGGTCTTCGCGCTCGCCCAGCGCACCGCGTCGTGGTGCAACACCCAGCCCTGGCAGGTGCACCTCGTCACCGGGGAGGCGACCGCTCGGCTGCGCGAGGCGCTGTCGGCGCACGTGCTCGCGGGTGCGCCCGCGTCCGACCTCCCGGGGCCGGCGGGCTACTCCGGCGTCTACGCCGAGCGGCGCCGCGAGTCGGGCTACGCGCTCTACTCCGCCCTCGGCATCGACCGCACCGACTCCGACGGCCGGCTCGCGCAGATGCTGCGCAACTTCGACTTCTTCGGCGCACCCCACGTCGCGGTGGTCACCACCGACCGCGAGCAGGGCGTCTACGGCGCGGTCGACTGCGGCGGCTACGTCGCCAACCTGCTCAACGCCGCCACCGCCCACGGCGTCGCCACGATCGCGCAGGCGGCGATCGCGATGTACTCCGATTTCGTCCGCGGCTGGCTCGGTGTCGGCGACGAGCGGCAGGTCGTCTGCGCGGTCTCGCTCGGGTGGGCCGACGAGGACCACCCCGCCAACGGCTTCCGCACGAGCCGGGCGTCCCTCGACGACGCCGTGACGGTGGTGGAGTAGGCGTGCGGCGCGCCGCCGTCGTCGTCGCGCTCGTCGTGCTCGCCGTCGCCGCGTGGGCGGGCTCGGGGTGGTGGGCGGAGTCGCGCGCCACGGCGTACGCCCGTCAGGCGGCCGCGGACCACCGCGACGTCTACCGCGACGCCCGGGTCGACGTGACGACGCTGGACGGGGCGCGCGCGGCGGTCGCGTCCGGCGAGGTCGACCAGGTCGACGCCTGGTGGGCGCTGCGGGAGGACTACCCGGCGGAGGTCGGCGTCAGCGTGCGCACGGACGAGGAGGGGTGGCTCCTCGGCTGCGCGACGGTGCTGGCCGGTGTCGTGGCGTGGCGCCTGGAGCAGCCGACGCGGTGCGTGCGGGTCGTCGGCGGTGACGACGACGTCGTCGAGCCGGACCCGGCGGGCTACAGCGCGACGGTCCTGCAGGGCGGCTGACGGGCCCGGCTCAGACCTGGCGCACGGCGACCCGGCCCGCGTCGACCTCCCACCGCTGGTGCAGCCGCACGGACTCCAGCAGCCGGCGGTCGTGGGAGACCAGGAGCAGCGCCCCGTCGTAGGACTCCAGCGCCTGCTCGAGCTGCTCGATCGCGGGCAGGTCGAGGTGGTTGGTGGGCTCGTCGAGGACGAGCAGGTTGACCCCGCGCGCCTGCAGCAGCGCCATCGCCGCGCGGGTGCGCTCGCCGGGGGACAGACGAGCGACCAGGCTGGTGACCTGGTCGGCCTTGAGCCCGAACTTCGCCAGCAGCGTGCGCACCTCGGCCTGGGTCATCTCCGGGACCACGGCCTCGAAGGCGGCGCCCAGCGGCGAGTCCTCGTCGAGGCCGGTGCGGGCCTGGTCGATCACGCCCACCGCGACCGAGGCGCCGAGCGAGGCTCGGCCCTCGTCGGGCTCGTCGCGCCCGAGCAGCAGCCGCAGCAGCGTGGTCTTGCCGGCGCCGTTGGGCCCGGTGATGCCGATCCGGTCGCCGGCGCTGACCTGCAGCGACACCGGGCCGAGGGTGAAGTCGCCGAGCCGGCGCACGGCCCGGTCGAGCGTGGAGACCACCGCGCTGGAGCGCGGCGCTGCGGCCACGCTGAACTGCAGCACCCACTCCTTGCGCGGCTCCTCGACCTCCTCGAGCCGGGCGATGCGCGACTCCATCTGCCGCACCTTCTGCGCCTGCTTCTCCGACGACTCGGTCGCGGCCTTGCGGCGGATCTTGTCGTTGTCGGGCGACTTCCGCACCGCGTTGCGCACGCCCTGGCTGCTCCACTCGCGCTGGGTGCGGGCGCGGGCGACGAGGTCGGCCTTGGTCTCGGCATACTGCTCGTAGGCCTCGCGGGCGTGGCGGCGCGCGATCGCGCGCTCCTCGAGGAAGGCGTCGTAGCCGCCGTCGAAGACGGTGACCTGGTGCTGGGCGAGGTCCAGCTCGACGATGCGGGTGACGCACCGGGCGAGGAACTCACGGTCGTGCGAGACCAGCACGACGCCGCCGCGCAGGCCCTGCACGAAGGCCTCGAGGCGGGCCAGCCCGTCGAGGTCGAGGTCGTTGGTGGGCTCGTCGAGCAGCACGACGTCGAAGCGGCTCAGCAGCAGCGCGGCCAGGGCGACCCGAGCCGCCTGCCCGCCGGAGAGCGAGGTCATGAGCGCGTCGGCGCCCACGTCGAGGCCCAGGTCGGCGAGCACGGGGCCGACCCGGTCGTGGAGGTCGGCCGCGCCGCTGGCCAGCCAGCGGTCGAAGGCCACGGCGTACGCCTCGTCGGCGCCGGGCGCGCCGGAGCCGAGGTCGGCGGCGGTCGCCTCCATGCCCGCGGTGGCCTCCGCGGCGCCGGTGCGGCGGGCCAGGTAGTGGTCGACGGTCTCGCCCGGCACGCGCTCGTGCTCCTGCGGGAGCCACCCGACGAACGCGTCGGTCGGGGCGCAGGTCACCGAACCGGCCAACGGCGGGGTCGCCCCGGCCAGGAGGCGCAGCAGCGTGGACTTGCCGGCGCCGTTGGCGCCGACGACGCCGACCACGTCGCCCGGCGCGACCACGAGGTCGAGGCCCTCGAAGAGGACGCGGTGACCGTGCCCGCCGGAGAGGTCCTTCGCGACGAGGGTGGCGCTCACGCGACCAGAGCGTAGGCCAGGGCTGCCGCTCAGCCGCCGTCGGCGGCGCGCTCGAGGGCGGCCACGTCGATCTTCTGCATCTGCAGCATGGCCTCCATGGCGCGTCGGGCCCGCTCGGGGTCGGGGTCGTCGAGCAGCTCGTTGAGCCGCGTCGGGACGACCTGCCACGACAGCCCCCAGCGGTCCTTGCACCAGCCGCAGGGCCCGGGCTCGCCGCCGTCGGCGGTCAGCGCCTCCCACAACCGGTCGACCTCGGCCTGGTCGTCCACCTCGACGACCATCGAGACCGCCTCGGTGAAGCGGAACTCCGGCCCGCCGTTCAGGCCCTGCACGCGCTGCCCGGCGAGGGTGAAGTCCACGACGAGCACGTCGCCCGCCGGACCGGACGGGGTGTCGGCGGGGGAGCGCCAGACCTTGTCGACGCTGCTGCCCGGCACGACGGAGGCGTAGAAGGTCGCCGCCTCCTCGGCGTCGCCGTCGAACCAGAGACAGGGGTAGGTGGTGGTGGGCACGGGTCCTCCAGGGCGCTCGGGGTGCGGTCGGAGGTGCTGACCGTGCCGAGGTCCGAGACTCATCGCACCGCACGCAGCAGCGCCCCGACCCGCGGGGCGGGTCGGGGCGCTGGGCAGCTGGACGGTGGGTGCCCGGCGAGGGCCGGGCGACGGTCAGTGCTGGCCGCGGTGGCCGGCGTCGATCTCGTCGTCGAAGAAGTCGCGGCTGCCGGACTTGGCGAGGCCGCGGGAGACCATGTAGCCGATGGTCAGCAGCGTGACGTAGAACCACGCCTCCTGCGCGCCGAAGTCGCGGGCGTCGACGACGGCCGAGGCGACGAGGACACCGAGCACCGCCACGACGTAGGCGATCAGCTCGGTCGTCTTGAACGACGCCTTGGTCTCGGTGCTGATGCGTCGGCGGGTCGGCGTGGCGTAGCTGGCGGGTGCGGTGCTCTGGGTGGTGGACATGCGCGAACTCCTAGGCTGTGGTGCCGGGGAGCTCCCCGGCAAGGTGCGCCCCTGGCTCGAGCGTCGGTCTTCTCAGGTTCCCCTCAGGGCAGGGCGCACACCCCTCGTCGGCGTGACCCGGGGCACGCCGGCGCCCGGGAGCCTCAGGTCGCCAGCGCGGGGAGGCGGAGCACGAAGGTCGCACCGCCGCCCGGGGTGTCCTCGACGGCCAACGAGCCACCGTGCTGGTGGACGACCTGGCGGCAGGTGGCCAGGCCGATGCCCGAGCCGACCGTCGTGCCGACACCGGCCCCGCGCTCGCGGTGGGCGAGCACGCGCTCGCGGTCGGCAGCCGGGATGCCGGGGCCGTGGTCGACGACGCGGACCTCCCACCAGCCCCCGTGGCGCGTGGCCCCGACCGAGACGCGCGGGTCGTCGAGCGCGGCGTACTTCGCGGCGTTGACGAGGAGGTTCTGCAGCACGAGGCGCAGCCCGGTGGCGTCGCCCTGCACCCACGGCAGGGGAGCGGCGACGTCGAGGTGCACGCCGACGAGGGCGCGGCCGAGGTCCTCGAGCACCTCGTCGAGCACGCGGTCGAGGGAGACGGTCTCGAGGTCGGTGGCCAGGTCGTCCACGCCGCTGAGCATGCGGTCGACGGTCTGCGACATGCGTCGGCAGCCCCGCTGCGCGCGCTCGACCATCTGCCGGGCGCGCGCCGGCGACTCGGGGGCGGCGGCGAGCGAGTCGCCCGCGAAGCCCAGCGCGAGCTCGACGGTCGTGAGCGGGTTGCGCAGGTCGTGGGCGACGGTCGAGGCGAAGCTCGCGAGGCGGGCGTTGGTCTGCGTCAGCCGCCGCTGCGTCGCCTCGAGCTCGGCGACGTCGGCGCGCAGCCGGCGCGCCTTGAGCTCGAGCTCGAGCACGTCGACCACCTGCGCGGCGAGGGTGCGCAGGCGGGCCTGCTGCGCCGCGTCGAGGGCGCGCGGCTCGGGGTCGAAGACGCACAGCGAGCCGATCGCGACGTCGGCGGGCGTGCGCAGCTGGAAGGTCGCGTAGAAGCGCACCCCGGCGTCTCCGGTGACCCACGGGTTGTCGGCGAAGCGCGGGTCGAGGCGGGCGTCGGGCAGCACGACCGGCTCGGGCTCGTCGACCACCACCGCGCACATCGACGACGAGCGCGGCGTGACCGCACCCTCGAAGCCGACGCTCTCGACCTGGTGCTGGGCGTCCTCCGTGAGCAGGTTGAGCGTCGCCATCGACACCCCGCAGGCGGCGGCCGCGAGCGAGACGAGGGCGCGCAGGTCGGCGCGCGACGCGTGCTCCTCGCCGAGCACGCCGTACGCCGCCAGCGCGGCCGCGCGCAGCGCCTCGAGGTCCTCGAGGTCCCCCGGCGCGGGGCGCGGCGTCGGCAGGGGGGCGGCGGGCGCGGCGCGCGGGTGCGGTGCCCGGGTGCGGGTCCTGGTCTGCTCGCGCTCCACCTGTCCTCGCTCCTCCCGGCCCGGCGCCTGGCGGCCCGCCGGGACCGTGGTCCCGCGGGCTGGTCCACCCTAAGGGGTGGAGAGCGGCGCTGTCCGGCGTTCCGGGACCTCCGCCGGCAGGTGGGTGCGGCAGGGGCGCCTGCGGGTCGGTGCGAGCCTGCTGCGGGCGCTCCGCCAGGATGCGGGCATGCGCACCCTCTGGACCCTGCACGGCGACGGCCGGACCGTCGCCGACGACGCCGTCGTGCTGCCGCAGGAGCGGCTCAGCTGGCCCCGCACCGCGGGGCTCGGCGCCCAGCACGTCGTGGCGATGTTCGGTGCCACCTTCCTGGTGCCGATCCTCACCGGCTTCTCGCCGACCGCGACGCTCTTCTTCTCCGGCGTCGGCACGCTGCTCTTCCTCGCGATCACCGGCAACCGGGTGCCGAGCTACCTCGGCTCCTCCTTCGCCTTCCTGGCCCCGATCGCCGCGGCCACCGGGGCCGAGGGCGGCGGCACGGGCGCGGCCCTCTTCGGCGTGCTGGCGACGGGTGCGCTGCTGGCCCTGGTCGGCCTCGTGGTCACCGTGACGGGGGCCGGGTGGATCGACGTGCTGATGCCGCCGGTCGTCACCGGCGCGATCGTGGCCCTCATCGGCCTCAACCTCTCCGGTGCGGCGGTCACCAACTACGAGGCGGCGCCCTGGACGGCGACGGTCACGCTGGCCGCCGTCCTGCTCGTGGCGGTCGCCTTCCGCGGCCTGGCCGCGCGGCTCTCGATCCTGCTCGGGGTGGCGGTCGGCTACGTCTTCGCGGCGCTGGCGGGGGCCGTCGACCTCGCCCCGGTCCGCGACGGGGCGTGGGTCGGCCTCCCCGGTTTCGCAGCCCCCGACCCGACGTGGTCGGTGCTGCCGGCCTTCCTGCCGGTCGTGCTGGTGCTCGTCGCCGAGAACGTCGGCCACGTGCGCACCGTCGCCCACCTCACCGGCGACCCGGAGGTCAACCGCCGCACCGGCCGGGCGCTGCTCGCCGACGGCCTCGCCACCACGCTCGCGGGCGCCGGCGGCGGCTCGGGCACCACGACGTACGGCGAGAACATCGGCGTCATGGCGGCCACGCGCGTCTACAGCACCGCGGCCTACTGGGTCGCCGGGGCGGTGGCGATCGTGCTCAGCCTGTCGCCGAAGTTCGGGGCGCTGGTCAACACCGTGCCTGCGGGCGTCCTCGGCGGCGTGACGGTGGCGCTCTACGGCCTGATCGGTGTCATCGGCGTGAAGATCTGGGTCGACAACGGCGTGGACTTCTCCCGGCCGGTCAACCAGCTCACCGCGGCCGTGGCGCTCGTCGTCGGCATCGGCGACCTGACCCTGCAGCGCGGCAGCGTCGCGGTCACCGGCATCGCGCTCGGCACCGTCGCCGCGCTCGTCGTCTTCCACGGCATGACCGCGGTGGAGCGGCTGCGCGCCCGCCCGGCCGAGCCCGTCGTCGACTGACCCGCGCCAGGTGGGCGCGCGCAGGAGGAGCGGCGGGCCAGCGGGGTCAGCGGGCGGAGAAGCCGACGTGCACGTGGTCGCGGTGCACCAGGTCGGCGAAGTGCACCCCGCCGGGCCCGTCGGGGTCGACGGGCCCGCCGACCTCGGCGGGGCCGAGCCCGCGGAAGGTCGCCAGCACCTCGGCGAGGAAGGGGCTGTCGAGGGGCAGCTCGACCACGGGCCGGTCGTCGACGGCCCACAGGTCGACGGCGCGGCCCCGGGTGTGGTTGCTCACCCGGTCGGTGGCGAAGACGTTGACCGGGTGGCCCGAGCGCAGCACGCTCACCGACAGCCGCCAGCGGCGCGACGCCCGCAGCAGCACGTCGACGACGCGGGGGTCGGTGCGGCCTGCGGCGAGGTCGGCGACGGCGGCGTCGGGCAGGTCGACCCGCGGCGAGGCCAGCAGCCGCTGCTCGGCCCCGCGCAGGCGCACCCGGTCGGGGTCGACCCGGTCGCCCGGGCGCACCTCGACGACCTCCCACCGGCCGTCGCGCCGCACGAGGCGGACGTCGACGGTGATCCCGCGGCGCCGGACCTCGTCGTCTACCACCCAGGCCTGCTCGGCGACCACCATGACGCTGGCGTCGGTGGCCGTCAGCCCGCCGTACTGCGGGTAGACGACCCGCGTCGCCACCGCCGCGCCCGGGGGGGCGTCGGGGCGCAGCGGCCCCTCGGCGCGCTCGACGAGCCGGGTCGCGGCGAGCTTGACCTGCGGCTCCACCTCGGAGCGCACGGCGCGCCAGGGCTCGGGCTGCGGCAGCGCCGGCGTCGTAGGGGTCGTGGGCGACGCGCTCGGGGTGGGGGAGCCCGCCCCGGCGGTGCCGGACGCGCGGCCCGTGCCCGAGGGGCGCGGTGCCCCCGCCTCGTCGCCACCACCGGCGCACGCAGCAAGGACGCCGGCGCCGCCGAGCAGCACCGCACGGCGGCCGAGCCGCAGTCGTCGCTCCTGCGTCATGCCGTCCAGTGTGCGGTGAGGGGCAGGCGGAAGGTGTGCACCTCGTCACCGTCGCGGTCGACGTGGCTGCCGACGCGTTGCCAGCCGCCGCGCTCGTAGAAGCCGGCCGCGCCGCCCTGGCCCGCCTTGGTCACCAGCTCGACCCGGTCGGCGCCGGCCTCGCGGGCGGCGTCGACGACCACGGCCGTCAGGCGGGTGCCGATGCCGCGGGTGCGGGCGCCCGGGACGACCACGACCGCCTCGAGCACGGCGACCGGGCCGTCGCCCCTGCCGGCACCCCTGTCGCCGCCCGGGCCGTCGACGGCCTGCCCCGCCGTCGCAGGCGCCGCGGTGCCCCGCGGGGCGCGCCGGAGGAGCCGCCGGGCGTAGCGCCCGGCCCTCGTGCGCAGGAACTCCGCGAGCACCGCGGGACGCGTCGCCAGCGCGAGCGCGCCTGCCAGCACCAGCTCGCGGCGCCGGTGGGCGAGGAGCCAGGCGACGTGGGCGCGCCGGTCGGTGCTGCCGAGCACGAAGCCGACGGGCACACCGTCCTCGAGGGCCACCGCGCCCACGCCGAAGGAGGAGGCGACGTGGGCGCGGTGCCACCGGTGCACGAAGCGGCGACCCAGGCGGGGGAAGAGCCCGTGCGGCAGCTCGCACGTGCAGGTCGGCGACCCAACGGTGGTGGGCCTCGCCGAGCGGGACGACCTCCACGAACGGTGCGCCATCGGTGCGCTGCGCCCGTCGCGCCCGCGGCACCCGCGGGGCGTCCGGGTCGCCGGGGCGTGCCACGGACCGGCGGTCGAGCGGGTGGTGGACGGTCATCGGCCCTCCTGGGCGGTGGGGAAGCCTGCCTCCTCCACTGTCCGCAGCGGATCTCAGAGCTTCCTCAGAGGTGGTCCGCCACGCTTGAGGTCGTGAGCGAGGCCCTGGACCGCGGTGCTGCGGCCCCCGCACCCGGGCCGACGGCGCGCGACGGTGCCCGCCCGCGCGTGCTGCTGGTCGAGGACGACGCCCGGCTGAGCGGCCTGCTGGAGCGGCTGCTCGTCGGCGAGGGCCACGCGGTCGAGACCGCCGCCGACGGCCACACCGGCCTGCACCTCGGGCTCACGCGGCGCTACGACGCGCTCGTCGTCGACCGCGGGCTGCCGGCGGTCGAGGGCGTCGACCTCGTGCGCCGACTGCGGGCCAAGGGCGTCGCGACGCCGGTGCTGCTGCTGACCGCGCGCGGCACGACCGAGGACCGCGTGGAGGGCTCGACGCGGGCGCGGAGGACTACGTCGTCAAGCCCTTCGAGGTCGACGAGCTGCTCGCCCGGGTGCGCGCGCTCCTGCGGCGGCACGACGACGGCCCGCCGACCCTCGACCTCGGCGAGCGCTGGCTCGACGTCGCCGGACGCCGCGTCGTCGGTGGCGCCGAGGGCCCGGTGGAGCTGTCGGGCCGCGAGTGCCAGCTGCTCCACCTCTTCGCCAGCCACCCGCGCCACGTCCTCACCCGCGACGAGCTGCGCCGTCGCGTCTTCGAGGACGCCGACAGCCCCGGCGCGGTCGACACCTACGTCTACTACCTGCGCCGCAAGCTCGGCCGCGGCGTCGTGCGCACCGTGCGCGGGCTGGGCTACCAGATGGGGTCGGCGTGAGCCGCCCCCGACGGCGCACGCCGCCCCGCACCGGCTCCGTGGCCGCCGCCGACCGCCGACTGCTGCGCCGCGCCACCACCGCCGTGGTGGCGCTGCAGACCGGCGTCGCCGCCGCGCTCGTGGTCGCGGCCGTCGTGGCCGCGGTGTGGGCGATCAGCCTGGAGGAGCGGATCGCGGCGGCCGAGCGCAAGGCGGAGGCCTCGCTGGGGCGCGCCGTCGAGGACGGCAGCCTCGACCCGCGCGACCGGCTGCTCGTCGACGGCCTCCCCGCTTCGTGCAGTCGGGCCGTCGTGGTGCGGGTGGCCGACGCCGCTCCGCTCGGGGCGACACGCACCGAGGTGTGCGGCACGCCGGTCGTGGTGTTCGTCGGGGAGGACGACGACGGGCTGCGCGCCCGCGCCGTGCGCAGCACCGTCGAGCAGCAGGAGGAGACCGCTCGGCTCGCCCAGCTGTCCGTCCTCGTCGGCCTCGTCGGGGTGCTGCTCGCCGCGGGGCTCGGGTGGGCGGTCGCGACCCGGGCGGTGCGCCCGCTGGGCGACGCGCTGGCCTCGCAGCGCCGCTTCGTCGCCGACACCAGCCACGAGCTGCGCACGCCGGTCGCCGTCGTCATGACCCGCGCACAGCTGCTGCAGCGCACCACCGAGGACACCGCACAGCGCGAGGAGCTCGCGCAGCTGGTCGACGACGTGCGGGTGCTGCGCGACGTCGTGGACGACATGCTGCTCTCCGCCGAGCTGCAGCACCGCCCGACGGTGCGCGAGCCGGTCGACCTGGTCCGGCTGGCCCACGACGTCGCGGGCTCCCTCGCGGTCACCGCCGAGGCCGCCGGCTGCGCTCTCGGCGTCGACCCGCCCGGGCCCGGCCCGACGGGGACGGGTGCCGTCGTCGACGGGTCCTCGACCGCGCTGCGCCGCGCCGTCGTCGCACTGGTCGACAACGCGCTCCACCACGTCGGCCCGGGCGGCTCGGTGCGGCTCGCCGTCGAGCGGTCGGGCGACCGGGTGCTGCTGCGCGTCGCCGACGACGGCGACGGGCTCGACCCGACGGCGGCCGCCCGGCTGGGCGGGCGGTTCCGCCGCGGCCCGGACGCGGGCGGTGCGTCCGGCGGTGCGTCCGGCGGTGCGTCCGGCGCGGCGTCCGGCGCGGCGTCCGCCCCCCCGGCCACGCGTCGTCTCGGCCTCGGCCTCGCGCTGGTGGACGAGGTGGTGCAGGCCCACCGCGGCCGGCTGCGGCTCGACGGTCGCCCGGGGGTGGGCGCCACCGTGACGCTCGACCTGCCGGCCGCGCACCCCGAGCGGCCGGGCGCGGAGGCCGACCGGGTGACCTCGACCGGACATCGGACGAACCCGTGACGCCGATCACTACCGGCAGGTAACGTGCCGGGGTGCGCCCCCTCGACCCCGCAGCCGACACCACCACCGTCGGCGCCGTCGGCACCACCGGCGGCACCGACGCCGGCACCCGCGCCGGCACCGCTCGCCCGGCGGTCCGCCAGTTGACCGTGAGCCTGCTCGCCCTGCTGCTCGTGGCCGGGGGGCTCGGCCTGGCCGACCTCGGCACGGCCGCGGGCCCGGCCAAGCCGGGCGCCACCCCGCAGGCTCGCTGCGTCTCGCCGCAGGACCGACCCGAGACCGGCCGCCAGGGCCGCGTGCCCCTGGCCGACTACGTCTCCGGTCGGGTGCTGCAGGGCTACCAGTGCAACGCCGTGCAGGTCGCCCACCAGGGCACGTCGGGCGGCTTCAAGGTCGAGCGCTACACCGACCGCCGCGGCCGCACCTGCGCCTACTACGACTCCACCCTGCTCTTCCCGCGCGACGTGCTCTTCAACGCCGTCGAGGGGCTGGGGGTCATCGCGCTCGACATGAGCGACCCGCGCCGCCCGCGCCAGACCGCCACCCTCACCAGCCCGGCGATGCTCAGCCCGCACGAGTCGCTGCTGGTCAACCGGAAGCGGGGGATCCTCGCCGCGGTGCTCGGCAACCCGTACACCAACGTGGGCATCGTGGACCTCTACGACGTCGCGACCGACTGCCGCCGGCCGCGACTGCTCTCCTCGACGCGCTCCGCGGCGTACGGCCACGAGAGCGGCATGGCCCCCGACGGCCGCACCTTCTGGGTCGCGGGCACCGGCGGCGGCAACCTGACGGCCGTCGACATCACCGACCCCCGCCGGCCCCGCAAGGTCTTCGAGCAGACGGGCGTGAACTACCACGGCCTGCGCCTGTCGCCCGACGGTCGCACGATGTACGTCGCGAACATCGGCGGGCGCGAGGGCGCGATGGACACCGCGGGCCTGCGCATCCTCGACGTGTCGCAGGTGCAGGAGCGTCGCCGGGACCCGCGGGTGCGCATCGTCTCCGACCTCACCTGGGGCGAGGTCTCGATCCCGCAGTCCGCCGAGCCGTTCACGCGCGGCGGGCGCCGCTACCTGCTCGAGACCGACGAGTTCGCCGACTTCGGCGGCGACCAGGAGGTCGGGGCCGCGCGCATCATCGACGTCCAGGACCGCCGCCGCCCACGCGTGGTCTCGCACCTGCGCCTCGCGGTGCACCAGCCCGCCGCCCGGAGCGGTGAGCAGAACCTCGATCCCGGGGCACAGCTGCCGGTGCAGGGCTACGCCGCGCACTACTGCTCGGTGCCCTACGCGCGGGACCCGGAGATCGTGGCCTGCTCGATGATCCTCTCCGGCTTGCGGCTCTTCGACATCTCCGACCTGCGCCGCCCCCGCGAGGTCGCCTACTTCAACCGGCCCGTCCTGCCGGGCGCGGGCACGGTGCAGCCCACGGCCGCCGGGGCCTTCGCGATGTCGCGGCCGGCCTGGGACGTCGCGCGTCGTCAGGTGTGGTTCTCCGACGGCAACTCCGGCTTCTACGTGGTCGGCCTCCGCGGCCCCGCGGCCCGGCTGCTGCGCCGTTGAGTCAGCTCAGCACGTCCTTGCGCGCGAAGACGACGTAGGCCGCGGTGAGCAGCAGCGTCGACCACAGCAGGGCCCACAGCGCTCCGTCGGCCATGCCCGCCCACGCGACCTCGCGCTGGAGGGCGTCGGCCCAGGCGAACTGCTCGTGGGTCGGCAGCGCCTCGCGCACGGCGCCGAGCGGCTCGATGGTGTCGAGGATGCTCGAGACGATTGTGACCAGCACGGCGCTGCCGACCGCGGCGAGCGGGGCGTCGGTGACGGTGCCGACCAGGAAGGCGAGCGCGGCGACGAAGAGCAGCGAGACCGCGAGGTAGCCCACGATGACCAGCAGCCGCAGCGCGAAGTCGCCCCACGCCAGCTGCTCGCCGGTCGGCCCGCGGTAGGGGTCGGTGCCGTAGGCGACGGCTCCGACCGCGAGGCACCAGGCGGGCAGCGTGACGAGTGCGGCCAGGGTGGTCAGCAGTGCGACCGCGAGCTTGACGGTCAGCAGCCGCACGCGCGGCACGGGCGTGGTGAGCAGGTAGCGCAGCGACGACCAGCTGGCCTCGGCCGGCACCGCGTCGCCGGCGAACAGCGCGACCAGCACGACCAGCAGGAATCCGGTCGAGGCGAAGAGGGTGAAGACGGTGAAGTTGGCCGCGCCGACCTGCGCGAGGTCGACGAAGCTCGGTGCCGGGTCGTCCTCGCCCGAGCCGTCGCCCAGCGCGAAGGCGCCGACGAGGATCAGCGGGAGCGCCAGCAGCAGGCCGAAGGAGACCAGCGTGCGGCGCCGCTGCAGCTGGCGCCGGACCTCCGCGCGCACGGGGAGCGGGGAGCGGGTGCGCGTGCTCACCGGTGCCTCCCCGCGGCGGGGGCGTCCTCGAGCTGGGCCGGTCCACCGTCGCCGACGAGCTCCATGAAGACCTCCTCGAGCTGGCGGTGGCCCGCCAACAGGTCGTCGACGGCGCCGTCGAGCACCACGCGGCCGCGGTGCACCACGACGACGTGGCTGCAGGTCTGCTGCACCTCGGAGAGCAGGTGGCTCGACACGACGACCGTGCGCCCGCCGGCGGCGTAGTCGCGCAGCACGTCGCGCAGCGCACGGATCTGGGGCGGGTCCAGCCCGTTGAGCGGCTCGTCGAGCAGCAGCAGCTCCGGGGTGCCGAGCATCGCCTGCGCGATGCCGAGCCGCTGGCGCATCCCCTGGCTGTAGGAGCGCACGGGCTTGTCCGCCGCGGCGCCCAGGGCGGCGATCGCGAGCACCTCCTCGAGGTCCGCCTCGTCCCGCGGGCGCCCGGTGGCGGCCCAGGCCGCCTCGAGGTTCTGCCGACCCGTGAGGTGCGGCAGGGCGCCGGGGCCCTCGATGAGGGCGCCGACGCGCGCGAGCACGGGCGCGCCCGGCGCGACCCGGCGACCGAGCACGTGCACGGTGCCCGCGTCGCTGCGCACCAGCCCGACGAGCATCCGCATCGTGGTGGTCTTGCCGGCACCGTTGGGCCCGAGCAGGCCGACGACCTGGCCGCGCTCGGCGCGCCAGGTGACGCCGTCGACGGCGCGGAAGCCGTTGCGGTAGGACTTCACGAGTCCGTCGACCGCGAGCGGCACCTCGGCGAGGTCGGGGTCGACGGGCTCGTCGCGGCGCCGGCGCAGCGCGGTCACGAGGGCCAGCGCGAGCGCCCCGGCGAGGGCCGCGGCGACGGCGCCGAGCAGCACGGGGGAGACGTCCGGCCCGCCGCCCGCACGCTCGGCGTCGACGACGGGCAGGGTGAGGGTGGCGTCGCCCGCCAGCGCGACCTCGTAGGTGCGCGCGTCGGTCGGGAGGGCGTACGCCGCGTCGGTGCTGCTGACGACGACCTGGAGGCGCTGCCCGGTCTCGAGGCGGTAGGCCGAGGCGGGGAGGGCCACCGTGACCTCGCGGGGCTCTCCCGGGGTCAGGCCGCTCAGCCGCAGCGGGGCGACGAGCGCTCGGGGCAGGGTCGTGGTGCCGTCGGCGGCGACGACCCACGCGGCGGCGAAGAGCGTGGCGTCGGAGGCGGTCGAGGTGATGCGCAGCCCCACCTGCGGCGCGCCCGCGACGGTGAGCGGCTCGGTGACCGGCGGCGTGGTGAAGACCGCCGACTGCCCGGGGAGCACCCCGAGGGCCTGCGCGGCGCCGCCGACGAGCGTGGTCGCGCCGAGGAGCGGACCGGTGCCGGGCAGGGACGTGACGGCCGCGGGCTCGCCGCCGGGCGGGGCGAGCACGGGCTGCGGCGGGCCGGTGAGCGGCAGGCTGCGCGGCACCTCCGCGGCGTAGTCCTCGGCGACGAGTCGCTCGGGCCGGTCCTCGCCGAAGGGGGAGGCCGGCAGCGTGAGCTCGAAGTCGTCCCCGGGGTCGGGCCCGCCGCGCAGGTGGTGGTCGAACCACGCCAGCGCGGGGTCGAGCAGGTCGTCGGCGGCCGGCGCGGCGCCGGCGTCGTGACCGCCGTCGACCCACCGCACGGCGACCTCGGTGCCGGCGGCGGCGAGCGCGCGGGCGGTCGCGTCGGCCTGGTCGAGGCCGAAGAGGGAGTCCTGCTGCCCCTGCACCAGCAGCGTGGGCGCGCCGACCCGCTCGACGACGGGGGCGACCGAGGAGCGGCGGAGCAGCGCGCGCCCGGCCGGCGCCACCTCGCCGGTCGTCGCGGCGCGGGTGTAGAGCGCGCAGACCTGCGGGTCGAAGCGGCCGCAGGGCCCCGCCGGGCTCGCCGCGTCGCCGGCGGCGGGGCGCAGCCCGGAGGCGAAGAAGAGCGAGGCCCAGCGCTGCTTGAAGACGCCGGGGGGCGCGGCGTCGGGCGCGCCGGTCGCCGCCTGGGGGAAGAACGCCTCGTCCAGGTCGTGCCAGGTGATCGCGGGCACCACGGCGTCGACGCGGTCGTCGTAGGCCGCGGCGAGCAGGGCGGTCGCGCCGCCGTAGGACGCGCCCGCCACGCCCACGACCGGGTCGCCACCGGCGTCGAGGCGCACGTCGTCGCGTGCCGCGAGGAGGTCGAGGAGGCGGGAGACGTCGGCGACCTCGAAGTCCGGCGAGACCAGGTGGATGCGGCCGCCCGACTCGCCGAAGCCGCGCGCCGACCAGGTCAGCACGACGTACCCGTCCCGCGCGAGGTCGCGGGCCTGCCCGGCCAGGTCGGCCTCGCTGCCGCCGAAGCCGTGCGCCAGGAGCACGGCGGCGCGGCGCCCGTCGGCGTCGGCGCCCGGGGTGCCGGGCGGCGGGGTGTGCACCGAGGCGTCGAGCGCCACCGGCTCGCCGTCGGGCTCGGGGCCGACGTCGACGCGGAGCTCCTCGACCGGCACGGTCGGCAGCGGGGCGGACCACGGGCGCCACGCCAGCACGGCGGCGACCAGCACGACGAGCGCCACGGCGCCCGCCACCACGCGCCCGCGGCGCCTGCCTCCCCGGGCCATGGCTGCATCGTCGCAGGGGCCGCCAAGGGAGCGCGGGGCTCGTGCGGGGGCGAGGACGCAGGGGCGCCGGGGAGCCGGGCCGGTTGGCCGCAGCGGTCACACTGACCGGGTGAGGCTCCCCGGGCGCTGGCTCGACGCGCGCATCGCCGCGCTCGACCCCGAGACGGAGTACGCCGAGGTGCTGCGGCTGCTCGCCGAGCACCGGCTGACCCGCCCTGCGGTGGCGCTCACGCTCCTTGTCACCAACGCCCAGGCCGCCCTGCCGCCCGCGGCCTCGGCGACGCTCGTCGCGACCCGCAAGCTGCTCGACCGTCCCGACCAGCGGCTCGCCGACGGCACCGGGCACCTGCTCACCTGGCTGGTGCACGGCCCGCGCAGCGACGAGGCACGCGCCTCCGTCGAGCGGCTGAACCGGCTGCACCTCGGGCTCGCGCGCAAGCACCCCGGCGCCTTCGACGACGACCTCGACTTCGTCTACCAGCTGTGCGCGGTCGGCACCTTCCTGCCGAGGATGCGCGCGACGCTCGGGCTGGCTCCGCAGGACCCGGCGCTCGACGTGGCGTGGCACCACTTCCTGCGCGACCTCGCGGACCACTTCCGCAGCACGGGCGGGCCGGTCGCGGGTTTCCCGCAGGACATGGCCGGCATGCTGCGGCTCGTCGAGGACTACGAGGCCCGACCGTGGCCCCCGACCGACACCGGCCGCGAGCTGACGCGGGCGATGGTCGAGCACTACGCGTCGCGGTTCTTCCCGCCGCCGATGAGGTGGTTCGGCCGCGCCCAGGCGCTGGTCGTCATGCCGGCGCGGGTGCGCGCGGTGCACCGCACCGGGGAGCCTCGCCCGGCGGCGGCCGCGGCGGTGCGGGTGCTGATGCGGCTGGTGCTGCGGGCGCAGGACACCTGGTGGCCCGACCGTCGCCGGCGCTTCTCCGACCGGGTCGCGCGCGACCGGGCGACCGTCCGGCCCACCCGGGGTCGTCGAGCCGCCTGAGGGTCAGGCGGGCTCGAGGGCGAGCTCGGCCCAGACGACCTTGCCGTCGTCGACGACGTCGTCGACGCCCCACGCCGACGACATCGCGGAGACCAGCAGCAGCCCGCGGCCGCGCTCGGAGCCGGCCGTCGGCGGGCGGGGGTCGGGCGTGCCGTGGCCGTTGTCGAGGACCTCGACGCGCAGGGCGCGGTCGGTGAGGGCGAGGCGGACCTCGAAGTCGGAGTGGGCGTGGTCGACCGCGTTGGCGGCCAGCTCGGTGACGACGAGGGCCGCCTCGTCGCGCACGGCGTCGATCTGCCACTGCCCGAGCTCGCGGGTGACGAAGCGGCGCGCTCGCGGCACGCTGGCCGGGTCGCCGTCGAAGTGCTCACGGACGGTCTGCCGGCCGTGGCGGCCGACCTTGTCGAGGAGGGTCACGAGGTACTCCGCGGTCGTGCCGGGGGGCGCGAGACCCTCGGCGTGCTGTCCGAACCAGTCGTCGTCCTCGTGGCCGCTGAAGACGACGACGCGCGAGTGCGGGGTCGCCTCCCGGATGCGGGTGAGGACCTCCCGGCCCACGAGGTCGGGCAACCCCACGTCGAGCAGCACGACGTCGGGGCGGGCCTGCCGGGCGCACGCGACGGCCTCGGCGACGTCGGCGGCCTGCCCGACCAGCGCGAAGCCCCCGTGGACGCCCAGGGCGCGCACCACCTCGGCGCGGGCGTCGGCGGCGTCGTCGACCAGCAGGACGCGTACGACCACGGAGCACCCCCATGACTGCTCGGCTCGTTCGGGTGGACGGAGCGCCCGGTGCGGCGTGGGTGCTCCTCGTGCCGTGCAGGTATCCCGTGCACCGTCGTCCTATCCGCACCCCCCGGGGGTCCGGGCGTGACCTCTACCCCACCGGGTGACCGCCGCGCCCAGGCCGCCCAGGCCGCCCAGGCTGCTCAGGCCGGCAGCGACGCCTCGACCTCGAGCCGCACGTAGTCCACGACGGGCGCGGGCAGCGCGAGCCGCACCTCGCGGACCACGGTCGCGGCCTCGGCCGCCTCGAGGCCCTCGAGGTGGGCGCCGAGCACGACGGTGGCGAGGTAGCGCTCGAGCACGGCCGGGTCGGGGCAGTGGAAGGGGTCCGGGCGCAGCCGCACGTCGGCCACGTCGAAGCCGGCGCGGGTGAGGCTCCGGCGGGTCTCGTCGGGCCCGGCGAAGTGCCACGGCGTCGCGGCGTCGCGGCCCAGCACCTGCACCACGGCACGGTCGACGGCGGCGACGTTGCCGCGCCCGCCGCAGTCGCTCACCAGCCGACCGCCGGGTGCGAGCACCGCCGCGAGGTGGGTGAAGAGCGCGTCGTGGTCGGGCAGCCAGTGGAAGGCCGCGACGCTGACGACCACGTCGACCGGCAGGCCGAGCGGGCCGTCGGTCGGCAGCGGGCGGGCGAGGTCCGCGTGCACGTAGGTCGCGCGGGCGCCCAGCTTGCCGCGCGCGGCCTCGAGCATGCGCCGCGACCCGTCGAGCACGACCAGGTCGACGTCGGGGTGCCGCTCGAGCAGCGCCGCCGCGTCGCGGCCGGTCCCGCAGCCGGCGTCGAGGACGCGCTCGTGCCCGACGAGCGCGGCGCGGTCGAGCACGCCGCGGCCCCAGGCGAGGTGCGGCAGCGGCAGCGCGTCGTACGCCGGGGCGTCCCACTCGCGGGGGTTGCTGGTCACGGGCCCAGCCTGCCGCAGCGACCCGCCGGCGGGGTGTGCCGTCCGTCAGTCGGCGTAGAGGCGGACGCGGGCGAGCACCGGGCGGTGGTCGGAGGCGTAGCCGGACAGGACGCGGTGGCGGGCGAACTGCGCGGTGCCGGTCCACCGACCACCCGCGCGCCGGCGCAGGGTGCGGTCGGCCAGCCAGACGTAGTCAATCCACCGGGTGCGACGGGTCGGCAGCAGCCCCTCGAGCCCCAGCGCGTCGTAGGAGGAGGTGGCGCGGCCGGCGAAGCGACGCGCGATCCCGCCGACCGGACGGGCGTCCCGGTCGTCGACGTGGTCGAAGTTGTAGTCGCCGGTGCCGACGACGACGTCGCCCGGCGCGGTGGGCCAGAGCGCGGCGAGGCGCGCCAGGTGGCGGCGGGCGAAGCGGGCGTTGAGGTTGTCGGCGAAGCCGTCGCCGGTCTCGATGCCCTGGTTGACGTGGGTGTTCAGGAGGGTGACCGCGAGCCCGGTCCCGCGGTGCCGGAACTGCGCGGTCACGACCCACCGCGCCGGGAAGGGGTCGTCGGTCTCGCGGGGGTAGCCACCCCGGTGGACCTTCTCGACGTCGACGTCGAGCAGCGTCAGCACCGCGGGACGCCAGCTGAAGGCCAGCGAGATCGGGCCGTCCGGGTCCGGCCAGCGCCAGGTCTCGAAGCCGCGGGCGCGGTAGCGGGGCGCGAGGGCACGGAAGGCGGGCGACTTCGCCTCCTGCCACCCGACCAGGTCGACGTCGTCGCGGGCGGTCAGGCGCTGCCAGTCCGCCCGGGCACGGGCCCGCGGCAGGTGGCGGTAGGCGTTGAACGACACGACGCCCAGCGTGGCCACCACCCGGCCCGGCAGGACCCGTGCCGTCCGCAGCTCGCCGGGTGCCGGCCCGAAGCCACCCGTGGCCGCCGCGCCGCTGGTCGCGCTCGTGCCGTCCCTGGCGCCCGGGGGTCCCGGGGTCAGCGCGCTGCAGCCCGACAGCACGACGACGAGGACGGTCGCGACGCACGCGCGGCGCACCCTGCTCACGCCGAGGAGGGTACGCCGCGCCCCGCCGCTGCCGCGTGCCTCAGCCCTGTCCGCCGGCGCGGAAGGCGACCCACGCGTCGCTCATCCGGTCGGCCTGGCCGGCGGTGAAGTGGTCCATGCACTCGTCGTCGGTGTAGTCCATGAAGTTGTGCACCGGGTCGGTGCCCGGGGCGGTGCACGAGTCGACACCCTCGGGGCAGCCGAACTGGGGGTAGGCCTCGCGCGGGGTGTCGGCGACGCCGTCGCCGCTGGCCGAGCAGGCCCCGGCGAAGGTGTGCTCCAGCATCAGCCAGTGGCCGACCTCGTGGGTGAGGGTGTCGCCGAGGTTGTAGGGCGCGGCGGCGCCGCCCGGCATCGACTCGTCGAGGATGACCACGCCGTCGACGTAGTCGCGGCCCGCGTTGTAGCCCTTCGGGAAGTAGGCCCAGCCGAGGAGGCCGCCGCCGATGTCGGCGGCGTAGACGTTGAGCGTCTCGGAGTCGCCCTGGTGCAGCTCGGCCTTCATCTCGCGCTCGACCTTGCCGGGCGCCACGTGGGCCCACGCGGCGTCCTCCGTCCAGGTCGTCTCGGTGAGGTCGAAGCGGAAGGGGGTGTCGGAGGCGTCGGCCTCCGCGCCGGGCGCGGTGCCGGCGAAGGCGTCGTTGAGCACCTGCATCTGCGCGGCGATCATGCCCTCCATCCGTGCCCGCTCCTGCGCGGTCGGGGCGTCGTCGGTGATGACGTGGAAGACGGTCTCGACGCGCACGGAGCCGTCCGCGAGGCGCGGCGAGTCCTTGATGACGCCGTACTTCTTCGCGTCCTTCGCGGCGTAGAGCGGTGGCTCCTGGGCCGTCGCGCCCTTGCCGACGCGGGCGCCGCTGTCCTCCTCGCACTCGGCGGCGCCTGGCGAGGGCGCGGCGAGGACGTCGGCGGCCGGGACCGCCGCGTTGCCGAGTCCGGGGGCCGCCAGCAGGGCGGCGGCGAGGGCGGTGCCGCTCGCGGCGACGGCGGCGGCGCGGGCGCGCCGGGTGAGGTGGCGGGGGTGGGCCACGGTGTGCTCCCTGGGTCGGGCCGGCTCCCGAGCGACCGGCGCCCGGCGAGCCAACCCCGCGGGAGCGTCGGCGTCAAGGGCCTGGTCGTGACGCAGCGCACAGCGGCGCGGTCGCGGCCTGGCGGTACGGTCCGAGGCGACCCCCTGACGTACACCCCGAGAGGTGGCACCCATGAAGATCGGCATGCCGATCGCCTACGCCGGCGGCTTCAAGGAGACCGTGGCCGAGCTGCAGGACTACGAGGCCGCCGGGCTCGACGCGGTGCTGCTGCCGGAGGTCTACACCTTCGACTCGGTCAGCCAGATCGGCTACATCGCCGCGAAGACGGAGCGGGTCGAGCTGTGCACGTCGATCCTCAACATCTACTCCCGCACCCCCGCGCTGCTGGCGATGACCGCCGCCGGCCTCGACCACGTCTCCGACGGCCGCTTCGTGCTCGGCATCGGCGCGTCCGGCCCGCAGGTCGTCGAGGGCTTCCACGGCGTGAAGTACGACGCCCCGCTCGCGCGCACCCGCGAGGTCGTCGACATCTGCCGCTCGGTGTGGCGCCGCGAGAAGCTCGAGCACCACGGGAAGTTCTACGACGTCCCGCTGACCCCGGAGCGCGGCGGCTCGGGCCTCGGCAAGCCGCTGAAGCTGATCAACCACCCGCTGCGCGCCGACATCCCGATGGTGCTCGCGGCCCTCGGCCCGAAGAACGTCGCCCTCGCCGCGGAGCTCTTCGAGGGCTGGGAGCCGATCTTCTACCTGCCCGAGCGCGCGCACGACGCCTTCGGCGACGCGCTGGCCGAGGGTCGGGCCAAGCGCTCGGCCGACCTGCCGCCGCTCGACATCGCCGTCGACACCCGCCTGCTCGTCTCCGACGACGCCGACGCGGTCGAGGCCGCGCGCCAGGAGGTGCGCGAGCACCTCGCCCTCTACGTCGGCGGCATGGGGGCGCGGGGCAAGAACTTCTACAACGACCTCGCCGTGCGCTTCGGCTTCGAGGAGGCCGCGGCGCGCATCCAGGACCTCTTCCTCGGCGGCCAGAAGGCCGAGGCCGCGGCCGCCGTGCCGGACGAGCTGGTGGACGGCATCTCGCTCATCGGCTCGCGCGAGCACGTGGCCGAGCGGGTGGGGGCCTACCGCGAGGTCGGCGTCACCACCCTCAACGCGGCGCCGCTGGCCCGCACCCACGAGCAGCGCGTCGCCGACGTCGCCACCTTGAAGGAGCTCTCCTCGTGACCACCCCCACTGGCGCCCCCGGCGTCCCCGCCCTGCCCGACTCGCTCGCCTCCACCACCGTCGCGGTCCTCGGCGGCACCGGTCCGCAGGGCCGCGGGCTGGCGCGGCGCTTCGCCGCGGCCGGGCTGCCGGTGGTGCTCGGCAGCCGCAGCGCCGAGCGCGCGCAGGAGACCGCCGCCACCCTCGCCGAGGCCACCGGCGGCCAGGTCAGCGGCGCCGACAACGCCGACGCCGCGGCCGCCGGCGACGTGGTCGTCGTGGCCGTGCCGTGGGACGGCCACGCCGAGCTGCTGGCCGCGCTCGCGCCGCAGCTGGCCGGCAAGGTCGTCGTCGACTGCGTCAACCCGCTGGGCTTCGACAAGCAGGGCGCCTACGCCCTCCCCGTCGAGGAGGGCTCCGCCGCCCAGCAGGCGCAGGGCCTGCTGCCCGACGCGACCGTGGTGGGCGCCTTCCACAACGTCTCCGCGGTGCTGCTGGAGGACCCCGAGGTCGACGACCTCGGCACCGACGTGCTGGTGCTCGGCGACGTGCGGGAGGCCACCGACCTGGTGCAGGACCTCTGCGGCACCATCCCCGGCGTCCGCGGCGTCTACGGCGGTCGGCTGCGCAACGCCCACCAGGTCGAGGCGCTGACGGCCAACCTGATCAGCGTCAACCGCCGCTACAAGGCGCACGCCGGCATCCGCGTCACCGACGTCTGAGGCGCACCGCCGAGGGGTCAGGCGCTGGGCCCGCGCCGAGGGGTCGCGCGTTGGGCCCGCGCCGAGGGGTCGCGCGTGGGGCTCGCGCCGAGGGGTCAGGCGCTGGGCTCGCGCCGAGGGGTCAGGTGCTGGGCAGCCCGACGACGACCTCGCCGGTGAACATCGTCATCGGCGTGCCGAGGCGCGCGGCGTCCTCGGCGGCGGCGGCCATCTCGGGGGAGCGGAGCGCGGTGGTCATCGCCTCCTCGTCGGCGAAGTCGAGCTGGGCGACGAGGTAGACCGTCGCCTCGCCTCCGAGCGGACGGGGCTTGGACCACGCGAACTGCTGCAGGCCAGGCAGGGGGCCGACCAGCGGCACGTGCGTGCCGAAGTAGTGGGCGTCGAAGGCCTCGGGGTCGGCGGGGACGGCGTACTGGATGGTGACGCGGTGCACGGTGCTGCTCCTCGGGTCGGGGGTCCCCTCAGCGGGTAGCGGCCACCCTAGGGGGTGGTCGGGTGGTCTGGTCCCGCCGTGCGCGGCACCTGTGCCCAGGGCCGCGACCTGCGACGCTTGCACGGTGCAGGTCGTCGGGGACCGGGTCGAGCCGTGGTGGCGCGACCGCGGGGTGTGGCTGGGGCTCGGGGTCGTCGCGGCGGTCGCGGGCCTCGACGTCGTCGCGCGCGTGCAGCTCACCGGCGCCTACGCCACCGGCGCGATCGTCGCCGGCATGGTGGCCTCGGCCCGCCGCACCGCCGCGGTGGGCGTCGTCGCCGTGGTGGTCTCGCTGGCCGGCGGCGTGTGGAGCGGCAACCTCGGCGAGCGGGAGTGGCTGGTGCGCACCTTCATGTGCGTCGTGCTGGCCGCGCTGGCGGTGACGTCGGCGACCGTCCGGGAGCGCCGCGAGGCGCGCCTGCGCCGCCTGCGCACCATCGCCGAGACCGCCCAACGCGCGCTGCTGCGGCCGGTGCCGCCGGTCGTGGGGCGCTTCCGGGTCGCCACGCGCTACCTCTCCGCAGCGCGGGACACCACCGTCGGTGGTGACCTGTACGACGTGGCGCTCACCGCCGACGGCCGCCTGCGGCTGGTGGTGGGTGACGTCCGCGGCAAGGGGCTCGAGGCGGTGCAGACCGCCGGAGCCGTGCTCGCCGCGTGGCGACAGGCCGCGCTGGGCGAGCCCGACCCCGCCGCGGTCGCCGCCACGGTCGACGACCTGGTCGGACGCCTGCTCGAGGAGGAGGAGTTCGTCACCGCGCTCTTCGTCGAGCTGGACGCCACCCCCGGCGCCGCGACCGCGGCCGTCGCGTCCTGCGGCCACCACCCGCCGCTCGTCGTCGCACCCGACGGCGCCTGGCTGCTCGAGACGGACCACGCCACGACCCCGCTCGGCCTCGACCCGCGCCCTGCCGTCGACCGGCACCCGCTGCCGCCGGGCAGCCGGGTGCTGCTCTACACCGACGGCCTGGTCGAGCACCGCGACGAGCGCGGCACGTTCTTCCCGCTGCTCGAGGAGGCCGGTGCGCTGCGCGGCCGTGCCCTCGACGCCGCGCTCGACGAGCTGCTCGTGCGCCTGCACGCCTTCGGCCACGGTCACGTGAGCGGCGGCGGCGACGACGTCGCCCTCGTGCTGGTCGAGGTCGGCTGACGCGGGTCGGCTGACGCGGGTCGGCTGGCGTAGCGTGCCGGGCTCCGGACCGACCGCGCCGCGAGGAGCCCCGTGACCGTCCCGCCGACCGTGCACGTCAGCGCCGTCCGCCTCGGCGGGCGTCCCGACCAGCCGCTGCTCGTGCTCGGGCCGGCGCTCGGCACGTCGGCCCGCGCGCTGTGGTCGGCAGCGGCCGCGCGGCTCGCCGCGGACCTCCAGGTCGTGGCGTGGGACCTGCCCGGCCACGGCAGCAACCCGTGGGTGCCCGAGGCCGGCCCCGACGGGCAGGTGCCGCCCGACGCGGTCAGCGTCGCGGGCCTGGCGCGCGGCGTGCTCGCGGTGGTCGACGCCCTGGGAGGGGGCGGCTTCGACCCGCCGCGCTTCCACGTCGTGGGCGTCGAGGTCGGGGGCGCCGTGGCCCTGCAGCTGCTCCTCGACGCGCCGCAGCGCGTGGCCTCCGCGACCCTGCTGGGCACCGGTGCCCGTCTCGGTGGCGACGCGGGCCGGCAGCGCCGGTCGGAGACCACCGAGGCGGACGCGACGGCGTACGCCGCGGTGCGCCGTGCGCTCGCCGGCTTCGACGTGCGGGAGCGCCTGCACGAGGTGCGCGTCCCGGTGCTGGCGGTAGCAGGGGGTGCGGACGTCGCCGCGCCGCCCTCGCTCCTCGAGGAGGTCGCGAGCGGGGTGCGCGACGGCCGCCTCGTCGTGCTCGACGGCGTCGGGCGCCTCGCGCCGTCGGAGGCGCGCGAGGAGGTCGCGCGGCTCGTCCGCGGCCACGCGCTGGGGGAGCCCGGAGAGCTCGACCGTGCCGCCGCCGCACTCGCCGCGGACCACGCCGCCGGCACGGTGTGGGACCGGCCCGGGCTGGACCGCCGCACGCGCTCGGCCGTCGTGCTGGCCGCGGCGGTCGCGTCGGGCGCCCACGACGACCTCGCGGCGCAGGTGCGTCTCGCCCGGCGCCACGGGCTCACCGAGGCCGAGGTCCGCGAGGCGCTGCTGCACGCGGCGTTCCTGGCCGGCGCACCGGCGTCGCTGGCGGGGGTGGTGGAGCAGGCGCTCCGGGGGTTCGAGCCCGAGGGCCGTCAGTGACCGGTGCGGCGCCGCCGCGGTGCCTGCGCCGACGGGGAGAGCCTGGCCGCCCGGCTCGGGCCGCGGTCGTCGCGTGCGCCGACGAGGCCGCCGCCGCTCACGACGGCGTTGGCCTCCTGGTCCACCGACGGGCCCGACTCGGCCAGCGTCAGCGCCGGGGTGCCCAGGGTGCCGCCTCGGCCCGACCCGGCCCCGACAGACGGCTCTCGACGCGACCAGCTCAGCACGGTGCTCCTCACGGTAGGTGACGTACTCGCGGTAGGTAGCCCGTGGGCCGTCCGCGACACCGTGACCTGCCGCACGCCGCGCCGGTCCCGCGCGAGCCGACGGCTCGGGTGGGCGGAGGTCAGGCGTCGAGCAGCTCCCGCAGCAGCCGCGCGACCTGCAGGGTGGCGGGGGAGGCGTCGGGGCGGCGCGCGAGGGCCAGGTCGACGCACTCGGGGCCCTCGGGACCCGGAGCGAGGGGGAGCGGCACGACCCCGTCGAGACGCAGCGCCTGCACGGAGGCGGGCACGAGCGCGACCCCGTCGCCGGCGGCGACGACGACGGCGAGCGTGGCGGTCTCGGCGACCTCGCGCAGCTCGCGCGGGCGGAAGCCGGCCCGCGCGCACGCCTCCAGCACGCGGGCGTGCATGGTCGAGCGCGCGCCGCTCGGGTGCACGACGAAGGGCTCGTCGGCCAGGTCGGCGAGGGCGACCTCGGCCTGGCCTGCCCGCGGGTGCGCCGCGGGCAGCAGGGCGACCAGCGGCTCGCGGCGCAGGGTCTCGACCACCAGGTCAGGTGCGGCGGCGCCGGGGCCCGGGCGCAGCACGGCGAGGTCGAGCACGCCGGACTGCACGTCGGCGAGCAGTCGCGGGGCCAGCACCTCGCCGCGCAGGTCGAGGTCCACCTCGGGCAGGTGCCGCCGGGCCTCGTGCGCGAGCCGCGGCAGCACGTCGTACGTCGCGGTGCCGACGAGGCCGACCGTCACCCGGCCGAGGCGTCCTGCGGCCAGCAGTGCGAGCTCGTCGACCGCACGCGCCACCGTGCCCAGCACCTCGTGGGCGCGGCCCTCGAGGAGGCGCCCCGCCTCGGTCAGCTCGACGCGACGGGTGGAGCGGTCCACCAGGCGCACGCCGACCTCGCGCTCGAGCTGCTGCAGCTGCTGCGACAGCGCGGGCTGGGCGATGTGGAGCCGCGCGGCGGCGCGGCCGAAGTGCCGCTCCTCGGCGAGCACGACGAACGACCGCAGGTGCCGCAGCTCCATCACGCCATCTTATCAACGCCGCCCGATCCGGTATTGGATCTGATCGACGGGGCGGGCCTACGGTGGCCGGGTGACCGACTGCTTCGTCTACGCCGCCGCCCGCACGCCCTTCGGCCGCTTCGGCGGCGCCCTGGCCGGCGTGCGCCCCGACGACCTCGCCGCAACGGCGCTCGCCGGGGTGCTCGACAAGGCGCCCGGCCTCGACCGCGCCGCGGTCGGCGACGTCTGGTGGGGCGCCGCCAACGGCGCCGGGGAGGACAACCGCAACGTGGGCCGGATGGCGGTGCTGCTCGCCGGGTTGCCGGTCTCCGTCCCTGCCACGACCGTCAACCGGCTGTGCGGCTCCTCGCTCGACGCCGCCCTCCAGGCCTCGCGGGCGGTGGAGGTCGGCGACGCCGACGTGGTCGTCGCGGGCGGGTCGGAGTCCATGACCCGGGCGCCCTGGGTGCTGCCCAAGCCCGAGCGTGCCTTCCCGGCCGGCAACGCCACCGCGGTCTCCACGACGCTGGGCTGGCGGCTGGTGAACGCCCGGATGCCGCAGGAGTGGACCGCCTCGCTGGGCGAGTGCAACGAGCAGCTCGCCGACGAGTTCGGCATCGCGCGGGAGCGGCAGGACGCCTTCGCGGCCCGCTCGCACCAGCAGGCCGCGCGAGCGTGGGCCGAGGGCTTCTACGACGACCTGGTGGTGCCGGTCGACGGTGTCGACCTCGACCGCGACGAGGGCATCCGCGACGGTTCCACCCCGGAGTCGCTCGCCGGGCTCACGCCCTCCTTCCGGCCCAACGGCACCATCACCGCGGGCAACGCCAGCCCGCTGAACGACGGCGCTGCGGCGCTGCTGCTCGGCTCGGGTGAGGCCGCCGGTGCGGTCGGGCTCGACCCGGTGGCCCGGGTCGCCGGACGCGGTGCTGCCGCCCTCGAGCCCCAGCGGTTCGGCTACGCCCCGGTGGCGGCCGCGGCGCAGGCCCTGGCCCGGGCCGGGATCGGCTGGCGCGACGTCGGGGCCGTGGAGCTCAACGAGGCCTTCGCGGTGCAGTCCCTCGCCTGCGTCGACGCCTGGCTCGCCGACGGCCTGGCCGACGCCGAGCTGGTCAACGCGCGGGGAGGCGCGATCGCGATCGGCCACCCGCTCGGCGCCTCCGGCGCCCGCGTCGTCGGCACCCTCGCGAAGCGCCTGGTCGAGGAGGACCAGCGGTGGGGCCTCGCCGCGATCTGCATCGGCGTCGGGCAGGGCCTGGCCGTGGTCCTGGAGAACGCGACCGCCACCCGGGCGGGCGGCGCCTGATGGTCACGGTCTGCGAGACCGCCGCGGAGGCGGTCGACGGCACCGAGGACGGCGCGACCGTGCTGGTGGGCGGCTTCGGCATGGCCGGCATGCCCGTGGCGCTCGTCGACGCCCTCGTCGATCAGGGCGCGCGCGACCTCACCGTCGTGTCGAACAACGCGGGCAACGGCGACACCGGCCTCGCCGCGCTGCTGGCGGCGGGGCGGGTGCGCAAGATCGTCTGCTCCTTCCCTCGCCAGCACGACTCGTGGGTGTTCGACGGGCTCTACCGCGCCGGCCGCATCGAGCTCGAGGTCGTGCCGCAGGGCACCCTGGCCGAGCGGATGCGGGCCGCCGGCGCCGGCATCGGCGCCTTCTACTGCCCGACCGGGGTCGGCACCCCGCTCGCGGAGGGCAAGGAGACCCGCGAGATCGACGGGCGCACCTACGTGCTCGAGACGCCGATCCGCGGCGACCTCGCCCTCGTCGGCGCGCACCTCGCCGACCGCGCCGGCAACCTGGTCTACCGCAAGACCGCCCGCAACTTCGGCCCCGTCATGGCCACCGCCGCCGCCACCACCGTCGTGCAGGTGCAGCGCGTGGTCGACGTCGGCTCGATCGACCCGGAGGTCGTCGTGACCCCCGGCATCTACGTCGACCGCGTCGTCGCGGTCGGCCCCGCCGAGGTGGAGGGGGTCGCGTGACCGAGCCCGTGCAGGACCGCCCACGCAGCAAGGACGAGGTCGCCGCGGCCGTCGCCGCCGACATCGCGCCGGGCTCCTACGTCAACCTCGGCATCGGCCAGCCCACGCTGGTCGCCGACCACCTGCCTCCCGGCTCGGGGGTGGTCCTGCACACCGAGAACGGCATGCTCGGGATGGGCCCCGCCGCGACGGGCGGCCCCGACGACCCGCTCGACCCCGACCTCACCAACGCCGGCAAGGTGCCGGTCACCGAGCTCCCGGGCGCGGCGTACTTCCACCACGCCGACTCCTTCGCCATGATGCGCGGCGGCCACCTCGACGTCTGCGTGCTGGGCGCCTTCCAGGTCTCGGCACGCGGCGACCTGGCCAACTGGCACACCGGCGCTCCCGACGCGATCCCCGCCGTCGGCGGCGCGATGGACCTCGCCATCGGCGCGAAGTCGGTCTTCGTGGTGATGACGCTGCTCGCGAAGGACGGCAGCCCCAAGATCGTGCCGGAGTGCACCTACCCGCTGACCGGGGTCGGCTGCGTCGACCGCGTCTACACCGACCTCGCGACCTTCGACGTCACCGTTGACGGCCTGGTCGTGCGCGACCTCGCCGGCACGACGTACGACGAGCTCGCCGCCCGCCTCGACGTCCCGCTCCTGCGGGGCTGGGCCCCGGCCTAGCGCCCCTGCCAGACCGGCTCGCGCCCCTCGGCGAAGGCGAGGACGCCCTCGGCGGCGTCGTGGGAGCCGAGGGCGCGGGCGGCGAGGTCGGACTGGCGGTCGAAGGCCTCCTCGTCGGACCACGACGGCGTGGCGAGGGCGATCTCGTGGCTGACCTCGACCGAGAGCGGCGCGTTGGCGGCGATGCGGCGCGCGAGGTCGAGCGCGGCATCGAGCGCCCCGCCCGGCTCGACCACCCGGTTGACCAGGCCGACGGCGTGCATCCGCTCGGCGGTCTGGGGGTCGCCGGTCAGCGCCATCTCGAGCGCGACCGCCCGCGGCAGCCGCTGGGTCAGGCGCAGCACCCCGCCTGCTGCCGCGACGAGGCCGCGCTTCGGCTCGGGCAGGCCGAAGGTCGCGTCGGAGGCCGCGACCACCAGGTCGGCCACCAGGGCGAGCTCGCAGCCGCCGGCGAGCGCGTGGCCCTCGACCGCCGCGATGAGCGGGGTGCGGAAGGTCCGCGCGGTGATGCCGAGCGGGCCGCCCCGCTCGGTGATCGGGAGCTGCCCCGCCGCGGCGGCCTTGAGGTCCATGCCGGCGCTGAACGACCCGCCGGCCCCGGTGAGCACGGCCACCCGCACGCCGGGGTCGGCCTCGATGCCGTCGAAGACCCGCTCGAGCAGCTCGGCGGTCGGCAGGTCGACCGCGTTGCGGCGGTGCGGCCGGTCGATCGTGACGACCCGCACCGGGCCGTGGTCCTCGGTCCGCACCGTCAGCGGTGGGGGCGGCGGCACGGGCGCGCGGCCCTCCTCGAGCACGACCAGCTCGCCGTCGCGCAGCGCGACGGTCCAGCCCAGCGGGTCGCCCGCGTCGAGGCGGCGCACGGTCGCCGGGTCGGTGACCCGCACCAGCGCGCGGGTGCCGTCGGGCGTCACCGCCGCCACGACGGCCGCCTCGGGCTCGCCTGCCCGGTCGTAGGGCACGGTGCACGCCTCGACGACGGCCGGGCCCTCCCACGAGCCGGTGGCGGTGCGCCGCGGCTCGGGGGGCACGACCGGCGCCAGCGCGGCGTACGCCCGCTCCGGCGGCCGCGCGGAGAGCAGGCCGGCGGCGTGCTTGGTGAGGTACCACCCCAGCGAGGTGGTGAGCCCGACCGCGTCGCGGTCCTCGCGCAGCCGCTGCACCATCGTGGCGACGGCGTGGCCGCCGTAGGCGTTGCCGGGCCCCCCGGCGAAGGTGAGGCCGCCGGTGACCGACAGCGGGCGGTCGGGGTCGTCGAGCGGCAGGCCGAGCTCGTGCGCGGCCACCTGCACGGCGGCAGGGAAGCAGGAGTAGAGGTCGACCAGCCGCACGTCGTCGATGCGCAGCCCGGCGTGCTCGAGCACGGCCCGCCCGACCGCGCGGATGGCGGGGGAGGCCGCGAGGTCGCCGCGCTCGGAGACGAACCACTCGTCGCTCGCGGCCGCGCCCGCGTGCAGGAAGACCCACTGCTCCTGCGGCACGCCCGCGGCCTCGGCCGCCGCGACGCTCGTGACGACCAGGCCGCTGGCGAGGTCGACCTGCAGGTTGGCGCAGAGCAGCTTGGGGTAGGGCGAGCTGACCGGACGGTTGTCCGGCCCCGTCGCGGCGAGCTCCTCGGCAGTGAAGGCCCGCGGCAGCCACGCCGCCGGGTTGTCCGCGGCGACCCGCGAGAGCCGGGACCACAGGCCGGTGATGCGGGCGCGGTGCTCCTCCGGGGTCGCGCCGGCGCGGGCGCGCAGGGCCGACTCGACCAGCGCGTAGGCGTAGACCGGGGCGCCCAGGCCGACCTCGCCCTCGAGCGCGGTGTTGGGCTCGCGGTCGGAGCCGAGGGTCCGCGTCGGTGCGACGTCGGCGGGCTGCTCGGTCCAGGTGGGCTGCTCGCCCGCCTTCTGCGCCGTCGCCAGCGTGGCCCCCGACTCGGCCCCCAGCACCAGCACGACCGACGCCTCGCCCGCGGCCACGGCACGCCCGGCCTCGTTGACCGCCAGCTGGCCGCCGTCGCCGCCGAAGCGGGCCGTCTGCACCGTGGCGGCCGGTGCGGCCCCGAGGCGGGCGGCCACCTCGGCGGCCAGGTCGCGGTAGACCCAGCTGGCGCTCGCGACCGCGCAGACCAGGTCGGCCGCGGCCAGCAGGCCGGGGCGGTCGGCTGCCGCGCTGTCGTCGGCGGCGCGGCGCAGCGCCTCGACGGCGAGGTCCGCGGGCTCGCGCCACGGGGCGGTGGGGGTGCGCTGCACCACCTGGCCGACACCCACGACGACCGGGGTGCGCGGGTCGAGCCGCCGCCCGGAGGCGTGGTGGAGGACCGGAGCGGTCCGGCCGCGGCTGCCGGCCTGCTCCCCGCCCGTCGGGCCGGCCCCCGCGGCCAGCGCCACGAGGCGGCCCAGCGAGGCCTCGAGCGCCTCGCCGATGCTGCGGGTGACCGAGGCCCCCAGCGGCCCCGCCACGGGGTCGCCGGAGAGACCGGCGTCGAGCACGACGCGGGCGCCGCCGGCCGCGGGCGCGACGCTCGCGGCGAGCGCCAGGCGCAACCCCATCGGGCCGGTGCCGGTGAGGGCGACGACGCTGTCGTCGGCGCGGGCGATCGTCCAGGCGACCTCGGCCGGGATGCCCATGATCTTGAGCTGCTGCCCGTGGGTGCCGCCCTCGACGGCGTGGCCGGGCGCCTCACCGCGCCAGGCGGCGTGCAGCGTCAGCCAGTCAGCCTGCCGGCCCAGGTCGCCGACGAGGTCGCGCGCGGCGTCCTGGGCCAGCGGCAGCAGCGCCCGGGCCGAGACCGCGCGCAGGTGGCCGGTGACCTCGCCGGGCGTGACGTGCTCCGGCGCGCCCGCGTCGGGGTCGCCGCCCGCGACGGGGGACGAGGCGGCGCCGGCGGGTGCGCCGAGCCCGGCGACGCGGCGTACGGGGTCGGGCAGCAGGCCCACCGCGACGTCGCGCACCAGCGCGGGCTCCCGGGTGAGGAGTCGGGCGACCTCGGTGGCGGTGCGGCGGGCGCGGGTGACCTGGCGCCAGGGGCTGGGGCGGCTCACGGCCGCACCCTACTGACGGCCTCGCCGCCGAGGTCGGGCCCGCGCGGGAACAAGGCGCACCCGCCCACGCGTTGGACGGGACGTTGACGCTTCAACCACCTCTGGAGGCACCGTGAGCGAGCACCGCCCCCCGACCCGGTCCGGCCGCGCGCCGGCCGCGGCCCCCCGCGACGTCGAGCTCGGCCTCGACACCTTCGGCGACGTCACGGTCGACACCGACGGCCGCCCGCAGAGCGCCGCGCAGACGCTGCGCGAGGTCGTCGAGCAGGGCGTGGTCGCCGACGAGGTCGGGATCCACGTCTTCAACGTGGGCGAGCACCACCGCGACGACTACGCCGTCTCGGCGCCCGACGTGGTGCTCGCGACCCTCGCCGGCCGCACCCGTCGGATCCGGCTCGGCACCGGCGTGACCGTGCTGAGCAGCGACGACCCGGTGCGGGTGCACCAGCGCTTCGCCACCCTCGACGCGCTCTCGGGCGGCCGCGCCGAGATCACCGTGGGCCGCGGCTCGTTCACCGAGTCCTTCCCGCTCTTCGGCCACGACCTCGCCGACTACGAGGTGCTCTTCGAGGAGAAGCTCGACCTGCTCGCCGCGATCCGCCGCGGCGGCCGCACCCGCTGGCAGGGCACCCACCGCGCCCCGCTCGACGCCGAGGTGCACCCCCGCGTCGAGGACGGGCCGCTCCCGGTCTGGGTGGGTGTCGGCGGCTCGCCGGAGTCGGTGGTGCGCACGGCGCGCCACGGGCTGCCGATGGTGCTCGCGATCATCGGCGGGCAGCCCGCCCGCTTCGCGCCGTACGCCGACCTCTACCGCCGCGCCCTCGACGAGCTGGGTCAGCCGCAGCTGCCGATCGGCGTGCACGCGCCCGGCTTCGTCGCGCGCACCGACGAGGAGGCCAAGGAGCGGATGTTCCCCCACTTCAAGGCCAACCGCGACCGCATCGGCCGCGAGCGCGGCTGGGGCCCGACGACCCGGGCGCAGTTCGAGGGCGAGGTGGCGCACGGCGCCGTCTTCGCCGGCTCGCCGGAGACGGTGGCCCGCAAGATCGCCGACACGGTGCGCACGCTGGGCCTCTCGCGCTTCGACCTGAAGTACTCCAACGGTCCGCTGCCGCACGCCCACCTGCTCGAGTGCATCGAGCTCTACGGCCGCGAGGTCGCGCCGCGCGTGCGCGAGCTGCTCGCCGAGGAGGCCGTGCCGGCCTGAGGCCACACGACGACGGGCCGGTGGGGAGTCCCCACCGGCCCGTCGTCGTCGTGCGTCGTGCTGGGCGTCAGCCCTTCTTGGACACGCGGTCCTTGAAGGCGGTCGCGGGCTTGAAGGCCGGGGCGGTGCTCGCCTTGATGGCGATCTCCTCGCCGGTCTGCGGGTTGCGGCCGGTGCGGGCCGCGCGCTCGCGGGCCTCGAAGGTGCCGAAGCCGGCCAGCGAGACCTTCTCGCCCTTCGCGACGGTGGCCACGACGGCCTCCAGGACGGCGCTGATCGCGCGGTCGGCGTCGGCGCCGCTCAGGCCGCTCTCGCGGGCGACGGTCTCCTTGAGCTCGGTGCGGTTCACGTGGGGTCTCCTCGTAGGTGTGGGGAACCGATCAGCCGCGACACTAGGCCACGAACGGCCGGAAAGCCGCGTCACCCCGCCGATCCGGGCCGCGTCGTCGTCGCGGGGGTGGGTACCTCCCGGTCATGGCGGAGAGCAGCAACGGGCCCGACGAGGCCGTCAGCGACGTGTGGGACGACTGGCGCGAGGCGGTCAACATGACCGCCAAGCAGCTCGAGGACTGGCTGGCGACCGACGAGTCCCAGAGCGTCGGGCAGGGCGAGGGCGAGTCGACGGGGCACGAGTCGGGCCGCCGGATCGTGGAGATCCTGCAGACCAAGAAGGCCGACCTGACCGAGGACGACGCCCAGCACATGCGCAAGGTCGTCGGCTACGTCAAGCGCCACCTCGCGCAGGGGCCGCAGGACGACGTCGAGCACAGCCGCTGGCGCTACTCGCTGATGAACTGGGGCCACGACCCGCTCGAGGACTAGGGGAGCGCGGCGACCAGCGCCTCCCCGAGGGCGGTGCCCGAGAGCCACGCCCCCTCGACCTTCGAGACCGGTCCCCAGCCGTCGCCGCACACGCCGAGCCTGCGGCTCGAGAGCAGGTACGCCGCGTCCCGCTCGCCGACCGGCCGTGCCAGCGACCAGCGGTGCACGTGGTGGCCGGCCGGCTCGTCAGGGATGCCGAGGAGCCGCTGGAGCGCCGCGAGCACGGCGGGGCCGGCCGACGCGGGGTCGGCCAGGTGCCGCGCAGCGCGCTCCGGCGTGGTGTGGGCGACCAGCACGGGGGCGTCGTCGGCGCGGCGCCGCCCGTCGTCGGCGATCCAGGCGACGTCGGGGTCGCCGTTGACGAAGGCCCCGTCCAGCGGGCGGCCGGTCGCGGCCAGCAGGTCGTCGCCCCAGCAGCGCTCGGGCCACCAGGCGACCAGCGCCAGCACCGGCTCGGAGGGCCGCCGCAGCTGCTCGGCCTCCGCCGCCAGCCCGGTCCCGAGCAGGCGCCGGGCCTGCTCGTCGGGCATCGCGAGCGCCACCGCCGACGCCGGGCGGCCGTCGACCAGCAGCCCGGCCGCGGCCCCCTCGCCGGCGCCGTCGTGCGCCCCGTGGTCCGCCGCCGCGAGGTCGACCCGCTCGACCTCCGCCTGCCGCACCTCGAAGGGCGCGGCGAGGTCCTCCACCAGCGTCCGCAGCCCGCCCGGCGTGGCCCACCGCACCGGGCCGCTGGCCAGGCGCGGCGGGGCGCCCGCCTCCAGCACGTGGAAGGTGTCGGTCCAGGGACGGGCCAGGCCCGCCGCCTCCCACCGGTCCACGACGGCGGCGAAGCGCGGGTCGGACACCGTGAAGTAGGACGCCCCGGTGTCGACCGGACGGCCGTCGAAGCGTCGGCTCGCCATCCGACCGCCGATGCGGCGGCCCCGGTCGACCAGCTCGACCGGGTGGCCCGCGGCGGCCACGGCCCGGGCGCAGGCGACCCCGGCGAGGCCCGCGCCGACCACCACGACGGGGGCGTCGGCGGAGGGTGCGGCGGTCGCGCGCGGGGCGGTGGTGGGACGGTCGTCGGCGGGGGTGCTCACGCCCGCCAGCGTGCCAGCGCCCGCCACACCGGCCGCGCGCCCCGGCGTACGCCCCCGCGTGGGGTGGTCTCGACCGGCGCGACCGCGCCGAGGACCGAGGACTCAGGTCCCCCACGACGGCGCCGATGGTCCCGGTCGGAGGTGGTTGCAGTGGGCAGGTTCGACCAGAGCCAGCAGGTCCCGCAGGCGGCGCAGGAGCTCGCCGAGGCACGCGCGAACATGGACGCGGTCAACGCCGTCGTGGCGGCGCTGGCCCGGGTGCGCACGTCGCAGGAGGCCGTCGAGGCCGCGCTGGGGGTGGTGCGCGAGGCGTTCGGCTGGGCCTACGGGTCCTACTGGCGCCTCGACGAGGACACCCAGCGCCTCACCTTCGAGCGCGAGGTCGGGACCGCCGGCCCCGAGTTCCGCGAGGTCACCCTCGCGGCGAGCTTCGGCGAGGGCGAGGGCCTCAGCGGGCGCGCCTGGCGCAGCCGCGACCTCGTCTTCGTGCCCGACATCGGGCAGGTCACCGACTGCGTGCGCGCCCCTGCTGCCCAGCGCGCGGGGGTGAAGTCGGGCGTCTGCTTCCCCCTGCTCGAGGCCGGCGAGGTCGTCGGCACCATGGACTTCTTCACCACCGAGACCCTCGAGCCGACCGAGCAGCGCCTGGCGGCGCTGCGCAGCGTCGGGGTGCTGGTCTCCCAGGCCTGCGAGCGCGTCGCCGACACCGAGCGCCGCGCCCAGGCCGACCTCGACATGGCCGCGGTCAACCACGTGCTCCGCAGCGTCTCGACCGCGACCGACCGCGCGTCCGCCCTGCAGCTGGCGCTCGACGGCATCCGCACCGGCTTCGGCTGGGCCTACGGCTCCTTCTGGGCCGTCGACGAGGCCGCGGGCGTGCTCCGCTTCGGCCAGGAGTCGGGGTCGGCCGGCGAGGAGTTCCGTGCCGTCACGCTGAGCGCGAGCTTCGCCCGGGGGGTGGGGCTCTCGGGCCGGGCGTGGGCGCGCGAGGACCTCGTGTTCGTGCGCGACCTCGGCGAGGTGACCGACTGCGTGCGCCGCCCGGCCGCGCAGCGCGCCGGCGTCCGCTCCGGCGTGTGCCTGCCGATCGTGGCCGGCGGTCGCGTCGTGGGCACGATGGACTTCTTCGTCACCACCACCGTCTGCCTCTCGCAGAGCCGCGAGGACGCGCTGCGCAACACCGCCTTCCTCGTCGGCCAGGCCCTCGAGCGCGTCGACGCCGCCGAGCGCGTCGCGCTGACCGCGCGCGACCTGGGCGCCTCCGTGCAGGCCGTCGAGCGCAGGGTCGAGGCGGCCGACACGTCCGCGGCGGAGGGCCGCAGCGTCGCGGAGCGCGCCGACCGGCTCGTCGGCCAGCTCGGCGAGTCGAGCGCCGAGATCGGCAAGGTGGTCAAGGCGATCCGCGGCATCGCGGCCCAGACCAACCTGCTCGCCCTCAACGCCACGATCGAGGCGGCCCGGGCGGGCGAGGCGGGCCGCGGCTTCGCCGTGGTCGCCGGCGAGGTGAAGGAGCTCGCGGCGGAGACCTCGGGTGCGACCACCGACGTGGACACCCGCGTCACCGCCATCCAGGAGCAGGTGGCCGGCGTCGTCGAGGCGCTGCAGGAGATCACCCGGTGCATCGACGTCACCCAGGAGGCGATCCACGGGGTGCGCGAGGACCAGGCGGAGGTGGCGCGCCACCTCGTGGCGCGAGCCTGAGAGTCGCCTGAGGGAGCGGCGCCGCGGGCATGGTGCCCCCGCCGCGCGGTTACCGGGGTGGTCCCTGACCACCTCGACCGCCCCGCGGTCGTCGCGACCTGCCGGAGGCCCCGTGCCCACGATCGACCGCACCGTCACCGTCGACAAGTCCCCCTCGGTGGTCTGGGACTACCTCTCGGACTTCACGAAGACCGAGGAGTGGGACCCGCCGACGGTCTCGACGACGCGCACGGCGGGCGACGGCGGCGTCGGCACCGTCTACCACAACGTCACGAAGTTCCTCGGCAGCGAGACCGAGGTCGACTACCACGTGACGGACTACGTCGAGGGACACCGCATGGAGCTGCGCGCCTCGACGTCGTCGATGGAGCTGCACGACACCTTGACCGTCGAGCCCGAGGGCACCGGCACGTCGGTGCGCTACGTCGCGGAGTTCACGCCCACCGGCGCCGCGAAGCTCGCGACCCCGCTGATGGCCCCCGGCCTGAAGGTGCTCGGCGACAAGGCCGCACAGCAGATGCAGGAGTGCCTCGAGCGTCTCTGACGCCCTCCCTCCGGTCGCCGCACCCACGCCGGCGGCCTGCACGCACACCCACCCGCACCACCGATCCCGAGGAGACCCACCGTGGCCCGACTCACCCTGTCCCGCTCCCTGCACGACGTCGGCCTGGCGGCCTGGTTCGGCGGGACGCTCGCCAACGCCGTCGCGCTCAACCCCGCTGCGGCCGAGGCCGGCCAGGACGGCCGCACCGGCGCCGTCGCCAACGCCGGCTGGGACCGCTGGACCCCGGTCAACGCGGCCGCCATCGGCCTGCACCTCGCGGGCGCCGTCGGCCAGCTCGTCGGCGACTCCGGTCGCGTCGCCCGCCAGCGCGGCGTCGGCACGACCGCGCTCGCCAAGACCGCGCTGACGGCCGCGGCGCTGGGCGTCACGGCGTACTCGCGCTCGCTGGGGCGCACCGTCTCGCAGGCCGGCTCCGTGCCCGCCGCGTCGGGCACGCAGCCCCAGGCCCACACCCCGCAGGACGTCGCGGCCGCGCAGCGCAAGCTCGCCGCGCTGCAGTGGCTCGTGCCGGCGATGACGGGCGCGCTCGTCGTCACCAGCTCCTACGCCGGGGAGCAGCAGCGCGCCAGCGAGCAGGTGCGCGGCCTGGCCCGGCTGCGCGGCTGACACCCGCCCCAGCACGTCGGCACGACGGCCCTCCCGCGCTGCGGGAGGGCCGTCGTCGTGTCGCGGTGGCGCCTCAGGCTCAGCCGGTCGCCGCGCGGGCGAGCCGCGCGACCTCGGCGGCGTCCGGGCGGGCGTCGGGGTCCTTGTCGAGCATCGCGGTGACGAGCTCGCGCAGACGCGCGTCGACGTCGGCGGGCAGCGCCGGGACGGGCTCGTGCACGTGGGCGAGCGCCGAGGCGAGCGGGGTCTCGCGGCGGAAGGGCCGGTCGCCGGTGAGGCAGGCGTGCGCCACGACGCCGAGGGAGTAGACGTCGGACGCGGTCGTCGCGCGGCGCCCGGTCACCTGCTCGGGGCTGATGTAGTCGAGGGTGCCGAGGATCTCGCCGGTCGCGGTCAGCGGCTCGGCGCCGTCGGGGCTGGCGATGCCGAAGTCGAGCAGCACCGGTGTGCCGTCGGGGCGCACCACCACGTTGCCGGGTTTGAGGTCGCGGTGCACGATCCCGTGCGCGTGCACGACCGCGAGGGCCTCGGCGAGTCCCGCGAGCACGCCCGCGGCGACGGCCTGCGGCAGCGGCTCGCCGTCGGCGAGCAGCTCGTCGAGGGGGTCGCCGAGCACGAGCTGCATCACGAGGTAGGGGTGGACGGCCGGGCCGTCCTCCTGCTCGCCGTAGTCGTGGATGCGCGGCAGCCCGGGGTGGTCGAGCGAGGCCAGGCACGCCGCCTCGGTGCGGAAGCGGGCCCGCGCGACCTCGTCACCGGGGTCGCGGGTGTGCAGCCGCTTCAGCGCGACGACGCGGTCGTCGCGGGCGTCGTGCGCGACGAAGACCGCACCCATCGCGCCGGTGCCGACCAGCTCGAGCAGCTCGTAGCGGCCGCCGACCAGGTCGCCGGGGGGCGACGCGGGCGCGTGGACGACTTCGGTCACGGACGACCTCCGGAGGGACGGGCAGGGGCCCCGACGGTGCCCCGACCGTACCGGGCTCATGCCTCGCGCCCGCGTACGACGGGTCTCACCGCCGCGGGCATGGCCACCCGCCGGGGTGGGTACGTCCGCGCATGCAGACCCCCGACGACGGCGCCCGCGCGCGCCGCCCCGAGCCCGGCACGGCCGACACGGTCGTGCTCGACGTCGACGGCACCCTGGTCGACTCCGTCTACCACCACGTGTGGGCCTGGCAGCACGCCTTCGCCGAGGTCGGCGTCGACGTGCCGCTGTGGCAGGTCCACCGCGCGATCGGCATGGGCGGCGACCGCCTCGTGGCGGCGGTCGCGGGCGACGCGGTGGAGCGCGGTGTCGGCGACCGGCTGCGCGAGGTCCACGACGAGGCCTACGAGCGCGTCGTGCGCACCGTGCGCCCGCTGCCGGGGGCCGAGGACCTCGTCACCACCCTGCTCGAGCAGGGCTGGCGCGTCGGCGTGGCCAGCTCGGGCACGCGGGAGCAGACCGCCACCGCGCTCGAGCTGCTCCCCGACGCGCACCGCCTCGACGCGGTCGTCGCCGGGCCCGACGTCGACACGACCAAGCCCGCCGCCGACATCGCCCGGCTGTGTGTGGAGCGGGCCGGGGGGAGCGCCGGGCTGCTGGTGGGCGACACCGTCTGGGACGTCCGCACCGCCGGTGCCCTCGGTGGCGCGTGCCTGGGCGTGCTGACCGGCGGGTTCTCCGAGGCCGAGCTGCTCGACGCCGGCGCCTTCGCGGTCGTCGGCAGCGCCGAGGACGTGCCCGCCGCCCTCCACGACCTCGCGCCGCACCACCGCGGCGCGGTGACCCCGTCGACCCGCGAGGTGCCCCGTGCCTGAGACCGACATCGGCGGCCTCGCCATCGCCTGGGACCGCCGCGTCCTCGAGCCGCGCCCGTGGACGGCCGAGCAGGCGCAGTGGCTCGCCGAGCTCGCCGTCGACGCACCGCCGGGCCCGGCCCTCGAGCTGTGCTCCGGCGCGGGCCACCTCGGTCTGCTGCTGACGCACCTCACCGGGCGCCCGCTGGTGCAGGTCGACGTCGACCCCGTCGCCGGTGAGTTCGCCCGCGCCAACGCGGCTCGCCACGGCATCGCCACCGACGTGCGCACCGCCTCGATGGACGAGGCGCTCGGCGAGGACGAGCGCTTCGCCCTGCTGCTGGCCGACCCGCCGTGGGTCGAGCGGGCACGGATCGGGGACTTCCCCGACGACCCGGTGCGCGCCATCGACGGCGGTGACGACGGCACCGCCCTCGCGCGGCTGTGCCTGCGCGTCGCCGAGGCCCACCTGCTCGACGACGGCGTCCTGGTGCTGCAGGTCGGCGACCAGGGCCAGGTCGACCGGATCGCCGCCGACCTCGACGCGCTCGCGCCGCGGCTGCGCCTCGTGGACTGCCGCGTCCGGGAGCGCGGAGCGCTGGCGCACTTCGTCGCCGGGTCGCCGCTGACGGGGGCCGTCGGGGCGCTCGGGGCCGTCGGGGCCGTCGGGCGAGGACTGGTCGACGCACAGAAGGGGCACCCGCAGCCGTGATCGTCTCCGTCCTCGGCACCGGCTACCTCGGTGCCACCCACGCCGCCTGCATGGCCGCGCTCGGCCACACCGTCGTCGCGGTCGACGTCGACCCCGACAAGGTTGCCTCGCTGCGCGCGGGCCGGGTGCCCTTCCACGAGCCCGGCCTGCCCGAGCTCCTCGAGGCGGGCCTCGCCGCCGGCCTGCTCACCTTCACCACCGACGTGGCCCAGGCCGCGGACGCCGACGTCCACTTCGTGTGCGTCGGGACGCCGCAGGCCGACGCCGACGGCCGGGCGGATGTCTCGGCCCTTGACGCCGTCGTGCGCGCGCTGGCGCCGCACCTGCGGCGACCCACCCTGGTAGTCGGCAAGTCGACCGTCCCGGTCGGCACCGCCGAGCGGCTGCGCGACGAGCTGCGCGCGCTCGCGCCCGCCGGCGACGCCGTGGGCCTCGCGTGGAACCCGGAGTTCCTGCGCGAGGGCAACGCCGTCGAGGACTCGCTGCGGCCTTCTCGCCTCGTGCTGGGCGTCGAGCGCGACGCCGACGAGCAGCTGCTCCACGACGTCTACGCCGACGTGGTCGCCACCGGCTGCCCCGTCGTGCGCACCGACCTGCCCACCGCCGAGCTGGCCAAGGTCGCGGCCAACGCCATGCTCGCGACCCGCATCTCCTTCGTGAACCTCCTCGCGGAGGTCTGCGAGGCCGCCGGCGCCGACGTCGAGGGGCTCACCGAGGTGCTCGGCCTCGACCCGCGCATCGGGGCCCAGCACCTGCAGCCCGGCCTCGGCTACGGCGGCGGGTGCCTGCCCAAGGACATCCGGGGCCTCGCCGCCCGCGCGCGCGAGCTGGGCGTCGAGCAGCCGCTCGACCTGCTGACCGCGGTCGACGCGGTCAACGGCTGGCAGCGGGAGCGCACCACGCGCCGAGCCCTGCGGCTGGCCCTCGAGGGCGCCGCGCTCGCGGGGGCGGCGCTCGACCGGCACGGGGCCGTCGGCGGCGGTGTCGGCGGTGGTGTCGGCGGTGGTGTCGGCGGTGGTGTCGGCGGGGCGCCGGTGGTCGGGGTGCTCGGCGGCGCGTTCAAGGCCGGCTCCGACGACGTGCGCGACTCCCCGGCGCTCGACGTGGCGACGGCTCTGCTCGAGGAGGGTCTGCTCGTGCGCGTCTTCGACCCTGCGGCCGGCGACAACGTGCGGCGCGGCTTCCCCGGCCTCGACGTGGTCGACTCCGCGGAGGAGGCGGTCGCGGGCGCCCACCTGCTGCTGGTCGCGACCGAGTGGCCGGAGTTCCGCGCCCTCGACCCGGCCGTCCTCGCCGACCTGGCTGCCTGCCCCCGCGTCCTCGACGCCCGCCTCGTCCTCGACGAGGCCGCCTGGACCGCTGCCGGGTGGGAGGTGCACACGACGGGCCGCGCTCCTCGGGGTGGCGTGGTCGTGGAACGCCCGGTCACGCCGGTCGTCCCGCTCGTCCCGGCCCAGCGCGCGGTGCCGGTCGAGCGTGCGGTGCCGGTCGAGCCGCGGGTCGCGGGTCGCCTCGGCGCCTGACGTCGCCGTCGCCGACCGGTCGTCGCGTCGCTGTCCAGCGCCCCGGGTGTCCGTGGTCGTGCTGGAGGCGGGCGGGCGGGCCGGTCCCCGGGCCTGGCCCACGGGCGGGGCCGTGAGCGGGGCCCGCGGTGCGGTCGCGTTCGCGGCGTCCGTCAGTGGGTGAGCTTCAGCCCGACGACGCAGCCGACGAGCCCGACGAGCAGCAGCAGCCGCAGGACGCTCGTCGGCTCCGTCCCGGTCGCCATGCCGTAGGCCACCGTGAGGGCCGCGCCGATCGAGACCCACACGGCGTACGCCGTGCCGGTCGGCAGCGTGCGCATCGCGAACGCGAGCCCCACCATGCTGACCGCCGCGGCCACGGCGAAGACCAGCGACGGCACGAGCCGGGTGAACCCCTCCGAGCGGCCGAGCGCCACTGCCCAGACCGCCTCGAAGCACCCCGAGACCACCAGCACCAACCACGCCACGACGCCCACCTCCGTGGCCGTCTTGTCGCTGTCCGGGTACGGCTCCCTCGTCCGGCGGGCGGTCGTCACGCCACCCGTGCTCCCGACCCTAGCCCGCCGTGTCCCGGCCGCCCGCCCCCGCTGCTCGAGCCGCGAGCCCCGGGCCGCGTGTCCAGACTGCCGAGGGGTCGCGCGCTGCGCAGACGCCGAGGGGTCGCGCGTTGGGCTCGTGTCGAGGGGTCGCGCGCTGGCAGCGGGCTGGTGGTCTAGGGGGTCGTAGGCCCGTGCCGGATCGGACCGTTCGCACAGCCGTGCGCAGGTACGCGGTGCCGGGCGGTGTGGGTGGGTCTGGTGGCGTCGCCTCGGCTCAGGTCCGTATGGGTCGGGTGCGGGCGAACGTGACGCGGTGGCGGTGGTAGGTGGTCTCGTAGGCGGGGTCGTGTGCCCTGGCGTGGTGTCTGGGGCACAGCAGGTAGCCGTCGGCGAGGTCTGTCTTGCCGCCGGCATGCCAGGGGGTGCGGTGGTGGGCGTGGCACATCGAGGGCGGCCAGTCGCAGCCGTCGGCGGTGCAGCCGCCTTGGAGGCGGGCGAGGGCGAGGCGTTGGGTCTTGGTGAAGTAGCGCCGGGTGCGTCCGACGTCGAGGGGCTGCGACGCGCCACCGAGCACGACGGGGACGATCCCGGCGCCGCACGCCCACAGGCGGGCTTTCGCGGCGGTCATCCGGGTGCCGGTCGACAACGACACGGGCGCGTCCGCGCCGGGGCCGGTGCCGGTGAGCTGCGCCAGATCCAGGGTGACGGTGACGGTGGCGTCCACACCACCGGCTTGCACCCCAGTCCCCGGTGCTGCCTCGCCCGCGGCCCGGTGTCCGCCGTGGCGGGTGCGGATGTATTCGCAGAACGCCTGCCCGCGCCGTAGCGGTCGGGGGACCCGGTTGCCGTGCTGATCGACCGGGACCGGTTCGGTGCCGTGGGTGGCGTGGTGGTGTCGGGGTGCGGTGAGTGCGTCGAGAGCGGCCGTGAGCATGTCGGCTTCGGCGGTGGGGATGGTGAACCGGCCGTGGGCCTTGCCGTGGCCGTCGCGGGTGATCGTGAAGCTGGCTGCCGCGGCGGCTGCTGCTTCTTCGCGTTCGAGGCGGTCGCGTTCGACGTCGTCGGCGATCTCGGGGGCGACGACGTCGAGGATCCGGTCGCCGAGGCGTTTCAGCTCGACCGCGTCGAAGGAGCCGGCCAACTGGAGGAGGTGGGTGCGGGCGGTGTCGACGACTGCGATCCCGACCCGGTCCACCGGCAGGGCGTCGACCGCGCGGGTGATGACTTCGGCCTGCTCGGGCAGCACCACCCCGGCGGCCATCGCGGCGAGCACGGTGCCGTGGCGTGCCTCGAGCGCCGCGGCGTGGCGGACGGTCGCGACGGACTTGGCGCGTGTCTGGTGGGTCAGCTTGGCCCAGTGCGCCCCCGTCGAGGTCGCGCCCGTGGCGTCACCGACACCGGCACGGTCGGCGGCGGCGACGGTGGTGAGCTCCAGTGCGGCGAGGCGGGCACGACACTTCGCCAGCCCGATCAGCGCCGCCTCCGCCTCACTCGGGGTCAGTGACCAGGTCGGCGTACCCGCGGCGTGGTCGAGGTCGGTGTCGAGGCAGGCGAGCGCGACCAGCAGCGGATGCTGCCGGGAGTGGTCGCGGTGGTCTGCCATGAGACGTACTCAACCACCTGCCACCGACAGTCCCGCCCGCCTCGAGGACTGCTCGGATCGCGCTGTGGACAACGGATTCACGACGGTCGCCTGTGGACGGGAAGTGGCGCAGTCCAGGCTCTGCCAGCTGGCTCGGGGCGGCCTCTGCGGGCCTCCCCGGACGACCCGAGCGCCCCAGCGCGTGACCCCTCGACGCCAGCCCAGCGCGTGACCCCTCGGCCGCAGCCCAACGCGCGACCCCTCGGCGCGTGCCCAGCGCGCGACCCCTCGACACAAGCCCAGCGCGCGACCCCTCGACGCGAGCCCAGCGCGTGACCCCTCGACGCGAGCCCAACGCGTGACCCTCGGCCGCAGCCCAACGCGCGACCCCTCGGCGCGGGGGAGGGGTCAGTCGCGGCGGTGCGCCTCGGTGCCGCGGCGACCGGGAGCAGTGTCGTCCTCGGTGGGCTCCTTGGCCGGGTCGGTGTGGTTGCGCTGCGACTCCGGGTCCCGCTCGACGGCCTCGGCGACGGCGTGCTCGTCGAGGCCCTCGGCCGCGGGCACGCCGTCGGCCGAGGGCCCGACCTCGGGGGTGTGGGCGCTCACGGGGTGAACACCGTCTTCACCATGCCGTCCTCCTTCTTCTGAAAGGTGGCGTAGGCGTCCGGCGCCGCCTCCAGCGGGAGGTGGTGCGTCGCGAAGGTCTCGGTGCCGAGGGCGTCGGCCTCGTCGAGCAGCAGCGGCATGATCTCGTCGCTCCAGCGGCGCACGTTGGCCTGGCCCATGCGCAGCTGCACCTGCTTGTCGAACATCTGGAAGAGCGGCATCGGGTCGGTGGCGCCCCCGTAGACGCCCGAGATCGACACCGTGCCGCCGCGGCGGACCGCATCGATCGCGGTCATGATCGCCGCCATCCGGTCGACGCCGGCGTTCATCATGAGCGGCTCGGCGACCTTGTCGGGCAGCAGCCCGACGGCCTTCTGCAGCAGCTCCGGACCGGGCGAGCCGTGGGCCTCCATGCCCACCGCCTCGATGACGGAGTCGGCGCCGCGGCCGTCGGTGCGCTCGCGCACGTAGGCACCGACGTCGTTCACCTCGGACATGTCGATCGCCTCGCAGCCGTGGGCGCGCACGCGCTCGAGCCGCTCGGGCACGCGGTCGACCACCATCACCTGCAGTCCGCGGCGGCGGGCGATGCGCGCCGCCATGTCGCCGATCGGCCCGGCCCCCACGACGAGGACGGAGCCGTCGGTGGGCGGGTCGGCGTACTCGACGGCCTGCCAGGCGGTCGGCAGCACGTCGGAGAGGAAGAGGAAGCGGTCGTCCGAGGGCCCGTGCGGCACCTTGATCGGAAGGTTGTCGGCGAAGGGGACGCGCAGCATCTCGGCCTGGCCCCCGGGGACCTGGCCGTAGAGCTTGCTGTAGCCGAAGAGGCTGGCGCCCGTGCCGTGCTCGCGGTTCTGGGTCGTCTCGCACTGGCTGAAGAGGCCGCGGTCGCACATCCAGCACGTGCCGCAGCTGACGTTGAAGGGCACGACGACGCGGTCGCCCACCTCCAGCGTCTCCACCGCGCTGCCGACCTGCTCGACGATGCCCATGGGCTCGTGGCCGACGACGTCACCCTTGGTCATGAACGGCCCGAGCACCTCGTAGAGGTGCAGGTCGGAGCCGCACAGGCCGGTCGAGGTGATGCGCACGACGCAGTCGGTCGGCTGCTCGATCTGCGGGTCGGGCACCTCGACCACCTGCATGTCGCGCTGTCCCTGCCAGGTCACTGCCTTCACGTCTGCTCCCTCGTCGTGCTCGTGGGTCCGGTCGTGCTCGAGAGGTCCCGTACCCGTGCCCCGGGGGTCGCATGAGGCGCAGCGGGTACCCGTCGTCATGGACCTCGCCCTCGACCTGCTCCGCCACGGGTACGACGCCCTCGACGTCGGGCGTGCTCGCCACGGCGGCGCCGACACCTGGACCACCCGGCTGCTCGGTCGCCGCACGCTCGTGGTGCGCGGTCGCCGCGGGGCCGAGCTGTTCTACGACGAGACCCGCGTACGCCGTCGCGACGCCGTCCCGCCTCCGCTCGGCGCCCTGCTCTTCGGCCGCGGTGCCGTGCACGCGCTGGACGGGGACGAGCACCGGGCACGCAAGGGCGTGTTCCTCGAGGTGCTGCGACCTGCGCGGACCGAGCCGCTCGTGGCCCAGGTGTCCGACGAGCTCGCCCGCCGCTTCGCAGCCTGGGCCGACGACGGCGCGGACGGTCGGCCGCTGTTCGACGAGCTCGTCGACGTCTACGGCCGGGCGGTCCTGGCGTGGGCGGGGGTGCCCGCCTCCGACCGCGAGGCCGGGCGACGGGCGCGCGGCCTGGCGGAGGTGGTCGACGGCTTCGGCTTCGCGGGAGCGGCCTACGCGCGCGCGTGGGTGCAGCGGGTGCGGCTCGACCGCTGGGCCGCCGACCTGGTGCGCCGGGTCCGGGCCGGCGAGGTGGCGGTCGCCGAGGACACCGCGCTGCACGCCGTCGCGCTCGGCGGCGGATCCGGCCTGCCCGCGTCGATCGCGGGCGTCGAGCTGCTCAACGTCCTGCGGCCCACGGTCGCGTCGGCCTGGCCGGCCTCGCTCGCGGTGCTCGAGGTGGCACGCCACCCGGGTGCGCTCGACGCCTTCGCCGGCCCCGCGACGTCGGAGCAGGACGAGCGTCGCTGGGGGGCGGTGCACGAGGCACGCCGCCTGACCCCCTTCGTGCCCGCGCTGGCGGGGCGGCTGCGCGCCGACGTCGAGCACGACGGGGTGCGTGCGCGCGCAGGCGACCGGATCGTCCTCGACGTGCCCGGCACGATGCTCGACCCGGCGTGGTGGACCGACCCGGGGGCGTTCGCTCCCGAGCGCTACCACGGCGCCCCGCCCGACCCGTTCGCCTTCGTGCCGCAGGGCGGCGGCGACCCGGCCGACGGGCACCGCTGCCCGGGCGAGCCGCTGACCGTCGGGCTCGTGCGGGTGACGCTCGAGCGGCTCGCCGAGGCCGGGCTCGCGCCGACGCCCGGCGCGCTCGCCCCCGCAGGTGCGCGCGGCTTCGGCGCCGGCGTGGACCACCGCCGCATCCCGCCGCGGGTGCCCGGCGGCTGCCCCGTCGCCCGCCCCTGAACCGTGGGACCGGTCGACCCGGGGCCGGCCCGGGACCGGCCCGGGACCGGCCCGGGGCCGGCTGCGCCGGGCTCAGTCGCGGCGCACGTAGCGGTGCGTGCCGTCGCACCAGGGCAGCCGCTGGCTGCGGGCGCACGCACAGACCGCGACGACCGGACGCTCCACCGCGTGCTCCACGCCGTCGGGGTCGGCGACCGAGTCGGCCCCGCGCACCAGCAGCGGCCCGCCCGGCACCGGGCGGACGCTGACCTGCCCGCCGTCGCCGCGGCGCGGCCGACCGGCCGTGCTCACGCGACGCGCTCCCGCTCGTCGGCGCCCGCCTCGCGCTGCGAGGGCACGAGGGTCGGGCCGGTCGGGGCCGCCGTGGCCGTCGTGGCCGTCGTCGCCTCGGCCGGTCCTGCGGGTTCCAGCACGCCCCAGGCCTCCATGAGGACGCGGTTGGCGGCGCCGTCGACCACGAGGCACGCCGCCGCGCCGAGCAGGACGTCGTCGAGGAGGTCGGGCTCCTCCTGGACGAGCGCGCCGCAGATGTCGCCGAGCACGACCTGCTCGTGCACCGCGTCGGCCTCGACGTGCTCGTGGAAGTAGTCGGCGACCGCGTCGCCGAGCCCGACCCGCTCGATGCCGGCGGCGATCCGACGGCACGGGTCCGTGCTCGTGGCCTCGAAGGCCGCGAGGTGGCCGAGCGCGGCGCCGCGCAGCCGGTGGTGCAGCGCGAAGAGCGACATCACGTTGTTGGACGCCAGCGTGGCGGCCGAGGTCTCGGCGAGGTACGCGCCGTACGACGCGTCGAGCCCGGCGGCGCGGAGGGCCTCGGCGTAGAGCAGGCTGTGGAGGCGGTGCGGGCGGCCGCTGCCGTACTCGTCGTAGAGCAGCTCGGCGAGCGCGACCTTCGGGCGGCCGTCGACCCGCCCGAGCACGAACGCGCTCGGGTCGGACTCCTTGAGGTGGTAGAGGCTGCGCTCGCGCAGGAAGTCGAGCAGCTGCTCGCGGTCGGCCTTGCGCTGCAGGTGGCGCGAGAGCGGCGGGCCGTCGTCGGCCTCGACCAGGGCACCCAGCCGCTCCGCCACGCCGCCGCGGTCGGGCACCTCGGCCAGGGCGGGGGCGACCGCCTCGCGCACGGCGGCCTCGAAGGCGCGCTCGAGCGGCGCCCGGAAGGCCAGGACGGCCGGGTCCCACTCGGGGTCGGAGCCGGACGCGGTCGCCTCGACGGCGTCGTCGAAGCCGCGGTAGTGGAGCTCGTAGGCGGTCCACAGCGCGAGCTGCACGTCGTCGCCCCACACGTCGGTCCTCGGCCCGGCGAAGTCGTCCGCGCTCGGCGGCACGAGCTCGTCGGTGCGGCCGGTGCGCAGGGCGGTCACGAGGGCACTGCTGATCGGTCCGCGGGCAGCGGGCAGGCGCATGCGGGCTCCTGTCGGTGGTGGGTGTCAGGGGGGTCAGGACGGAGGAGGGTCAGGGCAGGGGGTCAGGGGTGGGCGCCTGCGCCGGCACGTGCGGGCCGTCGGCCGTGCGGCCGGTGCGGTCGCGGTCGTCGCGCGCGTCGGCGGCCTCCGCGGCCGCGGTGCCGGCGTCGAGGTCGTCGGGCAGGCCGCGCTCGGCCACCACCTGGGCGGCGAGGTCGCGCAGCTTGACGTTGCGCTCGTTGGAGAACCGCGCGAGCACCTCGAAGGCGGTGTCGAGGTCGAGGTCGTAGCGCTGCCGGAGCACGCCCTGGGCGACGCCGACGAGGTGCCGCGCCTCGACGGCCTGCTCGAGACCCGACCGCTCCCGCGCCGCGGCGAGGGCATTGGCGGCGTGGCGGGCGAAGACCTGCGCGATCCGCAGCTGGTCGGGGCCAAAGGCGCCGACGCGGCTGGAGTAGAGGTTGAGCGCGCCCAGCGGCTGGTGGCGGTCGTGGAGGGTGTCGGAGGGCAGCTGCACGCTCACCAGGCTGCGGACCCCGAGCTCGGCGGCACGCGGGCCCCACGACGGCCACCGCGGGTCGGTGGCGACGTCCTCGGCGAGGTAGTGGTCGACCTCGAGCGCCGCCTCCATGCAGGGCCCCTCACGCAAGGTGTACTGCAGCTCGTCGACCTGCTCGGCGAGCGGGTCGGAGGTGGAGACGCTCTCGAGCCGTCCGCGACGGCGACGCATCGTGATGCCGCACAGCTCGGTGGCGGGCACGACGGCGTGCACGCGTCGGCACATGAGGACGTAGATCGCCCGCTCGTCCTTCTCGGCGAGCAGCTCCTGGCTCAGCTCGGCGAAGGTGCTCACCAGGGGCCACCACACCGGCGGCGCCTGGTCCTGCCCGGTCGCGTGCGCGCGCGACGTCGGGACCGTGGAGGACATGGAGACGACGTACCCGCCCGGCCCGGGAGTCATGCGCGCGGTGCGCGCGCCCGGGCGGGGCGGGTACGTCGGGTGGTGCGGGTGCCGGTCAGCGGCGGGCGTGCGCCCGCTCGACGACGCGGCGCGGGCTGCGGCCGGCGGCCACGGTCGCCGCGGCCTCCTCGGCCTCGGGGGAGTCCTCGAGGGCCTTGCGCAGGTCGCGCATGATGCGGGTCAGCAGGCGCGACACCTGCATCTGGGTCACGCCGATCTCGTCGGCGATCTCCTGCTGGGTGCACTCGTCGAAGAAGCGCATCTGCAGGATGCGGCGGTCGCGCGCGGAGAGCTGGCGCACGACGGGCTGCAGCACCACGCGGGCCTCAGCAGCCTCGGTGTCGCGGTCGGGCGCGCCCAGCACGTCGCCGAGCGAGAGGCCCGAGTCGGCCCCGGTCGGCACGTCGAGCGAGGTCGGCGTGAAGCAGCCCTCCGCAGAGAGCGCCTCGCGCACCGTCGCCTCGTCCTCGCCCAGCGCGGCCGCGATCTCGGCCTCGGTGGGCACGGAGCCCTTGCGCTCGGCGAGGTTGTCGCGGGTCTCGATCGCGATGGCCTGGATCTCCTGGACCCGGCGCGGAGGGCGCACCGTCCAGCCGTGGTCGCGGAAGTAGCGCCGCAGCTCGCCGCGGATGGTGGGCACGGCGTAGGACAGGAAGTCGTGGTCCATGGAGGCGTCGAAGCGCTGCGCGGCGCGCACGAGCGCCATGCTCGCGACCTGCTCGAGGTCGTCGCGGGCCACGCCGCGCCCGCGGAAGCGGGAGGCGAGGCTGAGGGCGACCTCGAGGTTGAGCACGACGACCTCGTCGACGAGGCGGGCGCGCTCGGCCTCGTCGGTCGCCTGGTGGGCCTGCTCGAGCAGCTGACCGGTCAGCAGGCGCCGCTGGGCGCGCGGCAGCGTCTGCGTGCGGGCGGCCGGGCGCGTCGGCAGGACCCGCGGAGCCGGGGCGGCCCCGGTCGGCGTGTCGTCCGCGTCGGTGCTGGTGTGCGTGCTGGTGTGCGTGGTGGTGTCAGTGGGGGGAGCGACGTCGGTGACGACGCCGGTGTCGGTGCGGCGCATGGTGTACCCCGAGTCTCTGGGTGGCACGAGTCCAGCCGTTGGCTTCAGCAGGATGGGTGAGGGTCCGGCCGTGGTGCGGCGCTCCCCTCGGGCAGGCGTGGTGCTCTGCACGGTGGGCACGGTGGACGGACCTCGGTGAGGCAACCTCGAACGTAACGCAGGTCCAGACCACGGTCCACCCGTGCGGGGGCCTCCAAAGGGTGGTTCTGCCCCGGTCGGGTCCGGTGTGGTCGGGCGGACCCACTGCGCCACGGCGTCGAGGCCCCACCCGGCTGGGTGAGTGGTGGGTGGGGAGCATGCGGCACCCGGCGGGGGGTACCGGCGCGGTCCCCGCACGGAAGGCCCTCTCCATGGTCCCCACGCTCGCCGAGCCGTCCCGCCCCTCGTCCCGACCCGACCGGAACCCTGCCGGTCGGACCGCTGCTGCCGGCACCCCCGGCGGCTCACCCCGCGAGGCGCGACGCGGCGAGCCCGGAGCCGGTGTGCCGGTGCGCGTCGGCATCGTGGACGACTGCGAGCTGGTGCGCCGCGGCCTCGCCGGCATGCTGGAGGCGCACCGCCACCGCGTGCAGCTCGTGCGCTCCCCACGCCTGCGCGACGAGGTCGGCCCGGCGGTCGACCTGGTGCTCTACGACCCCGCCCTGCTGCCGGCCGAGGCCTGCGAGGAGGTCGAGCGACTCGCCCGCCGACGGGGCGCGCGCGCCGTCGTCTTCACCTGGAACCCTGATCCCCAGCCCACCCGCGGCGACGGCGCGGTCGCACCGGTGCTCTCCAAGTGCTGGGACGCCGAGCAGATGGTCTCCCAGCTCGAGCGGGTCGCCGAGGCCGATGCCGCGTCGAGCCGCCCGGCACGACCCGGGCCCGGCGCCGCATCCGGCCCGTCCGGCGTCGCTGCACCCAGCGGAGGCGCGCCGGGCGCTCCCGCCGCTCCCGGTCGGGGCGCCCGCGGGCGTCGTACGGCTCGCGACCTGCCGGGCGGCCTGACCGAGCGCGAGGCGCAGATCATCGACCTGATCAGCCGCGGCCTGTCCAACGACGAGGTCGCCCGCGCCTGCTACCTGTCCATCAACTCGATCAAGACCTACATCCGCACCGCCTACCGCAAGATGGGCGTCACGCGGCGCTCCCAGGCCGTCGTGTGGGGTCTGGAGCACGGTCTCGGTGGCCCGGACAGCCCCGTCACCCCGGTGCCCGGCCTGCCCTCGATCCCCGGTCAGCGCCCGGGCTGAGCGGGGGCGCGCGGGCGGGCCCCGAGCCCACCGGGCCGCCCGCGGGGGGCTCAGGCAGTGCGGTGGGGGAGCCGCACGAGGTCGAGCACCCGCTGCGCCGGGCTGCCGACCTCGGCGAGCAGGGTGGTCTGCCCGACGCCGACGCGGTCGTCGCGGCGCAGCGCCTCGCTGAGCACCTGCACCGCCGCGCTGCACAGCAGCGTGACCTCGGAGAGGTCCACGACGAGCTCGGACCCGGCGCCGCGCGGTGCGGCGAGCAGGGCCGACTCGAGCTCGGCCGTGGCGGCGAGGTCGAGCTCGCCGTAGGCGCGCACGGTGGTGCGGTCGCCGCTCGAGGTCTCCTCGAGGTCGAAGTCGCCGACGTGCTCGTCGTCGTAGCCGCCCTGGCCGGTCAGCAGGGTCGCGGCGCGCTGGGCGTGGTGGGTGAGCACGACGCGCGTGCCGCCCTCGCGGCCGACCACGGCGAGGTCGTCGACGAGCGCGGCCGCCATCGCCAGGCCCCGGCCCCGGTCGCCGCGCGCGGTCGAGCGGGCCACGGGCGGTCGCCAGCGACCGTCGTCGCGCACCTCGAGGTCGAGCCGGCCGTCGCGGCGCACGCGGCCTTCCACCGTGACGGTGCCGGAGCGCGACGGCACCGGGACCGGGCCGTGGTCGGGCTCGCCCTCCTCGGCGAAGGCGTGCTCGACGGCGTTGGTGACGATCTCGTGGGCGGCGTGGGTGAGGGCCATCGCGTCGGCATCACCGACGCCTAGGTCCTCGAGCCACTCCGTGATCGCGGCGCGCGCCTCCCGGACGTCCTGACGGCGCCCGGCCTCGACGTCGATGACCAGCTCGAGGTGCGGCGCCGGGCCGGGTCCGCCTTCGCCGTCGCGACGCTGCACGGCCAGCACCGAGATGTCGTCGGCGTAGCCGGTGCGGCGCGTCAGCCGGTCGAGCACCTCCTCGCACACGGCGTCGGCGCCGGTGCTGCCGCGCGCGTGTCGCCCGCCCACGGCGTCGCGCGCCTCGCGAGCGGCGGTGACGAGCTCGAGCGAGCTGTGCGGGGCGGTGCGACCGGGGCGCTCCACCAGGCCGTCGGAGTAGAGGACGAGCAGGTCACCGGGGTCGAGGTCCTCGCGGACCTGGTGGAAGGGCAGGCCGCTGCCGAGCGTGCCGGAGCCCGAGCCGGGCAGGAAGCGCGGCTGGCCCGTCGCCGGGACGACGAGCGGCGGCGGGTGGCCGGCGGTGACGTAGTCGACGCGGTCGGCGTCGGCGGAGAGCACGGCGAGCACCAGCGAGGTGGACGAGGCCGCGGGGTCGGCCCGGGCGTAGCGGTCGAGGAACTCGACGGCGCGCAGCGGGTCGCCGTGCTCGCAGACCGCCGCGCGCAGCACGGCGCGCAGCTGACCCATGACGGTGGAGGCGGCGACGCCGTGGCCGACCACGTCGCCGACGGCCAGTGCGACCCGGCCGTCGTCGAGGACGAGGGCGTCGAACCAGTCACCGCCGGCGCGGGTGTCGCCCTCGGCCAGCAGGTAGCGGGCGGCGACGTCGACGTGGGGCAGGATCGGCACCCCGTGGGGGAGCATGGCGTCCTGCATGGCGACGACCAGCTCGCGCGCCCGGGCGTACTTCGACTCGGCGTGGCGCGCGCGCTGCTCGGCCTCGAGGCGGGCCTCGACGCGCTCGGTGACGTCGGCGGCGTAGACGTCGACGCCGACCAGGGCGCCGTCGTCGTCGTGCACGGGGGCCAGCACGGAGTCGAGCCACAGCCCGCGCCCGCCCGCGACGACGACGTGGCGCTCGACCGACGAGGCAGGCTGCCCCGTGGCGAGCACGCGCTCGATGGCCGGGAGCAGCCGCTGCTCGCCGTCCTCGCTCAGCACCTCGCGGGCCGGCCGGTCGAGGAGGTCCTCGGTGCCCACCAGTGCGCGGTAGGCGGCGTTGGCCGCGGCGAAGCGGAGGTCGGCACCGCGCAGGCGTGCGAGCGCCACGGGCATCGCCTCGAACGCCTCGCCGGCCGCCAGGGTGTCCTCGCGGTCCGCAGCGCCTCCGCTGCGTGTCACTGCGCCTCCTCCAACCACGTCGCACCTGGGCGGGTCGTCGGGGAGGTACCGCCGGGAACCGGGCCCCAAACCCGCTGCCGCCGAGTGTGCCGGACGGGTGGCCGCAGGGGTGAGGTGGACCCGCCGCGGGCCGGCGGGCGCCGCGACGCAGAGGCGGTCAGGCAGTCGTGTAGGTGAGGCAGTCGGCCTCGGCGCCCGACCAGCCGATCGTCACCGACTCCGCGCTGCACATCAGGTCGCGGTTGTGCGCGCAGTCGGAGCGCTGGCAGGCACCGACGTGCGAGCGCACCGTGGGAAGCCCGCCGTCGGAGTCGAGGGAGACGAAGGTGGCGCAGGTGGCGTGGCCGTTGCTGCCGCCCACCGTGATGGCGTCGGCGGCGCAGTGCTCGTCGTGGTTGTAGGAGCAGCTCTCGACGCTGCAGGTCGAGACGTCGGCAGTGAGGGTCATGGACACCACGGTGCCCCCGCGGGCGGGGGCTGTCCAGCAAGGTGAGGCTGGCCTCAACGGCTTGCGGAACGGCTCCGCCCTCAGGCATGGTTAGGCAAGCCTTACCTCTCCTGCTCGGTGCTCTCGCCGGGCCGACCGCTGCGACGCCTCCCGGAGGTAGACCCGTGACCAGCACCCCCGCGCCCCGCGACCCCGCCCGCCGCGACGCCGTACGCCGCTCGCGCCGCGCCGCGTCCGCCGCCGGGGCCGACCGGGTCGCCGCCGACCTGCCGTCGCTCCCGTCGCCCGCCGAGCGCGTGCGCTCGGTGCTCGCCGCGGCCACCGGCATCACCGTCGGGGTCGCCGCGGCGCAGCACCCGGTGCACCGCCACGTGGTCGACCTCGACGGGTCGCTGCTCTTCCTGGCCCCGGAGGGCTCGGCCGCGGCCGCGTTCGCGGCGATGCCCGGCCTGCCGGCCGTCGAGGCGACGGTGACCGCGACCGACCTGGCCGACCTGCCCTTCGCCGACCGCGTGCGCGGTCGCGTGCACCTGACCGGCAGGCTCGGGCCCGCGTCGGGGCCGGTCCACCCCGCGCTGCTCGCCCACCTGCAGGGCGACGGCGACGCCCCGCTCTCGCACCTCGTGCGGCTGCAGCCGACGAGCGCGTCGCTGCAGTGGCGCGTCGAGGTGCCCGAGGGTCCGGCCGCGGCGGCGTGGCGCGAGGTGCCCGTCGCCGACGTGCGGGCCGCCCGCGCGGACGCCTTGATCGGCTCGGCCGCCGCCTGGCTGACCCACCTCGCCCGCGACCACGGCGAGGCGCTGCGGGCGCTCGCCGAGTCGGTGCGCCCGGGGTCGACGGCCGCGGGCACGCCCCGCCCCCTGCTCGTGGACCGGCACGGCCTGGTCCTGCGCCCGGCCACGGGCCCCGACCTGCGCCTGCCCTTCGACCGCCCGGCGACCACCCCCCGCGAGGCCGCCCTCGCGCTCGGCCGGCTGGCGGGCGTCGTGGCGCCCCGTCCCTGAGCCCGCTCCCGCCGCCGCGTGCGCGCGCGCCGATGGCCTAGGGTCGGCGGGGTGACGACCTCGCCTGTCCGCCCGGTCCGGGCCGCCCTCGCGGCCGTCGCCCTCGCAGGCCTCCTGCTCACCGGCTGCAGCGGCGACGACCAGGACGGCCCCGGGGCGGTCGCGCCGCCTCCCGGCGAGATCGAGGACCTCGGCGGCCCCGGCGTGCCGCAGGAGTGGCTCGACCACTGGTGCGACACCCGCGACCTGGCCGACGCCGACGCGGCCGTCGAGCTGCTGGGCGAGCCCACGAGCACCGTGCCGGAGGGCTCGGACGGCGGCGAGCAGCTGCTGTGGGAGCACGACTCGGGCGTGGTGCTGACCCTCGTGACCGGCCCCGACGGGGCGCTGGTCGACCGCAGCAGCTCGGTGCCGTCGGACCAGACCGACGAGGTGCGCGAGGCCCTCGCCTGCGGGTGACGCCGGTCCGGACCACCGCACGCGGAGCGTGACCCGGCCCGTCGCCGCCTCGTTGGGCGGGCATGGGAGACGGAGTGCTGCGGACGCTGGCCTGGGCCTGGCTGCCCGCCCTGCTCGTGGTGCTGGTCGCGGTCGGCACCGTGCGCTGGGCCGAGGCGCCCGGCGGCCCGCTCGGCGGCGCCGGGGCGTCGCGCTGCTCGACCTCCGACCTCACGGCTTTCCTCGGCTGCCCCTGACGCACAGGAGCGCCCCGGGGCGGTGCCCCGAGGCGCTCCCCGCTGCCTGCTGCGCCCGCGCCTCAGCGGCGGCGGCGCAGCAGCGAGCGCACGCCGCGCCCGATGGCTGCGTCGGTGCCCGCGGTGCCGGCGCCGCGCATCCCGCCCACGCCCCCGGCGGGGCGACGTGCCGGGCGGGCGCCGACGGCGCCTCCGCGGCCTCGACCGAGCAGTCCGCTCGCGATCCTGGTCAGTGCGGTCATGGTGGGTCTCCCTTCCCTGGGGGCCGTGGTGGTCCCGTCGTCGGGAGGTACCCGCCGGGCCGCGCCGCACGCGGACCCGCCCGACGTCAGCGCAGGACGAGCTCGCCGCCCTCGACGACCGCGGCCTTGGCGGTGCGGGCCTCGCGCGCGTCGCTGGTGAGCGCCTCGAGCACGACCTCGACCACCCGCGACGACGGGTACGGCGCGGGCAGCCGCGGCGGCTCGCCTGCGAGCGCGCGGGTCTCGAGGTCGGTGTCGAGGTGCGGCGGGCGCACGTCGAGCACGCGGAAGGAGCGGCGCTCCTCGCGACGCACCACGTCGAGCCAGGCGGAGAGCGCGGCCTTGGCGGCGGAGTACTCCGCCATCCCCGCGGTCGGCAGGTCGGCGAGCACGGCGGAGAGCACCACCGCGACGCCCTCCCCGCCCGGGGCCTCGGTCAGGTGCGGTCCGGCGGCCCGCACCAGCGCCATCGGACCGAGGGCGTTGACGGCGAGCAGCTCCTCGGCGACCGCGGGGTCCGCCTCCACGGCGCGGCCGAAGCCCGCGACGCCCACGGTCACGACCAGCAGGTCCAACCCCCCGAGCGCGGCCACCGCCTGCTCGACCGTCGCCGCGCAGGCGTCGGTGTCGACCACGTCGAGCGTCAGCCCCTCGGTGCCGAGCTCGGCGGCCACGGCGGCGACCCGGTCGGGGTCGCGCCCGGCACCCACCACCTGCGCCCCCTGCGCGTGCAGGGCCCGGGCGAGCGCACCCCCCAGTGCCCCCGACGCCCCGCAGACCAGGACCTTCGCACCCTCGAGCCGCACCGCCGCCTCCTCGCCCGGGCCCGGTGGCCCGCTCGTCGCCTGCGACCGTAGCCAGCACCTGGGTGCCCCCGCGGCGTCGTGGGTGCCGGGACGCGGTCGGCCGCCTCCTCGCCCCCGCGACCGGCTGGCCTAGGGTCGGCCGGGTGCGCCCCGACCCCGTCCCGACCCCCGCCCCAGCCGCTGCCCGAGCCCCCGCCCCGACCCCTGCCTCGGGCCCCACCCCGGCCGGGCTCGCCTCGAAGGTGAGCGCGGACTCGGGGCTGCTGTGGACCGAGCCGGGCGCGTGGCCGGTGGCCGAGGGCGTCCACCGCATCCCGCTGCCGCTGCCGATGGACGGCCTGCGGGCGGTCAACGTCTACGTCCTCGAGACCGAGGAGGGTCTGACGCTGGTCGACGGCGGCTGGGCGATCCCGGAGTCGCGCACGCTGCTCGAGTCGTGCCTGCGCTCGATCGGCCACGACCTGCGCGACGTCACCCGCTTCCTGGTCACCCACGTGCACCGCGACCACTACACGCAGGCGGTGACCGTGCGGCGCGACCTCGGCCTGGCGCGGGTCAGCCTCGGGCTGGGCGACAAGCCGACGCTCGACCTGGTGCGCGCGGCCGCGGAGGGCGGGTTGTCGGAGGACCCCGCCGCGGCGCAGCTGCGGGCCGCCGGCGCCCACGACCTCGCCCGCGCCTGGGGCATGGTGCTCGGCGACGAGGAGCCCGACGAGGCCCTCTTCTCCTACCCCGACGACTGGCTCGACGGGGACCACACCGTCGCGGTCGGTTCGCGCACGATCGACGCCGTCGCGACCCCCGGGCATACCCAGGGCCACTTCGTCTTCGCCGACCGCGCGGCGGGCCTGCTCTTCGCGGGCGACCACGTGCTGCCCCACATCACGCCGTCGATCGGCTTCGAGCCGGTGCCGGCCGAGCTGCCCCTGGGCGACTACCTCGCCTCGCTCACGAAGGTCCGCGGGCTGCCCGACGCCCGGCTGCTGCCGGCGCACGGCCCGGTCGTCGCCAGCGCCCACGCGCGCGTCGACGAGCTGCTGGCCCACCACGAGGAGCGCCTCGCCCGGTGCGCCGCGGCGGTGCGCGGCGGGGCGGCCACGGCGCTCGAGGTCGCCCGGGTGCTGCCGTGGACGAGCAGGGACACGGCGTACGCCGACCTCGGCGTCTTCGACAGCGCCCTCGCGGTGATGGAGACCCAGGCGCACCTGCGCCTGCTCGTCGCCCGCGGCGAGGCGACGGCCGAGACCGACGCGGAGGGCGCGGTGGGCTACGCGCTGGTGCCCGCGGCCGGCTGAGCGGGCCGGCGCATCGGCAGGTGGCCGATGCCGTCCTCGAGGAACTCCGGTCCGGTGACCTCGAAGCCGAAGCCGGCGTACCAGTCGGCGAGCGGCGACTGCGCGTCGAGCCGCACCTCGCGCTGCTCGAGGCCCTCGAGCGCGGTCCGCAGCAGCAGGTCGGCGAGGCCCTGCCCGCGCGCCGAGCGGTCGAGCAGCACCCGCCCGACGCGGGCGTGGTCGCCCTCGTCGAGCACCCGCGCGTAGCCGACGAGGCCGCCGTCGCGCTCCAGCAGCAGGTGCCGCGTCGAGGGCTCGAGGTCGCGGCCGTCGAGGTCGGGGTAGGGGCACTCCTGCTCGACGACGAAGACGTCCTGGCGCAGCCGCCACACGGCGTACGCCGTGCGTGCGTCGAGGTCGTCGAAGCCGACGTCGCGGACGGTCGGGCCGGGGGTCGGGGTCACGGCGCACACCCTACGAGCGCAGGGCTACGCTGGGCGGCACAGACAGGGGAGCACGCGCGAGCGTGCTGAGAGTGCGGACCAGCCGCAGACCCTCCGAACCTGCTCCGGCTAGCACCGGCGAAGGGAGTCCACGATGCGCCTGCCCGCGCGCGCCCGCACCACGACCACGCTCACCAGCGGACTGCTGACCGCAGCCCTGCTCAGCGCCTGCACCCTCACCGGAGGGGGCGGTGACGAGGCGGCGCCCGCCTCCGACCCGACCGGCTCCGCCGGCCGACCGACCGGCGAGGTGGTGCTCGTGACCCACGAGTCCTTCGCGCTGCCCGAGGAGCTCGTCGCCGACTTCGAGGCCGAGAGCGGCCTGCAGCTGACCCAGCGCGCGAGCGGCGACGCCGGCACGCTGACCAACCGGCTGGTGCTGACCAAGGACAGCCCCACCGGCGACCTCGCCTTCGGCGTCGACAACACCTTCGCCTCCCGAGCCCTGGAAGAGGGCGTCTTCGCCGAGTCCTCCGTCGCGCTGCCGCCGGGCGCCGAGGCCTACGCACTGGAGGAGGGCGGCGACCGGTTGCTGCCCGTCGACAACGGCAACGTCTGCGTCAACGTCGACACCGCGTGGTTCGAGCGCGAGGGCCTCGAGCCGCCGCAGACGCTCGACGACCTCGTCGACCCGCGCTACCGCGACCTGCTGGTCACCCCGGGCGCGCCCACCAGCTCGCCCGGCCTGGCCTTCCTGCTGAGCACGGTGGCCGAGTACGGCGACGACTGGCCGGACTACTGGCGCGACCTCGTCGACAACGGCGCCGAGGTCGTGCCGGGCTGGTCGGACGCCTACTACGTCGACTTCACCGCGGGCGGCGGCGACGGCGCACGCCCGATCGTCGTGTCCTACGACTCCTCCCCGGCCTTCACCCTCGACGGCCGGGGCGGCACGACCACCGCGGCCCTGCTCGACACCTGCTTCCTGCAGGTCGAGTACGCCGGGGTGCTCGAGGGCGCCGACAACCCCGCCGGCGCCGAGGTCGTGCTCGAGTGGCTGCTCTCGCCCGAGGTGCAGGCCGCGCTGCCGGAGTCGATGTACGTCTTCCCGGTGCGCGACGACGTCGAGCTGCCCGCCGACTGGGCGCGCTTCGCGGAGCGCCCGGAGACCCCCTACGAGGTGGACCCGGCGGAGGTCGCGGAGAACCGCGACGACTGGCTGCGCACGTGGACGGACGTCGTCACCGGGTGACCCCGTGACGGGGCAGGGCGCGGCGGGCCGGCTCCTCGGCCTCGCCGCGCTCGCGGTGGTGCCGGTGGCGGTGCTGGGGGTCTTCTTCCTGCTGCCCGTCGCGGGCATGCTCGACCGCGGCTTCCGTCCCGACGGGGCCTGGGACCTCGGCGGCGTGCTCGACGTGCTCGCCCGCCCGCGCACCCGGCGGGTGCTGTGGTTCACCCTCTGGTCGGCCGCGGCAGGCACGGCGCTGGCGCTGGCGCTGGGCCTGCCGGCGGCGTACGCCCTGCACCGGTTGCGCTTCCCCGGCGTGCGGGCGCTGCGGGCCGGGGTGCTCGTGCCGTTCGTGCTGCCGACCGTGGTGGTCGGCGTGGCCTTCCGCCAGCTGCTCGGCGAGGCCGGGCCGCTCGGCGGGCTGGGGCTCGACGGCACGCCGGTCGCGATCGTGGCGGCGCTCGCGTTCTTCAACGTCTCGGTGGTCGTGCGGGCCGTCGGCGCGGCGTGGGAGGGGCTCGACCCGCGGCCGGCCGAGGCGGCGGCCGCGCTGGGCGCGACGCCGTGGCAGGTGCTGCGCACCGTCACGCTGCCCGCGCTGCGGCCCGCGGTGGTCGCCGCCGGCAGCGTGGTCTTCCTCTTCTGCGCGACCGCCTTCGGCGTCGTGCTGACGCTCGGCGGCCTGCGCTACGCGACCGTCGAGACCGAGGTCTACCTCCTGACGACCAACCTGCTCGACCTGCAGGCCGCGGCCGCGCTGTCGGTGCTGCAGCTGCTCGTCGTGAGCGTGCTGCTGGTGCTCGCCCAACGGCTGCGGTCGGGGGTGCCGGCCAGCGGTCAGCGCCAGCTCGCCCGCCCCCGGCGACCGCGCCCGGCCGACGCGCCGGCGCTGGTGGTCACCGGGCTCGTGGTGGTGCTGGTCGCCGGGCCGCTCGCGACGCTGCTCGCGGGCTCGCTGCGCGCCGACGGGGCGTGGACGCTGCGGCACTACCGGGCGCTCGGGTCGGTCGAGGCCACGCCCGCGCTGCTCGTGCCGGTCACCGAGGCGCTCGCCACGTCGCTGCGCACGGCGGTCGACGCGACCTGGATGGCGCTCTCGCTGGGGCTGCTCGTCGCCGTGCTCGTCACCCGGCGGTCGCGCTCACGGGCCGAGCGGCGGGTGCGCGCCGGACTCGACGCGCTCTTCGTGCTGCCGCTCGGGGTCTCCGCGGTGACCCTCGGCTTCGGCTTCCTCATCACCCTCGACCGGCCGCCGCTCGACCTGCGCGACAGCCCGCTGCTGGTGCCGCTGGCCCAGGCGCTGGTCGCCCTCCCGCTGGTGGTGCGCACCGTCGCGCCGGTGCTGGCGGCCGTGGACGACCGCCAGCGCCAGGCGGCGGCGACACTCGGCGCCGCCCCGTGGCGCGCGCTGCTCGTCGTCGACCTGCCGGTCGTGCGGCGACCGGTGCTCGCGGCGGCCGGCTTCGCCTTCGCCGTCTCGCTGGGGGAGTTCGGCGCCACCTCCTTCCTCGCGCGCGAGGAGAGCCCAACGCTGCCGGTCGTGGTCTTCCGTCTGCTCGGCAGCCCCGGCGAGGGCAACCTGGGCGCCGCGCTCGCCGGGTCGGTCGTGCTGGCCGCCACCGTCGCCGTGGTCGTGCTCGCGGTCGAGCGGCTGCGGGTGCCGAGCGTGGGAGCGTTCTGAGGTGGGCAGCGCGAGGACGGCGGTCGGGGTGCGGCTCGAGGACGTGACGGTGGCCTACGACGGCCGGACGGCGCTGGCGGGCGTCTCGCTCGACCTGCCGGCGGGCGAGGTGCTGGCCGTGCTCGGCCCGTCGGGCTGCGGCAAGTCGACGCTGCTGCGCGCCGTCGCGGGACTCGAGCCGCTGGCCGCGGGCCGGGTGCTCGCCGCCGGCGACGACGTCTCCCGCGTGCCGACCCACCGGCGCGGCTTCGCGCTGATGTTCCAGGACGGGCAGCTCTTCGGCCACCTCACGGTGGCGCGCAACGTCGCCTACCCCCTGCGCCTGCGCCGCGCCCCGCGCGCCGAGGTGCGGCGGCGGGTGGGCGAGCTGCTCGACCTCGTGGGGCTCGGCACGCACGCCGACCGGCTGCCGGCCACGCTCTCGGGCGGCGAGCGGCAGCGGGTCGCGCTGGCCCGGGCGCTGGCGACCGACCCCCGCCTGCTGCTGCTCGACGAGCCGCTCTCGGCGCTCGACGCCGGGCTGCGCGAGCGCCTCGCGCTCGACCTGCGGGCCATCCTCCGCGAGGCCGGCACCACGGCGCTCACGGTCACGCACGACCACGACGAGGCCTTCACCGTCGCCGACCGGCTCGCCGTGCTGCGGGCGGGCCGACTGGTGCAGGAGGGTCCGATCGCCGACGTCTGGGCCCACCCCGCCGACGCCGACACCGCCCTCTTCCTCGGCTACGCCCGGGTGCTCGTCGGCGATCCCGCCCGGCGCGTGCGCGCGGCGGCCGCGGGAGGGGCGACGGTGGGGAAGGGCGACGCCGGGCTCGCGCTGCGGCGCTCCGCGCTCGTCGTACGGCCGGACGGCGGGCTGGTGGGCACCGTGCTGTCGGCGCGGGCGACCCCCGAGCAGGTGCGGCTGGAGGTCGAGCTCGACGGCGTCGGGCCCGTCGACGCCGTGGCCCCGCTCGGTTCGAGCGCCGCCGCCGGCGAGCGCGTCGCCCTCGCGCTCGATGTGACGAGGGTCGCCGCGCTGCCGGGCTGAACTCGTTCGGAGCCGGCAGGTGCCGCTGGCTATGGTGAGCGGCGTGTACCGCCGCGCCTACGCCCTCCTCGTCGGCATCGCCGTCGCCATGGGCTCCCTGGCGCTGCTGGTCGGCTGGCAGGTCGGTCGCCCCGTCGTCGACCCCGACGGCTTCCTCGGCCCCGCCGTCGTGCGGGTGCCGCTGCTGATCCTCGGGGCGCTGGCGCTCGACTTCTTGCCGCGCACCCTGTGGGGCGGGCGCGGCAACCCACGGCGCATGCGCGAGATCGCCGCGCACCGCTGGCGCACCCACTGGAACCGCGACCGCATCCTGCTCGTGGTGCTGGGCCTCGTGTGCTTCTACACGACCTACGTCGCCTACCGGAACCTCAAGTCGGCGCTGCCCTTCGTCATGGGGCCCAACAAGTACGACCGCGAGCTGCACCTCATCGACCAGTGGCTCTTCCTCGGCAACGAGCCGGCGGTCGTGCTGCACGAGGTCTTCGGCTGGGCCCCGATCGCGCACGCGCTGTCGTCGATCTACCTGTGGTTCCTGCCGCTGGTGCCGCTGGCGATGGCGGCCTGGGTCGTGTGGTCGCGCAACATCTCCTTCGGCTACTGGTTCGCCACGTCGCAGTCGATCATCTGGACCCTCGGGACGGCGTCCTACTACCTGCTGCCGACGCTCGGACCCGGCTTCGAGTACCCCTGGCTCTACGAGGACCTCGCCGAGACGGGCACGAGCACGCTGATGGACTCCCTGTTCTACGGGCGCGAGGCCGTGCTGCACCGCGACCTGCAGGACGCCGTGCAGTCGGTGGCGGGCTTCGCGAGCCTGCACACCGGCGTGACGCTGCTCTTCGCCCTGATGGCGCAGTACACGATCCGCTCCCGCATCGTGCACTGGGTCTTCTGGGTCAACTTCGCCGTCACCGTCGTCGCCACCCTCTACTTCGGCTGGCACTACGTGATGGACGACGTCGGCGGCGTCGTCATCGCCCTCATCGCCTTCTATGTCGGCGGCCTGGCGAGCGGGCAGAAGTTCGACCGCAAGGGCCTCGCCTCGCACCCCACCACCACCACCTCCGCGGTCCCCGTCGACGACTGACCCCCGCCGAGGGGTCGCCGCCTGGGCTCTCGCCGAGGGGTCACGGACCCGGCGAGGGGCCACGGACCCGGCGAGGGGTCACGGACCCGGCGAGGGGTCGCTGGTGGGGTCGTCGATCCCGCGCCGGCGGCCGCCGTGCGAGCCCCGGTCCAGTGCGTGACCCCTCGGTGGGTGCGCAGCACATGACCCCTCGGCACGGGAATGACAACAGTGTGGTTCGCAAGCCGACACGCCGGAGAGTCGTGAGAAATTGGAGGAAAGTGTTCCCTCCTGGGTCGGATGTGGCTAGCGTGACGGCTGTGCCTCGAGCGGTGGGGAAGCCGCTCGAGGCGCCGTGACGTCGCGCCCCGGCACCGGTGGCGCTCCACCGGGTCGAGAGGCGGGCACGTGCGTGCGAGGAGGACGACCGGAGCCCATGGGCGACGCGCCGCGGCCGCGGCGGCGACCACGCTGCTGCTCGCCGCCGGCCTGAACGGCACCGCCGGGGCACCGGCCCTCGCCGACGACGAGACCCCGACGCAGGCCGAGGTCGAGGCCGCGCGCGGCGCGGTCGCGGGTGCGGCGCGCGACGTCGCGGCCGTGCAGGCCGACCTCGTCCTGGCCAACCAACGCCTGCAGGACGCCGCCGTCGCCGCGGCGCAGGCCGCCGAGGCGTGGAACGGTGCCCGCTACGCCCTCGCGCAGGCGCGCCGCGAGGCCCGCGACGCCGACCGGGCCGCCCGCGCCGCGCGGGCCGAGGCCGAGCGCGGGCGCGCTGCGTACGCCGACTCGGTCGTCGGCACCTACACCTCCGCGCCCGGTCTGGCAGCCCTCAGCGCGATCGTCGAGGCCGACGGCGTGGCGGGGCTCGTGGAGCGCACGACCACCGCGCGCCAGACCGAGGCGGCTCTCGACGAGGTCCACGACGTCTTCCGCGCCACCGCGCTGGTCGCGGAGGTGTCCGCGGGACGCGCCGCCGAGGCCCGGCAGCGCGCCGCAGCGCTCGAGGCCGACGCCCGCGACCGGCGCGACGCCGCGGCGTCGGCGTCGCACGCCGCCCTCGTGCTCGCCGACGACACGGCGACCCGCAAGGCGGCCCTGCTCGCCGAGCTGGCAGCGCTGCAGGGCATCTCCGTGGCCCTCGCCGAGCAGCGGCAGTCGGCGCTCGAGGACGCCGCGGCGGAGGCCGCCGCTGCTGCTGCCGCCGCCAAGGCCGCGGAGCAGGAGGCAGCCCTCCAGGAGCAGGCCGGGGAGGACCCGGGCTCGCCGACCGGCGGCGCGACCGAGCCGCAGCCGGCACCCCAGCCCGCACCCCAGCCCGCACCTCAGCCCGCACCTCAGCCCGCACCTCAGCCCGCACCTCAGCCCGCACCTCAGCCGGCACCCCAGCCGGCACCCCAGCCCGATCCGGCCCCCGCACCGCAGCCCGCGCCCCAGCCGGCTCCGCAGCCCGCACCCCAGCCTGCGCCCCAGCCCGCACCCGACCCGCCTGCTCCCGCCGCCGGTGCGGCCGCGGCGGTCGCCTTCGCCCGCCAGCAGATCGGCGAGCCCTACCGCTGGGGTGCAGCCGGCCCGTCGTCGTGGGACTGCTCCGGCCTCACCATGCGGGCGTGGGCGCAGGGCGGTCGCGCGCTGCCGCACTACTCGGTGGCGCAGTACGAGCAGTCCACCCCCGTCCGCAGCTCGCAGCTGCGCCCCGGCGACCTGGTCTTCTGGGGCTCCTCGTCGTCGCCGTCGTCGATCTACCACGTCGCGCTCTACGCCGGCGGCGGCCGGATCGTCCACGCGCCGCGCACGGGGCGCGACGTCGAGGAGGTCTCGATGCACTACTGGATCCCGCCCAACTTCTACGCCCGACCCTGAGGCCGGCGCCACGTCCGCACCGCGAGTGGCAGTGGTTCCCCGCGGGTAACTTGGACGGCATGGCCACCGACGCCGCGCAGCCCACGACCACTCCCGGCAGCCCCGGCAGCCCCGGCAGCCCGGGCACGCCCGGCAGCACCGACCCGGGCGCCACCACCGAGGCCGAGGGCGCCGTGCGCGCCGCGGCGCCGGTCGGCTCCCGCGACGAGCCGGCTCTGCAGCCCGGGTCGGGCGACGGTCCCCGCGTGGACGTGGCCGAGGTGACGCGCGTGCTCGACGGTCGCCACGCCGAGGTGCGCGACCTCGTGCGCCGCAACCTCGCCGCCCACGCCGGGGTCCTGGAGGAGGCCGAGACCCTCAGCCACGCCGACTACCGCGAGCGGGTCAAGGACCTCGTGGTCGAGCTCGCCTCGACCGGGCAGACCGGCTTCGGCTTCCCCGAGCAGTACGGCGGCGGCGGTGACGTCGGCGCGTCCGTCGCGGCCTTCGAGACCCTCGCCTTCGGCGACCTCTCGGTCCTGGTGAAAGTCGGCGTGCAGTTCGGCCTCTTCGGCGGCGCGCTGCTGCAGCTCGGCACCGAGCGCCACCACGACGCCCACCTGCGCGACGTCGTCGAGGGCCGTCTCCTCGGCTGCTTCGCGATGACCGAGACCGGCCACGGCAGCAACGTGCAGGCGCTCGAGACCGTCGCGACCTACGACGCCGAGACCCAGGAGTTCACGATCACCACGCCCCACGAGGGGGCCCGCAAGGACTACATCGGCAACGCCGCGCTGCACGCCGAGATGGCCGTGGTCTTCGCCCAGCTCGACGTCGGCGGCGAGCGCCGCGGTGTGCACGCCTTCCTCGTGCCGATCCGCCGCGACGGCGAGGTGCTGCCGGGCGTCGAGGTCGAGGACGACGGCCTCAAGATGGGGCTCAACGGCGTGGACAACGGTCGCCTGGCCTTCCACGGTGTGCGGGTGCCGCGCGAGGCGCTGCTCAACCAGTTCGCCGACGTGTCGCCCGAGGGTGTCTACACCTCCGCGATCGAGAACCCGAACCGCCGGTTCTTCACCATGCTCGGCACCCTCGTGCAGGGCCGCGTCAGCGTCGGCGGCGCCGGCATCAACGCCGCCAAGGTCGCGCTGACGATCGCCACCCGCTACTCCGTGCGGCGTCGGCAGTTCGAAGCGACCGGTGACGACCAGGAGGACCTGCTCCTCGACTACGGCCTGCACCAGCGGCGGCTCTTCCCGCTGATCGCCCGCACCTACGCCCTGCACTTCGCCCAGGACGTCCTGCGCGAGCAGCTGCACGAGATCGCCCACGGCGGTGCGGAGGGGCCCGACGGCGACGTCGCCAAGCGCGACCTCGAGTCGCGTGCGGCCGGCACCAAGGCCCTGGGCACCTGGCACGCGACCCACACGATCCAGCAGTGCCGCGAGCTCTGCGGCGGCGCGGGCTACCTCGCCGTCAACCGCTTCGCCGCCCTCAAGGCCGACACCGACGTCTTCACCACCTTCGAGGGCGACAACCACGTCCTGCTGCAGCTGGTGGCGAAGGGGCTGCTCACCGACTACTCCAGCGAGTTCTCCGACATGGACCAGTTCGACATGGTCCGCTTCGTCGCCGGCCTGGCCGTCGAGACCGTCATCGAGCGCACGGCCGTCCACACGCTGCTCGAGCGGGTGCGCGACCTGCTGCCGGGCGGGGAGCAGTGGGACCAGGAGGCCGGCCTGCTCGACACCGAGTACCAGCTGGCCATGCTCCGCTTCCGCGAGGAGCACATGCTCTCCGGCGTCGCGCGACGCCTCAAGCGCGGCATCGACAACGGCATGGAGCCGGGCGCGGTCTTCTCCCGCGTGCAGGACCACGTGATCGCGATGGCGCGGGCCCACGTGGAGCGGCTCGTGCTCGAGGCCTTCACCGACGCGGTCGCGGCGCTGCCCGACGGCGACACCAAGGTCGCGCTCGGGCTGCTGTGCGACCTGCACGCGCTCACCACGATCGAGGCCGACCGTGGCTGGTTCCTCGAGCACGGACGCCTCTCGGCGCAGCGCTCGAAGGCCATCAGCCGCGAGATCAGCGACCTGTGCCGCCGGCTGCGCCCGATCGCGGTCGACCTGGTCGACGCCTTCGCCGTGCCCGAGGAGGTGCTGCGCGCGCCGGACCTGGTCGGCCCGGTCGGCACCGGCGCGGCGGCCCCGTCGCCCGCCCCCGTGTCGTGAGGCTGCCCGGGCTGCGCTCCCTGCCGGGTGTCGGCGGCTGGGACACCGACCCCGCGTGGGCGACGGTCTACGACTGGCTCGTCGAGCACGACCGGGTGGGCGGAGCGCTGTGGCGCCTCGGCTCGGGCAGCCCCCTCGCCCGGCTGCACGCCGCCGCCGACGAGGTGGGCGCGTTGCCGGCCGGCAGCCGGGTGCTCGACGTGCCCTGCGGCGGCGGGGTGGCGCTGCGTGGCCTGCGCCCCCGGCAGGGGCTCGACTACGTCGCCGTCGACCTCGCCCCCGCCATGCTGGCGCGCACCCGGGCGGCCGCCCGCCGCCGCGGCGTGTCCGACCAGGTGACCACCCGCGAGGCCGACGTGGTCGCGCTGCCCTTCGACGACGACGCCTTCGACCTGGTGCTCAGCCTGACGGGCCTGCACTGCTTCCCCGACCCGCAGGGCGCCGTGCGGGAGGTCGCGCGCGTGCTGCGCCCCGGTGGCCGGCTCGTCGGCAGCGCACTGGTGACCGACACCGGCGTGCGCTTCGAGCCCCTGCGCCGGGCGGGCGCGGCGGCAGGCCTGCTGGGCCCGCTCGGCTCGAGCGACGACGTACGCCGCTGGCTGACGACCGCGGGCGTGCGCGAGGTCGCGGTCGAGCGCTCGGGGGCCTTCGCCTTCTTCTCCGGCACGGGCGGCTGACGCACCCCGGGCCACCCCCGGGAACGACGCGGCGGCGGCCACCCCCGTGGGGCGACCGCCGCCGTCGACGTGCGGTGGGGCTGCGGCTCAGTGGCCGCCCTGCTCCTTCGCGCGGGCGAAGGAGGCGTGCACCTCGGCCACGGCCTCCTCGACGCCGACCCAGTTCGCGCCCTCGACCGACTTGCCGGGCTCGAGGTCCTTGTAGACCTCGAAGAAGTGCTGGATCTCGAGCCGGTCGAACTTCGAGACGTCGCCGATGTCCTTGAGGTGGGCGAGCCGCGGGTCGTGCGTCGGCACGCACAGCACCTTGTCGTCACCGCCGGCCTCGTCGGTCATGCGGAACATCCCGATGGCACGGCAGGCGATGAGGCAGCCCGGGAAGGTCGGGGCCTGCAGCAGCACCAGGGCGTCGAGCGGGTCACCGTCCTGGCCGAGGGTGTTCTCGATGTAGCCGTAGTCGGCGGGGTACTGCGTGGAGGTGAAGAGCATGCGGTCGAGGCGGAGGCGACCGGAGGCGTGGTCGACCTCGTACTTGTTGCGCTCGCCCTTCGGGATCTCGACGAGCACGTCGAACTCGAACACCTCGGACTGGTCGGCGTCAGCCACTGCTTCTCCTCGTCGTCGACGGCGGGGGCGACGAGGTGCGCCTCGCGCGCACCGGGCCCCGCTCGGGGCGCCCCCGGCGCGTCGCGCCGCAGGCCGGGCCTAGTCTCGCCCATGGAGTCGGCAACTCAACAGCCAGGAGGGTGACGCGTGGCCCGACGTGACGCACGCCACGTCCCGGGCCCGACCCCTCGGACCGCACGGGCCCCCCGGACCACCCGGCGCCGACGCACCCTGCGGGTCGTGGTCACCGTGGTGGTGGTGATGCTGCTCGTCGCGGCCGCGACCACGCTCGCCTGGCGGGCCCAGCGCCTCGACCCGCGGTTGGCCGACGCCCTCGACGACCTCGTGGCCGGCACCCCGCTGGAGGCGTGGGGCCCGCCCGACCCGGCCGAGGAGCCCGAGCAGGTCGACCCGCCGCGCGGCCTCGACCTGCCCGACCCGGCGGCGCCGGTGCCGGTCGCGCGCCCCGTCACCGCCGACGACGCGGGCGCGCTCGACCCGGGCGCGGTGCGCCGCGCGCTGCGGCGCGAGCTGCGCGACCCCGACCTGGGCCGGCACGTGGTCGCGGCGGTCGCGCCCCTCGGTGGCGGGGCCGCGGGGCAGCGGGTCGTGCTCGGCCGGGACCCCGTCGTGCCGGCCTCCACCACCAAGCTGCTCACCGGTGCCGCCGCGCTCGCGGTGCTCGGTCCACGCACCACCTTCGCGACCACGACCGTCCTCGAGCCCGCGGGCGCGGCCGGCGCCCCGCCGGCCGTCACGCTCGTGGGGGGCGGCGACCCGCTCCTCGCCCGGACCCCCGAGCGCGACGGCGCCGCCTACCCCGACCGGGCCGACGTGCGCACGCTGGCCCGCGCCACCGCCGCCGCCCTGCGCGAGCGGGGGGTGACCGGGCGCGTCCGCGTCGCCGTCGACGACACCCTCTTCGCGGGCCCCGCGGTCAACCCGGCCTGGGAGGCCGACTACGTGCCGCAGGGCGTGGTCACGCCCATCGGGCCGCTGTGGGTCGACCAGGGCCGCACCGCCGACGGCACCGCGCGGGTCGACGACCCGGCCCGCGAGGCCGGGCGCGTGCTGCTCGTCGAGCTGCGCCGCGCCGGGCTGCGGACCGTCGGGCCCGTCGTACGCCGTGCGGCGAGCCCCGGCGCGACCCCCCTGGCCGCGGTGGAGTCGCCGACCGTGGCCGCGCTCGTCGCCCACCTCGTCGAGACCAGCGACAACGAGACCTCCGAGGTGCTGGCGCACCACCTCGGCCGCGCCCGCGGGGGGCCGCGCGAGGCGAGCTTCGCGGGCGGTGCGGCGGCGACCGTGGCGGCACTGCGCGCCCTCGAGGTGGACGTGGCCGGGCTGCGGCTGCGCGACGGGAGCGGCCTGTCGCGGCGCAACCGGGTGCCGACGACCACGCTGCTCGAGGTGCTGCAGACGGCCGCGTCGGACCAGACGCTGCGCCCGCTGCTCGTCGGCCTGCCGGTGGCCGGGTTCACCGGCTCGCTGGCCACCCGCTTCGACACCGGCCCGGCGGTCGCCCTCGGTGCGGTGCGCGCGAAGACCGGCACGCTCACCGGCGTGCGGGCCCTGGCCGGTCTCGCCACCACCCGCGACGGGGTGGTGGTGGTCTTCGCCCTCGGCGCCGACCGGATCCGCCTCGGCGACGACCTCGACGCGGCCGCGGCGCTCGACGAGGTGGCCGCCGCGCTGGCCGCCTGCCGCTGCGCGGCCGCCCCGTAGGGTCGCCACATGAGCCAGGGTGGGAGCGGGACCGGCGGGGCCAGCGGCATGGTCGACTGGGACTTCGCCGTGCGCCTCGGTGCGCGCGTGGCGGGGGACGGCCCCGACGTCGACCGGGCGACCGCCGACGCCGCCGTCGCCGAGCTCCGCGCCGGAGCCGAGCGCTCGACCGGCCTGGTGCGCGACTTCACCGGCCTCGTGGCCGCCGACCGCACCGCGCCCGTCGTCGTCGTCGACCGGGCCGGCTGGGTGCAGGCCAACGCCGACGGCTTCCGCCACCTCGTCGAGCCGCTGGTCCACCGGCTCAACGAGCGCAAGGGTGCGCCGACGGGCCTCGCGCTGGCGATCGGCTCGCGCATCACCGGCGCCGAGGTCGGCCTGCTGCTCGGCTTCCTCGGCGGCAAGGTGCTGGGCCAGTTCGACCCGTTCCACGAGCCGAGCGGCCGGCTGCTGCTGGTCGCGCCCAACATCGTGCACGTTGAGCGCGAGCTGGGCGCCGACCCCTCCGACTTCCGGCTGTGGGTGTGCCTGCACGAGGAGACCCACCGGGTGCAGTTCACGGCCGTCCCGTGGATGCGCGACCACCTCTTCGCCCAGATGCAGGCGCTCACCGCGACCGTCGAGCCGGGCGCCTCGCTCGAGGACCTCCTGGGCAAGGTCTCGCGGGCCGTGCGCGGCGTCGCCGGCGGCGGGGCCGACCGCCCGGGCGGCGCGAGCCTGCTCGAGCTCCTCGGCTCGCCCGAGCAGCAGGAGATCCTCGACCGGGTCACGGGCGTGATGTCGCTGCTCGAGGGCCACGCCGACGTCGTCATGGACGGCGTCGGGCCCGAGGTCATCCCGTCCGTGGCGTCGATCAGGTCCGCCTTCGACCAGCGCCGCCAGGGCCTGGGCACGCTCGACCGGTTGCTGCGCCGGCTGCTCGGGCTCGACGCCAAGATGGCGCAGTACCGCGACGGCGCCCGCTTCGTGCGCCACGTCGTCGACCGCGTCGGCATGGCCGACTTCAACGCCGTGTGGGCCGAGCCCGCCCACCTGCCCTCCCGGGCCGAGATCGCCGACCCCGACGCCTGGGTCGCGCGCGTGCACGGGTGAGCGGGCCCCACCCCGCCGTCGCGGCCGCGCGCCTCGCCGTGCGCCGCTCGCTGGGCGACCTCGGACCCGGCGCGGTCGTCGTCGTGGCCTGCTCGGGCGGCGCCGACTCGCTCGCACTCCTCGCCGCGACCACCTTCGAGGCGCGGTCGGCCGGGTGGCGGGTCGTCGGGGCGACCGTCGACCACGGCCTGCAGCCGACCTCGGCCGAGGTCGCGGCCGCGGTCGTCGAGCAGATGGGCGCCCTCGGCGCCGACGAGACGCTCACGGCCCGGGTCACGGTGCAGGCGGGCCCGCTCGGGCCCGAGGCGGCCGCCCGCCAGGCGAGGTACGCCGTGCTGGAGGAGGTCGCCGAGCGCACCCGCGCCGCGGTGGTGCTGCTGGGCCACACCCTCGACGACCAGGCCGAGACGGTGCTGCTCGGGCTGACCCGCGGCAGCGGCGGACGCTCGGTCGCCGGCATGCGCCGCGCCTTCGACCGCTTCCGCCGCCCGCTCCTCGACCTCACCCGCGCCGAGACCCGCGACGCCTGCCGGGCGCAGGGGCTGACCTGGTGGGACGACCCGCACAACGACGACCCGCGCTTCACCCGGGTGCGGGTGCGGCAGCGGGTGCTGCCCGTGCTCGAGGAGGAGCTCGGCCCCGGCGTCGCGACGACGCTGGCCCGCACCGCCGACCTGCTGCGCGAGGACGTCGAGCTGCTCGACGACCTCGCCGACGCCGCGCTGGCCCGCGCCCTCGACCCCGAGGTGCCGGGCGGGCTGCGGGTGAGCGCGCTCGCCGACGAGCCCGCCGCCCTGCGCCGCCGCGTGCTGCGCCTCGCCGCGCTGGCCGCCGGTGCGCCCGGCGACGAGCTCGCCCACGTGCACGTGCTCGCGCTCGACGACCTCGTCACCGCTTGGCGGGGCCAGCGCTGGGTCGACCTGCCCGGCCACCTGCGCGGCCTGCGGCGCGACGGGGTCGTGGTGATCGAGCGCGTGCGCTGACGCAGCGGCCCACCGCCCGGCGCGCGGCCCGAGGGCACGCCGTACCCTCGGGGCCATGGATGCCGCCCACGTCGAGAGCGACCTCGTCAACGTGCTGTTCACCGAGGCCGAGATCCAGGCCAAGGTGGCCGAGATGGCCCAGCGCATCGAGGCCGACTACGAGGGCCAGGAGCTGCTGCTCGTCGGTGTGCTGCGCGGCGCGGTCATGGTGATGGCCGACCTCGCGCGCTCGATGACCCGCCACGTGGAGATGGACTGGATGGCGGTGTCGTCCTACGGCTCCGGCACCAAGTCCAGCGGCGTCGTGCGCATCCTCAAGGACCTCGACACCGACATCGCCGGGCGCCACGTGCTGGTGGTCGACGAGATCATCGACACCGGCCTCACGCTGAGCTGGCTGATCTCCAACCTCTCGAGCCGCAACCCCGCCAGCGTCGAGATCGCGACGCTGCTGCGCAAGCCCGAGGCGCTGTCGATGCCGGTCGAGCCGAAGTACGTCGGGTGGGACATCCCCAACGAGTTCGTCGTCGGCTACGGCCTGGACTACCAGGAGCGCTACCGCAACCTGCGCGACATCGGCACCCTCGCACCGCACGTCTACGCCTGAGCCCCTGAGGGGGGCCTGAGCGCGCGCTGACCTGCGGCTGAGAGCGCAGCCGCGGCGCCGGATCCGCACCCGGCGGGTGGGCGGCGGCGTGTACCGTCGAGACCCGGGGGACACCCCCTGCGGAGACCCTCCGCTGCGGCCCGTGAGCCGTCTTCCCACGTGTGAGAGAAGCCTGTGAAGCGCATAGCCAAGAGCCCCTGGGCGTGGAGCCTGGTCGCCGTGATCGGTGTCCTGCTCCTCCTCCAGTACGTCGCCCCGGGGGGCGGCCAGGACGAGATCGCCACCTCCCGCCTCGTGCAGTACGTCGAGGACGGCGAGGTCGACGAGATCGAGTTCGTCGACGGCGACCAGGAGATCCGCGCGACCCTCGACGCCGACGTCGAGCGCGAGGGCGGCCGCGAGGTCAAGGCGTACTACATCCAGGGCCAGCAGCGCGGCATCCTCGCGGCGGTCGAGGAGCAGCTCGAGGCCGGCACGATCGAGCGCTCCACCTCGGAGAACCCCCAGCCGTCGCTGCTGGGCTCGCTGCTGCCCACGCTGCTGCTCTTCGGCCTGATCATCGCGGTCTTCGTCTTCCTCACCAACCGCATGCAGGGCGGGGGCGGCGGCGTCATGAAGTTCGCGAAGTCGCGCGCCAAGCTGATCTCCAAGGACATGCCGAAGTCGACCTTCAAGGACGTCGCGGGCTGCGAGGAGGCGATCGAGGAGCTCGGGGAGATCAAGGAGTTCCTGCAGGAGCCGGCGAAGTTCCAGGCCGTCGGCGCGAAGATCCCCAAGGGCGTCCTGCTCTACGGCCCTCCGGGCACCGGCAAGACGCTCCTCGCCCGCGCGGTGGCCGGCGAGGCCGGCGTGCCCTTCTACTCCATCTCCGGCTCCGACTTCGTCGAGATGTTCGTCGGCGTCGGCGCCTCCCGGGTGCGCGACCTCTTCGAGCAGGCCAAGGAGAACGCCCCGGCCATCGTCTTCATCGACGAGATCGACGCCGTCGGTCGCCACCGCGGCGCCGGCATGGGCGGCGGCCACGACGAGCGGGAGCAGACCCTCAACCAGCTGCTCGTCGAGATGGACGGCTTCGACGTGCGCGGCGGCGTCATCCTCATCGCCGCGACCAACCGCCCCGACGTGCTCGACCCGGCCTTGCTGCGCCCGGGCCGCTTCGACCGCCAGATCCAGGTCGACGCCCCCGACCTCTCCGGCCGCCACCAGATCCTGCGCGTCCACGCGCGCGGCAAGCCGATGTCGCCCGACATCGACCTGCTCAGCGTCGCGCGCCGCACGCCCGGCTTCACCGGCGCCGACCTCGCCAACGTGCTCAACGAGGCCGCGCTGCTCACCGCGCGCGCCAACGGCAAGCTGATCGACGACGAGTCCCTCGACGAGGCCATCGACCGCGTCATCGCCGGCCCGCAGCGCCGCACCCGCCTGATGAGCGAGAAGGAGAAGCTCATCACCGCCTACCACGAGGGCGGCCACGCCCTGGTGGCCGCGGCGCTGCCCGGCACCGACCCCGTGCACAAGATCACGATCCTGCCGCGGGGGCGCGCGCTGGGCTACACGATGGTGCTGCCCGACGAGGACAAGTACAGCCAGACCCGCAGCCAGATGCTCGACCAGCTCGCCTACATGCTCGGCGGCCGCGCGGCCGAGGAGATGGTCTTCCACGACCCCACCACCGGCGCCGGCAACGACATCGAGAAGGCCACCAGCCTGGCCCGCGCCATGGTCACCCAGTACGGCATGACCGAGCGCCTCGGCGCGATCAAGCTGGGCGAGAGCGGCTCCGAGCCGTTCCTGGGCCGCGACCTGGGCCACAGCCGCAACTACTCCGAGGACGTCGCCGCGATCGTCGACGAGGAGACCAAGAAGCTCCTGGCGCAGGCCCACCAGGAGGCCTTCGACATCCTCGAGGAGAACCGCGACGTGCTCGACGCACTCGTCCTCGCGCTCCTCGACCGCGAGACGCTCGACAAGGCCGAGGTGGCCGAGGTCTTCGAGCCGCTGCGCCGCCGCCCCGAGCGACCCGCGTGGACCGGCTCGCCGCACCGCACCCCCTCGGCGATCCCGCCGATCGACATCCCGCAGGAGATCCGCGACCGGGTGGCCGCCAACGGCCGGGGCGAGCACGCCCACGCCGGCGCGGTCATCACGCCGCCGGGTCCCGGCGGCGACGTCCACGGCGACCCCGGTCAGCTGCCCGGCGGTCACGCCGGCCCCGGCACCCCGCCGTCGGCCGGTGGCGGCCCGAGCGGCGGGCCCCAGGGCCACGGCCCGGTCCACGGCGAGGAGAGGTGAGCACCGTGGTCGACCCCATCGGTCTGCCGGAGGTGGACCCGGCGGAGGTCCCCGACTTCGACCACGCGCGCGCCGAGGCGGCCGTGCGCGAGCTGCTCCTCGCCATCGGCGAGGACCCCGACCGCGAGGGCCTGCGCGACACCCCGGCCCGGGTGGCCCGCGCCTACGCCGAGGTCACCGCCGGGCTGCGGATGACGCCGCAGGAGGTGCTCTCGACGACCTTCGACCTCGGCCACGACGAGATGGTGCTGGTGCGCGACATCGAGCTGTGGTCGATGTGCGAGCACCACCTGGTGCCCTTCACCGGGGTCGCCCACGTCGGCTACATCCCGGCCGACAGCGGCAAGATCACCGGCCTGTCGAAGCTCGCCCGCCTGGTCGACGTCTACGCCAAGCGCCCGCAGGTGCAGGAGCGGCTGACCACCCAGGTCGCCGACTCCCTCATGGGGATCCTCGAGGCGAAGGGCTGCATCGTCGTCATCGAGGCCGAGCACCTCTGCATGACGATGCGCGGCGTGCGCAAGGCGGGCGCGCGCACCATCACCTCGGCGGTCCGCGGCCAGATGCACGACGCCGCCACCCGCGCGGAGGCCATGGCGCTGATCCACTCGCGCCGGTGACCCTGCCGGCCGGGCGCGACGGCCTGCCGCTGGTGGTGGGCGTCCTCAACGTCACGCCCGACTCGTTCTCCGACGGGGGCCGGTGGAGCGACCCGGAGGCCGCCCTCGCCCACGGGCGCGCCCTGGTGGCCGACGGAGCCGACGTCGTCGACGTCGGCGGCGAGTCGACCCGTCCGGGAGCCGAGCGGCCGCCCCTGGCCGAGGAGCTGCGCCGGGTGCTCCCGGTCGTCGAGGCCCTGGCCGCCGACGGCGTCGTGGTCTCGGTCGACACCATGCGCGCGGAGGTCGCCGCCGCCGCGGTCGAGGCGGGCGCCGCGCTCGTCAACGACGTCTCGGGCGGGCTCGCCGACGCCGACATGCTGCCCGCTGTCGCCGCGTCGGGTGCGGCGTACGTCGCGATGCACTGGCGCGCGCACAGCGACCGCATGCAGGACTTCGCCTCCTACGACGCGCCCGGCGGCGTCGTCGCCGAGGTGAGCGCCGCCCTGGGCGAGCGGCTCGAGGCCGCGGTGGCGGCCGGGGTGCCCGCCGAGCGGGTCGTCCTCGACCCGGGCCTGGGCTTCGCCAAGACGGCCGAGCACAACTGGGCGCTGCTCGCCGGCCTCGACGACGTGGCCGCCCTCGGGCGTCCGCTGCTCGTCGGCGCGAGCCGCAAGGCCTTCCTCGGGCGGCTGCTCGCCGGCGCCGACGGCACCCCCCGGCCGGTGGGGGAGCGGGAGGCCGCCCACACGGCCCTGGTGGCGCTGCTCGCGCTGCGCGGCGTCTGGGGCCTGCGCGTGCACGACGTGCGCGCCACCCGCGACGCCCTCGCGGTGGTGGGCCGGCTCGCGGCCGAGCAGACCGGTGCGGCAGGCTCGGGGGACGACCGCCGGCCACCGGGGCCCGGCGCGACGACCGGGCCGGGCGAGGGGTCGACGACGTGACGGAGGAGGCGGCGTGAGCGACGAGCTGAGCGTGACCGGCATCGAGTGCTGGGGCCACCACGGGGTCTTCCCCGAGGAGCGGCGCGACGGCCAGACCTTCGTGCTCGACCTGTGCCTGGGCGTCGACACGGCTCCGGCGGCGGCCTCCGACGACTTGCAGGACACCGTCGACTACGGAAGTCTCGTGGCGGCGGTGAAGGCCGCCGTGGAGACCGATCCGGTCGACCTGATCGAGACCCTGGCCGAGCGCATCGCGGGAGTCTGCCTCAGGCAGAGCCGTGTTGAATGGTGCCGGGTGACCGTGCACAAGCCGGATGCCCCCATCGACGCGACGTTCTCGGACGTCACGCTGACGATCACACGGACGCGAGGCACCACGTGACTGAGACCCCCAACCCGCACATCGTCGACGCGGACGCGCTGACCGGTGAGATGCACCCGATCCGTCGGGTCGTCGTCGCGCTCGGGTCCAACCTCGGCGAGCGGATGGCGAGCCTGCAGGGCGCGGTCGACGCCCTCGCCGACACCCCCGACGTGTGGCTCACCTCGGTCTCGGGCGTCTACGAGACCACGCCGGTCGACTGCCCGCCGGAGGCCAAGCCGTTCCTCAACGCCGTCGTGCTGCTCGACACCACCTTGCCCGCCAAGCGGCTCATGGACCGCTGCCTGGCCATCGAGGACGCCTTCGACCGCGAGCGCACCGGTGAGCGCAACGCGCCCCGCACGCTCGACGTCGACCTGATCGTCGTCGGTGACCGCCGCAGCAACGAGGACTTCCTGCGCCTGCCGCACCCCCGGGCCGCCGAGCGCGCGTTCGTGCTGCGCCCGTGGCACGACCTCGAGCCCGACGCGGTGCTGCCCGACCACGGCCCGGTCGCCGAGCTGCTCGAGAAGGCCCACGACCACGGCACGGTGCTGCGCGAGGACCTCGAGCTGCAGCTGCAGTGACGAGCCTGCCGCCGGGCCGGCCCGGGCCGCCGGGGCAGCCCGGTGACCCCGAGCCGCCGCGCGGCACCCTGCGCCCCACCACCGGCGCGGTTCTCGCGCCGTGGGCGGGGGCCGGGCTCGTCGGGGGCTGGCTGCTGCGCCCGGTCGGCGTCGAGCTCCTCGGCTCCGCCCCGCCGGTGCTGTGGCGGCAGGTGGCCGCGCTCGGCCTGCTGGCGCTGCTCGTGGGGCTCGTCGCCCGCGTCACCCACCGCGCCCTGCAGGTGCGCGGGGAGCGGCTCGAGCCGCACCAGGCCGTCAGCCGCCTCGTCCTGGCCCGCGCGTCGGCGCTCGTCGGGGCCCTGACGGCCGGTGGCTACACCGGCTACGCCGTCAGCTGGCTCGGGCTCACCTCGGAGCGGGCCGACGGCGAGCTGCTGCGCTCGCTCGCGGCGGCGGCCGCCGCTGTGGCCCTCGTCGCGGTCGCCCTGCTCCTCGAGCGCGCGTGTCGCGTCCCTCCGGAGGACCGTGACGCCTAGCCTGGTGCGCATGGCTTCCCCCCAGGACGGCCCGGTCGAGACCCGGCCGGCGCGCACCACCTCCTCGGCCTCCTCGGCCTCCTCGGCTCGTCGTCGGCAGCGCAGCACCCGCCTGACCGTCGCCGCCGGCCTCCTCGTGCTCGCCGCGGCGGTCGTCGCGGCGAGCGTGCCCACCGGCTCCTTCTCCGCGGTCGCGCTGGCGGCCGCCCTGGCCGTGCTGCTGGGCGCCGCGGCCACCCGCATCACCCACACCGAGCTGGCGCAGGCGCGCCGCGACGCCGCCCGCGACCGCGCGGAGCAGGCGCAGGACTACCGCATCCTCACCGAGCGCCGGGCGCTCGAGGGCGCGGCGTTCGCGGAGGCCATGACCCTGAAGGTCGAGGAGCGCGAGACCGCGCTGCGCCAGCTCGAGGGCGAGCTGGGCGAGGCCCAGCGCTCCGTCGCCGACGTCCGGCGCCGCCTGGGCGCCGAGGCCCGCCGCGCCGAGCAGGCCGAGGCGCGGGCCTCGCGGTCGCTGGCCGACCTGCAGGCCCTCGAGGTCGAGGCCGAGCGGCAGCTGGAGGCCGAGGCCGCGCGCGGCGCCGAGCGGGTCGCCGCCCTCGAGGCCGAGCTGCACGCAGTGCGCACCGAGCGCGACACCGTCCGGGCCGAGCTGCAGGCCTGGCAGGCCGCCGCCGCCGAGCCCGCGCGCAAGCACGCCTGACCCTCCTCCTCGGTGCAGGGGTCCCCGGCTGACCGGTGACTCCTGCACTTGTGCCCCGAGAACTCGGGCCACCAGTGCAGGAGTCGGGCCACAAGCGGCGTGCTCGGCCCTTCGCCTGGCCCCGCCCGGCCCGCGCCGAACCTGCGCCGCGCCCACGACCGGGTGGAGGCGCGCTCGGCGCGCCGGGTAGGTTCGAACGTCGTGGCGATCCCAGCGGAGAACCGGTTCGAGTCCGACCCCGACGAGGTGCTGCCCGACGGGCACGGGCTGCCGGACGGGTGGTCCGTGGCCGCGCCCGACCCGGGTGACCCCGCCGACGTCGCGGCGCTCGTGCACCTGCTGCGCGCCCACGAGGAGGCGGCCCGCGGGTGGGCCTCGGCCGACGACGACACGGTGCTGGTCGAGATCTCCGAGGTGGGCGTGCGCACCCGCGAGAACCTCCTCGTCCGCGACCGGCGCGGTGACGTCCGCGCGTGGGGCAGCGTGCACGACCGCGCGGCCGGGCGGATGCTCTACTCCCACGTCGTGGCCCGCGACCTGCGCGACGACGTCGCGCAGCGCTGCTCGGAGGTGCTCTTCGCCTGGGCCGAGGCGCAGGCGCGCGAGGTCGGCGCCGCGCGCGGCCTGCCGGTGCAGCAGATCGACACCGGTGCCTTCGCCGGTGACGACCGGCAGCACCGGTGGCTGGCCGCGGCGGGCTTCGAGCGCGTGCGCGAGTGGTGGCAGATGAGCCGCCCGGTCGAGGCGGCCGAGGCCGACCTGGTGCCCGACCCGGTGACGTGGGAGGCCCGCGGCGTGCGCTTCCGCCTCGTGCGCCGCGAGGAGGTCGACGGGGTGCGCACCGGGATGCCCGACGTCGACGACCTCCGCGCGGTCCACGAGGTGCTCGAGGGGGCGTTCACCGACCACTTCAACTCCCGCGAGGAGACCTTCGGCGAGTTCGTCCACCGCCTGCGGGAGGACCCGGGCCACCGCTGGGACCACTGGTGGCTCGCCGAGCGCGTCGACGACGAGGCCCGCGCCGGCCACGGCGGCACCCCCGAGCCGTGCGGTGCGCTCGTCGGCACCCACCTCGAGTCCGAGGACGGCCCCGACGGCTCGTACGTCGAGTACCTCGGCGTGCTCGCCTCCGCCCGCGGGCGGGGCGTGGCCAAGGGGCTGCTGCGCACGGTGGTGGCCGACGCCGCGGCGCGCGGCCGCGACCGCGTCGGCCTCGAGGTCGACGCGAGCTCCTCGACCGGCGCCGACGGGCTCTACGTGAGCATGGGCTGGCAGACCCGCTACGTCACGGAGTCGTGGCACAAGGACGTGCCGGTCGAGTGACGCGTCCGGCACCCCTCACCGCCACCTGAGGGGTGCGCACCGCGTCACTCGGCGGGCGCCGCCGCTCCCGCCGCCGCTCCCGCCGCCGTCGCGGCACCCTCGGCCACGCTCGCGCGCAGCGCCCGGTGCACCCCGGCCGGGGTGAGCACGCCCAGGAAGGTCGCGCCCCGCCGCACGCCGACGACCGCCCGGTCGTCGCGCATCAGCAGGCCCAGGGCGTCCTCCAGGGTCGGCGAGGCGGAGGCCAGGTCGAGCGTGCCCGCGAGCTCTCCCGCGGTCCGCTCGCCGAGCGGCTCGAGGTGCTCCTCGCTGACCGGGGTGACCGCGAGCCGGCGCAGCCCGCGCGACGCGCCGACGAAGCCGGCCACGAAGTCGTCGGCGGGCTCGCCCAGGACGGCGGCGGGTACGTCGTACTGCGCCAGTCGCCCGCCCTCGGCGAAGACGGCGACCCGGTCGCCGAGCCGCACGGCCTCGTCGATGTCGTGGGTCACCATGACGACGGTCTTGCCCAGCTCGCGCTGCAGCCGCAGGAACTCGTCCTGCAGCCGCACCCGCACGACCGGGTCGACGGCGCCGAAGGGCTCGTCCATCAGCAGCAGCGGCGGGTTCGCGGCCAGGGCGCGCGCCACGCCCACGCGCTGGCGCTGACCGCCGGAGAGCTGGTGGGGGTAGCGCTCGCCGTAGGTCGCGACCTCGAGGCCGACGGTCTCGAGCAGCTCGGCCGCGCGCTCGCGCGCCACCCGCTTCGGCTCGCCCAGGAGCAGCGGCACGGTCATGACGTTGGCGAGCACGCTCTGGTGCGGGAAGAGCCCGACCTGCTGGATGACGTAGCCGATCTCGCGGCGCAGCCGCACCGGGTCGGTGCGCGTCACGTCGCGCCCGTCGAGCAGGATCCGGCCGCTCGTGGGCTCGATGAGCCGGTTGACCATCTTCAGCGTCGTCGACTTGCCGCAGCCGGACGGGCCGACCAGGCACACCAGCTCGCCGCGCCGGACCTCGAGGTCGAGCGCCTGCACCGCCACGGTCCCGTCGGGGTAGGTCTTGCCGACGCCCTCGAGACGGATGGCCGGCTGGTCCGTGACCGGCCCTGTAGCGTCCATGCCCGTGACCCTACTGGCGCCGCGGGCGGCCGAGGCCGACACCGGCCCGGCCTGCTACAGCCGGTTCGTCAACGAGTGGGTCTGCGCCGACTACCTCCGCGACCGCGGCGACCAGCTGCGCGACGCCGCCGTGGAGCACCTCGCCATCACCGGGGCGGCCCTGGTCCTGGCCGTGCTGCTGGCCTTCCCGCTGGCGCTCCTCGCCCGTCGCTCGCCGCGCCTGGAGGCGGCGGTCCTGGGCCTGTCCACCAGCCTGTACGCCGTCCCGTCGCTCGCGCTGCTGCCGCTGCTGGTCCCCTTCACCGGGCTCAGCGCCACGACCGTGGTGATCGGGCTCGCGCTCTACTCCCTCACCATCCTCGTGCGGGCGGTGCTCGACGGCCTGCGCTCGGTGCCGGCGGAGACCCGCGAGGCCGCGGTCGGCCTGGGCTACGCGCCGGCGCGGCTGCTGCTGCGCGTGGAGCTGCCGCTCGCGCTGCCCGTCATGCTGGCGGGGCTCCGCGTCGCCGCGGTCTCGACCGTCGCGCTCACCACCGTCGGCACCGTCGTGTCGTGGGGCGGGCTCGGCGACCTGATCAGCAGCGGCGTCAGCACCGACTTCAAGGCCCAGCTGCTGGCCGCGGCCGTGCTGTGCGTGCTCATCGCGCTCGCCCTGGACGCGCTGGTCGTGCTCGCCCAGCGCGCCCTCACGCCCTGGACCCGGGGGGTGCGCACGTGAGCGTGCTGTCCGACGCCCTCGCCTACCTCCTCGCTGCCGACAGCTGGACCGGTCGCGGCGGGATGCTGCAGCTGCTCGTGCAGCAGCTGCTCCTCACCGTCACCGCGCTCGCCGCCGCGCTCGCCGTCGGACTGCCGCTGGCGCTGTGGCTGGGCCACCTCGGTCGCGGCGGCTTCCTCGCCGTCAACGTCTCCAACGTGGGGCGTGCGGTGCCGACCTTCGCGCTCCTGGCGCTGCTGGTCGCCGCCGACTGGCCCGGCAACGACACGCTCGGGCCCTACGGCCGTGCCGGGCTCGCGACGTTGATCGCCCTGGCGCTCTTCGCGCTGCCGCCGATCATCACGCAGGGCTACACCGCGGTGCGGGAGGTGCCGGCCGAGGTGGTCGAGTCGGCGCGCGGGATGGGCATGAGCGGCTGGCAGGTCTTCCGCCGCATCGAGCTGCCGCTCGCCGTGCCCCTCGTCGCCGCGGGCGTGCGCCTGGCCCTGGTGCAGGTCTGGGCCACCGCGACCATCGCCGCGCTGGTGGCGGGGCCCGGCCTCGGTCGGGTGATCACGGCCGGGTTCGCCAACTCCGACTACGGTCGGGGCATCGCCGGGGCGCTCGTCGTCGCGGCGGTCGCGGTCGTGCTCGAGCTGCTCTCCGCCGGGGTGCAGCGCCGCCTCGACCCGCTCCGCGGTGCCCGCACCGCTCCCCAGACTCGGGCGACCTCGCCCGCGGCCGCCCAGGTGGCGACCGAGCCGAGGTGACACTCGCACCACCGGACACGCGTGACCGAACCACGGTCACGGGACACAGAAGGCAGGCAGCACATGCACAAGCGACTCCGCACCACCGGCCGGCTCACCGCGACCCTCGCGGCCGCGGCGCTGGCCCTGACCGCGTGCGCGAGCGACGACCTCGCCGCCGAGGGCGAGGGCTCCGACAGCCCCTCCGCGAACGGCGGCGGACCCCTCACGATCGCGACGCAGAACTTCCCCGAGGCCAACCTCGTCACCGCGATGTACGACGCGCTGCTCACCGACGCCGGCTTCGACGTCACCGTCAACGCCGTCGACACCCGCGACGTCTACATGTCGGAGATCCCCGGGGACGTGCAGGTCGTCCCGGAGTACGTCGGCGGCGTCGTCGACTTCCTCTCCGACGGCACCGAGGTCGCGGCGGCCGACACCGACGAGGCCCTGGCGCAGGCCGAGCCGCTGCTGGAGGAGAAGGGCGTCACCTTCCTCGAGCCGTCCGAGGCGACCAGCCAGAACGCCTACTTCGTCACCCAGGAGTTCAGCGAGGCCGAGGGCGTCACGACGCTCTCCGACCTCGAGGGCGAGTCGGTCGTGCTCGCCGCGGCGCCTGACTGCACCGACCGCCCCGACTGCGAGGGCGGCCTCACCGACACCTACGGCATCGACGTCACCGAGCTGCTGCCGCTGGGCTACGCCAGCCCGCAGACCTACGAGGCGGTGATCTCGGGCGAGGCGCAGGTCGGCCAGACCGGCACCCTCGACGGCACGCTGGAAGAGCAGGGCCTCGTGCTGCTCGAGGACGACCGCGGCATCCAGCCCGCGCAGAACCTCGTGCCGATGGTCAGCACCGAGTTCCTCGAGGCCAACCCGGCCGTGCAGGAGCCGCTGGAGCAGCTGATGGCCGCGCTCGACAACGAGACGCTCGCCGAGCTGCTCGTCCGCGTCAGCGTGGACCGCGAGACCCCCGAGGCGGTCGCCGAGGACTTCCTCACCCAGGAGGGCCTGCTCTGACCCCCGCCTGACCGGGCTCGCCCGCCGTGCGCCCTCACACCTCGTGGGGGCGTACGGCCAGGGCGGCCGGGGCGACCGTCGAGACGTCGAGCACCGAGGCCGGCAGGTCGAGCCGCACCCGGCCCGCCGGGTCGACAGCGCGCGGGAGCGGCCCGCCGGCGGCCGCGCGGTGCGCGGCGACGTGCTCGACGACCGCGACCGCGTCGTCGCGGCGCCCCTGCTCCACCAGCCAGCCCACGAGCCGGTCGGCGGGCAGCAGGCCGGAGTGCACCAGGGACCGCTCGCCCCACAGCTCCCGCACCATCCGGTGCAGCAGCTCCCACCACGCGTCGGGCGCGCCGGGCAGCTCGGCGAAGTAGCGGTGGAGGTCGCCCGGCAGCACCCGGTCGAGCGCGACCTGCTGGGTCGCGGCGTCCCCGCGACGTCGCACCGACGCCCACGACATCCGCTTGGTCTCCCACCGGTCCTCGAGGTCGACCAGGCTCGCGCGCTGCTGGGTGATCGACGTGCCGTCGTCGCGGATGCGCCAGTGGTAGACCACCTCGCGCAGCACGTCGAAGCGCCCCCGCAGGAAGGCCTCGGTCGTCGTCGGCTGGTCCTCGTAGCGGATGCCCTCGGGCCAGCACAGCCCCTGCGCGTCCCACCACGCGCGGCGGAAGACCTTGTCCCACGCGAAGACGTCGCCGAGCAGCTCCGGGTGCTCGCCGACGACGGCACCCCGGCGCTCCTCGGCGTGCAGGCGCCGCATCCACGGCGGCTCGTGCAGCGAGCCCGCCTCCCACCGCGCCACCGACCCGACGGCGAAGTCCGACCCGCTGCGCTCCAGGGAGTCGACCAGGCGTGCCCAGCCGTCGGGCGGGACGACGTCGTCGGAGTCGAGGAACGCGAGGTAGTCGCCGCTCGTGTGCGCCGTGCCGACGTTGCGGGCGGCCCCCAGGCCGCCGTTCTCCACGCGTACGACGCGCACCCGGCCGTCGCGCGCGGCGTACTGCTCGGCCACCTCGCCGCAGCGGTCGGGTGACCCGTCGTCGACGACGACGACCTCGAGGTGGCGGTGGCGGGCGGCGAGGGCGGAGTCGAGGCAGGCGGGCAGCCACGCCTCGGTGCCCCAGGCGGGCACGACGACGCTCAGGAGCGGTCGGCGCCGCACCCGGTCGGCCAGCGACGGGCGGGGAGGCGAGGGCGCGGTGCCGAGGCCGCGCAGCACGAGCCGCTCGGCGGTGCCGCGGGCGCCGCGGGCGGCGAGCGGCCCGCGGGGCACCTCGTCGGGGGCGGGGTCGCCCGGGTCGGCGACGACGGGGGCGAGGTCGCCGAGGTCGCCGTGCACGGCGTGGCCGGCCCCCTCGACCTGCCGCAGCCACGCCTCGGTCGCCTCCAGCAGGCGCGGCAGCAGGTCGGCGGGGCAGCGCAGCGGGGCCGAGGCGGGGTCGGGCGGGGCGGCCGCGAGCTCGCCCTCGGCCCAGCCGCGCTTGACGACCCGGCGACGCACGTCGGGAGGCAGCCGCCGGCCGACGGCGTCGCCGACCTGGCGCACCAGGGCGGTCTCGAGCGTCCCGAGCGAGCGGTTGGCGGGCGGCGGCAGCGACGGGGCGAGCGCCGGGTCGACGGCGAGCGCCTCCGCGAAGCGGCGCCACAGCTCACCGGGCGCCGCACCCGGTGCCGGGGCGACGACGAGGTGGCCGCGGCCGCGCGGCAGGGCGGCGGTCCAGCGCGTCAGGGTGTCGGCGGGGTCGACGCGGTGCCAGAAGGCCGAGCGCGCCGCGTCGGCGCGCCAGGGACCGTCGACCGACTCGGCCCGCCACGCGGCGAAGGACCGGGTGTCGCCGAGCTTGACCCGCTCCTGCCACTGCGCCGTCACCAGGCGGCCGAGGTCGCGCGCCGTGACGACGACGTGCACCTCGAGGTCGGCGAGCGGGCGCAGGGCGCCCTCGACCTGGGCGGGCGTCGCGCCGGCGAGCACCTCGTGGCTGAGCACCGCCGTGGCGGGCAGCCCGGCGGCCTGCCGCTCGTCGAGCCACGACCGCGCGCGGTCGCACAGGCGCTGCCACGACCCCGCGACCTCGGCGGCGCGCAGGCCGTAGAAGTTGCGGCTCTCGCGCACCTCGAGCGCGCCGTGGAACATCGCGTCGCGCGCGACGAAGGGGTAGAGCAGCCCCGACTCCCGCAGCACGTCGCGGTGCTCGCCCAGGAGGGCCTGCAGCCAGGTCGTGCCGGTCTTCGGCAAGCCGACGTGCAGCACCACCCGCGTCACCCGCCGGAGTATCGCAGAGCCGTTAGGCTGCCCGACCGTGAGCGCTCCCCGTCCCGACGCCCCGCCGCCCCTGCCGGCCGACGCCCGCGAGGTCGACGCGCCGGACCCTGCGACCTACCCGCGCTCGGTGCTCTTCATCGCCGGCGCGGGCCGCAGCGGCACCAGCACGCTCGCCGGGATCGCCTCCCTCCTCGGCCTGCACGTGCCGCAGCCGGAGGTGGAGGCCGACGAGACCAACCCCAAGGGCTTCGGGGAGCCGCGCTGGGTCGTCGAGCAGCACGACCGCTGGCTGGCCGAGGTCGGCGTCACGGTCTCCGACGCCCGCCCGACCGCGTGGTTCGAGACCGGCCGCGTGGCGACCCGCGAGCCCGAGCGCATCCGCTGCGCGCAGTGGCTCGAGCCGCACTTCGCCGAGCGTCGCGAGCTCGTCGTCAAGGACCCGCGGCTGAGCTGGTTCCTGCCGCTGTGGCAGATCGCGGCCGCCCGCGCCGGGGCGCGCTCGGTCTTCGCGACCATGCTGCGCCCGCCGGCCGAGGTCGTCGGCAGCAAGCAGAAGTACTACGCCAACCGCCTCGGCTCCGCCCACCTCGCGGCCTCGTGGGTCAACATGCTGCTGCACACCGAGCGCGCCACCCGCGGCGGTGACGGCCGGGTGTTCGTGCGCTACCACGACCTGCTCGACGACTGGACGAAGGTGCTCGACCGCCTCGGGCGCGACCTCGACCTACGCCACGTGCAGCAGACGGGCTACGAGCAGATCCGCGACGTCCACCGCTTCGTCGACCCCGGGCTGCGCCGCGTCAGCGCCGACCTCGACGACCTCGCGCTGCCCCGCCGCCTCCACGCCCTCGTCGGCGAGACCTGGTCGCAGCTGAGCGCCCTGGCCGAGCCCGACGGCGACACCGAGGAGGCCCGCCGCGGCCTCGACGAGCTGCTCGAGGCCTACACCGAGCTCTACGAGGAGTCCGAGGCCATCGCGCGCAGCACCGCGGTCGCCGCCGCCGACCGGGCCCGCCGGGAGGCGGCAGCCACCGCCCGCCCGACCTCGGTCGTCGACCGGGTGCCCCACGGCGTCCGTGCCGCCGTGCCGCCCGCCGTGCGCCGCGGCGTACGCCGTGCCCTCGGACAGGCGCGCCCCGGCGGCCCCGGCGGCCCCGGCGGCCCTGCCGGCCCCGGCGGCCGGTGAGCCGGGTGGCGGCGACTCCCCGGGCCGGGGTGACCCCGACGGGCCTGCGCAACCTCGAGGGCCACGACGACTTCGACGTGACCTGGCCCTGGGCACGGGGCGAGCGGCTACGCAGCGGCGCGACCGCGGTCGTCCGGGTCAAGGACGAGGCCCGCTCGCTGCCCTTCGTGCTGCCGCCGCTGCTGCGCGCGGTCGACGAGGTGGTGCTCGTCGACAACGGCTCGACCGACGGCACCCCCGAGGTCGCGGCGGCCACCGCCGAGCGGTGCGGGCTCTCCCACCGGCTGCGCTCCCTCTCCTACCCCTTCCGGGTGGCGCGGGCGGGGCGCGAGCACGTCGGCGTCCACGAGCACTCGGTGCACTCGCTGGCCTACTACTACAACTGGTGCCTGAGCCAGGTCCGCACCCGCTACTCCTGGAAGTGGGACGGCGACATGGTGCTGACCGACGAGGCGGTGACCTCGATGGCCGCGCTGTCGTGGCAGGTCGGGTCGCGCCCGGTCGTCACCCGGGTCTCGCGCCACGGCCTCTACGTGCGCGACGAGCAGACCGCCTTCCTCGACGTCGGCCTGCTCAACGCCGAGGAGTGGGGCTACCCCGTCCACCCCGACTTCACCTTCACCAAGGGCTTCGAGTGGGAGGTGCAGACGACGCCGGAGCACTACGCCCGCATCGGCCTGCCGCACGGGCTCGTGGTCGAGCTCAAGTGGCTCGACAGCGACGAGTTCTCCCACTGGACCGACCGCGACTCCTTCGCCACGAGCGTGCGCACCGCCCGCAAGCGGCGCGAGTGGGCGGTCTTCACCGGCCTGCGCGACGGGGTGGTGCCCGACCACGTGGTCGAGGTGACCGCCCCGCCGGGCGTCCACGTCGTCGACCACGTGCGCGAGACCTGGCTGCCGGGGCGACCCCGGCCGTTCTTCGGCTAGGCCCCCGCCCCGGGCCTCAGCGCGAGACGACCCGGGTCAGCTCGCCGTCGAGGACGACCCGCCCGCCGGTGGCCGCCGCGACCGCGTCGAGCGCCACGTCGGCGACGAGGTCGCGCTCCCCGTCGGGCACGGGCACCCGGTCCGGGCTGGCCGACGGGCAGCGCAGCGACCCGCCGCGCGGTCGTGCGGCCGCGGTGTGGCCGCGCTCGACCGCCAGCGCGGTGCCGCCCGCGAGGCGCCGGCACACGTCGCGCCACGCCGCGTCGCGACCCGTCCCGACCTCCGCGCGGGCGCCCGGCCCGCCCTCCGCCACGGGCCACCACTCGGTCAGCCACAGCCCGATGCTCTGGGGCACCGACGTCTCGTTGAGCCGCGACCCCAGCCGCTCGCGCCCCGACACGGGGTCGACGTGCACGAAGCGCGGGTAGCCCGCCTCGTCCACCGCCACGACGTGCGCGGGCACGTGGCACAGCCAGTCGACCGCGAGCACGACCCCGTCGAAGGCGTCCGGCAGGTCGAAGCGCACGTCGGCACCCGGCAGCGCCGCCGCCACGGCGGGCGCGAGGATCCCCGCCGACCCGAGGAGCACGACGGCCTCCGGGGCCTCGGCGGCGACCAGGGCGACCAGTGCGGCCGGGTCGCGGTCGAGCGCCGGCGGGTGGCGGCGCAGGAAGCCGCGCGGCCCGTAGAGGGCGGCGTCCCACGCCTGCTTCCACGTCGGCTCGCCGGGCGGCGGCAGCGACGGCATCCCCAGCGGCGTCCCGGACGGGCTCATGGCGGCCCACCCTAGGCGCCGTCGACGTGCGCTTCGTCACCCGGGGTTCGGCTGGCGGGGCGGGAAGCGGCGGCGTAGCGTCGGCGTTGATCAAGCGTCACACGTGCTAGGGCAACCGTCCGGTACCCACACCGGCCCCGCGAGGGGTGGTCGGAGGGACTGGAACGAGGAGGTCTGGTCCATGTCCCACCCTGCGTCCCGTCCTGCCTGCCCACCGGCGACGACCACGGGCACCCCCGCGCACCCGACCGCGCTGCCGACCGTCGGCGTCGTCGGCGCCGGTCGCGTCGGTGCCGTCCTCGCGGCCGCGCTGCGCGGCGCGGGCCACCAGGTCGTCGCTGCGGCGGCCGAGTCCGACGCCTCCCGCGCCCGGGTGGCCGCGCTGCTGCCCGGCACCCCGGTCGAGCGCCCCAGCGAGGTCGCGCGCCGCTGCGACCTGCTGCTCCTCACCGTGCCCGACGACGCCTTGCCCAACGTCGTGCGCGTGCTGGCGAGCGCCGGCGCGCTGCGGCCCGGCCAGCTCGTGGTGCACACCTCGGGGCGCCACGGCCTGGCCGTGCTCGAGCCCGCCGCCGCCGTCGGCGCCCGCACGGTCGCGCTCCACCCCGCGATGACCTTCACCGGCACGGCGGTCGACCTGCCCCGGCTGGCCGGCTGCGTCTTCGGCGTCACCGCCGGCCCCGCGGAGCGCGGCGAGGCCGCCGCCCTCGTCGCCGACCTCGGCGGACGCTGCACCTGGGTGGCCGAGGAGCGCCGCGCGCTCTACCACGCCGGGCTCGCCCACGGCGCCAACCACCTCGTCACCCTGGTGACGGAGGCCTGCGAGATGCTCGCCGCCGCCGGGGTCGACGCACCCGCCGACACCCTGCGACCTCTCCTGCACGCCGCCCTCGACAACGCCCTGGCGCAGGGCGACGCGGCCCTCACCGGGCCGATCGTGCGCGGCGACGTCGGCACGGTCGCCGCCCACGTCGCCGAGCTGCGGGCGCGCGCCCCGCAGGCCCTCCCGGCGTACGCCGCCCTGGGGCGCGCCACGCTCGACCGGGTCGTGACCGACGGCCGGCTGCTGCCGATCAGGGCCGCGCGCATCCTCGAGGTCCTCGACGCGGCCGTCCCGGTCGCGGCGCCGGCTCCGTCGGACGTGTCGTGAGCGGCGGCACCACCCCGGCGCTCGCCGCCACCCGCGCCGCGCTCGCCGAGGTGCTCGCACCTGTGCGGTCCTCGGGTGGCCGCGTCGCCTTCGTGCCGACGATGGGCGCGCTGCACGACGGTCACGCCGGCCTGGTGCGCCTCGCCCGCGAGGTCGTCGGCCCCGACGGCGCCGTCGTGGTCTCGGTCTTCGTCAACCCGCTGCAGTTCGACGACGCAGCCGACCTCGAGCGCTACCCCCGCACGCTCGACGCCGACCTCGCAGTGTGCGCCCGGGAGGGCGCCGACGTGGTCTTCGCCCCGGCGGTCGACGAGGTCTACCCCGGCGGCCCGCCGCAGGTCACCGTGCACCCCGGCCCGCTCGCCGACGTGCTCGAGGGTGCCTCGCGCCCGGGCCACTTCGCCGGCGTGCTCACCGTCGTGGCGAAGCTCTTCGGCCTGGTGCGCCCCGACGTCGCGGTCTTCGGCGAGAAGGACTACCAGCAGCTGACGCTGGTGCGCCGCATGGTCGCCGACCTCTGCCTCGGCGTCGAGGTCGTCGGCGCGCCCACCCGTCGCGAGGCCGACGGCCTGGCCATGAGCTCGCGCAACCGCCACCTCGACGCCGTCGAGCGTGAGCAGGCCGCCGCCCTGCACCGGGTGCTGGCTGCCGCGGCCGGGGCGGCCTCGCAGGGTGTGCCCGCGGCGCTCGCCGCCGCGCGCGCCGAGCTGCGCGAGGCCCACGGCGTCGACCTCGACTACCTGGCGGTCACCGACGTCGGCCTCGCCGACCTCACCGCCACCGCCTCGCTCGACGAGCTGCCGACGGTCCCCCTGGAGGGCCGCGTGCTCGTCGCCGCCCGGGTCGGCACGACCCGGCTCATCGACAACCTGCCGCTCGTCCTCGGCACCACCGCCGCGGACGTCCGCACCACCCGTGAGGGAGACAGCTGATGCTGCGCACGATGATGAAGAGCAAGATCCACCGCGCGACCGTGACGCAGGCCGACCTGCACTACGTCGGCTCGGTCACCGTCGACCAGGACCTGCTCGACGCGGCCGACCTGCTCCCCGGCGAGCTGGTCCACATCGTCGACGTGACCAACGGCGCGCGCCTCGAGACCTACACCATCGCCGGCGAGCGCGGCTCCGGGGTGATCGGCATCAACGGTGCCGCCGCCCGTCTCGTGCACCCCGGCGACGTCGTCATCCTCATCGCCTACGCCCAGCTCGAGACGGCCGAGGCGAGGGAGCTGAAGCCGGCGGTGGTCTTCGTCGACGGCGACAACAAGGTGCTCGCCACCGGCTTCGACCCCGCCGAGACCTTCGACGGCCCCGGCCTGGTGCGCGGCGACCTCACCGCACCCCGCGACCCGCGCACCGCTCCGGCGGCGCGCTGAGGCCACAGGCCCGCGCCGCCCGCGGCGCTAGCCTGCACCCGATGGAGCGACCAGCGCCGGACCCCGGCACCCACCGCGGCCAGCCCGGCCAGCCCGGCCAGCACCCGGGCCGGCTGCGCGCGCCCGAGCACAGCTGGACCACGCCGGCCGACGTCGTCGTCGTCGGGTCGGGCATCGCCGGCCTCACCGCCGCGCTGCGCATCCACGCCGCGCTGCGGGAGGACCCCACGACCAGCGGTGTCAAGGTCGTGGTGGTGACCAAGGACGTGCTGAGCGCGGGGTCCACGCAGTGGGCGCAGGGCGGCATCGCCGCCGCCCTCGGCCCGGAGGACACCCCGGCCGAGCACGAGCGCGACACGCTCGTGGCCGGCGCCGGTGCCTGCGACCTCGAGGCCGTGCGTGCGCTGGTCACCGAGGGCCCCGACGCGGTGCGCGAGCTGATCGGCCTCGGCACCGTCTTCGACCACCACGACGGGGTGCTGTCGCTGACGCGGGAGGGCGGCCACCACCGCGACCGCATCGCGCACGCCGGGGGCGATGCCACGGGTGCGGAGATCCAGCGGGCCCTAGTGGCGGCGGTGCAGGCCGCCCCCGAGATCGAGGTCATCGAGCACGCCCTGGCCCTCGACCTCCTGCTCGACGCCGACGGCGCCGTGGCCGGCACGACGCTGCACGTCATCGGCGAGGGGCAGCGCGACGGCGTCGGCGCCGTCCTGTGCCGGGCGGTGGTGCTCGCGAGCGGGGGCCTGGGCCAGGTCTTCCGCCAGACCACCAACCCGGCCGTTGCCACCGGCGACGGCATGGCGCTGGCACTCCGGGCGGGGGCCGTGCTCCGCGACCTCGAGTTCGTGCAGTTCCACCCGACGGTGATGTGGCTCGGGCCCGAGTCGCGCGGCCAGCAGCCGCTCGTCTCCGAGGCCGTGCGCGGCGAGGGTGCCTTCCTCGTCGACGACGCGGGCGAGCGGATCATGGCCGGGGTGCACGAGCTCGCCGACCTCGCGCCCCGCGACGTGGTGGCCAAGGCCATCACCCGACGGATGCTCGAGACCGGGCGCCCCCACGTGTGGCTCGACGCCCGCCACCTCGGCGCCGACTTCTGGGAGCGGCGCTTCCCGACGATCCTGGCCACCTGCCGGCGCCACGGCGTCGACCCGGCCACCGAGCTGCTGCCGGTCGCCCCGGCGTGCCACTACGCCTCGGGCGGGGTCGCGACGGACCTGTGGGGCCGCACCTCCGTGCCCGGCCTCTACGCCACCGGGGAGGTAGCCTGCTCGGGTGTCCACGGCGCCAACCGGCTCGCCTCCAACTCGCTGCTGGAGGGCCTCGTCTTCTCGCGCCGCATCGCCGAGGTGCTGCCCGGCGAGCTGCGGCCCTGGTCCGAGCCCGCCGCCGACGCGCGCCCCGCCGGCCTGGTGTCGGGCGAGCGGCGCCGCGACCTGCAGGAGACGATGACCCGCCTCGTGGGCGTGCTGCGCACGGCCGACGGCCTCCTGGAGGCGGGCGAGCGGCTGCAGGGCCTGCTCGCCGCCGGTGGCCCCGGCGGGGGCGACGAGCCCGTGCCCGGCGTCGACACCTGGGAGACGACCAACCTCGTGCAGCTCGCCGCCGCGCTCGCGGCCGCCGCCGGCCTGCGCGAGGAGACCCGTGGTTCCCACTGGCGCGAGGACTTCCCCGATCGCGACGACGCCCGCTGGGCGGGCCACGTCGACACCCGGTGGGCGGGCGGCGCGCTCACCCACGTCTTCACCCCCGCGCCGGCGACCGACCGCCCGGCCGCGCCCGCCGGGGAGCCCGAGGAGCCGGAGGTGCTGGTCCCGTGAGCGACGCCCGCCCCGCCGCGGCCGCCGAGGGACGCCGCAGCCCCTACCCCGAGCCCGGCTCCACCACGCGAGCCGCCGCCGTCGCGACCGGCTGGACCCCCACGGCGTACGCCGCGCTCCCGCGGCCGCTGCTCGACGAGCTGACCGCCGCCGGCCTCGACCCGGAGCGCCTGCACGCGCAGGTGCTCGACGCGCTCACCGAGGACCTGCCCGCGCCGGAGGGCTCGCCCGCGGGCACCTGGGGCGTCGACGCGACCAGCGCGGCCACCCTCGACCCGGCCCAGCGCGGCACCGCCGACCTCGCCGCCCGGGAGCCGGGCACCGTGGCGGGCCTCGCCGTGGCCGAGCTGGTGCTGCGCACGGTCCTCGGCGACGACGTCGAGGTGCACCAGCGGGTGCCCGACGGCACCCGCGTCGCCGCCGGCGACGTCGTGCTCCGCGCGTCCGGTCCGGTGCCCGGCCTGCTGACCGCCGAGCGCACCGCGCTCAACTACGCCAGCCACCTCTCCGGCGTCGCCACCACCACGGCCCGCTGGGTCGAGGCGGTCGCGGGCACGGGCGCGCGGGTGCTCGACACCCGCAAGACGCTGCCCGGCTGGCGCGCCCTGCAGAAGTACGCCGTGCGCTGCGGCGGTGGCGTCAACCACCGGCTCGGGCTCTCCGACATGGTCATGGTCAAGGACAACCACGTCGTGGCCGCCGGCGGGGTCGTCCCCGCCTACGAGGCGGTGCGGGCGGCGTGGCCCGACCTGCGGGTCGAGGTCGAGGTCACCGACCTCGACCAGCTGCGCGCGCTGCTGGAGGTCGGCTGCGACCACGTGCTGCTCGACAACATGGACACCGCGACCATGGTCGAGGCGGTCCGGGTCGCCGCCGGCCGCGCCACCCTCGAGGCCTCGGGCGGGCTCACGCTCGACCGGGCACGGGAGGTCGCCGCCACCGGGGTCGACTTCCTCTCCGTCGGCGCCCTCACCCACTCCGTCGCGGTCCTCGACCTCGGTCTCGACCTGCAGGAGACGCCCCTCGGGGGGCCCGCGTGAGCCTGCTGTGCGCCGACATCGGCAACAGCCACACCGTGCTGGGGCTGATGCGCGACGCCGAGCCGCTGGCGCACTGGCGGGTGTCGACCGACGAGCGCCGCACCGCCGACGAGTGGGCCGTGCTGCTGCGCGGGCTGCTCGCCGACTCGGGCGCGCCGCACCCCGAGGGCATCGCCGTGTGCTCCACCGTGCCCGCCGTGCTGCAGGAGTGGCGCGAGATGCTGGTGCGCCACTTCGGCGACCTGCCCCGCGTCGTCGTCGAGCCCGGCGTGCGCACCGGCGTGCCGATCCTCACCGACAACCCGCGCGAGGTCGGCGCCGACCGCATCCTCAACGCGCTCGCGGCCGCGACCGACGTCGGCGGGCCCGCGGTGGTCGTCGACTTCGGCGGCACGGCCACCACCTTCGACGTGGTCACCGCCCAGGGTCAGTACGTCGGCGGCGCCATCGCCCCGGGCGTCGAGGTGGCGCTCGAGGCGCTCGGGCGCCGTGGTGCCCAGCTGCGCAAGGTCGAGCTCGTGCGGCCGCGCTCGGTCGTCGCCCGCAACACCGTCGAGGCGGTGCAGTCCGGGATGCTCTTCGGCACCGCTGCCCAGGTCGAGGGCCTGGTGGCCCGCATGGTCGACGAGCTCGGCGCCCACCCCGACGACGTGCGGGTGGTCGCCACGGGCTACCTCGCCCCGTGGGTGCTCGACGAGTGCCGCTGCTTCACCGACCACCTGCCGTGGCTGACGCTGCGCGGGCTTGAGCTGGTCTTCGCGCGCAATTCCTGAACCCGCTCTCGCGAATCCCCCGGAGAAATCCGAGAAGACCCGAGACGGAGTGGGTGCTCAGAATGCACCCGCGTGCGCGCCGGCGCATTCTCTGCCACACTCACGTCGGGATTTCTCTGACCGGGGGAGGGAATTCCGTTCCCGCACATTCGGACGGATGCGCTGAGAATGCGCGAAGAAAGGCACAACGCAATGGCACAGAAGGTGCACATCCAGCTCGTCGACGACCTCGACGGCACCGAGGCGACCGAGACCGTCTCCTTCGGCCTCGACGGCACGTCCTACGAGATCGACCTCAACGACGAGCACGCCGCGCAGCTGCGCGACGCCCTCGCGCCCTACGTCGGCCACGCCCGCAAGGCGGGCGGCCGCCGCTCCGGCGGCGGTGGCGGCGGCCGCCGCTCCTCGGCCGGCTCGTCGTCGAGCAGCAGCAGCGGCGGCAACGGCGGCCCCAGCGCCAAGGAGATCCGCGACTGGGCCCGCGAGAACGGCTGGGAGGTGCCCGACCGCGGCCGCGTGGCCGCCGAGGTGCGCGAGGCGTACGACGCCGCGCACTGACGCCCACCGACGCGCGCTGACGCGCGCTGGCGCGCCCCGACCGGCGCGACCCCGCAGCACCGGCACGCCCTCCGCCCGCCCGGGTGGGGGGCGTGTTCGCCGTCAGCGGACGGACGGGGGTCGCGACAGGGGAACACGTAGTGTGGGAAGCCAGTTGGACCGACCGTGCGCGTGACCCGTCCCGGGGCCGCGCGCAGGAGTCCCGCAGCTGGAGGAGCGCACATGTTCGAGCGGTTCACGGACCGAGCCCGTCGGGTGGTCGTGCTGGCCCAGGAAGAGGCCCGCATGCTCTCCCACAACTACATCGGGACCGAGCACATCCTGCTCGGCCTCATCCACGAGGGCGAGGGCGTCGCGGCGAAGGCGCTCGAGAGCCTCGACATCTCCCTGGAGGCGGTGCGCGCCCAGGTCGAGGAGATCATCGGCCAGGGCCAGCAGGCGCCCTCCGGCCACATCCCCTTCACCCCGCGCGCCAAGAAGGTGCTGGAGCTGTCCTTGCGCGAGGCGCTGCAGCTCGGCCACTCCTACATCGGCACCGAGCACATCCTCCTCGGCCTGATCCGCGAGGGCGAGGGCGTCGCCGCCCAGGTGCTGCAGAAGCTCGGCGCCGACCTCAACCGCGTGCGCCAGCAGGTCATCCAGCTGCTCTCGGGCTTCCAGGGCAAGGAGAGCGCCGCGGCCGGGGCGTCGTCCTCGACCTCCGGTGGCGACGCGCCGTCGTCCTCGCTGGTCCTCGACCAGTTCGGGCGCAACCTCACCCAGGCCGCCCGCGAGGGCAAGCTCGACCCGGTGATCGGGCGCGAGCAGGAGATCGAGCGCGTCATGCAGATCCTGTCGCGCCGCACGAAGAACAACCCCGTCCTCATCGGCGAGCCCGGCGTCGGCAAGACGACGGTCGTCGAGGGCCTCGCCCAGGACATCGTCAAGGGCAACGTGCCCGAGACGCTCAAGGACAAGCACATCTACACCCTCGACCTCGGCGCCCTGGTGGCCGGCTCGCGCTACCGCGGCGACTTCGAGGAGCGGCTGAAGAAGGTGCTCAAGGAGATCCGCACCCGCGGCGACATCGTGCTGTTCATCGACGAGATCCACACCCTCGTCGGGGCCGGTGCGGCCGAGGGCGCGATCGACGCCGCCAGCATCCTCAAGCCGATGCTGGCGCGCGGCGAGCTGCAGACCATCGGGGCGACCACCCTCGACGAGTACCGCAAGTACCTCGAGAAGGACGCCGCCCTCGAGCGCCGCTTCCAGCCCATCCAGGTGGCGGAGCCCTCGATCGCCCACACCATCGAGATGCTCAAGGGCCTGCGCGACCGCTACGAGGCGCACCACCGCGTCACCATCACCGACGAAGCGCTGGTTTCGGCCGCGACGCTGGCCGACCGCTACATCTCCGACCGCTTCCTGCCCGACAAGGCGATCGACCTCATCGACGAGGCCGGCTCGCGCTTGCGCATCCGCCGGATGACGCAGCCGGCCGACCTGCGCGAGTACGACGAGAAGATCGCCGAGGTGCGCCAGCGCAAGGAGGCCGCGATCGACGGCCAGGACTTCGAGGCCGCCGCGTCGCTGCGCGACGAGGAGAAGCAGCTCATCCTGAAGAAGTCCGAGCGCGAGAAGCAGTGGCGCTCGGGCGACATGGACGAGGTCGCCGAGGTCGACGAGGAGCTGATCGCCGAGGTGCTGGCGGTCGCGACCGGCATCCCGATCGTCAAGCTCTCCGAGGAGGAGTCCTCCCGCCTGCTGCGCATGGAGGAGGAGCTGCACAAGCGGGTCATCGGTCAGGAGGAGGCCGTCAAGGCCCTCTCCCGGGCGATCCGCCGCACCCGCGCCGGCCTCAAGGACCCCAAGCGTCCCGGCGGGTCGTTCATCTTCGCCGGCCCCTCGGGCGTCGGCAAGACGTGGCTGTCCAAGACGCTCGCGGAGTTCCTCTTCGGCGACGAGGACGCCCTCATCCAGCTCGACATGTCGGAGTTCGGCGAGAAGCACACCGTCTCGCGGCTCTTCGGCTCGCCCCCGGGCTACGTCGGCTACGAGGAGGGCGGTCAGCTGACCGAGAAGGTGCGGCGCAAGCCGTTCTCGGTGGTCCTCTTCGACGAGGTCGAGAAGGCCCACCCCGACATCTTCAACTCCCTGCTGCAGATCCTCGAGGAGGGTCGCCTGACCGACAGCCAGGGCCGGGTGGTCGACTTCAAGAACACCGTCATCATCATGACCACCAACCTCGGCACCCGCGACATCGCCAAGTCGGTCAACCTCGGCTTCAGCCAGCTCGGTGACGCCGCCGGTTCCTACGAGCGGATGAAGGGCAAGGTCTCCGAGGAGCTCAAGCAGCACTTCCGGCCCGAGTTCCTCAACCGCGTCGACGAGATCATCGTCTTCCCGCCGCTCTCGCAGGAGCAGATCGTGGCGATGGTCGACAACATGATCGCCGCCGTCGAGCTGCGCCTGAAGGACCGCGACATGTCCATCGAGCTCACCCAGGGCGCGAAGGACCTGCTCGCCAAGCGCGGCTTCGACCCGGTGCTCGGCGCCCGACCGCTGCGCCGCACGGTGCAGCGCGAGATCGAGGACGTGCTCGCCGAGAAGATGCTCTTCGGCGAGGTCGGGCCCGGCCAGATCATCCTGGTCGACGTCGAGGGCGAGGGTCCGACGGCGACCTTCACCTTCCACGGCCAGAAGGTCGGCGCGCTGCCCGACGCCCCGCCCCTCGAGGGCGCCGGTGTCGACCTCGGCGGCGTCGACCTGGGCGACGGCCAAGAGCTCGGCACCGAAGGCCCGTCCGACGTCCCGCGCGAGCGCGGCGACGACTGACCGGGACGACCCGGCACCTGCACCACCCCGCAGCACCCGCACCACCCCGCAGCACCCGCACCACCCGGAGGGGCCTGACCGCAGCGCGCGGGCGGGCCCCTCCGTCGTCCCCCTCCGTCGTCCCCGACCAGGCCGGCCCGCCGGTCTCGCTACCCTCGGCGCATGCTCGTCACCGCCAGCACGGTCAAGGACACGCTGCCCCGCCTCGAGCGGTTCGTGGCCCGCAACCTCGCCGGCGGCGTCGACCACCTCCTCGTCTTCCTCGACGCCGACGACCCCGAGGTGCAGGGTTGGCTCGACGCCCACCCGCACGTCACCTGCGTGCGCACCGACGCGACGTGGTGGCGCGGTGACCGCCCGGCCATGCTCAACGTGCGCCAGCGCATCAACGCCAACGTCGCCAAGGCGCTGCTCTCGCGGCTGCCGTGGGCGACGTGGGTCTTCCACGTCGACGCCGACGAGGTGGTGCAGGTCGACCGCGACCGGCTCGCGGCGCTGCCCGACGAGGTGTGCGCCGTGCGGCTCTCGACGCTCGAGGCGGTCAGCCGCCCGCGCTGGGACGGCGAGGTGACCCACTTCAAGCGCCAGCTGCCCCACGACGACCTGGTGCTGCTGCACACCCTGGGCCTGGTCGACCGACCCCAGCCGGGGGCGTACTTCCACGGCCACACCGACGGCAAGGTCGGGATGCGCCCCGCGGTCGAGCCGTGGCTGGCGCTGCACCAGGTGGTCGACGCCGCGCGCGAGCGGCAGGAGACCTTCGAGGCCGACTGGCTGCGCGTGCTCCACTACGAGTCGGTCGACGGCGAGGAGTTCGTGCGCAAGTGGACCGCCATCCTCGAGGCGGGTCCGCAGGTGAGCCTGCGGCCGGGGCGCGAGCCCACCGCGGTGGCGCTGCGCGCCCTCCTGGCGAAGGGCCTGAGCGCCGAGCAGGCCCGGCCCTGGCTGATGCGCATCTTCGAGCGCACCACCCAGGACGACTTCGAGGCGCTGCGCGACCTCGGGCTGCTCGAGGAGCACGACCCGATGACGTGGGGCCTCGCGCCTCGCGAGGTGCCGGGCGACGGCCTCGCCCGGCTGCGTGACGGGCTCGCGGCGCTGGCCGAGGCCCCGAAGCGCGTCTTCGAGCCCGGCCCGGGTGCCGACGCCGACGCCGTCCGCGCGGCCGTCGAGGCGGCCGTCCCCGCCGCCGGGGACACCGGCGACGCCGGCTCCCGCTCCCGCCTGCCCTGGCGGCGCTGAGGCCGGTCTGCCCGGCACCGTCCGGTCCGCGGGCTCAGCCCGGCAGGGCGTACGTCGCACCCGACGTCGCGACCGCCAGGCCGTCGGCGACCAGTGCGGCGAGGCACCGCTCGCGCTGCACGTCGTCGTCCCACGCGGCCTCCAGCCGCTGTCGGTGGACCGGGCCGTCGGCGTCTCGGAGCACGCCGAGGAGCCGCCCGCGGCACTGCCGGTCGGTGCCGGCCCACGCCTGGGCGCGACGCGGCGGCCCGGCGTGCGGGGGCCGCCCGGCCCGCAGCCACGCGCAGTGCTCGGCCACGGGGCAGCGGGGGCACGACGGGTCCGCCGCCGTGCAGACGAGGGCGCCGAGCTCCATCACCGCGACCGACCAGGTGGCGGCCGTGGCCTCGTCGGCGGGCAGCAGGGCAGCGGCGCGGTCGCGCTCGGCCCGGGTGACCGACGGCCCGGGGAACTCTGCGCCGCCGAGGACGCGGGTGTGCACGCGCCGCACGTTGGTGTCGAGCACGACGTGGCGCTGGCCGAAGGCGAAGCTGGCGACGGCCGCGGCGGTGTAGTCGCCCACGCCCGGGAGCGCGAGCAGCGCCTCGCGGTCCCGCGGCACCTCGCCGCCGTGCTGCTCGACCATGGCGGTCGCCGCGGCGTGCAGCCGCAGGGCCCGCCGGGGGTAGCCGAGGCGTCCCCAGGCCCGGACGGCCTCGCCGGTCGGTGCCGCGGCGAGGGCGGCGGGCGCCGGCCACCGCTCGAGCCACGCCTCGTGCACCGGCAGGACGCGCGCGACCGGGGTCTGCTGCAGCATGAACTCCGAGACGACGACGGACCAGGGCGAGGCCTCCGGCCGTCGCCAGGGCAGGTCGCGCGCGTGCACGTCGTACCACGCCAGGACCGGCTCGACGAGGTCCGGCGGCTGCTCCACGAGGGCGATCCTAGGCAGGCGGCTGCCGTCGCCCGGGAGAGGCAGGCAGCGGCACCGGGTCCCACCGGAGTGGCACCGCCGCCGAGCGGCCCCCGCTGGTTACGGTCGGGGCCATGCCTGCCACGCGTCGACCCCGACCCGCGCGCGGCCTGCGCCCCCGCGGCCCGCTGCCGGCCCGGGTCTACTGGACGCGCCGCCTGGTGCTGCTCGGCACGGTCGTGCTGCTCGTGGTGGGCCTGACCCGCCTGCTCGGCGCTGGCGGCGACGGTGCGGACGGGGCGGACACGGCGCGCGAGGCCGCGCGCCCCGCGTCGGCCACGACGCAGGAGTCCCCCGGCCCGACGAGCGCGACCGCCCCCGCCGCGGTGCGCGGCCCGCGGGAGCGTGCGGGCGCCGGCACGGCCGCGGAGGGCCGCGGCAAGGCGCGCCCGCGCCGGCCCGCGCCGCTGGCCGCGCCGGAGGGTCGCTGCGAGGACGCCGACGTGCGCGTCGTGCCCGAGGTGCCGCAGGCCGTGGGCGGCTCGCCGGTGACAGTGCGGCTGCTGCTGCGCACCACGGTGTCGGAGGCGTGCTGGTGGTACGCCTCGCCCGACTCGCTCACCCTGCGCATCCGCTCCGGTGACGACGAGATCTGGAGCAGCCGCCAGTGTCCCCGGGCGCTGCCGCGCGAGTCGGTGGTGGTGCGCCGGGCGGTCGACACGGTGCTGGAGGTGACCTGGTCGGCCCGCCGCTCCGACGACGAGTGCTCCCGCCTGACCGCGTGGGCCCTGCCCGGGTGGTACCACGTCGAGGCCGCCGCGCTCTCCGGGGAGCCCAGCGACCTGCAGTTCCGGCTGACCGCGCCCGAGCGGCCGGTCGTGGAGCGCACGGTGCCGCCGTCGCCCTCGGGGAAGCGAGGCGGGGGCACGGGACGTCGGGGCTCGCGCGGCTGACGCCGCGCCGTGGGTGCCGCGCGTGCCGCGGAGGTCCTGGGCGCGTCCGGCTCAGACGTAGCGCTCGAGGATGCTCGACTCGGCCAGCCGCGAGAGGCCCTCGCGCACGCTGCGCGCGCGCAGCTCGCCGACGCCCTCGACTGCCTGCAGGTCGTCGATGCCGGCCGAGAGCAGCTTCTGCAGGGTGCCGAAGTGCTCGACGAGGCGGTCGACGACGGGTGCCGGCAACCGGGGGACCTTGGCCAGCAGCCGGAAGCCGCGCGGGGCGACCGCGCCGTCGAGGTGCTCCCCGGTGCCGAGGCCCAGGCTGCGCGCGACCGAGGCGGCGTCGACCAGGTCGGTGGGGGAGAGGCCCTCGAGCTTGGCGAGCAGCGACTCGGGCGAGGTGGTGCGGCGACCGCCCGTGGGCAGGTAGTCGCGGATGACGAGCTCGCGCTCCACGTCGACGCCGGTGACGAGCTCCTCGAGCTGCAGCGAGAGCAGGCGGCCGTCGGTGCCGAGCTCGAGCACGTAGTCCTCGATCTCGCGCGCGATGCGGGTGACCATCTCGAGGCGCTGGGCGACCACCGCCACGTCGCGGACGGTCACGAGGTCCTCGATCTCGAGGGCCGACAGCGTCGCGGAGACCTCGTCGAGGCGCAGCTTGTAGCGCTCGAGCGTCGCCAGGGCCTGGTTGGCGCGCGACAGGATCTGCCCGGAGTCCTCGAGGACGTAGCGGGTCTCGCCGACGTAGGCGGCGATGATCTGCATCGACTGCGAGACCGAGATGACGGGGAAGCCGGTCTGCTTGGCGACCCGGTCGGCGGTGCGGTGGCGGGTGCCGGTCTCCTCCGACGGGATCGTGTGGTCGGGCATGAGGTGCACCGCGGCGCGGTGGATGCGCGTGACGTCGCGGTCGAGGATGATCGCGCCGTCCATCTTGGCCAGCTCACGCAGCCCCGTCGCGGTGAAGGGCACGTCGAGGGAGAAGCCGCCGGTCGCGATGCCCTCGACCGTGCGGTCGTTGCCCAGCACGATCAGCGCGCCGGTGCGGCCGCGCAGGATGCGCTCGAGGCCGTCGCGCAGGGCGGTGCCCGGCGCGATCGAGGCGAGCGTCGCGCGGAGCCGCAGGACGTCGTCGGTGCGCTCGATGCCGACCACTGGGTCTCGTCCCCTCGCTCGCCGCGCGCCGCGCGGGTAGGTGTGCCCCGGCCCCCGGCCGGCGCGCGGTCAGTCTAGGGGACGAGGGCCGCGCGGCGGGTCGCGTCGCTCGGGCGCGACGAGGTGCAGCAGGCGCAGGCAGGACTCGAGGTCGGGGACCTCGACCACCCGCATGCCGTCGACCCGGCGCTCCTCGGGGCGACGCGGCCGCCTCTCGGTGCCGCCGGGCACCAGGGCGACCCGGAAGCCCTGCCGCGCCGCCTCCGCGATGCGCAGCGGCAGGTCGCGCACCGTGCGCAGCTCGCCGGCCAGGCCCAGCTCACCGATGGCGACCACCCCGCCCGGCGGGGCGGTGCCGAGGTGGGAGGAGGCCAGGGCGACCGCGACCGCCAGGTCGCTGGCCGGCTCGTGCACCCGCGCCCCACCGACCGTCGAGGCGAAGACGTCGCACTGGTGGGTGCGGATGCGGCAGTGCTGCTGCAGGACGGCCAGGATCATCGCCACCCGGGAGGAGTCGAGCCCCGAGGTGGTGCGTCGCGGCCGCTCGGCCGGGCTGACCGTGACCAGCGCCTGCACCTCGGCCAGCACGGGGCGTCGGCCCTCCATCGAGACCGCGACGCACGTGCCGGGCACCTGGCGCAGCTGGTGCTCGACGAACAGGCCGGAGGGGTCGGTGACCGCCGTGATGCCGTCGGGACCGAGGTCGAAGCAGCCGACCTCGTCGACCGGGCCGTAGCGGTTCTTCATCGCGCGCAGCATGCGGAAGCGGGAGGTGCGCTCGCCCTCGAAGTGCAGCACGACGTCGACGAGGTGCTCGAGCACGCGGGGGCCGGCGATGGTGCCGTCCTTGGTGACGTGGCCGACCAGCACGGTGGTGATGCCGCGCGTCTTGGCGACCCGCACCAGCGCGGCGGCGACCTCCTTGACCTGGGTGACGCCCCCGGGCACGCCGTCGACGCCCGGCGCCGACACCGTCTGCACCGAGTCGAGCACCAGCAGCGCCGGCCGGGTCTGCTCGATGTGGGTCAGCACGGCGCCCAGGTCGGTCTCGGCGGCGAGGTAGAGCTCGTCGTGGACGCCGTCGGTGCGGTCGGCGCGCAACCGCACCTGCGAGGCGGACTCCTCGCCGGTGACGTAGAGGACCCGCCGTCCGGCGCGGGCGGTCTGCGCCGCCACCTCGAGCAGGAGGGTCGACTTGCCCACGCCGGGCTCGCCGGCCATGAGCAGCGCCGCTCCCGGGACCAGCCCGCCGCCGAGCACCCGGTCGAGCTCGGGCACGCCGCTCGGCCGGAAGGTCGACTCCTCCACCGACACCTGGCCGATCGGGACCGCCGGGGCGCTCACGGGGCCCGCGCTGGCGCGCCCGGTCGGCACGGCGGCGGTCTCGGCGACCGAGCCCCACGCCTGGCACTCGCCGCAGCGCCCGACCCACTTCGCGGTCTCCCACCCGCACTCGGAGCAGCGGTAGGACGCGCGCGGGACGCGGCCTCGGCGAGGGCCGGACAGGCCGGCACTGGTGGTCATGGCGTGCACGCTAGGCCACCGCGCCGACAGTCGCGGGCGACGCGTCCACAGCCCTGCTCGCCGGGGTGGACCCGTGGCCGCCCGGGCGCCGGTAGTCTGCGCCACGACGCGGTTTGGATCGATCAAGGAGCCGTCATGGTGCGCAGGCCGTCCCGCCCCGGCGGGCCCGACGACGCCTCCGGCGCGCACGACGACGCGGGCCCCGGTGGCCCCGCCGGCCCGGCGGGGCCGACCGGACCCGGCACGCCCTCCGCCCCCGCTCCGTCGGTCCCCTCCACCCCGTCCGGCCCCTCGAGCACCCCGCCCACCCTCGCCGACGTGGCCGAGCTGGCGGGGGTGTCGCGCCAGACGGTCTCCAACGCGCTCAACAACCCCGACCTGCTGCGGGCCGACACCCTCGAGCGGGTGCGTGCCGCCGTCACGCAGCTCGGCTACTCGCCCAACCGCGCGGCCCGCAGCCTGCGCACCCGCAGCAGCCGGCTGGTCGGCATGCGCTTCGCCCCGGTGCCCGAGGGCACGGCCAACGCGACGATGGACCGCTTCGTGCACTCCCTCGTCGAGGAGTGCCGCGAGGTCGGCCACCACGTGCTGCTCTTCCCCGGCGACCCGGAGGACCCGGTCGCGGGCTACGACGAGTTGCTGCGCTCGACCGCGGTCGACGCGTTCGTCGCGACCGACACCTGGTTGGGCAACCCCCAGGCGGCCTGGCTCGAGGCGCAGGGCGCGCCGTTCGTCGCCTTCGGCCGGCCCTGGGACAACCCGGCGGCGCGCCACCCGTGGGTCGACGTCGACGGCGCCGCGGGCACCCGCCTCGCCACCGACCACCTCCTCGATCGCGGGCACGAGCGCATCGCCTGGATCGGCTGGCGCAAGGACAACTTCATCGGCGAGGACCGCCGCTCCGGCTGGGCCGACGCCCTGCACGACCGCGGCCTGTCGACCTCCGGCCTGGCCAGCCGCGTCGAGGACCTCGTGCCGAGCGGTCGCGAGGCCTCCGCGGTGCTGCTCGACGAGGCCGCTCCCACCGCCTTCGTCTGCGCCTCCGACACGCTCGCCATGGGGGTGCTGCACACCCTCGCCGACCGCGGGCTGGCCGCCGGTCGCGACGTCGCCGTGGTGGGCTTCGACGACTCCCAGGTCGCCCAGGTGGTGCCGGGCGGGCTCAGCTCGGTGCGCCAGCCCCTCGAGCAGGTCGCGGTCGAGGTCGTGCGGGCGCTCGCCGAGCGCCTGGTCGCGCCTCGCCCGACCGCGACCGGGGTGCTGCTCACGCCCACGTTGACGGTGCGCGGGTCCTCCTGACGACGACGACCCGTCAGTGCCGCTTCCACCAGACGTCGACGGCGTACTCGACCTCGAGCCCGTCGTGCTCGGCGAGCACCTCCTCGGCGAGGGCCGTCGGCAGCTCGATGCGCACGACGGCCTCGAGGTCGGCGCGGTGCTCGAAGCGCCAGCGCGTCAGCACCGGGACCCGGCCCCAGCCCCGCCCGGTCCAGAAGCGCTGGACGTCGTCGGGGTCGACCTCGGGGTAGCCGCGGCGGAACCAGCCGCCGAAGGTGGAGCGGGTGCCGTCGTTGTCGACGACGAAGGCCGTGCCGCCGCGCCGCAGCACCCGCGCGACCTCGGCGAGGCCGGGCTCGCAGCCGGGCCCGAAGAAGTAGGCCCACCGGGCGTGGAGCACGTCGACCGAGGCGTCGGGCAGCGGGACCGACTGCGCCGTGCCCGCCAGCGTGGTCACCCCGGGGGTGCTGCGGGTACGCCGGGCGGCGAAGGCGAGCAGGTCGGCGTGGGGCTCGACGCCGGTCACCCGGGCCGCGCGCGCGGCGAAGCGGGGCAGGTGGAAGCCGGTGCCGCAGCCGAGGTCGAGCACGTGCTGGCCCGACCAGTCGTGGACGGCGGCCATCGCCTGCTCGACCAGCCCGTCGGGGTCGAAGGCGCGGTTCTCGAGCTCGTAGGTCGCGGTGTGGTGCCAGATGTTGGGGCTCGGCACGGCGCCCGGCAGCGCCCGCGGGGAGGTCCGCTCGCCGGCGCGGAGCCGACCGCGGCTCAGGGGAGGGCCCTCAGAGCCGCACGAGGCCGTGCGGGGTCTGGAACTGCGCGGCGATGATGCCGGGGGTGCCGTGGGGGGCGACCCACTCGACCTTGACGTCCTCCAGCGGGGCCTCGACGCTCTCGCCGAGCCACTCGCTGACCCGCTGCGGGTCGCCGGCGATCTCGAGGCAGGCGAGGCTCAGGTCCTCGGGGGCGTCGTGGGCCGGGTGCAGCTCGGCCGGGCTCTCCCACTGCACGAAGAACGGCAGCTGCGGGTCGGCGATCAGGCCGTTGACGCCGATCTGCTTCCACAGCAGCTCGGTGCCGTCGGGGCGGTGCCGGTTGCCCTTGACCGCGTCGCGCCCGAGCCGCTGCTCGACCGCGGTGATGTCGTCGACGGCGACGACCCAGCCGAGCCACCCGCCGCCCAGGGCGGAGCGGGCGCGCACGGCCTGGCCGAAGGGCGCCTTGTCGGAGGCCGGGTGGTCGAGCACCTCGACGACCTCGAGGTAGCAGCCGCCGCCGAGGGCGAGCGTCATGTTGCGCGTGCCGAAGCGGGGGTGGGCACCGCCCGGGACGAACTCGCGGCCGAGGAGCCCGCCGAGGCGCGAGGCGGTGGCCGCCAGGCCGTCGGGGCCGGCCGCGAAGCTGAGGTGGTCCAGGCGCATGCGAAGCATTGTGGACCCGTTGCGGGGCGCGCCCCACAGCGGGGGTCGGGTCTCTCGACGTCGAGACGGCGCCGCCACCGCGTCGCCCCCGGTCGCTCGGCGCGAGCACCTCACCGGGGGTCACCCGCTCAGCGCGGGTCGGCGGGGTGCAGCGCGAGCGCGCTGCGCGAGCGCAGGTGGGCCTCGCACCGCGCTGCCAGCGCGGCGTACCCCGCGGGGCCCATCAGCTCGGTGAGCTCGGCGGCCATCGTCACGTAGAGCGGCTCCGGCGCGACGTGGGCCTCGGTGTTGGACGAGCAGTACCAGTCGAGGTCGTGCCCGCCGGGCCCCCAGCCGCGGCGGTCGTACTCCTCGATCCCGACCTCGGTGTAGGCCGTGCCGTCGGGCCGCTCGACCTCCCGGAAGGTGCGGCGGATCGGCAGCTGCCAGCAGACGTCGGGCTTGGTCTCGAGGGGCTCGCGGCCCTGCTCGAGCGCCAGCAGGTGCAGCGCGCAGCCCGCGCCGGCCGCGAAGTCGCCGCGGTTGTGGAAGACGCACGCCTCCTGCCCGTCGACGTCGGCGACCCGCGTCTTGCGCTCACCGTCGTCGGTGGTGACCCAGTCGTCGCGGCGCACGCGGCGGCCCGGGTGGCCCTGCCACTGCGCCGGGGTCAGCTGCGCGACGTGCTCGGCCACCCGCCGCTCGTCGTCGCGGTCGGCGAAGTGCGCGCCGAGCGTGCAGCAGCCGGTCTCGGGCGAGCTCGCGTAGATGCCGGGGCAGCCCTGCCCGAAGATGCAGGTGTAGGCCGAGGTCAACCAGGTCAGGTCGCAGCGGAAGACCTGGTCGGGGTCGGCCGGGTCGGCGAGCTCGACGTAGGCACGGGGGAAGACGGGGTCGACCTCGGGCACGCAGGCGACCCTAGTCGCCGGGCCGTGGCTACGGTGGGGCCCATGCGCCTGGGCGTCCTCGACATCGGCTCCAACACCGGCCACCTGCTGGTGGTCGACGCGCACGCGGGCGCGGCGCCGCTCCCGGCCTTCTCCCACAAGCAGCCGCTGCGCCTCGCCGAGCACCTCGACGCGACCGGTGCCGTCACGCTCGAGGGCCTCGAGGCGCTCACCGCCTTCACGGCCGAGGCGCTCGTCGTCGCCGAGGACCGCGGCTGCGAGGAGACGCTGTCCTTCGCCACCTCCGCGGTGCGCGACGCCGTCAACTCCGAGGCGGTGCTCGACCACGTCGCCGCCGCCACCGGCGAGCGCATCGCGGTGCTGTCGGGCGAGGACGAGGCCCGCCTGACCTTCCTGGCCGTACGCCGGTGGTTCGGGTGGTCGGCCGGCCGCCTGGCGGTCTTCGACATCGGCGGCGGCAGCCTCGAGATCGCGGGCGGCACCGACGAGGCCCCCGACGTCGCCTGGTCGTTGCCGCTCGGTGCGGCCCGGCTCACCCGGGAGTGGTTCGGCGCCGACGCGGGCCCCGGGCTGCGCGCCGACCCCGACGCCGTGCGGGGGCTGCGGCGCCACCTGCGGGCGGAGGTCGCCCGCGACGCCGGCCACCTGCTGCGCCCCGGCGCGCCCGACCGCGCCGCGGCCACCTCCAAGACCTTCCGCTCGCTGGCCCGCATCTGCGGTGCGCCGGCGTCGGGCGAGGGTGCGCTGCTGCGCCGCGAGCTGCCGGCCGACGTGCTGCGCGAGCGGCTGCCCGAGCTGCTGGCCATGGACCACGCGGCGCTGGCCGAGCTGCCCGGCGTCTCCGCCAACCGTGCCCACCAGATCGTCGCCGGCGCGCTGGTGGCCGAGGCGGTGCTCGACGTCTTCGACCTGTCCGCGCTCGAGATCTGCCCCTGGGCGCTGCGCGAGGGCGTCATCCTCGAGCGCCTCGACCGCTTCGGCTTCCTGGGCTGAGGGTGGTGCGACGTGCCTGACGGCTCCTCCCGGGGCGGCCCCCTGGTCGGCCTGTCCACCTCCTCGGTCTACCCCGAGTCGACCGCGCACGCCTTCGCATGGGCGGCCGAGCTCGGCTACGACGCCGTCGAGGTGATGGTCGGCGTCGACGGCCTCTCGCAGCAGACCGCCGCCGTGCGCCAGCTCGCCGAGCACCACGGCGTGCCGGTCTGCGCGGTGCACGCGCCGTGCCTGCTCTTCACCCAGCGGGTCTGGGGCACCGACCCGTGGGGCAAGCTCGAGCGCTCCGCCGAGATGGCCCACGAGGTGGGCGCCGACGTGGTCGTCGTGCACCCGCCGTTCCGCTGGCAGAAGGACTACGCCGCCGGCTTCGTCGACGGCATCGCGGCGCTCGAGGCCTCGACGGGGCTCGCCTTCGCCGTGGAGAACATGTACCCCTGGCGTGCCCGCAACCGCAGGGGCGTCGAGATGTACCTGCCGGGCTGGGACCCCTCGGAGGAGCCCTACGCCCACACGACCGTCGACCTCTCCCACGCCGCCATTGCCGGCAGCGACCCGATCGCCATGTGCGAGCGCCTCGGCGACCGGCTGCGCCACCTGCACCTCACCGACGGGCGCGGGTCGGCCAAGGACGAGCACCTCGTGCCCGGGCGCGGCACCACCGGCGCCGCCGAGCTGCTGCGGCGCCTGGCCGCGCGCGGCTTCACCGGCCACGTCGTCCTCGAGATCAACACGCGCAAGGCCACCACGCGCGAGGAGCGCGAGGCCGACCTGCGGGAGTCGCTCGACTTCGCCCGACGCCACCTCGGGGGACCGTAGGGTGGGCGGGGTGCTGCCGATCCGAGGACGCCGCGGGCCGGTGACCGCGACGGGCCCCGTCGAGGCCGCCCGGGCCGCCGCCGCGCTGCACGAGGCCGGGGTGGCGGTGACGCTCGAGCGCCGGGCAGGCGCGACCACCCGCGTCGGCGCCGCCGCCGTCGCGGTCGAGGACCTGCGCACGCTGCTGGCCGCGCTCGGCCAGCAGACCGCGCCCCGCAGCCCCGACGTGGTGCTGCTGCTGCCCGCCCTCGTGACCCCGCTCGCGACCGACGCGCTCCCCGCCGGCCACGTGCGCTCCGACGCCGTCGTGCTCGACCGCGCCCAGCAGGTCTGCCGCGCCGCGCGCAACGCCGGGGTGGGCGTCACGGTCGACACCGACGACCGGTTGCCCGTCGACCGCGCGCTCGGCATCCTGCGCGACCTGCGCAAGGACTTCCCCGAGACCGGCGTCGTCGTGCGCGCGGGTCTGCACCGGGCCGAGGCCGACTGCCGCGGGCTCGCCCACGAGGGCTCCCGGGTGCGGCTGCTGCGCGGCGGCCTGCCCCACCGCGCGCACCCCACCGACGGCAGCGCACCCGGGCCGGGGGGCCGTGGCGGGCCTGCCGACCGCACCCACGCGGCGTACCGCTCCGGGCTGGAGGCCGACCGCTCCTTCGTGCGCTGTCTCCGGGTGCTCATGGCGGGGCAGGGCACGCCCGAGGTCGACGCCACCGACGAGCTGCTGCTGCGGGTCACCCGTGCGCTGGCCGGGCGCCACGCGCGGGCCGCCGGCAGCTACGAGCTGCTGGTGGCCGGCCGCGACCTCGCCCGGGCCGACGCGCTGGCCGCGGACGGCGAGTGCGTGCGGGCGGTCCTGCGGTGGGGCCGGCGGGCGTCGCGGCCCCCCGAGACGCTGGCCGCCGCCCTGGGGAGGGCCGTCGACGGCGCGCTGGGTCGTGCCCGGGTGCGGGCGCTCGACCTGCGCGACCGCGCCGCCGAGCTCGCGGAGCGCCGACCCCACGGCGCCCACCGGTCCGGGGGCCGCGCCGGCCCCGCGGGGCCGGCCGACCGTCCCGCCGACCGCCGCACCAGGAGCTGACGTGACCGACCCCGCCCCGTCCGGACCCCCGCTGACCTCGCCTCCCGACCACCCCGTCACCGCCGTCCTCGGCGGCGGCGTGATGGGCGAGACGGTCCTCGCCGGCCTGCTGCGCTCCGGCCGGCCGCCCGAGGCCGTGGTCGTGTCGGAGAAGGACCCCGACCGCGCCCGCGACCTCGAGGAGCGCCACGGCGTGCGCGCCCTGCGCGCGACCGACGCCGTGCGCGGGGCGGCGACCGTCGTGCTGGTGGTCAAGCCGCAGGACCTCGAGGCGCTGCTGGTCGAGGTCGCCCCGGCGATGGCCCCGGGCCAGGTCGTCGTCTCGCTCGCCGCCGGCGTGGGCACGGCGTGGCTCGAGCAGCGCGTGCCCGAGGGCGTGGCGGTCGTGCGCGTCATGCCGAACACCCCGGCCACCGTCGACCAGGGGATGGCGGTCGTGTCGGGCGGTGCCAGCGCGGGCGAGGCCCACCTCGCCGAGGCCGAGTCGCTCATGCGCGGCACCGGCCGCGTGGTTCGCGTGCCGGAGTCGCAGCAGGACGCCGCCACCGCGCTCTCGGGCTCCGGCCCGGCCTACGTCTTCCTGGTCGTCGAGGCGATGGTCGAGGCGGGTGTGCGCCTCGGCCTGCCGCGCCCGACCGCCACCGAGCTGGCGGTGCAGACGGTGCTCGGTGCCGCCACGATGGTGCACGAGACGGGGACGCACCCGGCGCTCCTGCGCGAGCAGGTGACCTCCCCGGGCGGCACGACCGCGGCCGCCCTCGCGGTGCTGGAGCAGCACGGCCTGCGGGCGGCCTTCCTCGACGCGCTGGCCGCCGCGCGCGACCGCAGCCGCGAGCTCGCCGGGGGCTGAGCACGGCGTGCCCGCGCACGGCCCGGCGGTAGGGTCGCGGCCATGCCCGTCGAGGAGGGCTCCGGCACCGCGGGGCACGTCAGGTGCCCCGGCCCGGCCTCCGTGGTCTTCGACCCGAGCCTGACCGACTACGACTTCGGCCCGTCCCACCCGATGTCGCCGGTGCGGGTCGACCTCACGATGCGCCTCGCCGACGAGCTCGGGGTGCTCGGCCCGCGGTTGCGGCAGGTCGCCGCCCCGGTCGCCGACGAGGACCTCCTCGCCACGGTGCACGACCCCGCGCTCATCGAGGCCGTCGGCCGGGTCGGCGCCGACCCGCGTCTGGCCGACCTGGAGCGGGGGCTCGGCACCGACGACAACCCGGTGTTCCGGGGGATGCACCACGGGGCCGCCCACGTCGTCGGCGCCACCGTCGAGGCGTGCCGCTCCGTGTGGGAGGGCGAGGCCCTGCACAGCGCCAACATCACCGGCGGGCTGCACCACGCCATGCCCGACCGGGCCAGCGGCTTCTGCGTCTACAACGACGTCGCGGTCGGCATCCGCTGGCTGCTGGCGCACGGGGCGGAGCGGGTCGCCTACGTCGACGTCGACGTCCACCACGGCGACGGGGTCGAGCGGATCTTCTGGGACGACCCCCGGGTGCTGACGATCAGCCTGCACGAGACCGGGCAGGTGCTCTTCCCGGGCACCGGCTTCCCGGACGACCTCGGCGGTCCCGACGCGCAGGGGTCCGCGGTCAACGTCGCGCTGCCGCCCGGCACCTCGGACGCCGGGTGGCTGCGCGCGTTCCACGCCGTCGTGCCACCGCTGCTGCGCGAGTTCGCCCCCGACGTGCTCGTCACCCAGCACGGCTGCGACTCCCACATCGAGGACCCGCTGGCCCACATGATGCTGACCGTCGACGGCCAGCGCGCGACCTACCTCGCGCTGCACGACCTCGCCCACGAGGTGGCGGGCGGTCGCTGGGTGGTGACGGGCGGGGGCGGCTACGCGCTGGTCGACGTGGTGCCGCGGGCCTGGAGCCACCTGCTCGCGGTCGTCGCGGGCGTGCCCGTCGACCCCGCGACGCCCACCCCCGAGGCGTGGCGCGACCACGTGCGCACCTCGCTGGGCCGGGTGGCGCCGATGCGCATGACCGACGGGCGCACGGTGCGGTGGCGTGACTGGTCGGAGGGCTACGACCCCGACACCTGGCTCGACCGCGCGGTGCACGCCACCCGCCAGGCCGCCTTCCCGCTGCACGGGCTCGACCCGCTCACCGGGCTCTGGTGAGGCCACCGCACCGCCGACGTCGGTGAGTCGAGGTCCGGCCGGACCAGACCGCGCAACCCGACACGCCGCGTGATGGCAGATTTCCGAGTCACACACTTCCCCCGCGTCACTCCAGGCCCTACCCTCACACCAACGCAGCTCGTGGACCGCCGGTGGGGAAGCCGGCGGCGTGCTGCTCAGGAAGATCCGGTGCCCACATGGCTGCGAGCACGTCCGGGGACAGCCCCGACAAGAAGTTCCTCACCGTCGCAGAGGTCGCGCAGATGATGCGCGTCTCGAAGATGACGGTCTACCGCCTCGTGCACAACGGGGAGCTCCCCGCGCTGCGCGTGGGTCGCTCCTTCCGGGTCACCGAGCAGGACGTCGACGCCTACCTGCAGAAGAGCTTCTTCGACGCCGGCTGAGCCGCGGGCCACACCGCCCGCCCCGGCCCTGCGTCGCACCGCCCGCCCGCCCGCACCGCCTGATTCCTCCCGCACGACACCGGCCCGTTAGGCTGTGCCGGTCCGCCCGGACGCACGTCCGTCGGCGGCCCCAGCGTGCGAAAGGTTTCCCTGTGGGTTCTGTCATCAAGAAGCGGCGCAAGCGCATGGCCAAGAAGAAGCACCGCAAGCTCCTGAAGAAGACGCGGGTGCAGCGCCGCAAGCTCGGCAAGTAAGGCCCACGCCGGTGGGGAGGGTCGTCCTGGTCACCGGGGTCTCCCGGGACCTCGGACGGCGCTTCGCGCGCCGGGCCGCGGACGACCCCTCCGTCGACCGCGTGATCGGCGTCGACGTGGTGCCGCCGCGCGGCGACATCGGCGGCGTCTCCTTCGTGCGCGCCGACATCCGCAACCCGGTGATCGCCAAGGTGGTCGCCAAGGAGCGGGTCGACACCGTGGTGCACATGAGCGTCATCTCGACGCCGGGCACCAGCGGCGGGCGCGGCACGATGAAGGAGCTCAACGTCATCGGGACGATGCAGCTGCTCGCGGCCTGCCAGCAGGCGCCCGACCTGCGCCAGCTCGTGGTCAAGTCGACCACCACGATCTACGGCGCCAGCAGTCGCGACCCCGCGATGTTCACCGAGGAGATGGACCCGCGGCGCACCCCGCGCTCCGGCTACGCCAAGGACGCCGCCGAGGTGGAGTCCTACGTGCGCGGCTTCGCCCGCCGCCGGCCCGACGTCGCGGTGACGACGCTGCGCTGCGCCAACGTGGTCGGCCCCGACGTCGCCAGCCCGATCGCGGCCTACTTCCGCCTGCCGGTCGTCCCCCGCGTGGTCGGCTTCGACCCGCGGCTGCAGTTCCTCCACGAGCGCGACCTGCTCGACGCGCTGGGCCACGCCGCCCGCACCGGCGTGCGCGGCACCTTCAACGTCGCCGGCGACGGGGTGCTCGTGCTGAGCCAGGCCCTGCGCCGCCTGCGCAAGCCGACGGTGCCGGTGCCGGGCGCCGCGCTGCGCAGCTTCGGCTCCCTGGTGCGGCAGGCGGGTGTCAAGGACTTCTCGCCCGAGCTGCGCGACCTGCTCACCTACGGCCGCGGCGTCGACACCACCCGCATGCGCACCGTGCTGGGCTTCACCCCGACGTTCACGACCGCCGAGGCGTTCGCCGACTTCGCGGGCCGGGTCCCCTCGGTGCTCGCGCCGGCGGTCGACGCCTCCGACCGCGCCCTCGCCGGCCTGACCCGTCGACTGGAGGACACCCGTGGGTGACGCCGAGATCATCCCGATCGGCACCCGAGGCCGTCCCGGCCGCGGCAGCGGCCAGCGCCGGCCCTCCTCGGCCGCCCGCGGCCTCGCCGGCGGTCGCCCGGCGCCTCGCGGCGACGACCCGGCCGGCACCGACGCGTCCGACGCGACGGACGCGGTGGACGCCGTCGACGACGCGGCGCCCGACCCGGCGTCCGCGCCCGATCCGGCGCCCGACGTGGTGGGGCACGAGACCCCGGCCACCCCGCCCGAGGCCGAGGACGACCCGTCGCCGCGCGACGCGCCGGCCCCGGTGCTCTCCACCCTCCCGCCGGCCGGCGGCGGCGCGGGCAGCACGGCGTACGCCGGTCGCGCGCCCGCCACGACCGTCCCGCGCCACGGCATCCCCGCCGGCGACTGGCTCGCCGCGGTGCAGCACGCCGCGCGCGAGGTCTTCGGCCCGCAGTGGGAGCCGCAGCTGGCCCGCATGCTCGCGGTGGCGCGCCACCGGCTGACGGGCGACTACACCGTCGACGAGTACGGCTTCGACGCCGAGGTCACCGAGCACTTCCTGCACGCCGTGCTGCGCCCGATCGCGCAGAAGTGGTTCCGCATCGAGGTGCGCGGGGTGGAGAACATCCCCGCCGAGGGGGGCGCGCTGGTGGTCTCGAACCACTCGGGCACCATCCCCGTCGACGGCCTCATGACCATGGTGTCCACGCACGACGCGACCGGTCGGTTCCTGCGCCCGCTCGGCGCCGACCTGGTCTTCCGCCTCCCGGTCGTCAGCACGCTCGCGCGGCGCAGCGGGGCGACGCTCGCGTGCGCCGAGGACGCCGAGCGCATGCTGCGCGGCGGCGAGCTCGTCGGTGTGTGGCCCGAGGGGTTCAAGGGCATCGGCAAGCCCTACTCCGAGCGCTACAAGCTGCAGCGCTTCGGCCGCGGCGGCTTCGTCTCCGCCGCGATCCGCACCGGCGTGCCGATCATCCCGCTCTCGGTGGTCGGCGCGGAAGAGATCTACCCGCTGGTGGGCAACGTGCCGTCGCTGGCCCGCCTGCTCGGCATGCCCTACGTGCCGATCACACCGCTCTTCCCCTGGCTCGGCCCGCTCGGGCTGGTGCCGCTGCCCTCGAAGTGGATCATCGAGTTCGGCGAGCCCATCCGCACCGACGCCTACGACGAGGGCGCGGGCGAGGACCCGATGCTGGTCTTCAACGTGACCGACCAGGTGCGCGAGACGATCCAGCAGACGCTCTACCGGCTCCTGGTCGAGCGCGGCTCCGTCTTCGGCTGAGCCGCCCTGCACCGCCACGGCCCGCCCGCGGCCGGTGGGTCAGCAGGGTGGGTCGGGGTGACCCGTCAGCGGCCGGAGCCGCCCGACGTGGCGTCGCCGAGACCGCCGAGGGTGTCCTCGACCAGGCCGGTGACGGGGTCGGTGATCGGCGCGAGCGGCTCGAGGACGGGGTCGAGGGGCTCGAGGAGCGGGCCGGCGCCACCACCGGAGACACCGGTGGAACCGCCCGGCAGCAGGCCGCCGAGGGTGGGGTCACCACCACCGCTGGTGCCGCCGGTGCTGCCGCCCGAGGAGGGCGGTGCGAAGACGGAGCCGGGGCCGGACACCTCGCGCTCGGGCACCTCGGGGGTCGGCTGGGCGGCCGCCGGCCCCGACCCGCCGCGACCACGACCGCGACCGGGGGCCTGGGGGGCGGTGCGGCCGCGGGTGGCGTCGGTGGCGCGGACCGGGGCCATCAGGTCGCGGAACTGGCCGTCGACCGCGCCGAGCAGCGAGAGCGGCACCTCGGTGACGCCGCTGCCGCCGCAGGTCGGGCAGAGGGCGGCGGCGGTGGCGTCGATCTCGGCCAGCAGCTGCGCGGCCTCGCGGAGGGCGTCGCGGGCGGAGGCGGGCAGCACCTGCTCGAGCGCGGCGAGCTCGGCCATGCTCTGGGCGGTGAAGTCGCGCAGCGTGGCGATCGCCTCGGCCTCGCCGGACTCCTCGTAGGACTCGACGAGCAGGGCGGCGGCCTCGGCCGCCTGGGCGGTGAAGGCCTCCAGGGTGACCGGGACGGCGGCGCTGCTCTCGGCGGTGTCGCGACGGGCGAGCTCGGCGAGCTCGTCGAGGCGACCCGAGGCCGAGGCGAGCAGGGTGGAGCCCTTGGCGCCCTCGCCGACGGAGACGCCGGTGCGGGCGTCCTCGAGGGCGCGCTTGACGGGGTAGAGCGCGTCGCCCGGCAAGGCGGTCTGCGCCGCCATCGCCATCGAGGTGGTGGCGCCGACGACGGCGAGCGTGCCGGCGGCGACCGCCAGGCGACGGTCGCGCCGGGTGCGCTGCGGGCGGGCGGCGGGCAGGGTGAGGCGGGCGTCGACCGAGCGGTCGCGCGGCAGCAGCACGGTGTCGGCCTCGGCCATCAGCTGCTCGCGCAGCGCGGCGGAGAAGTCGGCCCGCGGCGCCGGGGCGGGCACGGAGCGCAGCGCCCCCACCAGCTCGAGCAGCTCGGCGGTGCGCGCGTCGTCGGCCGTGGCGGTCGGGTCGCCGACCAGGGCGTCGAACCGGTCGGCGCGTCGGCGTGCGAACGCGGAGCTCATCGGGGCCGTCCTGAGGTGCGGGGCGCCCGGTGGGGCGCGGTGGTCGCTGTCGAGGTGGTCAACGAGCCCCGGGTCGGGGAGGTTACGGGGGCGACGCGTGTCGAGGGCAACTCCGCGGCTGCGCTTGCAGCGGCCTTGAGGTGGGTAGCACGTGCGGCGGCCATCAGTCCCGGATCCCCTCGGGCATCAGCTTGGCCAGGTTGCGCACCCCGCGCAGCTGCAGCTGCTTGACCGCGCCGTCGCTGCGACCGAGCGCGGCGGCGGTCTCCGCGATGCTCATGCCCTGCAGGAAGCGCATCACGAGGCACTCCTGCTGCTCGGCGGGCAGCGACTGCAGCGCCTCGAGCAGCACCTCGTGGGTGATGTGGGTGAGGACGGTCTCCTCGGGCCCCTCCGTGGGGGAGTCGTGCAGCCCCATGTCCTCGGTCGTCGACTCCAGGCGGGTGCGCCCGGCCTTGAAGTGGTCGGTGGTGAGGTTGCGGGCGATCGTCATCAGCCAGGCGCCGAAGTCCTTGCCCTGCCAGCGGAAGCCGTTCATGCTCCGCAGCGCGCGGAAGAACGTCTCCGAGGTGAGGTCCTCGGCCAGCGCCACCGAGCGCGTCCGGTAGAAGAGGAACCGGTAGACCGCCGGGTGGTAGTGGTCGTAGAGGAGGCCGAACGCCTCCTTGTCGCCGTCGCGCGCCAGCTCGACGAGCGCGATCAGCCGCGACCGCTCGTGCTCGCACTCCTCCGAGGAGGCGGCGAGTTCCGCGTCGTCGTGCGGACCGACCGGGCCGAGCCCGCCGCCGAGGTCGGGGCCGACGTCGGGCAGCGGCAGCGCCTCGGCCCACAGCACGCCGGGGCGGCTCGCCGCGGTGCCGGTCGTGCCGGCGAGGAGCGGCTGGGCGGGCTGCAGGGCGGCGAGCGCAGCGAGCACGGAGGCGCGCAGCGCGTCGAGACCGCGCGCGACGTCCGGACGTCCCGTCTGCATGTGCTGAGCCCTCCCCAGGGGGCTACCTCGCAGTAGCCCTCCGCTGAGGGTAGGACGATTCGGCCGTCTTGGGAACGGGACTGCAGGATTGCTCGGCGTTCCTTGTGCCCGCCTTGACCGGATCCGGCCAGGGCAGCGGGTCGGTGCCGCAGGTCCCTGCCGCGGTTCAGCGTCGACGCACCGCCGCGCCGGCGGCGACCGCCCCGGCGACCGCACCCGCGGCGCCGCCGACGACGAGGCCGGCGCGCGCGGCCTTGCGGGCCGTGCGGTAGTCGCGGACGCGCCAGCCGCGCTCACGGGCGGCGGCGCGCAGCCGGGCGTCGGGGTTGACCGCGCAGGGGTCACCGACCAGCTCCAGCAGCGGCAGGTCGTTGGCGGAGTCGGAGTACGCCGAGCAGCGGGCGAGGTCGAGCGACTCGCGCGCCGCGAGCGCGGTCACCGCCTCGGCCTTCGCGGGCCCGTGCAGCATGTCGCCGACCAGCCGGCCGGTGTAGACGCCGTCGACGTGCTCGGCGACGGTCCCCATGGCGCCGGTGAGCCCGAGCCGGCGCGCGATGACCTGGGCGATCTCGATCGGCGCCGCGGTGACGAGCCAGACCCGCTGGCCCCGGTCGAGGTGGAGCTGGGCCATCGCCCGGGTGCCCGGCCAGATCCGGTGCGCCATCGCCTCGTCGAAGATCTCCTCGGCCAGCTCCTCGAGCTCCGCGACGGTGTGGCCGGCGATGAAGGACAGCGCGGAGGCGCGGGCCTCGGCGACGTGGGCGGGGTCCTCGACGCCGACCACGCGGAAGTAGGCCTGCTTCCAGGCCGCGCCCAGGATCTCGCGGGTCGTGAAGAACTCGCGGCGGTGCAGGCCGCGGGCCAGGTGGAAGATGCTGGCGCCCTGCATGACCGTGTTGTCGACGTCGAAGAACGCGGCCGCGGTGGGGTCCGGCGGCACGTCGAGTGCCGACTCGACCTCGGCGGCGGCGGCCGCGGCCTCCCCGGCCAGGCGGGAGCGCTGGCGCAGGTCGGGCGGGCGAGGGCGCGCGCCCCCGCTGCGCGACTGCCGCGCTGCCCGCGCCTGCGGCGCCTCCCGGGCGGGGGGCGGGGTGCGGGGGGCCTCGGGTCCTCCGGGCGGCGGCGCGTCCACGTGCGCAGCGTAGTGAGGCGGGCCCGTGCGGCCCAGGGGCGCGCCGGGCGGTGCCCGCTGTGGGACCATCACCCCCATGGGCGAGCCCGACCAGACCCCCGCCGCGGCGCCGTCGGGCGCGGCGTACGCCGTCGACGAGCTGCTCGCGCGCGCCGCGGCCGAGCGCCCCGAGGGGCGGGCGATGGTCGAGGAGGACGGGCGCTCCCTGACCTGGGCCGAGGTCGAGGACCTGGTCGCGCGCACGGCCGCCGGCCTGGCGCGCACGGGCGTGGTGGCGGGCTACCGCGTCGCGCTGGTGCAGGAGAACTCCGTCGACCTCGTCGTCGCCTACCTCGCGGTGCTCCGCGCCCGCGCGGTGGCGGTGCCGCTGAACCCGCGCGCCGGTGCCGCCGACCTCCGTGCGGCGGTGGCGGGCACCGGCGCCCGCGTCGTGCTGTGCGACGCGGCGTCGGTCGTGGTGGTGCGCGAGGCCGTCGACGGGCTCGCCGAGCCCGCCCCCCGCGTCGTCGCCGCGGGCGCCGAGCAGCGCGCGGGCGAGCAGTCGCTCGACGAGCTGCGCAACCTGGTCGGCCGGGCCCTGCCGGGTCGTGCCGACCCGGAGTCGCTGGCCGTGCTGCTGCTCACGAGCGGGGCGTCGGGCCGGCCCCGGGCGGCGATGCTGACCCACCGCGCCCTGCTGGCCAACCTCGCGCAGGTCGGTGCGGTGGAGCCGCCGCTCGTGCGCGGCGACGACGTCGTGCTGGGGGTGCTGCCGCTGTTCCACGTCTACGGGCTGAACGCCGTGCTGGGCCCGGTGCTGCGCACCGCGGGCACGCTCGTGCTGCAGCGCCGCTTCGACCCCGAGGGCACGCTCGCGCTGGTCGAGCGGGCCGGGTGCACGGTGCTGCCCGTCGCGCCGCCGGTGCTCGCGGCGTGGCTCGCGCTCGAGCCCGACCGGGTGCGCGCCGCGCTCGCCGGCGTGCGGCTGGTCGTCAGCGGCTCCGCGCCGCTCCCGGCCGAGACCGTCGAGCAGTTCCGCGCCGTCACCGGTCACGTCGTCGCCCAGGGCTACGGCCTCACCGAGGCGGCCCCCGTCGTGACGAGCACCCTCGTCGGCGACGTGCCAGCGTCGGCCGGGTCGGTCGGCGCGGCACTGCCCGGGGTCGAGCTGCGGCTCGTCGACGACGCCGGCGCGCCCGCGGCGCCGGGCGACCCGGGCGAGATCGAGGTGCGCGGCGACCACCTCTTCTCCGGCTACTGGCCCGACGGGGCCGACGGTCCGGGTGCCGACGGCTGGTGGCGCACCGGCGACGTCGGCCTCCTCGACGACGACGGCCACCTCACGCTCGTCGACCGCGTGCGCGACGTCGTGGTGGTGTCGGGCTTCCACGTCTACCCCGCCGAGGTCGAGGAGGTCCTCGCCGCCGTGCCCGGTGTCGTCTCGGCGGCCGTCGTCGGAGTGCCCGACCCGGCGACCGGGGAGGCCGTCGTGGCCTACCTCCGCACCGACCTGCCGGTGGAGGAGCGCGCCGCGCTCGCCGAGACCGCCCGGGCCCGGTGCGAGGAGCGGCTCGCCCGGTTCAAGGTGCCGGCCCGGCTCGAGGTCGTCGACGAGCTGCCGCGCACCGCGACGGGCAAGGTGGCCAAGGGCCGGCTGCGCGGGATGGCCCGCCGCCGCGCCGACGGCCTGGTCTGAGGTCGCCGCGTGGTCCTCCGCCGCCGCACCCCCGAGCCCGACCGGCCGGCCGGCCCGCGTGTCCGGTTGCTGGGCAAGCCGGGTTGCCACCTGTGCGACGACGCGCGGGCGGTGGTCGCGGCCGTGTGCGCCGAGCTCGGCGAGGCCTTCGAGGAGCTCGACGTCACGACCGACGCCGAGCTGCTCGCCCGCTACGGCGAGGAGATCCCGGTGACCTTCGTCGACGGTCGTCAGCACGACTTCTGGCGCGTCGACCCGGCGCGCCTGCGCGCGGCGCTGACGACCCCGCGGCGGGGCTGAGGAGGGGTCGCCCGGCCCGCGCGCGCATGACGCCCGTCACACGCGGGTGCGGTGACCTGCGCAGCCAGCGCCCGCGCGGCATCTCGGGCATTCCTCCGGTTTGTTCCCACGTTCACAAACTCCTACAGTGGCCAACGCCGCTCGGTGACCGAACCCAGGGGAACTGCCCAGGCCCCGGGGTCCGAGCGACGGGAACGAGAGCACTGTGAGCGCACGGAACTCCGCCGACCACGGCCGGGACATCCCGGAGGCCACGGTCGCGCGACTGCCCGTCTACCTGAGGGCCCTGACCACCCTGGCCGACCAGGGCACCTCGACCTGCTCGAGCGAGCACCTCGCGGCCGCCGTCGGCGTCAACAGCGCCAAGCTGCGCAAGGACCTGTCCTACCTCGGCTCCTACGGCACCCGCGGGGTCGGCTACGACGTGGCCTACCTGCGCTACCAGATCGCCCGCGAGATCGGCCTGACCCAGGACTGGCCGGTCATCGTCGTCGGCATCGGCAACCTCGGCCAGGCCCTCGCCAGCTTCTCGGGCTTCCGCAGCCGCGGCTTCCGCATCGTGGCCCTGCTCGACGCCGACGAGTCCCGCCACGGCGAGGTGGTCTCCGGGCTGCCGGTCGAGCCCTTCGACGACCTCGCCCGGATCGCCCGCGAGCACGGCGTGGCGATCGGCGTCATCGCCACACCGGCCCATGCCGCCCAGGACGTCGCCGACGCGATGGTCGACGCCGGCATCACCAGCATCCTCAACTTCGCCCCGAGCGTGCTGCAGGTGCCCGAGGGCGTCGACGTGCGCAAGGTCGACCTGTCCATCGAGCTGCAGATCCTGGCCTACCACGAGCAGCGCAAGCTGCCCGTCGCGGCCGACGTCGACGGCGTGGGGGAGGTGAGCGCGTGAGCGTCCTGGTCGTGGGTGTGTCCCACCGCACCGCTCCCGTCGCGGTCCTCGAGCGCCTCGCGCTCGGCCGCGAGGGCGTCACCAAGCTGGTCACCGACGTCGCCTCCTGCGAGGACGTCGGCGAGGCCACGGTCATCGCCACCTGCAACCGCCTCGAGATCTACGCCGAGGTCGACCGCTTCCACGGCAGCGTCGAGGACGTCTCGCGCCTGCTCGTCGAGCGGGCCGGCCAGAGCACCGAGGAGGTGCTGCGCCACCTCTACGTCCACTACGACGACGGCGCGGTCTCCCACCTCTTCCACGTCGCCTCGGGGCTCGACTCGATGGTCGTCGGCGAGGGCCAGATCCTCGGCCAGACCCGCGAGGCGCTGCGCCTGGGCCAGGAGCTCGGCACCGCCGGGCCCGCCCTCAACGCCCTGTTCCAGCAGGCCCTGCGCGTCGGCAAGCGCTCGCGCGCCGAGACCGGGATCGACCGCGCCGCCCCGTCGCTGGTGAGTGCCGCGCTCGAGCGTGCCGAGGTGGCCGTCGGCCCGGTCGCCGGGCGACGCGCCGTGGTGGTGGGCGCGGGGTCGATGGCCTCGCTCGCCACCGCCACGCTGTCGCGCGCCGGCGTCGCCGACCTCGTGGTGGTCAACCGCACCGCCGCCAACGCCGACCGGCTCGCCGCCGAGTACGCCGCCCGCACGGCGCCGCTGACCGACCTCGCCGTCGAGCTGGCCGAGGCCGACGTCGTGGTCTCCTGCACCGGTGCCGCCGGCGTCGTCGTCACGCGCGCCTCGCTCGAGGCGGCCCGGGCCGGTGCCGGTCGCGGAGCCGACCAGCCGCTCGCCGTGCTCGACCTGGCGCTGCCGCACGACGTCGAGCCCGAGGTCGCGACGCTGCCCGGCCTCACCGTCGTCGGGCTGGCCACGCTGGCTGAGGAGCTGCGCGACACCGACGCCGGCCGGGAGGTCGAGGGGGTGCGCCGCATCGTCGGCGAGGAGGTCGCGGCCTTCCTCACCGCCCGCCACCAGCGCAGCGTGGCGCCGACCGTGGTGGCGCTGCGCACGATGGCGACCGGTGTCGTCGAGGCCGAGATGGAGCGCCTCGACCACCGGCTGCCCGACCTCGACCCGGTGGTGCGTGCCGAGGTGCTGCACGCCGTGCGCCGCGTGGCCGACAAGCTGCTGCACCAGCCGACGGTGCGGGTCAAGGAGCTCGCCGGCGAGGCCGGCGCCGTCTCCTACGCCGCCGCACTGGCGGAGCTGTTCTCGCTCGACCCCGACGCGGTCGACGCCGTCACGCGGGCGGAGGGGGTCTCGTGAGCGCCCCGCTGCGCGTCGGCACCCGCGCCTCGGCCCTCGCCACCACCCAGTCGGGCCACGTCGCCGAGGCCGTCCGCACCCGGCTGGGGCGCGAGGCGGTGCTGGTCGAGGTGACGACCGAGGGCGACCGCTCGCAGGCGAGCGGCACGCCGCTGGCGTCGTACGGCGGGGTGGGCGTCTTCGTCTCCGCCCTGCGCGAGGCGCTGCTGCGCGGCGAGGTCGACGTCGCGGTGCACTCGCTCAAGGACATCCCCACCTACCCCGAGCCGGGCATCACCCTGGTGGCCGTGCCGCCGCGGGAGGACCCCCGCGACGTGGTGGTGGCCCGCGACGGGCTGACCCTGGGTGAGCTGCCCGCGGGCAGCCGCGTGGGCACCGGCTCGCCGCGGCGCGCCTCGCAGCTGCACGCCCTCGGGCTCGGTCTCGAGGTCGTGGGCATCCGCGGCAACGTCGGCACGCGCATCGGCAAGGTCGCCTCGGGCGAGGTCGACGCCGTCGTCCTGGCACGTGCCGGCCTGGCCCGGCTCGGCCGCCTCGACGAGGTCACCGAGGTGCTCGACCCGATCCAGGTGCTCCCCGCCCCGGGGCAGGGCGCGCTCGCGGTCGAGTGCCGCTCCGACGACACCGAGCTCGTCGCGGCGCTCGCGGCGCTCGACGACCCCCGCACGCGCGCGGCCGTCGAGGCCGAGCGGGCCGTGCTCGCCGCGCTCGAGGCGGGCTGCTCCGCGCCGCTCGGTGCGCTGGCCGAGGTCGCGGAGGGCGAGGACGGCGAGGAGCTGTGGGTCAGGGCCGTGGCCCTGTCCGAGGACGGCGCGCTCAGCGTGCGCGCCAGCACGACCGGTCCCACCGGCGACGCCTCCGGCGTCGGGACCCGCCTGGCGCGCGAGATGCTCGCCGACGGCGCCGCCGACCTGATGGACGCACCAGTGAGGAAGCTGCAGGCATGACGCGACGCACCACCACCCGCACCACCGCGACGCCCGGCGTCGCCGCCGGGACCACCGCGCCGGCGACACCGCCCGCGCCTCGTGGCTGGGTCTCCTTCGTCGGCAGCGGCCCGGGGGACCCCGGCCTGCTGACCGTGCGCGCCGTGGACCTGCTGCGCCGCGCCGACGTCGTGGTGACCGAGCTCCCGGAGCACGAGGGCCTCGTGCGCGAGGTGCTCGGCCTGCCCGTCGCGCCCGAGCCGGTCGAGGGCGAGGTGCCCGCCGACGCGGAGGGCCCGACGTTCGTCGACGGCGGCTTCGGCGAGGACGGCCAGCCGCTCACCCACGCCGCCCGCGCCAAGGTCGTGGTCAAGCAGGCCAAGAAGGGCCACCGCGTGGTCCGGCTGATGGCCGGTGACCCGTTCCTCTACGCCTCGGGCCCGGAGGAGGCGCAGGCCTGCGTCAAGGCCGGCCTCGGCTTCGAGATCGTGCCCGGCATCTCGTCGGTCGCCGCGGTGCCCGCCTACGCCGGCATCCCGCTGACCACCAAGCACCACCGCGAGGTCGCGGTCGTGACCTGCGGCGAGAAGGTCGACTGGCGTCAGTACGCCGACGACCGCACCCTCGTGCTGCTCTCCGCGGTCGGCTCGATCGCGGAGGTGGCCGAGGCGCTCGTCGCGGCCGGACGCCCCGCGTCGACCCCGGTCGCGATGACCTCGGTCGGCACGACCACCGAGCAGGAGACGGTCACCTCGACGCTCGCCGGCATCGCCGCCGAGGCCCGCGCCGCCGGCATCGCCCCGCCGGCCGTCACGGTCGTGGGCGACGTGGTCGACCTGCGCGAGACGCTGTCGTGGTTCGAGACCAAGCCGCTCTTCGGCTGGCGGGTGCTCGTGCCCCGCACCAAGGAGCAGGCCGGCTCGCTCTCCGAGCGGCTGCGGGGCTACGGCGCGGTGCCCGAGGAGGTGCCGACCATCTCGGTCGAGCCGCCCCGCAACCCCCAGCAGATGGACAAGGCCGTGCGCGGCCTGGTCGAGGGCCGCTACGAGTGGATCGCCTTCACCTCGGTCAACGCGGTGCGCGCGGTCCGCGAGAAGTTCGAGGAGTACGGCCTCGACGCGCGTGCCTTCTCCGGCCTCAAGATCGCCGCGGTCGGCGACAAGACCTCGCAGGCGATCGCGGACTGGGGCCTGCGGGCCGACCTGGTGCCCTCCGGTGAGCAGTCCGCCGCCGGCCTGCTCGAGGACTGGCCGCCCTACGACGAGTCGCTCGACCCGATCAACCGGGTCTTCCTGCCGCGCGCCGACATCGCGACCGAGAACCTCGTCGCCGGCCTGGTCGACCTGGGCTGGGAGTGCGACGACGTCACCGCCTACCGCACCGTGCGGGCGGCCCCGCCGCCGGCGCCGACACGCGACGCGATCAAGACCGGCAAGTTCGACGCGGTGGTCTTCACCTCCTCCTCGACGGTGCGCAACCTGGTCGGCATCGCGGGCAAGCCGCACCCCTCCACGGTGATCGCCGTGATTGGCCCCGCCACCGCGAAGACCGCCGAGGAGCACGGGCTGCGCGTCGACGTCATGGCGCCGAAGCCGTCGGTCGAGGACGTCGTGGACGCGCTCGCCGACTTCGGGTCGGCCCGCCGGGTCTCGCTGCTCGAGCAGGGCCAGGCGGTCACGCGGCCCTCCGACCGCAAGCCCGCCGCCCGCCGCAAGGCCACGAGCAGCTGACCCGCTGATGGTTGTCGACTACCCCCAGGTCCCGGTCGAGGTCCGGGCGCCGGTCGTGCGGCCCCGGCGGCTGCGCAGCACCCCGGCGCTGCGCAGCATGGTGGCGGAGACGGGCCTCGAGGCGCGCCGGCTGGTGCTGCCGCTCTTCGTGCGCGAGGGACTCTCCGAGCCGGTCGAGATCGCCTCGATGCCGGGGGTCGTGCAGCACTCGCGGGCCAGCCTGCTCGCCGCGGCCGCGGAGGCCGCCGAGCTCGGCCTCGGCGGCGTGATGCTCTTCGGCGTGCCGGAGCACAAGGACGCCGCCGGGTCCGGGGCCCTCGACCCCGACGGCGTCCTCAACCTCGCCATCACCGACGTGGTCGGGGAGGTCGGCGACGCGCTGACGGTCATGAGCGACCTGTGCCTCGACGAGTTCACCGACCACGGCCACTGCGGGCTGCTGACCGCCGACGGTCGCGTCGACAACGACCGCACGCTGGCGGCGTACGGCGAGATGGCGCGCGCGCACGCCGCCGCCGGCGTCGACATGGTCGGCCCGAGCGGGATGATGGACGGGCAGGTCGCGGTCGTGCGCGAGGCGCTCGACACCGCGGAGTTCACCGACGTGTCCATCCTCGCCTACTCCGCGAAGTACGCCTCCGCCTTCTTCGGGCCCTTCCGCGAGGCGGTGGCCTCCTCCCTCGAGGGCGACCGCCGCACCTACCAGCAGGACCCGGCCAACGCCGTCGAGGGCGTGCGCGAGGCCCTCCTGGACGTCGAGCAGGGTGCCGACCTGGTGATGGTGAAGCCGGCGATGGGCTACCTCGACGTCGTGCGCCGCGTCCGCGACGCGGTGTCGGTGCCGGTCGCCGCCTACAACGTCTCCGGCGAGTACGCCATGGTCGAGGCGGCTGCCCGCCAGGGGTGGATCGAGCGCGAGCCCGCCATCCTCGAGACGCTGCTGTCGATCCGGCGCGCGGGCGCCGACGTCGTGCTCACCTACTGGGCGGCCGAGGCCGCCCGGCTGCTGCAGCGGGGCTGAGCCGAGGGCTCAACGCCCGGCCGGCGCTGCGGGCGCTGCCGGCGTGGACTGGTCCGGCGTGGCCTCGTCCGGGGTGGTCTCGTCCGGCGTCGTCGGGTCAGGCCCGGCGGGAGGCGCGCAGGTGGGGGCGTCGGGGTCGTCCGGGGTGCCGTCGCCGTCGTCGTCGGTGCCCGTGCCCGCGGTGGTGTCGGCGCCGTCGGTGCCTCCGGAGCCGTCGGGGGCGGGGTCCGCGGGGTCGGCCGGCTCGGCGGGCGCAGCCGGGTCGCAGGGCGGCAGGCAGGTGACCGGGTCCGACGGGGACTCCTGCTCCGCCGGCTCGCCGGGGGCCGCGGGGTCGTCCGGCGCCGCGGGCGCGGCCGGGTCGGCGGGCTCCGTGGGCTCTGTCGGTTCGGTGGGCTCGGTGGGCTCTGTCGGTTCGGTGGACTCGGTGGGCTCGCAGGGCGGGAGCACCGGCGGCCCGGCGGGGTCCGTGGGCTCCGTCGGCTCGCCGGGCTGGTCGGGGGGCGGCCCGGGCTCGCCCGGCCGGTCCGGCTTCCCGGGTCGGTCCGGCTCCCCGGCTCGGTCCGGCTTCCCCGGGCCGGCGGGCCCGGAGCCGGTGCCGTCGGAGCGGTCGCGGTCGCGGTCACGGCCCCGGTCGCGGTCCGCCTCGGCCGCGGGGCCGTCGGGCACGGTCGGCGAGGCGGGGCCGGCGGGGCCCTGCGCCGGCAGGGTGGGCAGCGACGGCAGCGGGGTGCCGAGCGCGGGCAGGGCGCCCGGCCCGGCGGCGAGGTAGTCGTCGCGCACGCCGAGGACGAGCGCGGCGTAGGCCTCGCTGCGGTTGTAGCGCAGGACCGCGCTGCGGCGGCCGGCCTCCGTGCCGAGGTCTTCGTCGCCGGAGCAGAGGTAGACGGCGGCCCCCAGGGCGGCGTCGTCGACGTCCTGCGGCTCGCGGGTGCCGTCGCCGTCGGCGTCGACGCCCACGGCGGCCCAGGTCGAGGGCAGGAACTGCATCGGGCCGACGGCCCGGTCGAAGCGGCGGTCCCCGTCGAGGGCGCCGCCCTCGGTGTCGGCGATGCGGGCGGTGCCGTCGCTGCCGTCGAGGCGGACACCCACCACGGGCGGCCTGGCCACGCCGTCGTCGTCGAGGCGGCCGCCCCCGGTGCGGCCGTGGTCGGACTCCACCCGTCCGACCGCGGCGAGCAGCTGCCAGTCGAGCCCGCAGGCGGCGTCGGAGGCCGCGAGCACGGTGGTGGCGCGCTGGTAGGCGGCGAGCGCCACCGCCGGCACGTCACCCGTCGACGCCCCGGGGAGCGCGGCGGGCCGGGCGGCCGCCGGCTGGGTGGCGGAGGCGGCGAGCGGGGCGGTGAGCGCGCCGTCACCGGTGGGTGCCACGGCGCTCACCGGAGGCACGAAGAGGTCGGGTGCGAGCAGGTCGGACCCCGAGGCCAGCGTGCGGGAGCCGTCGTCCGCCGCGGCGGAGGCGGGAGCCGGGAGCTCACCGGTCGCCGCCGCGGTGAGGCAGGCGGCGGCGAGCACGGCTGCTGCCGGCGTGCGCAGCGCCGGGCGCCGTGACCTGCGTCCCCGTGGCATCCGTGTCCCCGCTGTGGTGGTCGTCCCCGTCGCGGCCGTCGCCGGCCGTGCGTGACGATCGTGTCACACGCCCCGCGACGCCTGTCTGCGGGATCCGCCCGTCCGGGTGGGGCCGCGGGTCAGGGGTTGAGCAGCTCCTCGACGCACGCGGCGAGGCCGACCACGTCGAGCTTCGAGATGCCGCTGGCCAGGCACTGGGTCTGGGCCTCGAGCGGGGTGAGGACGTCCTCGACGGTGCCGCCCGGGTCGCGGACGACCTTGGTCGGGTCCTTCACGACGTCCTTCACCGTCTCCTGCAGCGGCTTGGTCGGCGCCGGCGTCGGTGCCGGGGCCGGCTGCTCGGGCGCGGGCTGCTCGGGCGCGGGCTCCGGCTGTGGCTCCGCGGTGGCCGGGGGCTGTCCGGCGCTCGCGGTCTGGCCCTTCCCGGGGCCCTTCGCGCCGCCGCGGGCCTTCGCCGGGGCGGAGGGAGCGGTGGTGTCGGGCACGAAGTAGGCGGCAGACGTGGTGCCGTTGGGCACGGCGCTGAAGTCGCCCTGCTGGTAGGCCTCCATCACCGACAGCACGAGGTCGACGTAGGCGTCGCTGTTGTTGTAGCGGAAGACGGCGTCGCGGCGGCCCGCGTCGGTGGCGAGGTCGTCGTCGCCGGAGCAGAGGTAGACCGCGGAGGCGAGCGCCGCGTCGTCGACGTCCTGCGGGTTGCGCGTGCCGTCGCCGTCGGCGTCGACGCCGACGACCGACCAGGTCGAGGGGATGAACTGCATGGGGCCGACCGCGCGGTCCCAGACGCCGTCGTCGTCGTACTGCCCGGCGTCGGTGTCGGCGATGGCTGCCGTGCCGTTGCTGCCGTCGAGCGCGATGCCGCGGATGCCCGGGCGGGCCACGCCGTCGTCGTCGAGCACGTTGCCGCCGTAGCGGCCGTGGTCGGACTCGACCCGGCCGATGGCGGCGAGCAGCTCCCAGTCGAGCCCGCAGGCCTCGTCGGCGGCGTTGATGACGGTCTCGGCGCGCTGGTAGGCCGCGAGCGCGGCGGCGGGGATGCCGTTGGGGGAGGCGGTGCGCACCACGTCGGCCGCGCCGGCACGGCCGGCGACCGCGGGGGCGAGCACGCCGGGGGAGGAGACGCTGGCGGCGTCCTCGATGGCCTGCACCGGGACGCTGGTGCCGTCGGGCAGCGTGGCCTGGGTCGTGGGCGAGGAGACCGCGGCGGTGCTGAGGGCACCCGCGCCGGCGATGCTCGCCGTCCAGGCGGCGGAGAGCAGGGCCAGCGGCACCAGGGCGGTGGCCTTCTGGACTCGTCCGAAACGCTGCGGTGCCGTGTGGGCTGCCATGTCGTGGGTCTCCCTCGGTGCGGCCGCCGTCGCCGGCGGCCTGTCTGCTGTCACGTCGTGCTCGCCCGCTGCTCCCTCAAGCTCGGGTGACTTCTCCAACGAATGGTGTCACGCGGAGTTACGCTCGTCACCCGATCGAGCGGATCCGTCCACCGGTCGGGAGGCGGGTCGCAGCGGCCTCACCTGCACAGACGCGCATCGGTGCAGGTCATGACGCGGTTCGCCGATCCCACCCTCTCGGACGGGTCGGGCTCCGCGCCGGCTCCCCGGTGACGCGGCGGTTGCCCGCCCCGCGACAATGGAGTCGTGACCTCCTCCGGCCGCAACACCTTCGCCTCCGCCGCCCTCCTCGCGCGGGCGCGGCAGGTGACCCCGGGTGGGGTGAACTCGCCGGTGCGGGCCTTCAACGCGGTCGGCGGCACGCCCCGCTTCATCACCTCCGCCGAGGGCGCCTGGCTCACCGACGCCGACGGCCACGACTACGTCGACCTCATCTGCTCCTGGGGGCCGATGCTGCTGGGCCACGCCCACCCCGAGGTCGAGGCGGCCGTGCTCGACGCGGTGCGCCGCGGCTCGTCGTACGGCGCACCCACCGTCCCCGAGGTCGAGCTCGCCGAGGCGGTGGTCGAGCGCACCAGCGTCGACGCCGTGCGCTTCGTGTCCTCGGGCACCGAGGCGACGATGTCGGCGATCCGGCTCGCGCGCGGCTTCACCGGCCGCGACGTGGTGGTGAAGTTCGCCGGGTGCTACCACGGCCACGTCGACTCGCTGCTGGCCTCGGCCGGGTCGGGGCTCGCCACGTTCGCGGTCCCCGGCACGCCCGGGGTGCCCGCGAGCTCCACCGAGCTGACGCTGGTGCTGCCCTACAACGACCGCGCTGCCGTCGAGGCCGTCTTCGCCGAGCACGGCGACCGCATCGCCTGCCTGGTCACCGAGGCCGCGGCCGGCAACATGGGCGTCGTCCCGCCCGAGCCCGGCTTCAACGCCTTCCTCGCCGAGACCTGCCGCGCCCACGGCGCGCTCTTCGTCAGCGACGAGGTGATGACCGGCTTCCGGGCGAGCCGACAGGGCTACTGGGGGCTCGACGGCGCCGTCGAGGGCTGGCGCCCCGACCTCACCACCTTCGGCAAGGTGATGGGCGGCGGCTTCCCCGCGGCGGCGTTCGGTGGCCGCGCCGACGTCATGGCGCACCTCGCGCCCGAGGGCCCCGTCTACCAGGCCGGGACGCTGTCGGGGAACCCCGTCGCGACCACGGCCGGCCTCACCACGCTGCGCCTGGCCACCCCGGACGTCTACGACCGCATCGGCGCGACCGCCGAGGTGCTGAAGGCAGCGGCGTCGCAGGCGCTGACCGCCGCCGGCGTGCCGCACACGGTGCAGTCGGCCGGCACGATGTTCTCCGTCTTCTTCACCGAGGGCCCGGTGCGCGACTTCGCCGCGGCCTCCGCGCAGGACCTCGGCGCCTACGCCGCCTTCTTCCACGCCATGCTCGACGCGGGCGTCTACCTCCCGCCCTCGGCGTACGAGGCGTGGTTCCTCTCCGACGCCCACGACGAGCGCGCCGTGCAGACCGTGCTCGACGCCCTCCCCGGTGCAGCCCGCGCCGCCGCCCGCGCCGCCGACGGCGGCACGACCGAGGAGACCGCCTGATGGCTGTCCAGACGACCGTCCACCTGCTGCGCCACGGCGAGGTGCACAACCCCACCGGCGTGCTCTACGGCCGGATGCCCGGCTTCGTGCTCTCCGACCTGGGCCGCCGCATGGCCCAGCGGGTCGCCGACACCATCGGCGACCGCGACATCACCCACGTGCGGATCTCACCGCTCGACCGCACCCGCGAGACCGCCCAGCCGCTGCTCGACGCGCGCGGCCTGGAGCCGGTCGTCGACGAGCGAGTGGTCGAGTCGTGGAGCAAGTTCGAGGGCGAGCACTTCGGCGCCGGTCGCAACGCGCTCAAGCACCCCGCCAACTGGCGCCACCTGTGGAACCCCTTCCGGCCGTCGTGGGGCGAGCCCTACGCCGAGATCGCCGCGCGCATGGTCGCCGCGGTCGCCGACGCCCGCGACGCCGCCCGGGGCCACGAGGCGGTCGTCGTCTCCCACCAGCTGCCGATCTGGACGACCCGCCTGCACGTCGAGCGCCGGCGCTTCCTCCACGACCCGCGGCAGCGGCAGTGCACCCTGTGCTCCCTGACCTCGCTGCACTACGAGGACGACCGCCTCGTGCGGCTGACCTACTCCGAGCCCGCCGGCGACCTGATCCCGGTCGGTGACCGCTCCGCCCCGTTCTCGGCCGGCGGCGCCCCCGAGGAGGAGCGACCCTGACGTGAGACGTGCCCTGTCCGCGCCGGCCACAGCACCGGCCTCAGCCCGCCTCCGACGCACCGCCGCAGCCCTGCTCGCGGCGACCGCGCTGACCCTCACCGGCTGCACCTCCGTGGAGGGCAGCGGTGAGAAGGGCTACGTCAGCGCCGACGGGCAGGTCGTCGAGATCGCGCCGGCGGACCGCGGTGCCCCCGTCGAGCTGGCGGGCGACACGGTCAGCGGCGGGCCGGCCTCCCTCGAGGACCTGCGCGGGCGACCGGCCGTCGTGCCGCTGTGGGGCTTCTGGTGCGGCCCCTGCCACGCCGAGGCGCCGATCCTGGCCGACGTCGCCCGCGAGTACGCCGACCGCGTCGGCTTCCTCGGCCTGGCGCTGCGCAACGAGAGCCGCCTCGTCGACGCCCAGCGCTTCGAGGAGCAGTACGACCTGCCCTACGAGTCGGTCTTCTCCGAGGAGGGCAGCGAGCTGCTCGCCTTCGACCCGCCGCCGCGGGCGATGCCGAGCATCGTCGTCCTCGACGGCGAGGGCCGGGTCGCGTCGGTGATCCTCGGCGAGCTGCCGAGCGAGGGCACGCTCACCGCGGTCGTCGACAAGGTGCTCGAGGACGAGGCGGGCTCCGGGGGGTCCGGGCCGACCGACGGCGAGGGCGGGTCGGCGTGATCGACGCCTTCCGCGAGGTCACGGCCTCCGGCTCGCTGGCGCTGGCCCTGCCGGTCGCGCTGCTCGCCGGGCTGGTGTCCTTCTTCTCCCCGTGCGTCATCCCGCTGCTGCCGGGCTACCTCTCCTACGCCACCGGGCTGTCGGGTGCCGACCTCGCCTCCGGTGAGGCGGCGCGCCACCGCGGCCGCATGGCGCTGGGGTCGGTGCTCTTCGTGCTCGGCTTCGCGGTCCCCTTCGTGCTGCTCGGCTCGCTCTTCGGCACCGCCGGTCTGCTGCTGCGGGAGTGGACCGACCAGATCAACTTCGTGCTGGGCTTCTTCGTCATCGCCCTCGGCCTGGCCTTCGCGGGGTTCCTGCCCTTCGCCCAGCGCACCGTCAAGATCGCCGCCGTGCCGAAGGTCGGCCTGGGTGCGGCCCCCGTGCTCGGCTTCGTCTTCGGCGTCGGCTGGAGCCCGTGCGTCGGCCCCACGCTCGGCGTGATCTTCGCGCTGTCCTACGGCGAGGCCACCGCCGGTCGCGGGGCGCTGCTCTCGGCCGTCTACGCCCTCGGGCTCGGCCTGCCGTTCATCGCCGCGGGCCTGGCCTACCGCCGCGCGCTCGGCGCCTTCGGCTGGGTGCGACGCCACCAGCGCGCGGTCATGCGCGCGGGCGGGCTGATGCTCGTGGTCGTCGGCCTGCTGCTGGTCACGGGCTGGTGGGGCTGGGCCGTGACCTGGGTCCAGGGCAACCTGGTCGGCGGCTTCGAGGTGGCGGTGTGACCACCACCGGACCCGCCGGCCCGCAGGGCCGCGTGGACGAGTACGCCGCCGCGTCGCCGCACGAGGCGACCGAGGGGCCCGGCTCGGGACGCGGCGACGACCGCCGGCCCGGCGACCTCGGCGCCCGCGAGCTGCTGCGCTGGGTCTGGCGCCAGCTGACCTCGATGCGCACCGCGCTGGTGCTGCTGCTCCTGCTGGCGCTGGCCGCCGTGCCCGGCTCGGTGGTGCCCCAGGAGGACGTCGACGCCACCGCGGTCAGCCAGTGGCGTGCCGACCACCCCGACCTGGCGCCGGTCTACGACCGGCTCGGGCTGTTCTCGGTCTACGACTCGCCGTGGTTCGCCGCGATTTACCTGCTGCTGATGGTCTCGCTGGTCGGCTGCATTCTGCCGCGCACCCGGGTCTACTGGCGCGGCCTGCGCGCTGCCCCGCCCCGCGCCCCGCAGCACCTGACCCGGCTGCCGGACCACACGACGTACACCACGCAGGAGGACCCCGAGGTCGTCCTGCAGCGGGCGCGCGAGGTCCTGCGGCGCCGCCGCTTCCGGCTGCGGCCCGGCGACGGGGAGGGGGACGGTGACGGGGACGCGGTGTCGGCGGAGCGCGGCTACCTGCGTGAGGCCGGCAACCTGCTCTTCCACGTCTCCGTGCTGGTCGTGCTGGTGGGCTTCGCCGTGGGCAGCCTCTTCGGCTACAAGGGCGGCGCGATCGTGCTCGTGGGCGGCGGGTTCACCAACAACCCCGTCTTCTACGACGACTTCGTGCCGGGCAGCCTCTTCGACCCCGACGTGATGGAGCCGTTCACGTTCACCGTCGACGACTTCGACGTGACCTGGCTCGAGGAGGGCCCGCAGGCCGGCACCGCCCGCGACTTCGTCTCCCACCTGACCTACCAGGTCGCGGGCGGGGAGGAGCGGGAGTACGACCTGCAGGTCAACCAGCCGCTCGGCATCGGCGGCACCGAGGTGTTCCTCATCGGCCACGGCTACGCCCCCGACCTCACGGTGCGCGACGGGCGGGGCGAGGTGGTCTACGACGGGCCGACCATCTTCTTGCCCGAGGACCTGTCCTTCCGCTCCTTCGGCGTGGTCAAGGCGCCGTCGGCACAGCCGCAGCAGATCGGGCTCGAGGGCTTGTTCTTCCCGACCTACGTGCAGGTCGACGGTGACCCGGTCAACGTCTTCGGCGACGCCCGCAACCCGACGATCTCGATGCTGGCCTACGTCGGCGACCTCGGGCTCGGCGAGGGCGGCGGGCAGTCGGTCTACTCGCTGCAGAAGGACGACCTCACCCGCCTCGACGCCCCCGACGGGTCGATGTTCCGCGTCGACCTGCAGGTCGGGCAGACCATCGAGCTGCCCCAGGGCGCGGGGTCGGTGACCTTCAACGGCGTCGAGCGCTGGAACCGCGTGCAGATCAGCCGCTCGCCCGGCAAGTTCGTCGCCCTCGCCGGCGTGGTGCTGGCGCTGGTCGGCCTGCTCGGCTCGCTCTTCGTGCGGCCGCGGCGGGTCTGGGTCCGGGCCCGTCGGGGTGCGGACGGCACACTGGTGGAGGTGGCCGGTCTCGACCGGTCGGGCGGTGGCGAGGTGGCCACCGAGCTCGACGAGGTCGCGGCCGCGCTGCGCGGAGAGCGTGCCGACGGCGCGCGAGGTGAGGAGAAGGCGTGACCAACCTGCAGTGGGAGCAGCTGAGCGACGCGGCGATCGCCGCCGCCGGCGGCGTCTACTTCCTGGCGCTGCTGGCGCACCTGGTCGAGTGGGCGTCGCTGCGCTCGGTGCCCGTGGCGGCCGCCGAGCGGCGTACGACGTCGGGGGCGCTCGCCGGGTCGGCCGGCGGCGTGGCGACGCTCGAGGGCCCGTCGGGCGGGTCGGCCGGGTCCGACGGGTCCCTCGAGAGGGCGGGTGCCGCCGACGTCGAGGAGCGGTCGCACCGCGGCGCGCTCGCCGGGCGCATCGGCGTGGCGCTGACGATCCTGGCGGCCGCGGTCCACTTCGTGTCCCTGCTGGGCCGCGGCCTCGGCGCCGACCCGCGGCGCGTGCCGTGGGGCAACATGTACGAGTTCACGATCTCGGGCACCTTCGTCGTCACGCTGATCTACCTGCTCGCCTACCGCCGCTACTCCCTGCGCTGGATGGCGCCGCTCGTGGTCGGCTTCGTCCTCACGACCCTGATGGTCGGCGTGATCTGGCTGTGGGAGCCCGTCGCCCCGCTGTCGGAGGCCCTCGACTCGCCGTGGTTGGTCATCCACGTGGTCTCGGCGATCATCGCGACCGGCGCCTTCACCATCGGCGGCATCTGCTCGCTGCTCTACCTCGTCAAGGAGCGCAACCCGGGCACCACCACGGGCTACCTCGCCCGCGTGCCTTCGCCGGCGGTGCTCGACCGCGTCGGCTACCGCATGCACGCTTTCGGCTTCCCGGTGTGGACCTTCGCCGTGCTCATCACCGGGCCGATCTGGGCCCACCAGGCCTGGGCGTCCTACTGGAACTGGGACCCCAAGGAGGTGTGGGCGTTCATCACGTGGGTGATCTACGCCGGCTACCTCCACGCTCGCGCCACCGCCGGCTGGAAGGGCCGTAACGCCGCCTACCTCGCGCTGCTGGGCCTCGCGACGTTGTGGTTCAACTTCATCGGCATCAACTTCTTCTCCTCCACCAGCCAGCACTCCTACGCCGCGCCTGCACAGGTGCAGGTCGTCGAGGTCGCCGCCGCGCCCGCCGGGGCGTAGCCGACCCCCGCACCCGGGCGCCCACGGTGCTCGGGCAGCACGACGAGCCCGTCACCCCGGAGATGGGGTGCGGGCTGTCGTCGAGTGGAGGTGGACGGGGGCGTACGAGGCGAATGAGGGATGCCGGGAGCGCGCCTCGTCCGTTGGTCGAGCAGGGCCGCCAAGGCCCGTGTCGAGACCAGGGCGACGTGCGCGCTGTGGTCAGTCCGCGGGTGCGGGCGGCCCGGCGTCGTCGTGGTGCGGCTGGTCGTCGCGCGGCGGCCCGGTGTCGCACTCCCGCGCCGGGCCGGAGCCGGGCGGTGAACCGGTGTCGGGTGGTCCGGTGTCGGGTGGTCCGGTGTCGTGGGCGAGGGGTCCGTCGAGTGGTCGGGTGCCGGTGTGGTCGCGCAGGTAGTGCGCCCCGTGCGGTGACTTCCAGAGCCAGGCGCCGGTGCCTGCGGGTGTGAGGGTCCACCTGGTGGCGGCGTGTCCGTGGGTCTTCAACCGGTGGTGCGGCCGGCACAGCGGCGCGATGTTGCAGGAACAGGTCGGCCCACCCGCATCCGGGACGGCAGGGTCATAGGGGACGGCGTGGTCGTGGTCGCACCTGCGGGCGGCGCGGCCGCACCACGGGAACACGCACGTCAGGTGGGTCAGAGCCGTCTGGTGGGCCAGGCGGCGTGGCACCTCGTAGGCCTCGGTGTGCACGGCCTCGTTCAGGTCGATCACGGGCAGCACGGTGACGTGGGGTGCGACGCCGTCGATGCCGGCGGTGGTGAGCCAGTCGCGGATCGCGGCCGCCGACACCGGTGCTCGGGTCTCCTCCACCCGTCCCACCGCCCCGTCACCGGCACCTTGGCGGCCGGGGAACATCGAGGTGCGCAGGACGGCGTCGGAGAGGTGGAGGTGCAGCAGATACCTCCGTCGCTGCCGCGGCGACGACTGACCCGCAGGAGTCTCGGGGGTCTCGACCCGCTCGCCAGGGCTCGCTGCTCGACCCCCGTCCACGGTCACCAGGTCGAGGGTGGCTTGCGCCGACGCGCCGTCGGAACCCCGCACGACGAGGTTCAGCAGGGCTTGCGCCGACAACGGCCCCGGCTCGGCGGTGGCGCCGAGGGCACGCAGCCGCTGCTTCTCCTCCGTGACGGCGTCGTGGATGGTGATGCCGTCGGGCAGGTCGAAACACCCGCTCGCGTCCACCGTCCCGGTCATGTCATCGCCGGGGCGGCCGTCGAGGTGGATCTCGAACCGGCGTTGCTCGCGGGCTTCGGCCTGGGCGAGCTCGGCCTCGTCCGGCATGAACCGCGCGAGCGCTTCGGCGACGAGGCGCTCCAGCGCGGTGACACCGATCGACTGCGCCACCGGCGCCACGTGCCGGTCCACCCAGGCTGCGGCCTCAGGGGTGAGGTCTCTGCCGAGCACCATGCGGGCGACGAGGCGGGCACGCCACCCGTCCACCCGATGCGCCTGCACCGCGTCCCACAGCCGGGGCAGGAGGTGACGACACACGAGGGCTTGGCCGAGGTAGGCGGCACCCGAGGTGGTGGACCGCCCGAGCCGGGTGGCGAACTCCGCCACCGCGAACTCCGTCACCCCCGGCGCATACGGTCCGGCGATCTTGAGTGCGGTGTCGCCGTAGGTGCCGGCCACCGTCGCCGCGTCCAGGGCGTCGGCGGGGTGCAGGTCCGCCCAGACACACGCGGCGTACATCAGCCGGGCGTCCGCGGTGCGCTGGTCCATGACCGCACCGACGGCGGCGTCGAGCACCGCGATCGCGGTGTCGAGCTCGGGTGCCGGGCTGGTCGTCATGAGAGAAGTCAAACAGCCACCACCGACACTCACCGGCGGCTCGGATCCGGCTGTGGACGACGGATCCTGGCCGTCGGCCTGTGCACGAGCAGTGGCCCGCAGCCGGCCTGGACTCCGGTCTCGCGACGGCCCCCGGCGGGGCCTCCTCGACCACCTCGTTGCCCCAGCGCGTGACCTCTCGGCGAGAGCGCAGTGCGCGACCCCTCGGCGGATGAGCAGCGCGCGACCCCTCGGCGGATGAGCAGCGCGCGACCCCTCGGCGGGAGTGCAGCGCGCGACCCCTCGGGCTCAGGTCGGCGGGCGGGCCCTTCGCCGGGTCTCGACACGCTCGCTGGCGCTCGCTGCTCGACCAGCGCGGGTGACACGGTCTCGAGACGGCCCTGGCGGGCCTCCTCGACCGCCCGGTGCGGGGTTCGCTGCTCGAGCGGCGAGGCGGTGAGCCCTCAGCTGGCAGGCGCGGGACCGGGGCCGGCGCCGGGGCCGGCGTCGGGGTCCTCGGGGCGGCGCTTGGGGTGCCGCTTGCGCTTGTCGAGGTTCCAGAGGAACTCGGGGTCGTCGTCGGGCCCGAGCGGGCGGCGGGGGGCCGGGCGCCCGCCGGCGCCACCGTCACCACGGCGGCGCACGCCGCGCCGCTCGATCACGCGGACCAGGAGGTAGATCGCCACCCCGACCACTGCGACGACCAGCAGGAACTTCAGCACCCCTCCAGGGTATGCCGCGCACCCCAGCCGCGACCCCAGCTGCGACCCCAGCTGCGACCCCTGCTGCGACCCCGGCCGGGCAGCCCAGGCCCGGCGGGCCACGGACTACGCTGGCGGGCGTGAAGGAGTTCGCCGTCTACACCGGGATGCGCCTCGGCCTGCTCGTGGCGTCGTTCGCGCTCGTCTTCGGGCTCTGGGACCTTCTGAACGGCGACGACCCGGTGCCGCTGCTCCCCACCCTGCTGCTGGCCTTCCTGATCTCGGGCGTGGCGTCGTACTTCCTGCTGAACCATCAGCGCGAGGCCTTCGCCCGCCGGGTGCAGGAGCGGGCCGAGCGCGCCAGCGCCGCCCTCGAGGAGCGCAGGGCGCGCGAGGACCGCGAGCAGTGAGGTGAGCGGCGCCGAGCCCGGCCCCTGCCACGTCGGCGACCGCACCGACCACGCCGCGCGGGCGTGGGTGCACGAGGCCGTCCGGCGCGTCGAGGCCGACGCCAACCGCTCGGCCGACACCCACCTGCACGTCTTCCCGCTGCCGACGGCGTGGAGCGGGGCCGGCCTCGACCTCTACCTCAAGGACGAGTCCGTCCACCCCACCGGCAGCCTCAAGCACCGGCTCGCGCGCTCCCTCTTCCTCTACGGCCTGTGCAACGGCTGGATCCGCGAGGGCACCACCCTCGTCGAGGCCTCCTCGGGCTCGACCGCGGTCTCCGAGGCGTTCTTCGCCCGGCTGCTCGGGCTGCCCTTCGTGGCGGTGGTCCCGCGCAGCACCTCGCCGGAGAAGGTCGCGCTCATCGAGTGGCACGGCGGTCGCTGCCAGGTGGTCGACGACCCCGCGCAGATGGACGCCGAGGCCCGGCGCCTCGCCGCCGAGACCGGCGGGCACTACCTCGACCAGTTCACCTACGCCGAGCGCGCCACCGACTGGCGCGGCAACAACAACATCGCCGAGTCCGTCTTCGAGCAGCTGGCCGCCGAGCGCCACCCCGTCCCGACGTGGGTCGTGGTCGGCGCCGGCACCGGCGGCACCTCGGCGACGGTCGGGCGCTACGTGCGCTACCGCCGACTCGACACCCGCGTCTGCGTCGTCGACCCCGAGGGGTCGGCCTTCTACGACGGCTGGGCGCGCCGCGACCCCGACGTCACCGCGCCCGGCTCGCGCATCGAGGGCATCGGCCGCCCCCGCGTCGAGGCCTCCTTCCAGCCCGACGTCGTCGACTGCATGGTGCAGGTGCCCGACGCCGCCTCGGTCGCGGCGGCCCGCTGGTGCTCGCGACTGACCGGCCGGGTGGTCGGCGGCTCGACCGGCACCTCGCTCTGGGGCGCGCTGCGACTCCTGGCCGGCATGCACGCCCGCGGCGAGCAGGGCTCGGTCGTGACGCTGCTGTGCGACGGCGGCGAGCGCTACGCCCACACCTACTACGACGACGACTGGCTGGCCGCCCAGGGCCTCGACCTGACGGCGTACGACGCCACGCTGCGCCGCCTCGAGACCACCGGCGAGTGGCGCGAGCCGGGCTCAGGCTGAGGCGACGAGCAACCCGACGAACGCTCCGGCGCCGAGCAGCAGCTCGGCCGCCCCCGTCGCGGCCAGCACCGGCACGAGCGCCGGACCCGCCGCCCCGCCGAGCACCACCCGCGTCGCCCGCGCCGCCGGCACCAGGAAGACGAGGGCGACCAGCGCGAGCCACGACGTCGTCGCGGCCAGCCCCACGAGCGCGACCAGCGCGGCGACCACGAGACCGGCGAAGAGCCGGCGGGTGCCCGCGTCGCCGAGCCGCACCGCCAGTGTGCGCTTGCCGGCCACGCGGTCGGTCGGGACGTCGCGCAGGTTGTTGGCGACGAGGATCGCGCAGGCCAGCACCCCGACCGCCGTCGAGGCGAGCAGGGCCGGAGCCAGGACGTCGGCGCCGGTCCGCTCCACCTGCACGTAGGTCGTGCCCGTGACCGCGACGAGGCCGAAGAAGACGAAGACGACGACCTCGCCGAGCCCGGCGTAGCCGTAGGGGCGCGAGCCGCCGGTGTAGTACCACGCGGCGACGATGCAGACCGCCCCCAGCAGCACGAGCCACCACGCCGTGGTCGCGGCGAGCACGAGGCCGGCCACCGCCGCCACGCCGAACGCCGTGAAGGCCGCCCGCTTGACCGCGGCCGGTGCCGCGCGTCCCGACCCGACGAGCCGGAGCGGACCGACCCGGTCGGCGTCGGTGCCGCGCACCCCGTCGGAGTAGTCGTTGGCGTAGTTCACGCCCACCTGCAGGGCCAGGGCGACCACGAGCGCCAGCGCCGCCTTCCACCACACGGCGTCGTCGAGGTGCGCCGCGACCCCGGTGCCGGCGAGCACGGGGGCCACGGCGGCGGGCAGCGTGCGCGGCCGGGCGCCGGCGAGCCAGTCGCCGGCGGTGGGGTGCGGGTCGGTCACGCCCGTGATCCAAGCACGGGGGCGGCCGCTACCGTGCAGCAGGTGAGCAGCCTGCGACCGGTCCGCGGCGACGCCGCAGCGGTCGGCGCCGCGCTCGACGACTGGCTGGCCGCCCCGGCCGAGCCCGAGCCGCTCGTCGTCGAGACGTCGGGGTCGACGGGTCGCCCGAAGCGGGTCGTGCTGACGCGGTCGGCGGTGCTGGCCTCGGCCCGGGCCACCGCGCGCCGCCTCGACGTCGAGGGCCGGTGGCTGCTCGCGCTCCCGCCGGCCTACGTCGCCGGGCTGCAGGTCTGCGTGCGCTCCCTGCTCGCGGGCGCCCCGGCGGTCGACCTCGCCGACCACCCGTCCCTCGCCGCCGCCGCGGCCGCGCTGGGCGACGGGCCGCGGCTGACCTCCCTCGTGCCCACGCAGCTGCACCGACTGCTCGACGACCCCGCCTCTGCCGAGGCGCTCGCGACCTTCCACACCGTGCTGCTCGGCGGTGGTCCGGTCGACCGCGCCCTGCGCGAGCGGGCGGCCGCGGTCGGGGTGCGCACGGTGGCGACCTACGGCGCCTCCGAGACGGCCGGCGGCTGCGTCTACGACGGGGTGCCGCTCGACGGCGTCGCCCTCGCGGTCGGCGAGGGCGGTCGACTGCGCATCGGCGGTCCCACGCTCTTCTCCTGCTACGACGGCGACCCCGCCCTCACCGCGGAGGTGCTCGTCGACGGCTGGTTCCTGACCTCCGACGCGGGTCGGCTCGACGACGACGGCCGGCTGCAGGTGCTCGGCCGCCTCGACGACGTCGTCGTCTCCGGCGGCGTCAACGTGCCCGGCCCCGCGGTCGCCGCCCGGCTGCGCGAGCACCCCGCGGTGGCGGCCGCGGAGGTCGTCGGCGTGCCCGACGACGAGTGGGGGCAGCAGGTCGCCGCGGTCGTCGTCGGCCGGCTGTCCCTGGCCGAGGCGCGCGACTGGGTCGCCGAGGTCCACCCGCGCTCGTGGGCGCCCCGCGAGGTCCGGGTGGTCGACGCGCTGCCGCTGCTCGCCCACGGCAAGGTCGACCGGCTCGCGCTGCGTCGCCTGGTCCGCGCTCCCGGCGCTCCCGGCGACCACGCGGCCGGGACCGGCGAGGCCGGCCCCTCGTGACGGCGTACGACGTGCACGCCTGGTCGGTGCCGATGCGGGTGCGCTTCCGCGGGATCACCGTGCGCGAAGGCGTGCTGCTGCACGACCCGGCGACCGGAGGGTGGGGCGAGTGGAGCCCCTTCCTCGACTACGACGCCCGCGTCGCGGAGCCGTGGCTGCGCTGCGCGGAGGAGGCCGCGGCCGGCGACTGGCCCGCGCCGCTGCGCGACCGGGTGCCGGTCAACGTCACGGTGCCCGCGGTCGGCCCCGAGCGGGCCGCCGAGGTCGTCGCCGCCGGCGGCTGCGGCACCGCCAAGGTCAAGGTCGCCGAGCCCGGGCAGACGCTCGCCGACGACGAGGCGCGGCTCGAGGCGGTGCGCGACGCCCTGGGTCCCGACGGGCTCGTGCGTGTCGACGCCAACGGCGCGTGGGACGTCGACACCGCCGTGCGCGCCCTGCGCCTGCTCGACCGCGCCGCCGGCGGCCTGGAGTACGCCGAGCAGCCCTGCGCTTCGGTCGAGGAGCTCGCCGAGCTCCGGCGCCGGGTCGACGTGCCGGTCGCGGCCGACGAGTCCATCCGCCGCGCCGAGGACCCCTACCGCGTGCGCGACCTCGAGGCCGCCGACGTCGCCGTGCTCAAGGTGCAGCCGCTCGGGGGCGTGCGCGCCTGCGTGCGCATCGCCGAGGACATCGGCCTGCCCGTCGTCGTGTCGTCGGCGCTCGAGACCTCCGTCGGGATCGCCGCCGGGGTCGCGCTGGCCGCCGCGCTGCCGGAGCTGCCCCACGCCTGCGGGCTCGCGACCGTCCAGCTGCTCGCCGACGACGTCGCTGCCACCCCGCTGCTGCCGCGCGACGGGGCCCTCGCCGTCCCCGCTGGCGGCGGGCCGCAGGTCGACCAGGACGCCCTCGCCCGGGTCGCGGCCGACCCGGCCCGCGCCGCGCACTGGGCCGCCCGGCTCGCCGAGGTGCGGGCGCTGCGGCAGGATCGCGGCTCGTGACCACCACCCCTACCGGCCACCCCGGCGGTGCGCCCGACGCGACCGGCCTGGCGCGGGCGGTCGTGCAGGCGCTCCTCGACGCCGGCGTGCGCGAGCTCGTGCTCTCGCCCGGCTCGCGCAACGCGCCGCTGTCCTTCGCGGCGTGGGCGGCCGACCGCGCCGGTGCGCTGCGGCTGCACACGCGCGTCGACGAGCGCACGGCGGCGTTCCTCGCGCTCGGGCTGACGCGCGGCGGCTCGCGCGCGGCCGTGGTGTGCACCTCCGGCACGGCGGTGGCCAACCTGCACCCGGCGGTGCTCGAGGCCGCCCACAGCGGCGTGCCGCTGGTCGTCGTCTCGGCCGACCGGCCGGCGCGGCTGAGCGGCACCGGCGCCAACCAGACGACCGAGCAGGTCGGGCTCTTCGGCCCGCTCGTGGCCACGACCGACCTCGCCGACCCGGCCGGGGTGGCAGCGGCCGAGCCCGGCCTCGCGACGGCGCACGCCCCGGTGCACTGGAACGTCCGCCTCGACGAGCCGCTCGTCCCCAACCTCCCGTCGGACAGCGAGGCCGGCCTGCTGTCCTGGGAGCCGCGACCCGCGCCCGACGCCCCCCGGATGGCCTGGGCCGGCGGGCAGGACGACGAGGGTGCCGTCGCCGTGGTGCCGGCGGGGCCGCGCACGGTGGTGGTGGCCGGCGACGACGCCGGCCCGCCCGCGCGGCAGCTGGCCGAGCGCGCCGGCTGGCCGCTGCTGGCCGAGCCCAGCTCGGGCGCGCGCACCGGCGACAACGCGGTGCGCACCTACCGCCTGCTGCTCGGCACCGCCCTCGGCGGCGCCGTCGAGCGGGTCGTGGTGCTCGGGCACCCCACGCTGTCGCGTCCCGTCGCCCGGCTGCTGGCCCGCGACGACGTCGAGGTGTGGTCGGTGCCGGCGGTCGGGGTGTGGGCGCGCCGCCCCTTCCCCGTCGAACACCACCTCACCACCGCGCGCGTCACCTGCGCCGAGGAGCCGGGGTCGGCGCCGGGCGCCTCGCCTTGGCTCGACGCCTGGCGAGCGGCCGACCGGGAGCTCGGCGCCCGGTTCGACCGGTTGCTGGCGCGCGAGCCCGGCCTCACGGCGTACGCCGTCGCGGCGGCCGTCGCCCGCGCCCTCCCGCCCGGAGGGCTGCTGGTCGTCGGTGCGTCGAACCCGGTGCGCGACCTCGACCTGGTCGTCCCGCGCTACGCGGTCGGCGACCGCCGCAAGGTGGTGGCCAACCGGGGGCTGGCCGGGATCGACGGCACGGTCTCGACCGCCGTGGGCGCCGCGCTGGGGCGGGCGCACGGGACCCGCAACCTCGCGCTGATGGGCGACGTCACCTTCCTGCACGACGCCGGCGGACTGGTGCTCGGGCCCGACGAGCCACGCCCCGACGTGACGCTCGTCGTCGTCAACGACGACGGCGGGTCGATCTTCCACACCCTCGAGCAGGGGGCGCCCGCGCACGCGGCGGCCTTCGAGCGGCTCTTCGCGACGCCGCACGGCGTGGACTTCGGGGCCCTGTGCGCCGCCACCCGCACCCCCCACCTGCGCGTCTCGAGCCTGCCCGAGCTCGAGCAGGCCCTCGCCTCGCCCAACGGCGGGGTCGAGGTCGTCGAGGCACGGGTCGGCCGCGTCGCACCCGCGACCGGGCCGGCCGGCAGCGGGGGAGCGGGCCGCCGCGACCTGGACGCGCGCATCCGGGCCCTGGTCGACGACCTGGGCCCGATCACCGTGCCCTGACCCGACCGGCCCGCCGCCCCACCGGTCCGCCGCCCCACCGGCCCGCCGGCGCCCCACGTGGTCGTCGGGGAGGACGGTCGGCGCGGTCGGGGAGGATGGGGGCGTGGAGATCGCCCTCGTCCTCGTCGCCCTGGCCACGGCCGTCCTGGCCGGGACCGCCGTGGCGGGCCGCCTCGGCGTGCCGGCCCCGCTGCTGCTCGTCGCGGCCGGCGTCGCGGGGTCGTTCGTGCCCGGCGTGCCGGAGGTCGTCCTCGAGCCGGAGGTCGTGCTGCTGGGGCTGCTGCCCCCGCTGCTCTACGCGGCGTCGCTGCAGACGTCGCTGGTCGACTTCGCCGCCAACCGGCGCCCGATCCTGCTGCTGTCGGTCGGGCTCGTGGTCTTCACCGCGGCGGGTGTCGCCCTGGTGGTGCACGCGCTGCTGCCCGGCGTGTCCTGGGCCGCGGCGTTCGCGATCGGGGCGGTCGTCGCACCTCCGGACGCGGTCGCCGCGACCGCCATCGGGCGCCGCATCGGGCTGCCGCGGCGCGTCGTGACGATCCTCGAGGGCGAGTCGCTCCTCAACGACGCGACCGCCCTCGTCGCCCTGCGCACGGCGATCGCTGCCGGTGCGGGCGCGACGGCCGTGCGCTGGGACGAGGTCGCCCTCGACTTCCTCGTCGCCGCCGGAGGCGGCGTGCTGGTCGGCCTCCTCACCTTCGTCGTGGTCGCCCGCGTGCGCCGCCGCCTGCGCGACCCGCTGCTCGACGGCGGGCTGTCGCTGCTCACCCCCTTCGCCGCCTTCGTGGCCGCCGAGGAGCTGCACGCCTCGGGCGTCCTCGCCGTCGTGGTGGCCGGGCTGCTGCTCGGCCACCAGGCGGCCGTCCTGCAGAGCGCGCAGTCGCGGATCGCCGACCGCACGACCTGGCGCACGGTGGCCTTCCTGCTGGAGAACGCCGTCTTCCTGCTCATCGGCCTGCAGTGCCGCTGGATCGTCGAGGACGTCGCGGCCAGCGAGCTGACGGGCGCGCGGGTGGCACTGGTCTGCGCCGCCGTCCTCGCCGCGGTCGTCGTGCTGCGGCTGGTGTGGGTCTTCCCGGCACGGTTCGCGCTCGTGCGAGGGGGCGGCGAGGGGCCCGCCGGGGCCTACCCCTGGACCTACACCTTCGTCATCGGCTGGGCCGGCATGCGCGGGGTCGTCACGCTCGCGGCCGCCTTCGTGGTGCCGGCGGACACCGAGCACCGCGAGGTGCTGCTGCTCGTGGCCTTCACGGTCGTGGCCGGCACGCTGTTCGCGCAGGGCCTGAGCCTGCCCTGGTTGGCGCGCCGGCTGGGGGTGCCCTCGCCCGACCCGCGCGAGGACGCGCTCGCCCGCGCCACCCTGCTGCAGCAGGCGTCGAAGGCCGGGCTCGAGGTGCTCGAGCGCGAGGTGCACGCCGACCCGCACGGCGTGCTCGACCTGATCCGCCAGCGCCTCGACCAGCGCAACTTCGCCGCGTGGGAGCGCCTGGGCACGGTGGCGGGGGAGGAGTCACCCAGCGACCTCTACACCCGGGTGCGGCTCGCGATGATCGCCGCGGAGCGGCAGCGCGTGCTCGAGATCCGCTCGTCTGGCCAGGTGGCCGCTGAGGTGGTGGAGGACGTGCTGGCGCTGCTCGACGTCGAGGAGTCGATGCTCGACAGCGCCTCGTCGGAGCGCGAGGAGCTGCGGCACGTCACCGCGCAGACCGCCCGCTCGGCCGAGGCCTGCGACGACCTGCTCGAGCACCCGTCGCCCGGCCACCTCGAGGCCACCGAGTGCGCCCGCTGCCTCGAGGACGGCACCCGGTGGGTCGCGCTGCGCCAGTGCCTGCGCTGCGGGCACGTCGGCTGCTGCGACTCCTCACCGGGTCAGCACGCCACCGAGCACTTCCACCGCACGGCCCACCCGGTCATGCAGTCGGCCGAGGCCGACGAGGACTGGCGCTGGTGCTTCGTGCACCACCTGACCGCCTGAGCCGCAGCTCCCACGCGCCGAGCGGCGGCCACACCTTGCGGGTGCCGTCGGCGACGAAGCCGTTGCGTGCGTAGAACGCCCGCGCCCGCGCGTTGTCCTCGAGCACCCACAGCGAGCAGGACGCGTCGGTGAGCACCCGCTCGAGCAGGGCCTGGCCGACGCCGCGCCCGTGCCACCGCGCGGCGACGTAGAGGCCCTGCAGCTCGGTCTCGGCGTCGCCCGGGGACCGCGAGGGCCCGTGCGCGGCGAAGCCCGCCAGCAACCCGTCGGGTGCGACGGCCAGCAGCCGCCGGGGGCCCGAGGCCACGCCCTCGCGCCAGCGCTCCTCGAAGACCTCGACCTCGGCGAGCCGGGCCGCGAGCAGGTCGGCGTCGACGATGGGGCCGTAGGCCTCCTGCCAGCAACGCCGGTGCAGCGCAGCGCCGGCCGGCACGTCGGCCTCCGTCGCCCAGCGGAAGGTCACCTCGTCCACAGCGCGGTCCACCCCGCCATCCTCACCGGCCGCCCCGCTCGTCAGCCCACCAGGGTCCAGACCGCCAGCGCGGCCACGACCACCGCCGGAGGGCGTGCACCAACGGCAGCGCGGCGACCGCGAGCAGCACCGCGGCGGCGACGACCCGCAGCGTCCCGGCCACGGGTGCGAGGACGCCCGCGAGCGCCGCGCCGCCCGCGACGGCGAGTGCGGCGTACACCCCGTCGACGGTGGCGACCCCGAGCGCACCCGCCGCCCCCACGCGCCACCCGGCCCGCGACGAGACCGCGACGAGCAGCGCCCCGACCGCGCCCACGGGCACGGCGATCGCCCAGCCCGTCACGAGCCCCTGCAGGAGCACCGCACCCCACCCGTCCACCGGCGCAGTGTGGCGGGCCGCGCCGCGTGTGCACGACCCGTTTCCGCCCACCCCGCCCGGCCGCCGCGGCGTTAGCGTGGCGCCATGCGCCTCACCAAGCTCGGCCACGCCTGCGTCCGCCTGGAGCACGACGGCACGACGCTGGTGCTCGACCCGGGCGGGTTCAGCGAGGAGGACGCCGCCGAGGGCGCCGACGCCGTCCTCGTGACGCACGAGCACCTCGACCACCTCGACGCCGACCGGCTGCGCCGCACCGACGCGCCCGTGGTGACGATCGAGGCGGTCGCGGCCCGGCTGCGCGAGAGCGCCCCCGACGTCGCGGAGCGCCTGCGCGTGGTGTCGCCGGGCGAGCAGCTCACGCTCGGTGCGGTCGGCGTGCGGGTGGTGGGGGAGGAGCACGCCGTCATCCACCCCGAGCTGCCCCTGCCCGACAACAGCGGCTACCTCCTCGACGTCGGCGGCACCACCGTGCTCCACCCCGGCGACGCCCTCACCATCGTCGAGGGCGTCGACCTGCTGCTCCTGCCCGTCTCGGCGCCGTGGCTCAAGGTCTCCGAGTGCGTCGACTACGCCCGCGCGGTCGGTGCGCCGCGCAACGTCGCGGTCCACGACGCGGTCTACAGCGAGGCCGGCCTCGGCATCGTCGGCGGCCACCTCGAGCGGTTCCTCGCGCCCCAGGAGCAGGACTACGTCCGGCTCGAGCCCGGCGCCGACCTCGCGTCGCCCCCGGTCTGAGGGCGTCCGACCGGGGGCCGCTCAGCGGCCGCCGAGCGCGTCGCGCACGGGCACGAACTTCGCCTGCGACTCGGCGAGCTCCGCCGCCGGGTCGGAGTCGGCGACGATGCCGCACCCCGCGAAGAGCCGCACCTGAGGCCCGTCGACGACCGCGCTGCGCAGGGCGATGCCCCACTCGCCGTCGCCCCGCGCGTCCATCCAGCCGACCGGTCCGGCGTAGCGGCCGCGGTCCATCTGCTCGATCTGCCCGATCAGCGCGGTGGCCACCGCCGTCGGCGTGCCCCCGACGGCCGCGGAGGGGTGCAGCGCCGCGGCGAGCTGCAGCGAGGAGACGCTCTCGGCGTCGTGCACCACGCCGGCCACGTCGGTGGCGAGGTGCATCACGTTGGGCAGGTGCAGGACGAAGGGCGACTCGGGCACGTTCATCGACGAGCAGTGCGGCTCCAGCGCCTCGGCGACCGAGCGCACGGCGTACTCGTGCTCCTCGAGGTCCTTCGAGCTGCGCGCGAGCGTCGCGGCCAGGGCGAGGTCGCGGTCGTCATGGCCGGTGCGGCGGATGGTGCCGGCGAGCACGCGGGAGGTGACCAGCCCGCGCTCGCGGCGCACCAGCATCTCGGGGGTGGCGCCGAAGAGGCCCTCGACGTGGAAGGTCCAGCACGTGGGGTAGTCCTCGACGAGGCGGCGCAGCGGCCAGCGCACGTCGACGTCGCGGTCGGCGGTGGCGACGAGGTCGCGGGCGAGCACGACCTTCTCGAGGTCGCCGCCCGCGATGCGGCGCACGGCGTCGGCGACCACCGACATCCAGCGCTCGCCGTCGAGCGCACCGTCGGCGAAGGAGACGCCGACCGGCGCCGGCGGCGCGGGCGCGGGCTCGACGGCGTCGGCGCCGAGCACCGGCGGGAGGCCGCCGCGGGTCGTGGTGGTGACCCAGACGGTGTCGCCGCGGCGACCCACGACGACCTCGGGCACCACCAGCACGGAGCGACCGGGGCCGTCGTCGTGCACCGCGTCGCCGAACGCGAAGGAGCCGAAGGCCACCAGGCCGCTGCCCGGCAGTCCGACCTCGTCGCGCACCACGGCCCGCGCGGTCACCTGCGACCACCAGGCATCGGCCTCGACGAAGCGGCCCGGGCCGCTGGTGCGCAGCTCGGCGGCCACGCCCCACCCCACGAGGCCCTCGCCCTTGTGCAGCCACGTCAACGGGCCCTCGGCCGGCACCGCGCTCAGGAGGCCGAGCGCGTCGAGCACGTCGGTGCCGAGGCGGGCGGCCAGGGCGTCGGCGTCGACGGCGACCGTCCGCGCGACGAGGGGGCCGGCGGACGCCTGCCGCTCCGAGGTCGCACCGGTCGTCACGTCGTCGAGACTACTCAGCGGCGCCGAGCGGCCCCGCGGCGCACCTGCGAGGCGCCGGGGGCCACCGCCTACGCTGGCGCCCGTGGCCCGCGCAGACCTCGACAAGCAGCCGACCGACGTCCGAGCGATGTTCGACGCGGTGGCGCGGCGCTACGACGTCACCAACGACGTGCTCTCGCTGGGCCAGGACCGCCGCTGGCGTCGCGAGGTCATCGACGCGGTCGACCCGCGCCCGGGCGAGCGCGTGCTCGACCTCGCCGCCGGCACCGGCACCTCGAGCGAGCCCTTCGCCGCCCGCGGTGCCCAGGTCGTGCCGTGCGACTTCTCCCTCGGGATGCTGCAGGTCGGCAAGCGGGCGCGCCCCTCGCTGCCCTTCACCGCAGGCGACGGCACCCGCCTGCCCTTCGCCGACGCCACCTTCGACGCGGTCACCATCAGCTTCGGCCTGCGCAACATCGTCGACCCGCTGGCGGGACTGCGCGAGATGCGCCGGGTCACGCGTCCCGGCGGCCGGCTCGTCGTCTGCGAGTTCAGCCACCCGACGTGGGCGCCGTTCCGCCGGGTCTACCTCGAGTACCTCATGAAGGCGCTGCCCTCGATCGCCCGCGCCGTCTCCTCCAGCCCCGACGCCTACGTCTACCTCGCCGAGTCGATCCGTGCCTGGCCCGACCAGCGCGGCCTGGTCGACCTGCTGGCCGCGGCCGGTTGGCAGCGCCCCGAGTGGCGCGACCTGTCGGGCGGCATCGTCGCCCTCCACCGCGCCACCGCCTGACGCTCTCCGCAACCTCTCGCCAGGCGTGATTTAGGGCACGCCGAGGTGCCCTAAATCGCCCTGAGGAACGGCAACCGGCCCCGCGCACCCCCCAGGTGCGGATGTGATCTGCCACTCGTAGACTGTGGCCCGCGCCACTTAGTGAAGCCGTTCACAAGAGCACGTGACCGGGGCCGGCAGGCCCCGCCGCGTCGGGGAGGTCGAGGCAATGGAGCTCTACACGCCGGTGCTGGCACTGGCCGCCCTGGCCTTCGGCTTCGCGGTCTTCTCGGTGGTCATCTCCACCCAGACCGGGCCCAAGCGGTTCAACCGGGTCAAGGTCGACTCCTACGAGTGCGGCATCGAGCCCACCCCGCAGCCGGTGGGCGGCGGTCGCTTCCCGGTGAAGTACTACATCACCGCGATGATGTTCATCATCTTCGACATCGAGATCATCTTCCTCTACCCCTGGGCGGTGCACTTCGACGCACTCGGCCTCTTCGGGCTGGTCGAGATGGTCATCTTCATCGCCACCGTCTTCGTCGCCTACGCCTACGTGTGGCGACGCGGCGGCCTCGACTGGGACTGAGAGCAGGGACTGACCCATGGGACTCGAAGAGAAGCTGCCGAGCGGCGTCCTGCTGACCACCGTCGAGGGGGTCGCCGGCTACATGCGCAAGGCGTCCTTCTGGCCGGCCACCTTCGGCCTGGCCTGCTGCGCCATCGAGATGATGACCTCGGGCGGCCCGAAGTACGACCTCGCCCGCTTCGGCATGGAGGTCTTCCGGGCGAGCCCGCGCCAGGCCGACCTGATGATCGTCGCGGGCCGGGTGAGCCAGAAGATGGCCCCGGTGCTGCGCCAGATCTACGACCAGATGGCCGAGCCCAAGTGGGTGCTCGCGATGGGCGTGTGCGCCAGCTCGGGCGGCATGTTCAACAACTACGCCATCGTCCAGGGCGTCGACCACGTCGTGCCCGTCGACATGTACCTCCCCGGTTGCCCGCCCCGCCCGGAGATGCTCATCGACGCCATCCTCAAGCTGCACGACCAGGTCCAGCACACCAAGCTCGGCGCCAACCGCCGCGCCCAGGTGCGCGAGCTCGAGACGGCGGCGCTCAACGCCGTGCCGACCGAGGAGATGAAGGGCCTGCTGCGGTGAGCACCCCCACCGAGGGACCCGACCGCGCCGTGGAGCAGCCCGCTCCCGAGCAGTCGCCCGTCAACGTCCCGGCGCGGCCGGGCGAGGTCCGCGCCGTCGGCGAGCGCCGCGGCATGTTCGGCGTCCGCGGCTCCGGCGACACCTCCGGCTACGGCGGCCTGGTCGCGCCGACGACCTACCCCGCGCCCGCCTCGCGCCCGTACGGCGGGTGGTTCGACGCCGTCGCCGACGCGCTGGAGGCGGGGCTCGCCGAGGCGGGTGCGCCGCACGCCGTCGAGCGCGTCGTGGTGCACCGTGGCGAGCTGACGCTGCACGTGCGCCGCGAGGACCTCCCGGTGGTCGCCCGCCTGCTGCGCGACGACCCGGCGCTGCGCTTCGAGCTCTGCGCCTCGGTCAGCGGCGTGCACTACCCCGCCGACCACGGCCAGGAGCTGCACGCCGTCTACCACCTGGCCTCCATGACCTGGAACCGCCGCGTGCGCCTCGAGGTCTCCTGCCCCGACGCCGACCCGCACGTGCCCTCGATCGTCTCGACCTACCCTGCGGCCGACTGGCACGAGCGGGAGACGTGGGACATGTTCGGCATCGTCTTCGACGGCCACCCCTCGCTGACGCGCATCCTCATGCCCGACGACTGGCCGGGCCACCCCCAGCGCAAGGACTACCCGCTGGGCGGCATCCCTGTGGAGTACAAGGGCGGCACCGTGCCGCCGCCCGACCAGCGGAGGTCCTACAGCTGATGAGCACCACCCAGGACAGCACCACGAGCACCGGCGCCGCCGGCTCCACCCGGGGCGCCGACGACCTCTACGCCGCGGGCGCCGAGACCACCGAGGGGCGGGTCTTCACCGTCACCGGCCAGGACTGGGACACCATCTCCGAGGGCCTCGGCGAGGAGGCCGAGGAGCGGGTCGTGGTCAACATGGGCCCTCAGCACCCCAGCACGCACGGCGTGCTCCGGCTGATCCTCGAGCTCGAGGGCGAGCAGGTCACCGAGGCCCGGTGCGGCATCGGCTACCTCCACACCGGCATCGAGAAGAACATGGAGTACCGCACCTGGGTCCAGGGCGTCACGTTCTGCACCCGGATGGACTACCTCTCCCCGCTGCACAACGAGGCCACCTACTGCCTGGGCGTCGAGCGCCTCCTCGGCATCGAGGACGACGTCCCCGAGAAGGCCGACGTCCTGCGCGTGCTCATGCTCGAGCTCAACCGCATCTCCTCCCACCTCGTCGCCATCGCCACCGGCGGCATGGAGATCGGTGCCCTCACCGTGATGACGATCGGGTTCCGCGAGCGCGAGCTGGTGCTCGACCTCTTCGAGCTCATCACCGGGCTGCGCATGAACCACGCCTACATCCGGCCGGGCGGCGTCGCCCAGGACCTCCCGCCGGGCGCGCTCGACGAGATCCGCGACTTCGTCGCCCTCATGCGCAAGCGCCTGCCGGAGTACGCCGCGCTCTGCAACGCCAACCCGATCTTCAAGGCCCGCCTCGAGGGCGTCGGCCACCTCGACCTCGAGGGCTGCCTGGCGCTCGGCCTCACCGGCCCGGTGCTGCGGTCGACCGGCTACCCCTGGGACCTGCGCAAGACCTCGCCCTACTGCGGCTACGAGACCTACGACTTCGAGGTCCAGACCTGGGACACCGCCGACGCCTACGGCCGCTTCCGCATCCGGCTGGCCGAGATGCACGAGTCGCTGAAGATCGTCGAGCAGTGCGCCGACCGGCTCGCCGGCCTCGAGGGCGCACCGGTGATGGTCGGCGACAAGAAGGTCGCCTGGCCCAGCCAGCTGGCCATCGGCTCCGACGGCATGGGCAACAGCCTCGACCACATCCGCCACATCATGGGGGAGTCGATGGAGGCGCTGATCCACCACTTCAAGCTGGTCACGGAGGGCTTCAAGGTGCCGGCCGGCCAGGCCTACGTGCCGATCGAGAGCCCCCGCGGCGAGCTCGGCGCCCACGTCGTCTCCGACGGGGGCACCCGTCCCTTCCGGGCGCACTTCCGCGACCCGTCCTTCGCCAACCTGCAGGCGACGAGCGTGATGAGCGAGGGCGGCCAGGTCGCCGACGTCATCGTCGCGATCGCCTCCATCGACCCCGTCATGGGAGGTGTCGACCGGTGAGCACCACGCCCGCGACCCACGAGCCCGCCCGTCCCGTCGACGGCGCCGTGCGCGAGCCGCTGACGCAGACCACCTACGACGAGCTGCGCGAGATCGCCGCCCGCTACCCGCAGCCGCGCTCGGGGCTGCTGCCGATGCTGCACCTCGTGCAGTCGGTGCAGGGCATGGTCACCCCCGAGGGGATCGAGGCGTGCGCCGACGTCCTCGGCATCTCCGCAGCCGAGGTCAGCGGGGTCGCGACCTTCTACACGATGTACAAGCGGCGCCCGATGGGCACGCACCACGTCGGCGTCTGCACCAACACGCTGTGCGCGGTCATGGGCGGCGACGCGATCTTCGAGCGGCTGAAGGACCACCTCGGGGTCGGCAACGACGAGACCACCGAGGACGGCGCGATCACGCTCGAGCACGTGGAGTGCAACGCGGCGTGCGACTACGCGCCGGTCGTGATGGTCAACTGGGAGTTCATGGACGACCAGACGCCCGAGTCCGCGGTGCAGCTGGTCGACGACCTGCGCGCCGGTCGCGAGGTGCGCTCCACGCGCGGCCCCCGCCTGTGCACGTGGCGCGAGGCCGAGCGGGTGCTCGCCGGCTTCCCGGACGACCGGGCCGACGAGGGCCCGTCGGCGGGCGAGGCGAGCCTGCGCGGGCTGCGGATCGCCCGCGAGCGCGGCTGGAGCGCCCCGTCGGCGCCCGGCGGGTCGGCGGGCGACGCCGCCGTCGAGGCGGCGCGGGGGGCCGAGGGCGCGCCCGAGGCCGAGCACACCCGGCAGGAGGCGGCGGTCGAGCAGAGCCCGACCGACGTGCAGCACGAGGACAACCCCGGCAACGAGGGCGGTGACGCGAAGTGACGGACGTGCTGACCCCGGTCCTCAGCGACGGCTGGGACGCCGAGCAGTCCTGGACCCTCGCCTCCTACGAGGAGCGCGGCGGCTACCAGGCGCTGCGCAAGGCGCTCGCCACCGACCCCGACGACGTGATCGCGGCCGTCAAGGAGTCCGGCCTGCGCGGGCGCGGCGGCGCGGGCTTCCCGACCGGCATGAAGTGGGGCTTCATCCCCCAGGACAACCCCAACCCGAAGTACCTCGTCGTCAACGCCGACGAGTCGGAGCCGGGCACCTGCAAGGACACCCCGCTGATGATGGCGGACCCCCACACCCTCATCGAGGGCGTGATCATCTCCTCCTACGCCATCCGGGCGCACCACGCCTTCATCTACGTGCGCGGCGAGATCCTGCACGTGGTGCGGCGCCTGCAGCGCGCCGTGCAGGAGGCCTACCTCGCCGGCCACCTCGGCAAGGACGTCCACGGCTCCGGCTACGACCTCGACCTGGTCGTCCACGCCGGTGCCGGCGCCTACATCTGCGGCGAGGAGACCGCGCTCCTCGACTCCCTCGAGGGCCGTCGCGGCCAGCCGCGCCTGCGTCCGCCCTTCCCGGCCGTGGCGGGCCTGTACGCCAGCCCCACCGTGATCAACAACGTCGAGTCGATCGCCTCGGTGCCCTCGATCGTGGCGAACGGCGCGGACTGGTTCGCCTCGATGGGCACCGAGAAGTCGAAGGGCATGGTGCTCTACTCGCTGTCCGGGCACGTGCGCCACCCCGGCCAGTTCGAGGCCCCGCTCGGCATCACCCTGCGCGAGCTGGTGGACCTCGCCGGCGGCATCCGCACCGGCCACGAGCTGAAGTTCTGGACGCCGGGCGGCTCCTCCACCCCGATCCTCACCGCCGAGCACCTCGACGTGCCGCTCGACTACGAGGCCGTGGGCGCGGCGGGCTCCATGCTCGGCACCCGCGCGCTGCAGGTCTTCGACGACACGGTCTGCGTCGTGCGGGCGGTGCTGCGCTGGACCGAGTTCTACAAGCACGAGTCGTGCGGCAAGTGCACCCCGTGCCGCGAGGGCACGTGGTGGCTCGTGCAGACGCTGGCCCGCCTCGAGCGGGGCGAGGGCAGCGAGGCCGACCTCGACCTGCTGCTCGACACCTGCGACAACATCCTCGGCCGCTCCTTCTGCGCGCTCGGTGACGGTGCGACGAGCCCCATCACCTCGGCGATCCAGCACTTCCGCGAGGAGTTCCTCGACCACCTGCGCCACGGCGGCTGCCCCTTCGACCCGGCCGCCTCGACCGCCTTCGCCCCCGCGGGAGCCTCCGCATGACCACCACCCCCGACCGGGTCCAGCAGGACCTCGTCACCCTCACCATCGACGGCGTCGAGGTCAGCGTCCCGAAGGACACCCTCGTCATCCGCGCCGCCGAGCAGGTGGGGGTGCAGGTGCCACGCTTCTGCGACCACCCGCTCCTCGAGCCCGTCGGCGCGTGCCGCCAGTGCCTCGTCGACGTGCCCGACGCCGGCAACGGCCGCCCGATCCCGAAGCCGCAGGCCTCGTGCACGCTGCAGGTCGCCGACGGCATGGTCGTGCACACCCAGGCCACCAGCCCGGTCGCCGACAAGGCGCAGCAGGGCGTGATGGAGCTGCTGCTCATCAACCACCCGCTCGACTGCCCGGTGTGCGACAAGGGCGGCGAGTGCCCGCTGCAGAACCAGGCGATGAGCAACGGGCGCGCGGAGTCGCGGTTCGCCGAGAGCGGCGGCGTCAAGCGCACCTACCCCAAGCCCATCAACATCTCGGCCCAGGTGCTGCTCGACCGCGAGCGCTGCGTGCTGTGCGCGCGCTGCACCCGCTTCTCGGAGCAGATCGCGGGCGACCCCTTCATCGCGCTCGTCGAGCGCGGAGCGCTCCAGCAGGTGGGCATCTACGAGAAGGAGCCGTTCGAGTCCTACTTCTCGGGCAACACCATCCAGATCTGCCCGGTCGGCGCACTGACCTCCGCCGAGTACCGCTTCCGCTCGCGGCCCTTCGACCTGGTCTCCTCGCCCTCGGTCGCCGAGCACGACGCCTGCGGCGCCGCCATCCGCGTCGACCACCGCCGCGGCAAGGTCGTGCGCCGCCTCGCCGGCGACGACCCCGAGGTCAACGAGGAGTGGATCACCGACAAGGACCGCTTCGCCTTCCACTACGTCCGGGCCGACGACCGCCTGCGCCACCCGCTGGTGCGCGACGAGGCGACCGGCGAGCACCGCCCGGCGTCGTGGCCCGAGGCCCTCGCGGTCGCCGCTCGCGGCCTCGCCGCAGCCGGCGGGGTCGGGGTGCTGCCGGGCGGTCGTGTGACCGCCGAGGACGCCTACGCCTGGTCGAAGTTCGCCCGCGTCGCGCTCGGCACCCACGACGTCGACTTCCGCGCGCGGCCGCACAGCGCCGAGGAGGCCGACTTCCTGGCCGCCCACGTCGCGCTCACGGGTCCCGGCCACGGCGGCGTGACGTACGCCGACCTCGAGGCCGCCTCCGTGGTCGTCCTCGCGGGGCTCGAGCCCGAGGACGAGGCCGGCACGCTCTTCCTGCGGCTGCGCAAGGCCACCCGGCAGCGCCCCGCGACCCGCGTCGTCACGCTCGCGCCGTACACCTCGCCAGGCACGCGCAAGCTCGGCGCCACGCTGGTGCCGACGGTCCCCGGTGAGGAGCCCGAGGCCCTGCGCAGCCTGCTCGGCCACGCCGAGCACGGGCTCGACCAACGCGCGGTCGTGCTCGTCGGCGAGCGGCTCGCGACGGTGCCCGGGGCCCTCTCGGCCGCTGCTGAGCTGGCTGCGAAGTCCGGCGCCCGGCTGGCCTGGGTGCCGCGCCGTGCCGGTGACCGCGGCGCGGTCGAGGCCGGCTGCCTGCCTACGCTGCTGCCCGGAGGTCGTCCGGTCGCCGACGCCGCCGCGCGCGTCGACGTCGCCACCGCCTGGGGCGCCGACTCGCTGCCGGAGCAGCCGGGCCGCGACCTCGACGCGATGGTCGCCGCGGTGCTCGAGGGCCGGCTGGGAGCGCTGGTCGTCGGCGGCGTCGGGGTCGACGACCTGCCCGACCCGGCCGCCTTCCGCGCCGCCCTCGACGCCGCGGGCTTCGTGGTGAGCCTCGAGCTGCGCGCGACCGACGTCACCCGCGCCGCCGACGTGGTGCTGCCGGTCGCGGCGCCGGTCGAGAAGGCCGGGACGTTCGTGACCTGGGAGGGGCGCGTCCGCCCCTTCGACGCGGTGCTGCAGGTGCCCGGCGTGCTGCCCGACCTGCGGGTGCTCGCCGGCATCGCCGACGAGCTCGGCCGTCCGCTGGGCTTCCGCACGGTCGCCGAGGCCCGCGCCGAGATGGAGCAGCTCGGTCCGTGGGACGGCGAGCGGCCCGCGGCCCCGGCGGTCGCGGCGGCCCCGCTGGCCGGCTCGCCCACGTCGGTGGCGGGCTCCTACCGCCTGGCCACGTGGAAGCAGATGCTCGACCTCGGCAGCCTGCAGGACGGCGACGCCAACCTGCGCGCCACCGCGCGCCCGGCCGTCGCCCGGCTGCACCCCGACGCGCTCGCCCGTCTCGGGGACGTCGTCACCGTGACCGGTGAGCGCGGCTCGGTGACGCTGCCGGCCGTGGCGGCCGACCTGCCCGCCGGCGTGGTCTGGCTGCCGACGAACTCCACCGGGCGCGGGGTGTGGGCCGACGTGGCCGCACCCGGCGCCCCCGTCACGGTGACAGGAGCGAGCGCGTGAGCGACGACCTCTCGGCCTTCGGCGGCGACCCGCTCTGGGTGGTGCTGCTCAAGGCGGTGCTCATCTTCGTGGTGCTCGTGCTGCTCACGCTCTTCAACATCTGGTGGGAGCGGCGCGTCGTGGCGCGCATGCAGCACCGCATCGGGCCCAACGTGCACGGCCCCTTCGGCCTGCTGCAGTCGCTCGCCGACGGCGTGAAGCTGGCGCTCAAGGAAGACATCATCCCGAAGGCCGCCGACAAGGTGGTCTTCGTGCTGGCGCCCGTGATCACGGTGGTGCCGGCCTTCATCACCTTCTCGGTGATCCCCTTCGGCCCCGAGGTCGAGATCCCGTTCACCGACGTGGTCACGCCGCTGCAGCTGACCGACATGCCCGTGGCGGTGCTCTTCGTCATGGCCATCGCCTCGATCGGCATCTACGGCATCGTCCTCGGCGGCTGGGCGTCGGGCTCGACGTACTCCCTGCTGGGCGGGCTGCGCTCGAGCGCCCAGATGATCTCCTACGAGGTCGCGATGGGCCTGGCGCTCGTCGCGGTGTTCCTCTACGCGGGGTCGATGTCGACCTCGCAGATCGTCGCCGCGCAGGAGGAGTTCTGGTTCGGCGTGATCCTGCTGCCGAGCTTCGTCATCTACGTCATCTCGATGGTCGGCGAGGTCAACCGCGCGCCCTTCGACCTGCCCGAGGCCGAGGGCGAGCTCGTCGGCGGCTTCCACACCGAGTACTCCTCGCTGAAGTTCGCGCTGTTCTTCCTCGGCGAGTACGTCAACATGGCCACCGTCTCCGCGCTCGCCACGACGCTCTTCCTCGGAGGCTGGCGCGCGCCCTTCGGCATCGCGCAGGTGTGGGAGGGCGCCAACGAGGGCTACTGGCCGCTGCTGTGGTTCTTCGGCAAGGTGCTGCTGTTCATCTTCTTCTTCATCTGGCTGCGTGGGTCCCTACCGCGACTGCGCTACGACCAGTTCATGGCGCTCGGCTGGAAGGTGCTGATCCCGCTCTCGCTCGGCTGGATCGTGGCCGTCGCGACCATCCGCGCCGTCTCGCTGGAGGGCGGCATCGACCGGCAGTACCTCCTGGTCGGCATCGGCGCGCTCGCGATCGTCTTCCTGGGCCTGTTCTTCGTCGGCGACTCCGGCGACGACGAGGAGGCCGAGGCGTCGGAGCGCGAGGCCGCCCTGGCCCCGCGCCCCGGCGGTTTCCCCACCCCGCCCATGCCCGCCGGCGGTCCGGTCCGCGGCGCCGCCGCCCCGCTGCGCTTCGACGAGCCGCACGTGGGCGGCACGGCGACCACCACGACCACCGCTCCGCGCACGCAGGAGGAGAGCTGATGGCCACGCTCAAGGAGCAGTTCCTCGACCCGGTCGCCGGGTTCGGGGTCACCTTCCGGACGATGTTCCGCAAGGTCGTCACCGAGCAGTACCCCTTCGACAAGCAGCCGACCGCGCCGCGCTTCCACGGCCGCCACCAGCTCAACCGCTGGCCCGACGGGCTCGAGAAGTGCATCGGCTGCGAGCTGTGCGCGTGGGCCTGCCCCGCCGACGCGATCTACGTCGAGGGCGGCGACAACAGCGAGGACGAGCGCTTCAGCCCCGGCGAGCGCTACGGCCGCGTCTACCAGATCAACTACCTGCGCTGCATCCTGTGCGGGCTGTGCATCGAGGCCTGCCCGACGCGCGCGCTCACGATGACCAACGAGTACGAGCTGGCCGACGACAACCGCGCCGACCTCATCTACACGAAGAACGAGCTGCTGGCCCCGCTGCTGCCGGGCATGGAGCAGCCGCCGCACCCGATGCGGCTCGGCGACGACGAGGGCGACTACTACCGCGGCACGTTCTCCGCGCGGCCCGCCGAGGGTGCTCCCGCTGACGGTCAGGGGGCGCCGCGGTGACCGCCTTCTGGATCCTCGCGCCGATCATGGTGCTCGCGGCGCTCGGGCTGCTCGTGGTGCGCAAGGCGGTGCACGCCGCGCTGCTGCTCGCCGTCGTGATGATCAGCATGGCGCTGCTCTACCTCGCGCTCGAGGCGCCGTTCCTCTTCGCGGTGCAGATCATCGTCTACACCGGCGCGATCCTCATGCTCTTCCTCTTCGTGCTCATGCTCGTCGGCGTCGACGCCTCCGACTCGGTCGTCGAGACCATCCGGGGCCAGCGCGTGCTCGCCGGAGTCGTCGGCGTGCTCTTCGCCGTCGTGGTGCTCGTCGGCCTCGGCCAGGTCACGCTCGGCACCGCCGTCGGGCTCGAGGCCGCCAACGAGGGCGGCAACATCGAGGCGCTCGCCAACGTGCTGTTCTCGCGCTACGTCTTCGCCTTCGAGACCACCAGCGCGCTGCTCATCACCGCCGCGGTCGGCGCGATGGTGCTGACGCACCGCGAGCGGCTCAGCCCGCGCGCCACCCAGGCCGACCGCGCCGCCCAGCGGGTGCGCGACTGGTCCGAGACCGGCAAGCCGCTCGGCCCGCTGCCCTCGCCGGGCGTCTACGCGCGCCACAACGCGGTCGACACCCCGGCGCTGCTGCCCGACGGCACGCCGGCCGAGGACTCCGTCCCGCGGGTGCTCACCGCGCGCGGCACGGTGCGCAGCGCCCCGGCCTTCGCCGACGACGTCACCGAGGTCCGCCGCCAGCTCGGCCAGGACCCCGCGCTGTCGGGCGAGACCTCGCCGGGAGGCGCGCAGGCCACCGCCGGCACCACCACCGAGCACGACGGCGCGCCGCGCGCAGGGGAGGAGGAGCGCTGATGCTCACGCCGTACGTCGTGCTGTCGGCGATCCTGTTCACGATCGGCTGCGTCGGGGTGCTCACCCGGCGCAACGCGATCGTGGTCTTCATGTGCGTCGAGCTGATGCTCAACGCCTCCAACCTCGCGCTGGTGACCTTCGCCAAGCAGCACGGCAACCTCGACGGGCAGGTCGCGGCCTTCTTCGTCATGGTCGTCGCCGCGGCCGAGGTCGTCGTCGGGCTCGCGATCATCATGACCATCTTCCGCGCCCGTCGCTCGGCCTCGGTCGACGACGCGAGCCTGCTGAAGTACTGAGGGGACGAACGTGCCGAACCTCCTGACCTCGGGTGTGCTGCGCGCCGCCGAGGAGTCCGTGACCGTGCCGGTGGTCTCGCCGGTGAGCGCCGACGGCGTGCTGTCGCTGGTGTGGCTGGTCATCGCGCTGCCGCTGGCCGGTGCGCTGCTGCTGCTGGTCGTCGGGCCCGCCGTGGCGCGCCCCGTGACCGACCGCCTGGGCCACCTGCTCGGCACGGCCACCGTCGCGGGCTCCTTCGTGCTGGGCGTGCTGCAGTTCCTCGCGCTCCTCGGGCGCGACGAGGGCGAGCGCCAGGTCGGCCGCACCCTCTTCACCTGGATCGAGACCGGCGACTTCCGCGTCGGCATGGACCTCCTGCTCGACCCGCTGAGCTCGCTCTTCGTGCTGCTGATCACCGGCGTCAGCACGCTGATCCACGTCTACTCGATCGGCTACATGGCGCACGACCCGCGCCGGCGCCGGTTCTTCGGCTACCTCAACCTCTTCGTCGCCGCGATGCTCGTGCTGGTCCTCGCCGGCGACTACCTCGGCATCTTCCTGGGCTGGGAGGGCGTCGGCCTGGCGTCCTACCTGCTCATCGGCTTCTGGCAGCACAAGCCGTCCGCGGCGGCCGCCGCCAAGAAGGCCTTCGTGATCAACCGCGTCGGCGACATGGGCCTCTCGCTGGCGATCATGCTGATGTTCGTCACCTTCGGCACCAGCTCCTTCGCCGGGGTCAGCGCCGCGGCGCCGGAGGCCTCGTCGGCCACGATGAACGCGATCGGCCTGCTGCTGCTGCTCGGCGCCTGCGGCAAGTCCGCCCAGGTCCCGCTGCAGGCGTGGCTGCTCGACGCGATGGAGGGCCCGACCCCGGTCTCCGCGCTGATCCACGCCGCCACCATGGTCACCGCCGGCGTCTACCTCGTCGTGCGCTCCAACTTCGTCTTCGAGCAGGCCGAGGTCGCCCAGACCACGGTGGTCGTGGTCGCCACGGTCACGCTGCTGTGGGGCGCGGTCATCGGCTGCGCCAAGGACGACGTCAAGAAGGCGCTGGCCGGCTCCACCATGAGCCAGATCGGCTACATGATGCTCGCCGCCGGCCTCGGCGCCGCGGGCTACGCCTACGCGATCTTCCACCTCATCACCCACGGCTTCTTCAAGGCCAACATGTTCCTGGGCGCCGGGTCGGTGATGCACGCGATGGACGACGAGGTCGACATGCGCCGCTACGGCGCGCTGCGCCAGGCCGTGCCCGTCACCTTCTTGACGTTCGCGATGGGCTACCTCGCGATCATCGGCTTCCCGGGCTTCTCGGGCTTCTGGTCGAAGGACCGCATCATCGAGACCGCGCTCGCCGAGAACCTCCTGGTGGGCCTGCTCGCACTGCTCGGCGCGGGCATCACCGCCTTCTACATGACCCGGCTGATGCTGCTGACCTTCTTCACCGAGAAGCGCTGGCGCGACGACGCGCACCCCCACGAGTCGCCGTCGGTCATGACCGTGCCGCTGGTGGTGCTGGCCGCGCTGTCGGTGCTCGGCGGCGTGCTCATCCTGGGCGACTGGATCAAGGGCTGGCTCGAGCCGGTGGTCGGCAAGGGCGAGGCCCACGAGTTCGCGCTGCCCCCGATCGCGGTGTCGGTCCTGGTGACGCTCGTGGTCGCCGCCGGCGTGGCCACCGCGTGGTTCCTCGTCGGCAAGCGCGACGTGCCGCGCGAGGCCCCGCAGGACGTCTCCTTCGCGACCCGCGCCGCGCGCCGCGACCTCTTCGGCGACGACCTCAACGACGCCGTGGTGGTGCGGCCCGGCGGCGTGCTCGTGCGCGGCCTCGCCCGCTTCGACCGCGCCGGCGTCGACGGCGTCGTCGAGAACGGCTCGCTCGCCCTCGGCGGCCTCTCCGGCGTCCTGCGCCGGGTGCAGACCGGCTTCGTCCGCAGCTACGCGCTCTCGCTCTTCGCCGGCGCGCTCGTCCTCGTCGTCGCGCTCCTGGCGGTGCAGCTGCGATGAGCGCCGCCCGCCTCTCGACCACCACGACGACGCCCTCGGGCGTGCGTCCCGACCCTGCTGCCCGAGGGGACCGATGAACGACTTCCCGTGGCTCACCGCCCTGATCCTGGTCCCGCTCGTCGGGGCCGTGGTCACCGCTGCGCTGCCCTCCCCGCCGGGAGCGGCGCTGGCCAAGGTGTCGGCGCTCGGCTTCTCCGGCCTCACCTTCGTCGGCGCCCTGCTCGTCTGGGCGCAGTACGACGTGGGCGCCGGCATGCAGTTCACCGAGGACCACCTGTGGATCGAGGCCCTCGGGGCGCACTACGCGCTCGGCGTCGACGGTCTCGGCCTCGTCATGGTGCTGCTCACCACCTTCCTGGTGCCGGTCGTCGTCGCGGCCTCGTGGCCCGACGCGGACCTGCGCAACACCAAGGCGTTCTTCGCCTGGGTGCTCGCGCTCGAGGCGGCCGCGGTCGCGGTGTTCACGGCCACCGACGTCTTCCTCTTCTACGTCGCCTTCGAGGCCACGCTGCTGCCGGCGTACTTCCTCGTCGGCGGCTTCGGCGGAGTCGGACGCGGCCGCGCCGCGGTCAAGTTCCTCATCTACATGCTGCTCGGCGGCCTGGTGATGCTGGCCAGCGTCATCGGCCTCTACGTTGCCTCCGCCGACGCCGGCGCCCCGTCCTACCTCGTCGCCGACCTCGCCGGGCTCGAGCTCGGGCTGTGGGAGGGCCGCTGGCTCTTCCTGGGCTTCTTCTTCGCCTTCGCGGTCAAGGCGCCGCTCTTCCCCTTCCACACCTGGCTGGCCGACACGACGCAGGCGGCGACGCCCGGCACGAGCGTGCTGCTGGTGTGCGTCCTGGACAAGATCGGCACCTACGGCATGATCCGCTTCTGCCTCGGGATCTTCCCCGAGGCCTCGCAGTGGGCGACGCCCGTGGTGGTGACCCTGGCGCTCGTCAGCATCGTCTACGGCGCGCTGGTGGCGATCGGTCAGGACGACATGCTGCGCCTGGTCGGCCTGACCTCGCTGTCGCACTTCGGCTTCATCGTGCTCGGCATCTTCGTCTTCACCACGCAGGGGCAGAGCGGCTCGATCCTCTACATGGTCAACCACGGTCTCGCGACCGCCGGGCTCTTCCTCGTGGCGGGCTACCTCATCCGCCGCCGGCACACCGCCTCGATCCGCGCGACCTCCGGCGCCGAGAAGGCCGCCCCCGTGCTGGCCGGGCTGCTGCTGGTCTCGGGCCTCGCGACCCTCGGCCTGCCGGGCCTGTCGACCTTCGTCAGCGAGTTCCTGGTGCTGGTCGCGGCGTTCGACTACGCGGCGTACGTCGGGGCGGTGGCCGTCACGGGCATCGCGCTGGCCGCGATCTACGTGCTGTGGATGTACCAGCGCACGATGACCGGGCCGACGTCGCCGGAGGTGCTCGCGATGCCCGACCTCGACCGCCGCGAGGTCGCCGCGATGGCGCCGGTGGTGGTGGCGCTGGTGTTCTTCGGCTTCTACCCGATGCCGCTCCTCGACGTGATCAACCCGAGCGTCGAGACCTCGTTGCAGCAGGTCGGTGTGAGCGACGACCCCCCGGTCGTCCCCGCCGCTGACGTCTCCGGCACGACCGGGGAAGGGGCCGAGTGATGGAGTTCTCGAAGCCGGTCCTCGACTACGCCGCGCTGTGGCCGCTCATGGTCGTGCTCGGCACGGCCTGCGTCGGCGTGCTGGTCGAGGCCTTCGCGCCGCGCCGACGCCGCTTCCTCGTGCAGGTGGGCGTCGCCGCCGTCGGCCTGGTGACCGCGCTGGTGGGCACCGTGGTGGTGGGCAGCCGCCTCGACGCCGTCGAGGGCGGCGCCAAGGGCGTCGTCACCGCGGGCGGCACCATCGCCGTCGACGGGCCCACGGTGTTCCTGTGGGGCCTCGTGCTCGCGCTGGCGCTGTCGGGTCTGCTGCTCTTCGCCGAGCGGCGGCTGGAGGGCGGGGTCACCGGCTTCTCCGGCCAGGCCGCGGCGCTGCCGGGCTCGGAGGCCGAGCGGGAGGCCTCCGCGGCCGGCCTCGAGCACAGCGAGGTCTACCCGCTGCTCGTCTTCGCCGTCGGCGGCATGATGCTCTTCCCGGCCGCCAACGACCTGCTGACGATGTTCGTCGCGCTCGAGGTGCTCTCCTTGCCGCTCTACCTGCTCGCGGGCCTGGCCCGCCGGCGGCGGCTGCTGAGCCAGGAGGCCGCGCTGAAGTACTTCCTGCTCGGCGCCTTCTCCTCCGGCTTCCTCATCTACGGCATCGCGCTGGTCTACGGCTACGCCGGCTCGATGGAGTTCGGCGCGATCAACGAGGCCGTGCGCAACGGGGTCGGCTCGCGAGGCCTGCTGCTGACCGGCATCGGCATGGTCGCCGTCGGCCTGCTCTTCAAGGTCGGCGCCGTGCCGTTCCACGCCTGGACCCCCGACGTCTACCAGGGCTCGCCGACCGCGCTCACCGCCTTCATGTCGGCGGCGACCAAGGTCGCGGCCTTCGGCGCGATCCTGCGGCTCTTCTACGTGGCCTTCGGCTCCGAGCGCTGGAGCTGGCAGCCGGTGCTGTGGATCGTGGCCATCTTGACGATGGTCGTCGGTGCCGTGCTCGCGATCACCCAGGACGACGTCAAGCGGATGCTCGCCTACTCCTCGATCGCCCACACCGGCTTCCTGCTCACCGGCGTGCTCGGCCTGCAGGGCGCGGGCCAGCTCGGCGAGGGCGAGATCAGCTCACTGCAGGCCGTGATGTTCTACCTCGTCACCTACGGCTTCGCCTCGCTCGGCGCCTTCGCCGTCGTCACGCTCGTGCGCGACGCCGGCGGCGAGGCCACCCACCTCTCGCGCTGGTCGGGCCTCGGGCGCACCTCGCCGGTCGTGGCCGCCGCGTTCGCGGTGTTCCTGATCTCGATGGCCGGCATCCCGCTCACCAGCGGCTTCGTCGGCAAGTGGTCGGTCTTCGCCGCCGCCCTCGCGGCCGGTGCCTGGCCGGTCGTGGTCACGGCGGTCCTCACCAGCGTGGTGGCGGCGTTCTTCTACGTCCGCGTCATCGTGCTGATGTACTTCGCCGACCCCGTCGGGGAGGGTCCGACCGTGGCCGTGCCCTCGGTGCTGACCGCAGGTGCGATCGCGTTCGCGGTCGCGGTGACCGTCGCGCTCGGGCTGCTGCCCGGGCCGGTGCTCGACCTCGCGGGCAGTGCGGGACAATTCCTCAGGTGACCTCCCAGGCTGGCCCGGACGCCCTGGCCCTCCCCGTCCTCGACGCGGACCTCGCCGAGCGGCTGCGGGGTCGGCTGGCCGAGGTCGAGGTGGCGCTGGCCGGCCACGTGCGCAGCCGCGCGCCGTTCGTCAGCGAGGCCGCGACGCACCTGCTCGACGCCGGCGGCAAGCGCTTCCGGCCGCTGCTGGTGCTCCTCGCCGCCGAGGCCGGCGACCGGCCGTGGAACGACGAGGTGCTCACCGCCGCCTGCGTGGTCGAGCTGACCCACCTGGCCTCGCTCTACCACGACGACGTCATGGACGAGGCGCAGCTGCGGCGCGGGGCCCCGTCGGCCAACGCCCGGTGGGACAACCACGTCGCGATCCTCACCGGCGACTTCCTCTTCTCGAAGTCCTCCGAGCTGACCGCCGAGCTGGGTGCCGACGCGGTGCGCATCCAGGCGCAGACCTTCACCGCGCTCGTGGAGGGCCAGATCCTCGAGACCGTCGAGCCCGGCCCGGGCGAGGACGCCCTGGCGCACTACCTCGAGGTCGTCGCCGGCAAGACCGGCTCGCTCATCGCCACCTCGGCACGCTACGGCGCTCGCTTCGGCGGCGCGTCGCCGGAGGTCGAGCGCGCGCTGACGTCGTACGGCGAGATCGTCGGCGCGGCCTTCCAGCTCTCCGACGACATCCTCGACATCGCCTCCGAGTCGGGCGAGTCGGGCAAGACCCCCGGCACCGACCTCCGCGAGGGGGTGCCGACGCTGCCGGTGATGATGGTGCGGCGCTCGGGCGACCCCGCCGACGCTCGGCTGCTCGAGCTCCTCGACCCGCGTCGCTGCGACCTCGCCGACGACGCCCTCCACGCCGAGGCGCTCGACCTGCTGCGCGCCCACCCGGCGATGGACGAGGCCCGCGCCTACGTCGTCGACCGCGCCCGCGAGGCCAAGTCGCTGCTCGTGGCGCTGCCCGACGGTCCTGTCCGCGAGGCCCTCGAGACCTTCGCCGACGCCGTCGCCTCCCGCTCCAGCTGACCCGGCCCCCGCCGAGGGGTCACGGACGCGGCGAGGGGTCACGAGCTCGGGCGATCTCGTGACCCCTCGGTCGTCCTGCGGGTGCGTCAGCGGTCGCGGAAGGCCACCACGACCGACGGGCGCGGGAAGTCGTCGGTGTGCGGCCACGTGCTGGCGGGCGACGCGAACGTCGCGCCGTCGACCTCACCCGGGTGCTGGACCGCGACGAAGAGCGACAGGTCGTCGGTGGTGAGGAACGGGCCGCACGCCTCAGCGCCGCGGGGGACGGTGAGGAACTGGCGGACCAGGCCGCGGTCCTCGCCGGCTACCGGCACCCGGAAGACGCCGTCGTTGCTGCCCAGGACGTTGCCGTCGGTGGAGACCCACAGGTTGCCCGCACGGTCGAAGGCGACGTTGTCGGGGCACGAGATGGGGCTGACGCGCGACTTGTCGACACCGCCGAAGCGGGTCTCGGGTGCGTCGGGGTCGCCGCAGACCAGGAACAGGTCCCAGCTGAAGGTGCGACCGCCGTGCCCGCCGATCGGCGAGAGCTCGAGGACGTAGCCGTTGCGGTTGCCCGAGGCCGGGGTCAGCGGGGCGCCGAGCGACTCGCGCACCATGGAGGTGGCGACCGGGTTGGCCTCGTCGACCGGGAAGGCCGCGCCGCGACGCGAGTTGTTGGTCAGTGCGGCGTACACCTTGCCGTTGACCGGGTTGGCCTCGACGTCCTCGGGGCGGTCCATCCGCGTGGGTGCGACCTTGTCGGCGGCCAGGCGCGTGTCGAGCAGGACCTCGGCCACGCTCATGCCCTCGACGAACGACTGGGTGTCGCTGCACAGCGGGATCCACTCGCCGCTGCCGTCGTAGTCGCCGTCCTCGAGCCCGTCGCCGGTGAGGCGGGCGACGTAGAGCGTGCCGGCGCTCAGCAGGCGCTTGTTGGCCGCTCGCGCCTTGCGGGACTGGCCCTTGCTGACCTTGCCCTTCGAGACGAACTTGTAGAGGTAGTCACCGCGCTCGTCGTCGCCCATGTAGGCCACGGCCCGGCCGTCGCGGGCGATCGCGACGTTGGCGCCCTCGTGCTTGAAGCGGCCCAGCATGGTGTGCTTGACCGGCGCACCCTTCGGGTCGAGCGGGTCGAGCTCGACGACCCAGCCGAAGCGGAAGGGCTCGTGCGGCTCGCGGGTCAGGTCGAAGCGGGGGTCGACCTCGCTCCAGCCGCGGTCACCGCCGCTGATGCCGTAGCGGGCGTAGGACTCGGTGTAGCGCGGGTCGAGCTCGCCGGAGGCGTCGAAGTACTGGTTGAAGTTCTCCTCGCCGGAGAGCACCGTGCCCCACGGGGTCAGACCGCCGGCGCAGTTGTTCAGCGTGCCGAGCACGCGGGTGCCGCTCGGGTCGGCGGTGGTGCGCAGGCGCTCGTGACCGGCGGCGGGGCCGCTGAGGCGGAATTCCGTGCCGTCGTGCACCCGCCGGTTGTACGTCGTGCTGCGGACGTTGACGCGCTTCCACGAGCCCGGGGTGGCGCCGCGCACGACCTCCACCACGCTCATGCCGTGGTAGGCCATCTCGATGCGCTTGCGGGTCGCCTCGTCGTAGACGCCCTCCGGGAACATCAGCTCGCCGGTGGTGTACTCGTGGTTGACGACGAGCAGGGCGCGCTTGCCGCCCCGCCCGGCCTTGCCGGTGAGCGGCACGAGGCCGACGTAGTCGCAGTTGTAGCCGAACTGCTGGCGCGCGCCGGCCGGGGTGAGGCGGCGGACGTCGAAGTCGGGGGCGCCCTTGGCGACCTTGTCGCCCCAGCGCACGACGACCTGGGAGCGGAAGCCGTCGGGCACGACGACGGCGTCGCGCACGTTGGGCCGCACCGGGGCGAAGCTCGTGCGGGCCAGGGAGGCCTGCACGCGCGGGTCGGCCGCGGCCACGCCGGGCGCGGCTGCGGCCGACGTGGCGTGGGCGCTGATGCCACCGAGCACCAGCGCGCCGCCGAGGGCCGCGCCGCCGCGCAGCACGCTGCGGCGCTCGACGAGCGAGGTGATGGCCTCGGAGACGTGGGGGTGGCCGGTGGTGTTCGGCACCGGCTTGTCGCAGGCGTTGCCGCAGCGCGACGCGCAGGTCAGGTGGCTGCGCGAGCCGTGGGGGCCGCGGTTCAGCAGGGGGAGCAGCGGGCGGCCGGTGGGCCGCGACGGGGTGAGGGTCATGGCGCGGACGCTAGGGACGGTGGGTGAGGTCGAGGGGGTCGTGCGGTGACGCACCGGTGAACGGCGGTCAGCCGGTGAGCGCGCACGCCGGCACCCCCTGGTGGCTCCGGGCCGTGGTCGCCGACGAGGTGAGGCGTCTCGAGCAACCTCCCCCCGACACCCGGAGTCTGGAGAGGTGAGGCAGCACCGCAGTGGTGCAGGGTGAGGAGGTGGGCATGTCGTCGACGACCGCCGCGCAGGCACCCTCGTTCGAGGAGTACGCCGCTGCGTCCTGGCCGACGCTGTACCGCAGCGCCTACCTGCTGGCCGGCAACCACGCCGACGCCGAGGACCTCGCCCAGCAGACGCTGGTCAAGGCGCACGGGGCCTGGGCCAACGTGAGCGCCTCGGACTCGGTGCACGCCTACGTCCGGCGCATCCTCACCAACACGTTCCTCTCCTCCACGCGGCCGCGGCGGCGCCGGCTGGAGCTGCTGACCGGCGACGTCCCGGAGTGGGGACGGGCATCTGGTGGGGCCACGAGCACGACGGGGGTGCCGGGGGCTTCCGACGAGCGGGCTGCGCTGTGGCCGCACGTTCGGGAGCTGCCACCGCAGCAGCGCGCGGTCGTCGTGCTGCGCTACTTCGAGCAGCTGAGCGAGGCGGAAATCGCCGAGACCCTCGGCTGCTCGCGCGGCACCGTGAAGTCCACGGCCCACCGGGCCCTCAAGAGCCTCAAGGTCGCACTCGAGGCCTCCGACGACCAGCCCAGGGCCCAGCAGAGCCGGAAGGAGGCCTGACGTGCAGGACCTCGAGGACGCGCTGAGGCGCGAGCTGCGCCAGGTCGCCGACGACGTGGCGGTCCCACCCCTGCCCCGGCTCCCGGCCGGTCGACCCCACTGGCCGACGTGGGTGCCGACGCTCGCCGCCGCAGCCGTGGTGGTGATCGCGCTCGTCGCGCTGGCGGGCCTCCTGCCCGACCGGGGCGGTGCACCCGAGCCGGCCCCCCAGCCGACCGAGGTGGCTCCGCGGCCGACCGAGGCGGCCACCGACGACGCGGCGGAGCGGGCACCGCGGGCGGTGCCCACGGGGCCGCCGACGGTGCCCTACGTGCTCGACCGGGTCGTGCACGTGGGCGGGCGGTCGTTCCCCGGCTACGACTGGGTGGACGGGACGAGGCAGGGGTGGATCGCGGTGCAGCCCCCCTTCACGTGGTCCTGGAGCGGCGGCGGCGCGCCCGAGCCGCTCGACGTCGCCCTCGAGCAACCACCCGCCGTGTCGCCCGGTGGTGCGTACCTCGCCTACCTCACGTCGGAGGGCGAGCTCAACGGGTTCGAGACGGCTCGGGGTGGAGAGGGCATGGGGCTGTCCGTGCCGGTCCCGGTGCGCGACGAGGACGGTGTGGGCACCCGCATCGGAGCCGTCACCGACGAGGGCTGGGTGATCGCCAGCGGCAGGGGCGTCGGGGTCCTCTGGCGACCGTTCGACGGCGCCGCCCCGGTCGACCTGACGCGGACGGCCCCCGGCCAGCTGGTGTGGCAGGCCACGCAGGCGGGTCTGGTGGTCGTCGACGGCACCGGCGACGCCCGCGACCCGGGCGGGGGAGGCCGGGTCTACCTCGCCGACGTGACTGCCGGGGGTGAGGTGGTCCCGATCGCTGACCTGCCGCACTTCGCGATCGCCGACGTCACCGAGGAGTGGGTGGCCTGGGTGCCCGCCGAGCAGGTCGGAGGTGAGGTGCAGGTGTACGACGAGATCCGGGTCCGTCGCCTCCAGGGTGCAGCCGAGGACGTGCTGACGCCGCCGCCGGGGTGGCGCTTCGTGAACTCCGAGTTCACCTTCGAGGACGCGCAGTTCCTCCTCACCCGGGTCAGCGACGGCCAGCGCCAGCGGATGGTGCGGTGCAGCCCGGCGCTCCTGGAGTGCGTGCTGCTCGAGGCGCCCTGACCCGCTCGGCGCGGTCGTCCTGCGCGCGACGTCAGGCCGCGAAGTCGCAGTCGAGGAGCACGGGGGCGAAACCGAAGTCGACGGTCGCCGGACCTAGCCGCCCCCGAGGAGGTGGCGGAGCAGGCGCCCCAGGGAGGTCGGGCGAGCGGCTGATGTAGCTGCGGCCGCTCGGGGTGGTGGTGACGACCTCGTGAGGGCCGGCACGGTCGGGTGCGGCCGTGTCGTCGACGGAGTGGTGGCTCCACCCGGGTGCTTCCTTGGCGTAGTTGCAGGCCTCGCAGAGGCCCTGCAGGTTGGGCTCGTCGCTCGCCCCGCCGATCGCGACCTCGACGACGTGGTCGGTGTGGCGGACCGGCGCGTCGCACCACGGGGTGCGGCAGATCCCGAGATCACGGGTGTGGACGAAGGCGGCGAGGCCGGCCGGCACGGCGCGGGAGCGCGAGTCCATCGCGACCAGCGTGCCCGTGGCGGGGTCGGCCCACAGGCGTCTCAGGCTGGACAGGGCCCGGGTCGCGTCGTCGCTCCACGCCTGCTCGAGCAGCGCCCGGGCCGTGAGGGCGTCGACCGGGCCGTGCCCGATCAGCCACGCCGACTCGGTGGCGCTCGCCCCCGGGTGAGGGGTCGGCAGGGCCGAGGCGGCCGGCAGGATCAGCTGCACCGCGAGCGGCACGGCGTCGGCGGTGGCCTGGCCGGTGGTGCGCTGGACGAGGGTGTCGGCCATGACCTGGCCACGGGTGCGCGGGTCGCCGGCCGCCCGGGCGCTGCCGGCGGCTGCGCGCAGGGCGGCGACCACGGCGACGCCTTGCTCGACCGGCAGCAGAGCCGACACCCGGCACATGAGGTCGGGAGCGGGGCGGCTGCTGACGTGGCGGTCGCGGGAAGCGCGCGCCGCGCGTCGGGCGACCCCGGCGGGGTCGAGGCGGGCGACGAGCCGCGCGGCCTCGGCGTCGACCTGGCGCTCGCCGAGACCGGCGAGGCGTGACGGGTCAGCACACAGCTGCTCGTCGACGGCGGTGCGCACCGCGAGGTCGACGCAGGCGGTGTGGGTGAGGAGCGCCGTCAACTGGTGCTCGCGCAGTGTGCCGTCGGTGAGGCGGTCGAAGGCGTGCGGCATCTCGGCGAGGGCGGTGCGGGCGACCGAGAGCCGGCGCTTCGCCCGGTGGTGCGAGGTGCGGGTGGCGAGGCCGAGCTCGCGGGCGACGCCGCGGCCCTGGTGCGAGGCGGTGACACCCGCGGCGGCCTGCTCGCTGCGGCGCGCAACGTCGTGGTCGGCGCACACGCGCAGGGCTGCGGCGCTGGCGGCGGGGGCGAGGTCGGTGAGGGCTTCGAGCAGACCGATGCGCTCGTCGTCGGTCGCGGCGGTGTCGGCGCCACCTGCGATGCTGCGCAGCACGACGACGAGCTCGCGCACGGCGCGGGCTGGGTCGTCGGCGACTGTCATTGCGACAGCCTATTCGAACACAGAGACGACCGCAAGGGTTCGTGCACAGGGTGGGGCGGGGGTCTCGTGACGGCGCTGGCGCGCCTCCTCGACCACCGGGAGACGGCGCTGGCGCGCCTCCTCGACCACCGGGAGCCGGGGTGCGCTCAGAGCGCGGAGGCCTCCGCGACCAGGCGGAGCTGGCGGCGGCGGTGGAGGTAGGCCTCGACCGTGAAGAGCACGAGCGCCACCCAGACGAGGGCGAAGCCGGCCCAGCGGGCGGGCGGCATGTCCTCGCGGAAGACCAGCACGCCGAGGGCGAACTGCGAGACCGGCGCGAGGTACTGCAGCAGCCCGAGCGTCGAGAGCGGGATGCGGTTGGCCGCACCGCCGAAGCACAGCAGCGGGACGACCGTGAGCACTCCGGTGCCGACGACGAGCAGCAGGTGACCGCCGCCCTGCGCGCCGACCTCGCCGGTGCCGCTGAGCGCCAGCCACCCGGCGTACGCCGCGGCGAAGGGCGCGAGGACCGCCGTCTCGACGACCAGCGACTCGGTGGCACCCACCCCCGCGGACTTCTTCGCCAGGCCGTAGGCGCCGAAGGAGAACGCGAGCACCAGGGCGACCCAGGGCAGCCGGCCGTAGCCGAGGGTGAGCACGACCACCGCGAGCGAGGCGACGCCGAGCGCCACCCACTGCAGCCGGCGCAGCCGCTCGCCCAGCACCAGCACGCCCATGAGGACCGTCACCAGCGGGTTGACGAAGTAGCCCAGCGAGGTCTCGACGACCCGGCCGTTGTTGACGCCCCAGATGTAGGTGAACCAGTTGACGCTGATGGTGATCGCCGCCGCGGTGAGCAGCAGCAGCCGACGGCGGTCGCGCACCACGGCGAGCACCCCGCCCGTGCGGCGCAGCACCAGCACGAGCAGGCCGACGGTGACCGCCGACCACAGCACGCGGTGGGCGAGGATCTCCTCGGCCCCGGCGGGCTCGAGGAGCGGCCAGTAGAGGGGGAACAGCCCCCAGATCCCGTAGGCCGCGACCCCCAGGGCGAGGCCGCGACGCTGGTCGGGCACGCTCAGACGACCGTCCAGGTGTCGCCGCCGCCGACGAGCTGCGCCAGCCGCGCCTGCCGGTCCGCGAGGCTGCCGGCCTCCTGGCCGCCCGCGCCCGCGGCGTTCTGCGTCGCGGTGTCGACCTGGGCGCGTGCCTGGTCGTCGTAGGTCGGTCGCTCGACGCTGCGGAAGATGCCGATCGGCGCCTGGTGGAGGTAGTCGTTGGCCGTCAGCCGGCTCAGGGCGAAGGCGGTGGTCGGGTCGGGGTCGTGGGCGTCGTGCACCAGCACGGCGTCGGCGCCCACCTCGTCGACGAGGGCCACGCGCAGCACGCCGGTCGCCGGGTCGCGCACGACGCCCTTGCTGCCGAGGCCGTCCTCACCGGGGGCGCCGAAGCGGATCGGCTCGCCGTGCACGAGCGGGATGATCGCGTCGTCCTTGGTGTCGCGGTCCTTGATCGCGTCGAAGGCACCGTCGTTGAAGATCGGGCAGTTCTGGTAGATCTCGACCAGCGACGTGCCGCGGTGGGCCGCAGCCGCGGACAGCACGGCGGTGAGGTGCTTGCGGTCGGAGTCGACGGTGCGGGCGACGAACGTGCCCTCGGCGCCGAGCGCGAGCGAGACCGGGTTGAAGGGGTGGTCGACCGAGCCCATCGGGGTCGACTTGGTGACCTTGCCGGCCTCGGAGGTGGGGGAGTACTGCCCCTTGGTCAGGCCGTAGATGCGGTTATTGAACAGCAGGATCGTCATGTTGACGTTGCGGCGCAGCGCGTGGATCAGGTGGTTGCCGCCGATCGACAGCGCGTCGCCGTCGCCGGTGACGACCCACACCGAGAGGTCCTCTCGCGCGGTCGCCAGGCCGGTCGCGATCGCCGGCGCGCGCCCGTGGATGGAGTGCATGCCGTAGGTGTCGAGGTAGTAGGGGAAGCGCGAGGAGCAGCCGATGCCGGAGACGAAGACGATGTTCTCGCGACGCAGACCGAGGTCGGGCAGGAAGGACTGCACCGCCTTGAGCACGGCGTAGTCGCCGCAGCCGGGGCACCAGCGCACCTCCTGGTCGGAGGCGAAGTCCTTGCCGGTCTGCACCTGGCCCTCGGCGAGCCTCGGCACGGACTCCGTGCCGGAGCGCAGGCCCGGGGTGGGCAGGTCGGCCGGGGCGGAGGCGGGGCTGGTGGGGGTGGCGGTCACGAGGACACCTCCTGGGGGGTGACGTGGGAGACGCCGGACAGGTCGATCGCGTCGAGGCCCTCGACCTCGGCGACGAGGCCGCCGATCACCTCGGCGAGGGTCGCGGCCTTGAGCGGCAGGCCGCGGACCTCGTTGTAGCCGACGGCGTCGACGAGGTACTTCGCGCGCAGCAGCAGCGAGAGCTGGCCGAGGTTCATCTCGGGCACGAGCACCTTGTCGTAGCGCCGCAGCACGTCGCCGAGGTCCTTCGGGAAGGGGTTGAGGTGGCGCAGGTGGGCCTGGGCGACGTGGAAGCCGGCCCGGCGCACCCGGCGTACGCCGGCTCCGATGGGGCCGTAGGTGGAGCCCCAGCCGATCACGAGCACCTTGGCCTCGCCCGAGGGGTCGTCGACCTCGAGCGGCGGCAGGAAGTCGGCGATCCGGTCGACCTTGGCCTGCCGGGTGCGGACCATCAGGTCGTGGTTGGCGGGGTCGTAGGAGATGTTGCCGTGGCCGGCGCCCTTCTCGAGCCCGCCGATGCGGTGCTCGAGGCCGGGCGTGCCGGGCACCGCCCAGGGCCGGGCGAGCGTGGCGTCGTCGCGGTCGTAGGGCCGGAAGGCCGGCACCTGCCCGCCGTCGGCGGCGGGCTCCGGGGCCGGCGCGAAGGCGGGGTCGACGGTCGGCAGCTGCTCGACCTCGGGCACCCGCCACGGCTCGGAGCCGTTGGCGAGGTAGCCGTCGGAGAGCAGCATCACCGGGGTGCGGTGGGTGACCGCGATCCGCGCGGCCTCGAGGGCGGCGTCGAAGCAGTCGCCCGGCGAGCGCGGCGCGACGATCGGCACCGGCGCCTCGCCGTTGCGGCCGAACATCGCCTGCAGCAGGTCGGACTGCTCGGTCTTGGTGGGCAGGCCGGTCGACGGGCCGCCGCGCTGGACGTTGACGACGACGAGCGGCAGCTCGGTCATCACCGCCAGGCCGATCGACTCGCCCTTGAGCGCGATGCCCGGGCCCGAGGTGGTCGTGACGCCGAGGTGGCCGGCGAAGGCCGCGCCGATCGCCGAGCCGATGCCGGCGATCTCGTCCTCGGCCTGGAAGGTGGTGACGCCGAACGCCTTGTGCTTGCTCAGCTCGTGGAGGATGTCGGAGGCCGGGGTGATGGGGTAGGACCCCAGGAAGACCGGCAGGCCCGACTGCACGCCGGCCGCGACCAGCCCGTACGCCAGCGCGAGGTTGCCGGTGATGTTGCGGTAGGTGCCGGGCTCCATCGGGGCCGGCTTGATCTCGTAGGAGACCGCGAAGGTCTCGGTGGTCTCGCCGAAGTTCCACCCGGCCTTGAAGGCAGCGACGTTGGCGTCGCGGATGTCGGGCACGCGGGCGAAGCGCTTCTCGAGGAACGACACGGTCGTCTCGGTGGGGCGGCCGTACATCCACGACAGCAGCCCGAGGGCGAACATGTTCTTCGCGCGGGCGGCGTCCTTGCGAGACAGGCCGAACTCCTTGACCGCCTCGACCGTCATGCCGGTGAGGTCGACGGGGTGCACGGCGAACTCGCCGAGCTGGGAGCCGGCGTCGTCGAGGGTGTCGAGCGGGTTGGCGTCGTAGCCCGCCTTGGTGAGGTTGCGGCCCGTGAAGTCGTGGGTGTCGACGATGATCGTCGCCCCCTTCGGCAGGTCGCCGAGGTTGGCCTTGAGGGCGGCGGGGTTCATCGCGACCAGCACGTCGGGGGCGTCGCCGGGGGTGAGGATGTCGTGGTCGGCGAAGTGCACCTGGAAGGACGACACGCCGGGGATCGTGCCCTGGGGGGCGCGGATCTCGGCCGGGAAGTTCGGCAGGGTGGCCAGGTCGTTGCCGAAGGACGCCGACTCCTGGGTGAACCGGTCGCCGGTCAGCTGCATGCCGTCGCCGGAGTCGCCGGCGAAGCGGATGATCACCCGGTCGAGCTGCTTGACCTGCTTGGCCACGGAAGGCGTCCTCTCTGGTGCGTCGCGGGCCCTCGTGAGGCCGTCGTCCACGATAGCCGCGGCGGGTGCGCGACCCACGTCGTCCTGCGCCTCGGACCTGTGACGCCGCTCATGCCGCGCACCGGCGCCCCGGCCGACTCCCGGCCGACTCCCGGCCGGCCCTGGGCCGGTCGTGAGGACGCCCGTCCTCGTAGGGTGGCGCGGGTGAGCGCACCCCCGCCGTCGCCCGTGACGGCCCGCGACGTCGAGGAGGCCGCGACCCGGATCGCGGCGCTGCCGGGCGCGGTCGAGACGACGCCGGTGCAGCCGGCGGCCCGGCTGGGCGAGCGGCTCGGCGCGCCGGTGTGGCTCAAGCGCGAGGACCTGCAGACGGTGCGCTCCTACAAGGTGCGCGGTGCGCTCAACCTCATGGCGCAGCTCGACGACGCGCAGCGGGCGCGCGGCGTGGTCTGCGCCAGCGCCGGCAACCACGCGCAGGGCTTCGCGCTCGCCTGCGCCCGCCTCGGCGTGCACGGCACGGTCGTCGTGCCGCGCACCACCCCGCGGCAGAAGCGCGAGCGGATCGCGGTGCTCGGGGGCCCCGCCCTCGACCTGCGCGTCGTCGGCGACACCTACGACGACGCCGCGGCCGAGGCGGACCGGATCGCCGCCGCCACGGGGGCCACGCCGGTGCCCGCCTTCGACGACCCCCGCACGGTCGCGGGGCAGGGCACCGCGGTCCGCGAGGCCTTCGCGCAGCTGGCGTCGCAGGGGGTCCGGCCCGGCGCGGTCGTCGTGCCGGTGGGCGGCGGCGGGCTGGTCGCCGGCTCCGTCGCCTGGCTGCGCGAGCAGCACCCCGACGTCGAGGTCGTCGGGGTCGAGCCCGCCGGCGCGCCGAGCATGGCCGCGGCGCTGGCGGCCGGCGCCCCGGTCGTGCTCGACGACCTCGACGGCTTCGTCGACGGCGCCGCCGTGCGCCGCGTCGGCGACGTGCCGCTCGGCGTGCTGCTCGCCGACGGGCCGGCGCCGCGGCTGCTCGCCGTGCCCGAGGGCCAGGTGTGCGTCGAGATGCTCGCGCTCTACGGTGCCGACGGCATCATCGCCGAGCCCGCCGGCGCCCTCGCGCCGGCCGCGCTCGGCACGGCGTACGTGCCCGACGACCGGGTCCGCGAGGCGGGCGTGCTGGTCGTGCTCAGCGGGGGCAACAACGACGTGAGCCGCTACGCCGACGTCGTCGAGCGCGCGCTGCTGCACGAGGGACGCAAGCACTACTTCCTCGTCGACTTCCCGCAGGAGCCGGGCGCGCTGCGCCGCTTCCTCGACGAGGTGCTCGGACCCGACGACGACATCACGCTCTTCGAGTACGTCAAGCGCAACAACCGCGAGACCGGCCCGGCGCTGGTCGGCGTCGAGCTCGGCGACCCGGCGGACTACGACGCGCTGTGGGCGCGCATGGAGGCCGCGCCACCGCGCATCGAGCGGGTCTCGCCGGACTCCCCGCTCTTCGGCTTCCTCGTCTGAGCCCGCGTCAGCGGTAGTTGGTGAACTGCACCGCGAAGTCGTAGTCCTGCGCCTTCACCAGCGCCTGGACGGCCTGCAGGTCGTCGCGCTTCTTCGACGACACCCGCAGCTCGTCGCCCTGGATCTGCGCCTTCACGCCCTTGGGGCCCTCGTCGCGGATCAGCTTGGAGATCTTCTTGGCGTCCTCGGAGCTGATGCCCTCCTTGAGCGCGACGTCGATCTTGGAGGTCTGGCCCGACTGGCGCGGCTCGGAGGCGTCGAGGATCTTGAGCGACTGGTTGCGCTTGACCAGCTTGTCCTTGAAGACGTCGAGCACCGCGCTGGCGCGGTCGTCGGCGGACGCGCTGATCTCGATGGCCTGCTCGCCCTTCCACTCGATCGTCGCGCCGGTGCCCTTGAAGTCGAAGCGGGTGGCGACCTCGCGGGCCGCCTGGCCCAGGGCGTTGTCGACCTCCTGGCGGTCGAGCTTGCTCACGATGTCGAACGACGAGTCGGCCACGGGGGCTCCTCCTGCGGGTCGGGCGGGTCGGGGGTCCGGGTGCGCGGCCGGGCGTTTGGCGCCGCGGCGGCCGCGCTTGCTATTGTCTGGTCTCGCTGCCGCAGGGTCCACACCGGCCCCGCACGCAGCACTGGCAGGTTGCCCGAGCGGCCAATGGGAGCGGACTGTAAATCCGTCGGCTTTGCCTTCGAAGGTTCGAATCCTTCACCTGCCACACCACGGACGAGGGCCCGGCCCGGCAGCTGCCGGGCCGGGCCCTCGCCGGTGAGCGGCCGGACCCGCACCGAGCGAGGCAGGACGACGTGGGCGCACCCGAGCAGCTGCACGACATCGGTCGTCGCCGCGCCTGGGCGATCTGGGTGACGGCGCTGTCGGTCTACGTGCTCGCGGTCTTCCACCGCAGCTCGCTCGGCGTGGCGGGCCTCGTCGCCACCGACCGCTTCGGGGTGGGGGCGACCGAGCTCGCGACCTTCACGGTCCTCCAGCTCGTGGTGTACGCCGGGATGCAGGTGCCGGTGGGCGTCCTGCTGGACCGCTTCGGCTCCCGCGCCCTGCTGCTGAGCGGGCTGCTGCTGATGACCGGGGGCCAGCTCGCCTTCGCCTTCACCACCAGCTATCCCGCGGCGCTGCTGGCGCGCGGCGTCATCGGGGCTGGCGACGCCATGGTCTTCGTCAGCGTCATCCGGCTGGTCGCGCTGTGGTTCCTGGTGCGCCAGGTGCCGGTGGTCACCCAGCTGACGGGGCAGGTCGGCCAGCTCGGCGCGGTCGTGGCGGCGGCGCCGCTGGCGTGGGCGCTGCAGGCGCTCGGGTGGACCGCCGCCTTCGGGCTGGCCTCGTCGATCGGGGTGGTGCTGCTCGTCGCCGTGCTCGTCCTCGTCCGGGACTCGCCGTACGCCCGCTCGGGCACCGAGCGCCTCAAGCTCGCCGCGCTGGGTCGCTCGCTGCGCGCGGTGTGGGGCAACCCCGGCACCCGTCTGGGCCTGTGGTCGCACTTCGTGTCGCAGTTCTCGATGACGGTCTTCACGCTGCTGTGGGGCTACCCCTTCCTCGTCGAGGGCCAGGGGCTGTCACCGGGCCTCGCGGGCGGGCTGCTGACCGCCATGACGGGGTGGGTGCTCGTGGTGGGGCTGGTGCTCGGCCACCTGGTCTCGCGCCACCCCTTCTACCGCTCCTGGCTCGTCGTCGGCATCGTGACGGCGATCGCCGCCTCGTGGGCGGTCGTCCTGCTGTGGCCCGGCCCCGCCCCCCTCCCGGTGCTCGTCGTCATGGTGCTCGTCACCGCGACCGGCGGCCCGGCGTCGATGGTCGGCTTCGACCTCGCACGCAGCTTCACCGCGGTCTCGGCGGTGGGCCGCACGAACGGGGTGGTCAACGTCGGCGGCTTCACCGCCAGCCTGCTCACCGCCTGGCTCGTCGGGCTCGTCCTCGACTTGCGCAGCGGCGGCACCGCGACCTACTCCCTGGCCGACTTCAAGGTCGCGCTCAGCGTGCAGTACCTCTTCTGGGGCCTCGGCGTCGTGCAGGTGCTGCGCTACCGCCGCCGCGCCATCGCGCACCTCGACCGCTGGCACCCGGGCGCGACGGCGGTGATGCGCAGCGGGCAGCCCTGGACGCCCGACGCCGCGCGCGACCGGGACGAGCCGCACGGCTCGCCGGGCGCGGTCTGAGGCTCGGCGGCCGGTCGCCCCAGGTGGGTCAGGCCGGTCCGCTGCGGTCGAGCAGGGCGGTGGCGTGCGGGAAGTCGTGCAGCACCTCGCGGAGCACCGACCACACGTCGTCGACGGTGGTGGGCGGGGCGGAGCGGCCCGCGAGCACGGTGCTGAGCCAGCGGCGGACCTCGCCGAGCACCTCGGGCTCCTCGACGAGGAGGGCCGCGGCGACGGAGCCGAGGAGGTGGGGCAGCTGGTCGCCGAGCACGCGGGACCAGCGGTCCTCGGTCGCGGCGTCCGGCCCGGCAGCCGTGCGCTCGGCGGCGCGCTGCAGCAGCCGGTCCTGCACGCTGTCGACAAGGCGGGCCTGGTCGGCCTCGAGCAGGACGGCCTCGTCCACGCCCGGGTGGGTCAGCGGCGGGGCCGGCGACACGCGCCGCGGCAGCGAGGGCACGAGGTCGGCCGCGGTGGCGGCGTCGCCGGCCTGGGCTGTCGCACCGAGCACCGCCGCGCGGCGGCCGGCGCGGTCGAAGGCGCTGCCGCCCACGACGACCGGGGTGCCGACCAGGCGGGCGGTCTCGACGTGGGCGCGCACCCGAGGCAGCGAGCTGCTCAGCGAGGCGCTGACGAGCACCGCCGTGACCGGGGCGTCGAGCAGGGCCCCGTGCAGTCGCTGGGCCGAGACGTCGGCGCCGAGGCTGACGACGTCGAGCCCACGGCGGCTGAGGGAGGCGGCGATCAGCAGGCCCGGGAGCGCGTGCCACTCGCGCTCCGCGCAGGCCACGACGACGGGCGCGGGGGCGCGGTCGACACGGGGGCGCGCGGCCTGCGACCGCTCGAGGTGGTGGCGCACGACCAGCTCGCTCACGGCCGTGGCGGCGTGCTCCTGGGCGACGGTGAACTCGTCGCGCTCCCAGAGCTCGCCCACGCGCACCTGCGTGCCCGCGACGAGCCGCTCGAGGGCCCCGTCGGGATCGTGCTCCGCAGCGTGGTCGACGACCGCGAGGGCAGCGTCGACGTCGTTGGCGACGACGGCGCGCCAGTAGTCGTCGGCCTCGCGGCGGTGGTCGGTGCGGTCGTCGGTGCGGGACCCGGTGCTCACGAGGTGGACGACCGGACGGGCACCGGCTGCAGGGCCACGATCGAGGTGTCGTCGCGCTCCTCGTGGGCGCCGCGGAAGGTCGCCACGGCCATCGCCAGCCTCTCGACGACGGCGCCGGGGCGCGCGCCGGCGAGGTCGCGCAACGCCTCGAGCAGCCGGGCGTCGCCGAAGAACTCGGCGCCACGGCGGGCCTCGGTGACGCCGTCGGTGAAGCAGACCAAGGTGTCGCCCAGGCCGAGCTCGAAGCTGTCGGTGCGCCACCGCGCGTCCGGCTTGAGCGCGAGCGCCGGGCCCCGGGCCGCCACGGGCTCGACCGTGCCGTCGGTGCGCACCACGAGCGGCGGCGGGTGACCGGCGACGGCGATCTCGACGTGCACCACGTCGCCGGTGCGGCGCAGCCGCGCCGACACCGCGGTCGCGAAGTTCTCGGCGTAGTGGGCCGACTCGGCCATGAGGACCCGGTTGGTCACCTCGAGCACCTGGGCGGGGTCACGGTCGACGGCGGTGATGGTGCGGGCGCTGTTGCGGATGCGCTGCGCGGCGATCGCCGCCGGCACGCCGTGGCCCACCACGTCGCCCATCAGCAGCGAGAGGTCGTCGTCGGGTCCGTGGAGGTCGACGAAGTCGCCGCCGACGGAGGCGTCCTCGTGCGCCACCCGGGAGTACGTCGCCACGTCGAGGCCGGCGCCCGCGGCGACAGGGCGCGGCTCGAGGGAGTCGCGCAGGCTGGCCGCGACGCGCCGCGACTCGGCGACGACGCAGCAGGCGTCGAGGGAGACCGCGACGCGCTGGGCGACGTCCTCGACGAAGTCGACAGCGGCCTGGTCGAAGCCGTGGCCGGCGGCACGGGCGACGGCGAGCAGTCCGAAGGCGCGCCCGCGGGCGTTGAGCGGCACCAGCAGCAGCGAGGCGGCGTCGAGGGTGTCGAGCTGCTCGGCGAGGTCGGTGCGGCCGAAGAGGTGGTCGAGCACCTCGACGCGCTCGGGGGTGTCGGGGGGCAGCACCCAGTGCTCGGCGATCCCGCGCTGCATGAGGGTGCGGATGGTCGTGCCCTGCCGGCGCGCCACGTGGTAGTCGGAGGACAGCACCGGCTCGAAGCCGACGGTCTGCCCGGCGGCGAGCCAGCCCTGCTCGGTGCGGATGGTCACCTGGGCGAAGTCGACGGCGCCGTCGACGAGGGTGCTGACGACGGTCTCGACCGCTCGGGCGGGGTGCTGGACCGCGGAGAGCGAGCGGGAGAGCGCGGAGAGGAAGTCGGCGCGGGAGGAGGACTGGGCGAGCTGGACGCGCGGGCCGGACTCGGACGCGCTGGACATCAGGCGCATCGGGCGCTCGCGCACGGCGGTGGAGCGGCGCTGGGTCGGAGGCAGCGAGGGCTGTGTGCCGTCCGCCGTGTGGAGCGCGGTCTCGAGCGCGTCGGTGACGCGCTCGTCGGACGCGCGCTCGGCGGCGCGCTCGGACGGTCCGTCGAGGTGGGAGGGAGGCGGGGGCTGGGGGCTGGTCACGCGGTCACCTCCGCGGCGTCGGAGCGGGTGTCGACCCGGGCGCTGACCTCGGTGCCGTCGGGACCGTGCTGCACGTCCCACGAGCGGCACAGCTGCTCGACGATGTGCAGCCCTCGGCCGCCGTCGAGTCGCGACGTCGGCCAGGCAGGGGCGTTGAAGCCGGCGGTGCCGAGGTCCTTGACGCGCAGGTCGACCACGCCGTCGCCGACGTGCCACGAGACCTCGACGGCAGGGGTGCCCGGGGTCAGGTCGCGACCGGCGCCGCCGCCGTGGCGGACGGCGTTCTCGGCGAGCTCGTGCACGACGAGGGCGGCGTCCTGGACCACCCGCGGGTCGAGCTGCGCACCGCGCAGCTCGGCGACCAGGGCACGCCGGACCGCGGTCACGGCGCCCAGGTCGGCGGGTATCCGGTGCATCGTGCCGATCTCCTCGTGGCTCATGCGGGTCATCGAGCTGCTCCTCTCAGCTGCGGTAGGGCAGCTCGCAGATGTGCAGCACCCGCTGCGCCACGCTGCCCTCGCGGGCCACCAGCTCGACCTGGGAGCCGCGCACCTTCGCGTTCTCGAGCGCGATGGCGGCGATGGCCACCGCCGAGCTGGGGAAGAACTCGATCTCGCTCAGGTCGACCGTGAGGTCGCGGGTGAAGTCGGCGGAGTAGGTCGCGAGGTCCTGACGGAACACCGGGCCCGCCGTCTCGTCGATCTCGCCGCTCACCACGAGCACCCCGTCGGCGATCGTGGCGGTGTAGACGTCGTCGGTCATGGAACCGACACTATCCGCACTGCGACCACACCAAAGGGTGACCGGTGCCCGGTCCTTGCACAAGCCTTCGACAGGGTGAGGCGGGTGCGCGGACCACCCCCTCGCGACCTGCGGTGGAGCGTTCCGGGCGGTCCGGGAGCGGCTCGTGTGATCTGGCTCCCATCCGTCGGGGCCGCCGCTCCGAAGACGGCGTACGCGATCGCGACCGCGCGACGCCCGTCCTCCTGGAGACACCGTGAGACTGCCCTCCCTGCGTCGTCCGACGCCCTCCTTCTTCATCTCCGTCGCCGCCCTCGTGGTCGCGGCCGGTGGCACCTCCTACGCCGCCGCGACGATCGGCACGCTCGACGTGCGCGACGGCTCGCTGCGCAGCGTCGATGTGCGTGACGGCTCCCTGCGCAGCGTCGACCTGCGCGACGGCGGGGTGAGGTCGGTGGACATCGCCGACGGCACCTTGAAGAGGCGTGACTTCCGCGGCGGCGCGCTGCCCGCCGGGCCGCGGGGCCCGCAGGGTCCGCAGGGCGAGCAGGGGCCTGCCGGCGCGAGCCGCTGGGTGCTGATCGGGCGCGACGGGACCATCCAGGCCCAGTCGGGCGGCTTCGACATCGTCGCCAGCTACCCGGTGCTGCCGAACACCGCGGCCGAGGGGCAGCCCAGCAACGCGCTGCGCGCCAATGGCAACGTCTACATCGACGCCGGCGAGGACCTCGCCGACAACGCGATCGTCGCGACGGTGGTGCTGCAGAACACGATCGAGCAGGACGCCGCCGGCAGCCCGGGCGCCGGCAACACGAACGGCCGGGCCCCCGGCGCCGACGCCAACCCCGAGTTCTCCGGCGAGATCACCGTCAGCCGCTGTGCCTTCCCCGGCTCGACCGGCATCCCGACCAACTGCGCGCCCGCGGGTGCGCAGAACCTCGAGAGCTTCGTCGTCAGCCCCCGCCTGTCCGACGGCAGCGTGACGACCGACCAGAACCGCAAGGCGTTCTACGTCATCCTCGCCGGCACCTCGCCGGCCGGGCGCTGACACCCGCCCGCACCTGACGGCACCCGCGGGGCCGGTCGCCACGGCGGCCGGCCCCGCGGCGCGTCCCGGGACGGGACGCAGGGCGCGTCAGGGCCGGGCGGGCAGCACCGTGCCGGCGACCTCGCCCAGCTGCACCCGCCCGCCGAGCGCGCCCGCGGCCGTGGCGCGCAGCACCACCTCGTCGCCGTCCTCCAGGGCCAACCGCTCGCCCCGGCCGGTCGCGACCGGCACCCGCCAGCCGTCGGTGAGCTCGAGCAGGCTGCCGCGCTCGTCGGCTCCCGGGCCGCTCACCGTGCCGGAGGCGAGCAGGTCGCCCGTGCGCAGCGGTGCCCCGCCCGAGGTGAGGTGGGCCAGCAGCTGCCCCGGTGACCAGTAGGTCGCGGCGTACGGCGGGCGGCTGACGACGGTGCCGCCGACGGCGACCTCGAGCGCGAGGTCGTAGCCCGCCGGCTCGTCGACCGCCAGGTGCGGGGCGGGCGGCGGGTCCTGGCCGGGCAGCGGGCACCGCGCGGCCTCCAGCGCCGCCAGCGGCGTGACCCAGGCCGCCACCGACGTGGCGAAGGACTTGCCGAGGAAGGGTCCGAGCGGGACGTACTCGTAGGCCTGCACGTCGCGAGCCGACCAGTCGTCGAGCAGCACGACGCCGAGCACGTGCTCCGCGAGCGCCGCCGCGGGCACCCGGGCACCGGGCTCGCTCGGCACGCCGACGACGAAGGCCACCTCGGCCTCCAGGTCGAGGCGCCGGGTCGGCCCGAAGGTGGGCGCGTCGTCGCCCGGGAGCACCCGCAGGCCGCAGGGGCGCACGACGGGGGTGCCGCTCACCACGACGGTCCCCGCGCGGCCGTGGTAGCCGACCGGGAGCCGCCTCCACTGCGGTGGCAGAGGCGGTTGACCGGGTCGGAAGAGCCGGCCGACGTGGCTCGCGTGGTGCTCGGAGGCGTAGAAGTCGACGTAGTCGGCGACGGTGAAGGGCAGGTGCGCTCCCACCTCGGCCAGCGGGCGCAGGTGCGGCTCGACGACCGGTCGCGCGGCCTCGCGGGTCAGGGCGTCGGTGAGCCAGCCCCGCAGCGCGGCCCAGGTGCGCGGCCCGGCGGCGAGCAGGGCATCGAGCGTCTGTCCCTGCACCGCCGCGGCGAGGTCGGGTCGCTCGCGTCCCGCGAGCGCGGCCACGTCGAGGACGTGGTCGCCGATGCGCACCGCGACCCGGGCTCCCTCGTCCGTCCGGGCGTCGCGCGGGACCACCACTCCCCAGGGCAGGTGGTCGACGTCGTGGCCGGAGCCCGCCGCGCCCGGCACCCAGGTGGGCGGCAGCCCGGCGTACGCCGGGAGCGGCGCGGTCACGCTGCCGACCCGCCCGCGAGCCGCTCGAGCGCGGGGCCGGCAGCCTCGACGTCGTCGCACCCGACGCCCAGCAGCCAGCGCCGGGTGCGGAGCAGCGCGTCCGCGCCCAGGGCGGCGAGGGTCGCGGTGACCCGGTCCTCGCCGCCCCGCAGCACCGCGGCGACCTCCTCGAGCGGTTCGCCGTCGAAGGCCAGGCGCACGGCGGCCAGGAGGGCGGCCGCCTCCGCGGCCGGGTGGGGGCCGAGGGCCACCAGCGGCAGCTCCCGGTCGAGGGCGGCGTCGAGCCACGGCGCCACGCCGGGCGGCGGCACGTCGCGGGTGGGCAGCGCGAGCGCGAGCTCGGCAGCGGCGAGCTCGTCGGCGGCGGCGAGCCAGCCGTGGCCGAGGTCGGGCCCGGCGGGGGCCGGGAGCCCGACCGCCACGACCACCTCGTCGGGCAGGTCGCCGGCGGCACGCGCCGCGTCGACGGCAGCCGCGACGCGGCGGGCAGCGGACGCGGGGTCACCGGGGTCGCGCACCACGGTGTCGACGCGTGACGGCACGACCCCGGCGCGGGCGCACAGCGCCGCGGGGCCGCCGAGCTGCGCCGACCCGCCCGTGAGGCGCACGACGAGGCGGTGCCGGGCCGGCGACGGGTCGGCGTCGCGCGCGGCGAGGGCGGCCGGCAGCAGCGTGTCGGGCACGACGAGGGCGCCGACGTGGCGGCCGACCGCCCCAGCCCGCGGCGGCAGCGAGGTCACGCCGGGCCCGCAGGCGGCGGTGTCGTCGAGGAGCCCGGTCCACCAGGAGGGCGGCTGCGGGGGGCCTTGCGTCGCGGTCACCGGAGGTAGCCTAGTCGACGCATAGCGGACGAACGCGTCCGCTGGGCGGACGGATGACCGGAGCGAAGGGCGGAGCGGTGGCGTACTACCAGCGACGGGGCGAGGTGCCGCGGCAGCGGCACACGGCGCTGCGGGACCCCGACGGGCAGCTGCTGTTCGAGGAGCTGGTCGGCGAGGAGGGCTTCTCCTCGGACTCCTCGCTGCTCTACCACCGCGGCGTGCCCTCCTCGACGGTCGCGGCCGAGGTGTGGGAGCTGCCCGACCAGCGCACCCGGCCCAACCACCCGCTCGTGCCGCGCCACCTGCGGCTGCACGACCTGCCCGCCGGCGGTGACGCCGTCACCGACCGGCGGCTCGTGCTCGGCAACGCCGACGTGCGCCTCACCTACGTGCAGACCGGCACCGACGCCTCCCCGCTGTACAAGAACGCGCTGGGCGACGAGTGCGTCTTCGTCGAGTCCGGCGCGGGCACGGTCGAGACGGTCTTCGGCGCGGTCGACTACCGCGCCGGCGACTACGTCGTCGTGCCCCGCGCGACCATCCACCGGTGGCTGCCGGCCGAGCCGTCGCGCCTGTACGCCGTGGAGTCGCACTCGCACATCGCCCCGCCGAAGCGCTACCTCTCGCGCTACGGGCAGCTGCTCGAGCACGCGCCGTACTGCGAGCGCGACCTGCACGGGCCCGGCGAGCCGCTCCTCGTGGAGGGCCGCGACGTCGAGGTGCTCGTCAAGCACCGCACGAGCGAGGGCGTGGTCGGCACGCGCGTCGTGCACGACACCCACCCGTTCGACGTCGTGGGGTGGGACGGCTGCCTCTACCCCTACACGATGAACCTGGAGGACTACATGCCGATCACCGGCAAGGTGCACCAGCCGCCGCCGGTGCACCAGGTCTTCGAGGGGCGCGGCTTCGTCGTCTGCAACTTCCTGCCCCGCAAGGTCGACTACCACCCGCAGGCGATCCCGGTGCCCTACTACCACTCCAACGTCGACAGCGACGAGGTCATGTTCTACGTCGCCGGCGACTACGAGGCCCGCAAGGGCTCGGGCATCGGCCTGGGGTCGGTCTCGCTGCACCCGGGCGGGCACGCCCACGGGCCGCAGCCCGCGGCGGTCGAGGCGTCGATCGGCGTCGAGCGCTTCGAGGAGACCGCGGTCATGGTCGACACCTTCGCGCCCCTCGGCCTCGGGGAGGCGGCGCTGGCCTGCGAGGACGACGCCTACGCCTGGAGCTGGGCCGGCCGCCGGCTGTGAGCGGGTAGCGTCGAGGCGTGAGCACTCCCGCCGTCGAGGTCGTCACCCCCCGCGACGTGCCGCTGGGCGGGCCGCGCGCCATGACCGTGCGCCGCACCCTGCCCCAGCGCGCGCGCTCGCTGCTCGGCGCGTGGTGCTTCCTCGACCACTACGGCCCCGACGACGTCGCCGACACCGGCGGGATGGTCGTCGCCCCGCACCCGCACACCGGCCTGCAGACGGTCAGCTGGCTCTTCACCGGCGAGGTCGAGCACCGCGACTCCGCGGGCCACCACGCCCTCGTCCGCCCCGGCGAGCTCAACCTGATGACGGCCGGCCACGGCATCAGCCACTCCGAGGTCTCCACCCCCGAGACCACGGTGCTGCACGGCGCCCAGCTCTGGGTGGCGCTGCCCGAGGGCGCCCGCGACGGCGCGCCGGGCTTCGCCCACCACCGCCCGGAGCCGGTGCGCGGCGACGGGTGGGAGCTGCGCGTGTTCCTGGGCTCGTTGGCCGGCTCCACCTCGCCGGTGCCGACCGCCACCCCGCTGCTCGGTGCCGAGCTGCTGCTCGAGCCGGGCGCGCGCGTGGACCTGGCCGTCGACCCGACCTTCGAGCTCGGCGTCCTCGTCGACACCGGTGACGTGGGCCTGCGCCTCGGCGAGGGGGGAGACGAGCTGCGGGTGCCCGCCCACGCCCTCGCCTGCGCCGAGCCCGGGGCGACCACGCTGGTCCTGACGGCCCACGACGCCCCCGCGCGGCTGCTGCTCCTCGGCGGCCCGCCCTTCGGCGAGCCGATCGTCATGTGGTGGAACTTCGTCGGACGCAGCCACGAGGAGGTCGTCGCCGCCCGCGAGGCGTGGCAGGCGCAGGTGCTGGCCGACGCCGACGACGAGGTGGTCGGCGCGCACCCGCCGCGCGAGGCCGCCGGCGGCCTCGAGGTGGCCGCCGGTGGCGACCCCGGCGACCCCGCCGACCCCGCCGTCGTGCCCGACGGTCGTCAGGTGCGACCGGGCCGCTTCGGCGTGGTGGCCGGGCAGCCCCTGCCGCCCATCCCGGCCCCGCCGCTGCCGCGGGTGCGGCTGCGCGAGCGCCGCTGACGCCGGCAGGCGCGGGGCGTCAGCCCCGCAGCCCCGCCGCCGCGCGGGCGAGCTCCTCGACGCGGCCCCAGTCGCCGGCCTCGAGGGCGTCGGCGGGGGTGAGCCAGGTGCCGCCGACGCAGCCGACGTTGGGCAGCGCGAGGTAGTCCGGCGCGGTGGTCGCGGTGATGCCGCCGGTGGGGCAGAAGCGCACGCCCGGGACCGGCGCGGCCAGGGCCCGGAGGTACGCCGTGCCGCCGGCGGCCTCCGCGGGGAAGAACTTCGCCTCGGTGAGGCCGGCCTCGGCCACGGCCAGCACCTCCGAGACCGTCGAGGTGCCGGCGAGGAAGGGCAGCCCGGTGGCCTGCATGCCGGCCAGCAGCGCGGGCGTCGCGCCGGGGGAGACCAGGAAGTGCGCCCCGGCCGCGGCCGCCTGGTCGGCCTGGGCCGGCGTGAGCACGGTGCCGACGCCCAGGAGCACCTCGGGCACCTCGGCGGCGATGGCGCGCACCGCGTCGAGGGCGACCGGGGTGCGCAGGGTCAGCTCGATCGCCGGGAGGCCGCCGTCGACGAGGGCTCGAGCCACCGGCACGGCGTGCGCGACGTCGTGCAGCACCACGACCGGCACGACGGGGACGACGTCGAGCAGGGAGGCGGGAGCGTCAGGCATGGGCGGGAGCGGCCTCTCGGGTGGGCGCGGTGGTGACGGGGTGGGCCGCGGTGGCGGGGGCCGGGAAGACGCTGGCCCCGGCGTCGGCGGCGCCGACCGTGGCGCGGAAGGCCGCGAAGAGCTCGCGGCCGGTGCCGGCCCACTCCTCGGCCTGCGGCGCGCGGCCGGTGGGCTCGCGGGCGGCCAGCTCGGCGGGGTCGACGTGCAGCAGCAGCTCGCCGCGCTCCGCGTCGAGGGTCACGAGGTCGCCGTCGCGCACCCGGGCCAGCGGGCCGCCGAGCGCGGCCTCCGGCGTGAGGTGGATGGCGGCCGGCACCTTGCCCGACGCCCCCGACATGCGGCCGTCGGTCACCAGCGCGACGCGCTGGCCGCGGTCCTGCAGCACGCCGAGCGCAGGCGTGAGCTTGTGCAGCTCAGGCATGCCGTTGGCCGCCGGGCCCTGGTAGCGCAGGCAGGCGACGAGGTCGAGGCCGTCGAGCTCGCCGGCCGCGAAGGCGGCGAGGAAGTCGGCCTGGTCGTCGAAGACGCGCGCCGGAGCGCTGACGACGCGGTGCTCCGGCGCGACCGCCGAGGTCTTGACGACGGCGCGGCCCAGCGGGCCGTCGAGCATCCGCAGGCCGCCGTCGGGAGCGAAGGGGGCGTCGGCGCCGCGCAGCACGGCGGTGTCGGCCGAGGCCTTGGGCCCCTCCTCGCGGACGACGGCGTCGCCGTCGAGGCGGGCCTCGGTGGTGTAGCGCCACAGACCGCGCCCGACCACGGTCTGCACGTCGTCGTGGAGCAGCCCCGCCTTGAGCAGCGTGTGGACGAGGAAGGCCATCCCGCCGGCGGCGTGGAAGTGGTTCACGTCGGCGGTGCCGTTGGGGTACATCCGCGTCAGCAGCGGCACCACGGCGGAGAGGTCGGAGAGGTCGTCCCACGTGAGGGTGATCCCCGCGGCGCGGGCGATGGCGACGAGGTGGACGGTGTGGTTGGTCGACCCACCGGTGGCCAGCAGCGCGACGCAGGCGTTGACCACGGCCTTCTCGTCGACCACCTCGCCGATCGGCGTCGGCTCGCCGCCCGCGCGGGTGATCTCGACGACGCGGCGACCGGCCTCGCGGGTCAGGGCCTCGCGCAGCGGGGTGCCGGGGTTGACGAAGGAGGAGCCCGGCAGGTGCAGGCCGAGCACCTCCATCAGCAGCTGGTTGGAGTTGGCGGTGCCGTAGAAGGTGCAGGTGCCCTTGCCGTGGTAGGACGCCGCCTCGGCCGCGAGCAGCTCCTCGCGGGTGGCCCGCCCCTCGGCGTACCGCTGACGCACGGCGGCCTTCTCGGCGTTCGGCAGCCCGGAGGTCATCGGCCCCGCGGGCACGAAGACCGTCGGCAGGTGACCGAAGGAGAGCGCGCCGATGAGCAGGCCCGGGACGATCTTGTCGCACACGCCGAGCATCAGCGCGGCGTCGAACATGTCGTGCGACAGCGCGATCGCGGTCGACATGGCGATGACGTCGCGGGAGTAGAGGGACAGCTCCATGCCGGCCCGGCCCTGGGTGATGCCGTCGCACATCGCGGGCACGCCGCCCGCGAACTGCGCGAGCCCGCCGGCGCGGACCACGGCCTGCTTCAGCGTGCGGGGGTAGGTCTCGAAGGGCTGGTGGGCGGAGAGCATGTCGTTGTAGGCCGACACGATCGCGACGTTGGGCTTGCGGCTCGTCGCCAGGCCGGCCTTGACCGGCTCGTCGGCGGCGGCGAAGCCGTGGGCGAGGTTCGCGCAGGCCAGGCGACCGCGGGCGGGCCCGCGGTGGTCGGCCTCGCGGATCTTGGCGAGGTACGCCGCGCGCCCGGGGGCGCTGCGCGCCGTCAGCCGCGCGGTGACCTCGGCGACCACGGGGTGGGTTCCGGTGGGGCGGGGAGCACTCATGCCGCCCACGCTAGACCCCCTTGTGACTCATGGCTACCTACTTCTGCATTCTTGAGACGGAAGTGGGGAGGAACCGGTTCGGAACCGGGCCCGACGTGGTTGGATCGCGGTCATGGCCACGCCCGGCGAGCTCCTCGAGCTCCTCCGCACCGGCCGTGCCTCGACCCGCGCCGACCTGGCCCGGGCCACGGGGCTCTCCCGCACCGCGGTCAACCACCGCCTCGACGCCCTCCTCGCCGCCGGCCTCGTGCGCCGCTCCGAGGAGCTGGCCTCCACGGGCGGGCGCCCGGCGACCGGCCTGGCGTTCGCCGACGAGGCGGGCGTCGTGCTGGCCTGCGCGCTGGGTCGCACGCGCAGCCAGCTCGCGGTGTGCGACCTGGCGGGGCGCGAGCTGGCCTCGTCCTCGCGCGAGCACGCCCTCGGGGTGGGTCCCCACGAGCTGCTGCCCGCCGTGGCCGCCGAGCTGACCCGGCTGCTGGGGGAGGCCGGCCGCGACCCGGCGGACGTGCTCGGGGTCGGCGTCAGCCTGCCGGGCGCGGTGGACCCGGTGGCCGGGGCGAGCCTCGACTCGCCCGTCATGCGGGGGTGGGCGGGGGTCCCGCTCGGGCCGGCGCTGGGTGCGGCCGCGGGCGGCGCGCCGCTCTTCGTCGCCGGCGACGCCGACGCACTCGCCCGCTCGGAGCGCACCGGCCGCCCCGACGAGCCGCGCGACGTGCTCGTGGTCAAGGCCTCGACCGGCCTGGCGCTGGGCATCGTGGCCGGGGGCCGGGTGGTCGGCGGTCACCGCGGCGCCGCGGGCGAGCTCGGCCACACCCGCAGCCCGAGCGCCGAGGGCCTGCCCTGCCGCTGCGGCCGCACCGGCTGCCTCGAGGCGGTCGCGGGCGGCTGGGCCCTCGTGCAGCGGCTCGCCGTTGCGGGGCGCGAGGTGGCCCACGTGCGCGACCTGGTCGCCCTGGCGCTCGACGGCGACGCCGAGGCCCGCGGCCTGCTGCGGGAGGGTGGACGACTGCTCGGCGAGGTGCTCGCGGTGGCCGTCGACCTGCTCAACCCCGAGGTGGTCGTGGTCGGCGGCGACATGGCGGCCGACTTCGACACCTACGCCGCCGGGCTGCGCGAGAGCCTCCACGCCCGCGGCACGGCCCTCGCGACCCGCGACCTGCGCATCGCGCCGGCCCGCCACGGCGACCGCGCCGGCGTCGTCGGGTGCGCCGCCCTCGCGCTGGACCACGTGCTGCACCCCGCGGCGGTCGACGCCCGGCTGGCCGCGTCGGCCGCTACCGTGCAGCGGTGACCCGCCTCCACGCCTTCGGCGACGACGCCCTCGGCGAGCACGACGCCGTCGGCCTGGTGGCCGAGCTCCGGGCCGGACGCGTCTCGGTGCCCGAGGTGGTGGAGGCCGCGGTGGCACGCACCGCCAGCGTCGCCGACGCGCTCGGCGCGCTGGCCCACACCGCCTACGACCGCGCCCGCGTCGAGGCCCGCGACCCGCGGGGCGGCTTCTTCGCCGGGGTCCCCACCGTGGTCAAGGACAACGTCGACGTCGCCGGGATGCCCACGCGCCACGGCACCGACGCTGTGCCCGCCCGTCCCGCGCGCGCCGACGGCGACCTCGCGCGGATGCTCCTCGCCACCGGGCTGGTGCCGCTGGGCAAGAGCCAGCTCTCGGAGTTCGGCTTCAGCGCCTCGGCCGAGCACGCCCGCCTCGGCCCGGTGCGCAACCCCTGGCACGTCGAGCACACCGCAGGGGCCTCCTCGGCCGGGTCCGCCGCGCTCGTCGCCGCCGGTGCGGTGCCGCTCGCCCACGCCAACGACGGGGGCGGCTCCATCCGCATCCCCGCCGCCGTCAACGGCCTCGTCGGCCTCAAGCCGACCCGCGGGCGGCTGGCCCAGGACGCCACCTACCGGCGGATGCCCGTGCGCATCGTCAGCGACGGGGTCGTGACCCGCAGCGTCCGGGACACGGCGGCGTTCCTGCGCGAGGCGGAGAAGGTCTACCGCGACCTGTCCCTGCCGCCCGTGGGCGACGTGCGCCGTCCCGGCAGGGCGCGGCTGCGCGTCGCCGTCGTCACCGAGTCGGTCGCCGGTCGCGCCGCCGACGCCACCGTGCGGGCGCACACCCTCGCCACTGCCGACCTGCTGGAGTCGCTGGGCCACGCCGTCGAGGAGGTGCCGCCGCCTGCCCCGTCGTCCTTCGCCGACGACTTCGTCCTCTACTGGGCGTTCCTGGCCGCGGTGACGGTGCGCACCGGCCCGGTCGCCTTCGGGCGCGGCTTCGACCGCGACCGGCTCGACGCGCTCACCCTGGGGCTCGCCCGCCACGCACGGCGCCACGCCCACCGCCTGCCCGGCGCGGTGCGGCGGCTCGCGGCCACGCGGCAGCGCAGCGCGGAGGTCTTCGCCCGCCACGACGTCGTGCTCTCGCCGACGCTGGCCGCTGAGACGCCGCGCCTGGGCCACCTCGACCCCGCTCTGGGCTACGACGCCCTGCTCGACCGGCTGCAGGCGTGGGTCGCGTTCACCCCGTGGCAGAACGCCTCGGGCGACCCGGCGGTGTCGCTGCCGCTCGCGCGGTCGGCCTCGGGCCTGCCGGTGGGGATGATGTTCTCGGCCGCCCCGGGTCGCGAGGCGGTGCTGCTGGAGCTGGCCCTCGAGCTCGAGGAGGCGGTGCCGTTCGAGCGGATCCAGGGGGTGCCCGCGGGCGGCTGACGGGCCGCCCCGACGGGGCTGCCGACCCGATTTCGTGCTCCGCCGAGCACTGTGTATCGTTCTCGCTCGTTGCCCCTTTAGCTCAGTCGGCAGAGCGTCTCCATGGTAAGGAGAAGGTCTACGGTTCGATTCCGTAAAGGGGCTCTGGGTCGGATCCCGCCGGGCCTCACCGGACCGGCGGGATCCTCTCAGTTGGCGGGGTAGCTCAGGTGGTTAGAGCACACGGCTCATAATCGTGGTGTCGCGGGTTCGAGTCCCGCCCCCGCTACCACGACCTGACCCTCCCGGGACGACCCCGGACAGCACCGACGACAAGGACTTCTCCGTGGCCAGCAAGAGCTCTGACGTTCGCCCCAAGATCACGCTCGCGTGCACGGTCTGCAAGGAGCGCAACTACATCACCAAGAAGAACCGCCGCAACGACCCCGACCGCATGGACCTCAAGAAGTTCTGCCCGCGTTGCCGCACCCACACCGACCACCGCGAGACCCGCTGACGCCGGTCGCCCGCGACGTCGACGAGGGCCGCACCCCAGCCGGGGTGCGGCCCTCGTCGCGTGCCGGCTCCCTCGTAGGCTGGTGACCATGGCCCTCGACGCGTCGCTGGTCGGCGCCACCTACCCGCCGACCGCGCCCTACCTCGTGACCGCCGAGCGGGTCGCCGAGTTCGCCGCCGCGACCGGCGGGTCCTGGGCCCCGGGCGCCCCGGTGCCGCCGACCTTCCCGATCGTGCTCGCCTTCGCCGCGATGCAGGAGTTCCTCGACGCCGAGCAGGTCGCGCTGCACCGGATCGTGCACGGGGAGCAGCGCTTCGCCTACGCTCGGCCCGTGCGGCCCGGCGACGAGCTGAGCGCGGTGCTCACGGTCGCGAGCCTGCGCACCATCGGGGGCAACGACGTCGTCGGCACCCGCAGCGAGGTCACCGACGCCGCGGGCGCGCTGGTGTGCACCGCGAGCGCCACGCTCGTGCACCGCGGCGAGGAGGCGTCCGCGTGAGCGGCCTGGCAGCCGGCGACGTGCTGGCGCCGCGCACCTTCGCGGTGACCCGTGCCGACCTGGTCCGCTACGCCGGGGCCAGCGGCGACCGCAACCCGATCCACTGGTCCGACCGCGTCGCCACCGCGGTCGGCCTGCCCGGCGTGATCGCCCACGGCATGCTCACCCTGGGCCTCGCGGCGCAGGCCGTGTCCGAGTGGACCGACGGCGCCGAGGTCGTCGAGCTCGGCTCGAAGTTCACCGCACCCGTGGTCGTGCCCGACGACGACACCGGGGTCGAGGTCGTCGTGGCGGCCACGGTCACCTCGGTCGACGACGGCCTGGTCCGCCTCGCGCTCGAGGTGACCTGCGGTGGGCAGAAGGTGCTCGGGCGACCCACGGCGGTCGTCCGTGCCTGACGGCGCCGGGGTCCCCGTCGCGCTGCGCGACCTCACGACGCTGCGCCTCGGCGGGCCCGTGGGCCGCTTCGTGGCGGCGACGACCGAGGCGGAGCTGCTCGCGGCGGTGGCCGCCGCCGACGCGGCAGGCGAGCCCCTGCTGCTCGTCTCGGGCGGCAGCAACCTGGTCGTGGCCGACGAGGGCTTCCCGGGCACGGTCGTGCGCGTCGCGACCCGCGGGGTGCGCGCCGACACCGAGGACGGAGCGGACGTCGAGCCCGGCCCGACCTGCGGCGGGGTGCTCGTGAGCGTCGCGGCCGGCGAGCCCTGGGACCCCTTCGTCGCGCGCGCCGTCGACGAGGGCTGGGTGGGGATCGAGGCGCTCTCCGGCATCCCGGGCGCGGTCGGCTCGACCCCGGTGCAGAACGTCGGTGCCTACGGCCAGGAGGTGGCCGACACCGTGGCGCGCGTGCGTGCCTACGACCGCGTCGAGCGCCGCGTGCGCACGCTCGCCGCCGCGGACTGCGGCTTCGGCTACCGCGACAGCCGCTTCAAGCGGGAGCCGGGGCGCTGGGTGGTGCTCGAGGTGGTCTTCCAGCTCGCCCGCGGCACGCTGTCGACCCCCGTGCGCTACGCCGAGCTGGCCCGCACACTGGGGGTCGACCCGGGGGGTCGCGCCCCTCTCGCCGAGGTGCGGGAGGCCGTGCTCGGCCTGCGCCGCGGCAAGGGCATGGTGCTCGACGACGCCGACCCCGACACCTGGAGCGCCGGCTCGTTCTTCACCAACCCCGTGCTCGCGCCCGCCGACGCCGACCGGCTCCCACCCGACGCGCCGCGCTTCCCCCAGCCCGACGGCCGGGTCAAGACCAGCGCCGCCTGGCTCATCGACCGCGCCGGCTTCGCGAAGGGCCACGCCGTCGCCGGCGGCTCGGCCCGCGCCACGCTGTCGACGAAGCACACCCTGGCCCTCACCAACCGCGGCGAGGCCAGCACCGCCGACCTGCTGGCGCTGGCGCGCGAGGTCCGCGACGGCGTCGAGGCCCGATTCGGCGTCCGCCTCGAGCACGAGCCCGTGCTCGTCGGCTGCGAGCTGTAGCGGGGACGCATCAGCGGCCCCGCTGCCGTCAGGCGGGCGCCGCCAGCCAGGCGTCGATGTCCGCCTCGGCGCGGGCCCGCAGGTCGGCGGGGGCGCGGGAAGCGGCGAAGGACATCCGGGCCAGCCGGGCCAGGGTGGCGTCGTCGAGGTCGTGCGCCGCGCGCATGGTGGCGTACTGCCCCGCGAGGCGGGAGCCGAAGAGCAACGGGTCGTCGGCCCCGAGCGCGACGGTGGCGCCCGCCTCGAGCAGCGTCGGCAACGGCACCGAGGACAGGTCGGAGAAGACGCCGAGCGAGACGTTGGAGGTCGGGCAGACCTCGAGGGCCACGCCCGCGTCGACCACCCGGCGCAGCACGTCGGGGTCCTCGGCGGAGCGCACCCCGTGGCCGAGGCGGTCGGCGTGCAGCCGCTCGACGCAGGTGACGACGTGGTCGGCCCCGCGCAGCTCGCCGCCGTGCGGCACGAGGAGCAGGCCGGCGCGCCGCGCGATGACGAAGGCGGGCGCGAAGTCGGCGGTCGTCCCGCGCCGCTCGTCGTTGGACAGCCCGAAGCCCACGATGCCGCGGTCGGCGTACTGCGCGGCCAGGCGTGCGAGCGTGCGGGCGTCGAGCGGGTGGCGGGTGCGGTTGGCGGCGACGACCAGGGCGATGCCCAGCCCGGTGCGCTGCGAGGCGTCGCGCACGCAGTCGAGCACGAGGTCGGTGAAGGCCGTGATGCCGCCGAAGCGCGCGGCGTAGCCGCTCGGGTCGACCTGGATCTCCAGCCACCGCCCCCCGTCGGCGACGTCGTCCTCGGCCGCCTCGCGCACGAGGCGGCGCACGTCGTCCTCGGTGCGCAGCACCGACCGCGCGACGTCGTAGAGCCGCTGGAAGCGGAACCAGCCCTTCTCGTCGGCGGCGGAGAGCCGCGGCGGCCAGTCCTCGACCAGCGAGTCGGGCAGCGCCACGCCGTCGCGCTCGGCCAGCTCGAGCAGCGTGGCGTGCCGCATCGAGCCGGTGAAGTGCAGGTGCAGGTGCGCCTTCGGCAGCGCGTGCAGGTCGCGCACCGGCCTGCCCGCCTCGCCGCTCAGGCGAAGAGCCGCTGGATGCGCGAGACGCCCTCGACCAGGTCGTCGTCGCCCAGCGCGTAGGACAGCCGCAGGTAGCCCGGCGAGCCGAACGCCTCGCCCGGCACGACCGCCACCTCGGCCTCCTCCAGGATCAGCTCGGCGAGCTCGGCCGAGGTCTCGACGCGCCGCCCGTGGTGCTCGCGGCCGAGCAGCCCCTTGACCGACGGGTAGGCGTAGAAGGCGCCCTTGGGCTCGGGGCAGACGATGCCGTCGACCTCGTTGAGCATCGCGGTGATGGTGCGGCGGCGCCGGTCGAAGGCGACCTTCATCTCGTCGACCGCGGTGAGGTCGCCCGCCACGGCGGCGAGGGCCGCGCGCTGCGAGACGTTGGCGACGTTGGAGGTCGCGTGCGACTGCAGGTTGCCGGCCGCCTTCACCACGTCGGCCGGTCCGATGAGCCAGCCCACCCGCCAGCCGGTCATGGCGTAGGTCTTGGCGACGCCGTTGACGACCACGCAGCGGTCCGCGAGGTCGGGGCACAGCGCGAGGATCGAGCCGGTCTCGACGCCGTCGTAGACGAGGTGCTCGTAGATCTCGTCGGTCAGCACCCACAGCCCGTGCTCGAGGGCCCACGCGCCGACCGCCCGCACCTCGTCGGCGGTGTAGACGGCGCCGGTCGGGTTGGAGGGGGAGACGAAGAGCAGCACCTTGGTGCGCTCGGTGCGCGCGGCCTCGAGCTGCTCGACGGTGACCTTGTAGTCCTGGGTCTCGTCGGCGAGCACCTCGACGGGCACGCCGCCGGCGAGCCGGATCGCCTCGGGGTACGTCGTCCAGTACGGCGCCGGGACCACCACCTCGTCGCCCGGGTCGAGGAGCGCTGCGAAGGCCTCGTAGATCGCCTGCTTGCCGCCGTTGGTCACGAGCACCTGGGCGGGGTCCACCTCGACGCCGCTGTCGCGACGGGTCTTCTCGGCGATCGCCTTCTTGAGCTCGGGCAGGCCGCCGGCAGGGGTGTAGCGGTGGTTCTTCGGGTCGCGGCACGCCTCGACCGCCGCCTCGACGACGTAGTCGGGGGTCGGGAAGTCCGGCTCGCCCGCGCCGAAGCCGATGACGGGGCGCCCCTCGGCCTTGAGCGCCTTGGCCTTGGCGTCCACCTTGAGCGTCGCCGACTCGGCGATGCCGCCGACGCGCGCGGAGACGCGCGGCGCCGCCGCGCCGGCGGGGGAGGGGGCGGACGGGCCGTCGGTGGGCGTGGCTGCGCTCATGGCGGCCATCGTAGGGGCCGCCGCGCCCCGCCTCCGGGGGCGGCGAGCGGTTTGGACGCGGCCGCGGGCCACCCGTATGCTTCCCGCTGGTGGTCTCGTCCCCACGCTGCGCCATGCCCTCGGGCAGGTCGCCGCGGGAGCGAGGCGCACCGGAGGGCACTAGCTCAACTGGCAGAGCATCGGTCTCCAAAACCGAAGGTTGGGGGTTCAAGTCCCTCGTGCCCTGCAGGGAAGACGCAGGCCGGCCGCGACCGCGGCCCACCCGAGACAGACGACCAGACGTGAGGTGGACAGCGTGGCGGACAGCGGCGCCGTGCGGGGTTCGCAGGAGAAGGACGACCGCACGGGTCCGGTGACCTTCTACAAGCAGGTCGTCGCCGAGCTGCGCAAGGTCGTCTACCCGACCCGCGAGCAGCTCGTCACCTACTTCATCGTGGTGATGGTCTTCGTGGTCGTGATGATGGCGATCGTCGCCGGACTCGACCTCGGTTTCGGCCAGCTGGTCTTCGAGATCTTCACCGCGGGGCAGTGACCCGAGCATCGACCGGGTGGTGACCGGGTCGGCGCCCGCCAGGACCGGCGGCGCCGCGACCGGCACGACCACAGACAGGACACCGAAGTGACGGAGCAGCACGTGCCGGAGCAGACCGACCACACCGACGAGCCCGAGGCGACCCTCGAGGACGCCGTCGCGACCGCCGACGCCGTCGAGGCCGCGGGCGACGACGTCGACGAGCAGGCCGAGCCGTTCGCCGGTGCCGCCGACGACCTCGACGGCACCGACGAGGCGCTCGGCACCGACGGCACCGACGCCGAGCTCGACGACGCCGCTGGCGAGACCGTCGAGGACGCCGTCGACGCGGCCGAGGCCGACGACGACGACCCGCTCGAGGCCTTCCGGCGCGAGCTGTGGGCCAAGCCCGGCGACTGGTACGTCGTGCACACCTACGCCGGCATGGAGAAGCGGGTCAAGGCCAACCTCGAGAACCGCATCGTGTCGCTCAACATGGAGGACTACATCTACGAGGTGGTCGTCCCCACCGAGGACGTCGCGGAGATCAAGAACGGTCAGCGCAAGACCGTCAACCGCACCCGCTTCCCCGCCTACGTGCTGGTCCGCATGGACCTCACCGACGAGTCGTGGGCCGCGGTCCGCAACACCCCGTCGGTCACCTCGTTCGTCGGCCACAGCCACCAGCCGGTCCCGCTGACCCTCAGCGAGGTCGAGAACTGGCTGGCCCCGGTCGTCGTGGCGGCGGCCGAGAAGGAGGCGGTCGCCGCGGGCGACGGCTCCGGCGGCGGTGCGACGACGGCCCGCAAGCCCGTCGAGGTCGCCGACTTCGACGTCTCCGACTCCGTCATGGTCATCGACGGTCCGTTCGCCACGCTGCACGCGACCATCACCGAGATCAACGCCGAGTCCCAGAGGGTCAAGGCCCTCGTCGAGATCTTCGGCCGGGAGACCCCGGTCGAGCTGAGCTTCAACCAGATCCAGCGGGTCTGAGGCTCACCAGCAGCACCCGGTGGCAGAGGGCACTCGCCCTCGTCATGACCACGAGAGAACAGGAACCAGGCAATGCCTCCCAAGAAGAAGATCGCAGCGCTCGTTAAGGTGCAGCTGCAGGCCGGTGCCGCGACGCCGGCGCCGCCCGTCGGCACCGCGCTCGGTCCGCACGGCGTCAACATCATGGACTTCTGCAAGGCCTACAACGCGCAGACCGAGTCCATGCGCGGCAACGTGATCCCCGTCGAGATCACCATCTACGAGGACCGCTCCTTCACCTTCGTCACCAAGACGCCGCCCGCGGCCGAGCTGATCAAGAAGGCCGCCGGCCTGCAGAAGGGCTCCGGCGTCCCGCACAAGGAGAAGGTCGGCAAGCTGACGAAGGACCAGGTCCGCGAGATCGCGACGACCAAGCTCCCCGACCTCAACGCCAACGACGTCGAGGCCGCGATGAAGATCGTCGAGGGCACCGCCCGCTCCATGGGCGTCACCGTCGACTGACGCCACCCGGCGCAGGAGACCGAGCCCTCACACCCCTGTGGCAGAGCCGCGCTGGCTCACCTGACCACACCTGGAAGAGAAGAGACCCAGACATGCAGCGCAGCAAGAACTACCGCGCAGCGGCCGCAACGTTCGACAAGGACGAGCTCCACGCCCCGCTGTCCGCGATCAAGATCGCCAAGGCCGGCAGCAAGACCAAGTTCGACGAGACCGTCGACGTCGTCATGCGCCTCGGCGTCGACCCCCGCAAGGCCGACCAGATGGTCCGCGGCACGGTCAACCTGCCCCACGGCACCGGCAAGACCGCCAAGGTCCTCGTCTTCGCCGTCGGCGACAAGGCCCAGGCCGCGCTCGACGCCGGTGCCGACGAGGTCGGTGGCGACGAGCTGATCGAGAAGGTCGCCGGCGGCTACCTCGACTTCGACGCCGTGGTCGCCACGCCCGACCTCATGGGCAAGGTCGGCCGCCTCGGCCGCGTGCTCGGCCCCCGCGGCCTCATGCCGAACCCCAAGACCGGCACGGTCACCCCCGACCCGGCCAAGGCCGTGACGGACATCAAGGGCGGCAAGATCGAGTTCCGCGTCGACCGCCACGCCAACCTGCACTTCATCATCGGCAAGGCGTCCTTCGGCGAGACCCAGCTGGCGGAGAACTACGCCGCCGCGCTCGAGGAGGTGCTGCGGCTCAAGCCCGCCAGCTCCAAGGGCCGCTACATCAAGAAGGTGACGGTCTCCACGACCATGGGCCCCGGCGTCCAGGTCGACCCCAACCGCACCAAGAACGTCGCGGTCGAGGACGAGGCCTGAGCCTCCCCCCGCCCGTGGGCACGTCTGCCGTCGAGGGCCCGGTCGCTGCTGCGGCCGGGCCCTCGACCGCGTCCACGACACCGCGCCGGTGGGCGCTGCTCGTGCGCCCCTCGGCCAACCGGGTCTACGACGCGGACGCGCCCGGCCTCCTCGCCGCCGAGCTGGGCGTGCTCGACCGGTGCGTGCTCGGCGGGGTGCTCGCGGACCTCGCCGTGCGCGAGGTCGGAGGTATCCCCTACCTCACCTGGTCGGCGCCCGCGCCCGACGTCCGGCTGCTCGCGCACCTGGCACAGCTCTCCGCGGCGTACGCCCTCTTCGAGGTCACCGGCGGTGACGACGCGCCGCTGCTGGCCCCGGTGGCGCTGCCGCCCGCGCACGTCCTCGACGACGACCTGGTGACCATCCCGAAGTACACCGGCAAGACCAACGAGACCTTCACGGCCCTGCTGCTCAACGTCACGCTGTGGGCCTCGGCCGCCGGTCCGCGCTCGCACCGCGGCGGGCTGCGCGTGCTCGACCCGATGAGCGGACGCGGCACCACGCTGTCGACCGCGCTGCTGCGCGGCCACCACGCCGCCGGCATCGAGGTGGACGGCAAAGACGTCGACGCGCAGGTCGCCTTCGTGAAGACCTGGCTGCGCCGCAAGCGCCTCAAGCACACCGCCGACGTGGTGCCCCTGCGCCGCGGCGGCCGCGCGGTGGGCCGGCGCCTCGACGTCGAGCTCGCCCTCGACAAGGACGCGTGGAAGGCGGGCGACCGGCTCACGCTGCGGGTCTGCCACGCCGACACGCTCCTCGCGGCCGACCTCTACGCCGACCGCTCCTTCGACGCGGTCGTCACCGACGCGCCGTACGGCGTGCAGCACGGATCGCACGCCCGCGGCGGCGCGCTGCACCGCAGCCCGCTGGAGCTGGTGCGCGAGGCGCTCCCCGGCTGGCTGCGGCTGCTGCGGCCCGGGGGAGCGGTCGGGATCGCCTGGAACACCCACGTGGCCCCGCGCGAGGAGCTCGTCGGCGTGCTGGCGGCCGCCGGGCTCGAGCCGCTCGACGACGGGCCGTGGCGCGCGCTGCGCCACCGCGTCGGCCAGGCGATCGAGCGCGACGTGGTCGTCGCCCGGCTGCCCGGCACCGCTCCCGGCCCGTCCGGTCCCGATTTGGACGCGCACCCGCCGCACCCGTAGCATCACTCCTCGTCAACCGGAGACCGCCGGTCGTCCGGGCCCCACCGCGAGGTGGACCCGGCCGAAGGTTCCACCCACGTGGACGGCCAGCGCAGGTGTCAGAGCCCGACCGCCCCGCGGTCACCACGCCCTGTGCCTGCGCACAGGGCGTTCGTCGTTCCTGGGCCGCCCGAGGGTCTCCACCACCGCAGGACGGAAGGAGACCACATGGCGCGGCCGGAGAAGACCGCCGCCGTCGAGGAGATCGTTGAGTCCTTCAACGCCTCGGCCGGCGCCGTGCTGACCGACTACCGCGGTCTCACCGTGAAGGAGCTGCAGGACCTGCGCCGCTCCCTCGGCGAGAACGCCCACTACGCCGTGGTCAAGAACACGCTGGCCAAGATCGCCGCCTCCAAGGTCGGCATCGAGGGCTTCGACGAGCTCCTCGCGGGCCCGACCGCCATCGCCTTCATCAACGGCGACGTGGTCGAGGCCGCGAAGGGGCTGCGTGACTTCGCCAAGGCCCACCCCGCCCTGATCGTCAAGGGCGGCTACCTCGACGGCAACAACCTCGACGCCTCGGAGATCGCCAAGCTGGCGGACCTCGAGTCGCGCGAGGTGCTCCTGGGCAAGCTGGCGGGCGCGATGCTCGCCTCGCTCTCCCAGGCCGTCTACCTGCTCAACGCGCCGATCGCCCAGGCCGCCCGTCTCGCGGGTGCGCTGCAGGCCAAGGCCGAGCAGGACCCCTCGATCCTCGCAGGTGGTGCTGGCACGCCGGCTCCCGCCGAGGCCGCAGCCGAGGACACCTCGGCCGACGCCGACGCGACTGCCGAGGACGCCCCGGCTGCCGACGAGGCCGCCGAGTCCACCGAGGCCTGAGGCCCCGGTCCACCACCACCTGTCACCCCCCGGACCTGCCGCACGGCGGGCCCACCGAACGAAAGGTTTGCCACCATGGCGAAGCTCAGCACCGACGAGCTCCTTGACGCCTTCAAGGAGATGACCCTGATCGAGCTCTCCGAGTTCGTGAAGCAGTTCGAGGACACCTTCGGCGTGACCGCCGCCGCCCCCGTCGCCGTGGCCGCCGCCCCGGCCGCCGGCGGTGCCGGTGGTGGCGAGGCCGCCGCCGAGCAGGACGAGTTCGACGTCGTCCTCGAGTCGGCCGGCGACAAGAAGATCAACGTCATCAAGGAGGTGCGCGCCCTGACCTCCCTCGGCCTGAAGGAGGCCAAGGAGCTCGTCGAGGGTGCCCCCAAGGTCGTCCTGGAGAAGGCGACCAAGGAGGCCGCGGAGAAGGCCAAGGAGTCCCTCGAGGGCGCCGGCGCCACCGTCACCCTCAAGTGACCTCCCGCGCGGCCTGACGGCTCGCGCACCGCAGCACCCGTCGCGAGGGCGGGCACCCCACCGGGGTGCCCGCCCTCTCGCATGCTGTCGACCAGGCCCCGCGCGGGTGTGACGTGGGTTATGGTCTGGACCGGCTCGTACCGACGAGTAGCACAGGTGTGCGCCGGAGCGGCGCAGGCGGTGCAACGAATCGGTCACGCCGCCACCGGATGTGGGGAGATCCGGTGACGGGCACCACGTCGGGGCCGTAACTTTGCGGCGTACGACACGTTGTCCCCGTCGGAGCACGGGGTCGGCCAGGTGGCCGCAGCACGAGGCACGAGGCCGCCGGCCGACGAGAGGGAGGCAGCGCCATGGGCGTGGAGATCAAGATCGAGGGTCTGACGAAGTCCTTCGGCAAGCAGCTCATCTGGGGCGACGTGTCGCTGACCGTCCCCGCGGGCGAGATCTGCGTGATGCTCGGGCCGTCGGGCACCGGCAAGTCGGTGCTGCTGAAGACGCTCATCGGCCTGCTCAAGCCCGACCGGGGCTCGGTGATCATCGAGGGCACCGACATCGCGTCGTGCTCTGAGAAGGACCTCTACGAGATCCGCAAGCTCTTCGGCGTGCTGTTCCAGGACGGCGCGATGTTCGGCTCGATGAACCTCTACGACAACGTCGCCTTCCCGCTGCGCGAGCACACGAAGAAGTCGGAGTCCGAGGTCCGCGACATCGTCATGGAGAAGATGGACCTCGTCGGCCTCATCGGCGCCGAGGACAAGCTCCCCGGCGAGATCTCCGGCGGCATGCGCAAGCGCGCGGGCCTGGCCCGCGCGCTGGTGCTCGACCCCGAGATCGTGCTGTTCGACGAGCCCGACTCCGGTCTCGACCCGGTGCGCACCGCGTTCCTCAACCAGCTGATCGTCGACCTCAACGCGCAGATCGACGCCACCTTCCTGATCGTCACCCACGACATCAACACCGCGCGCACGGTGCCGGACAACATCGGGCTGCTCTACCACCGGCACCTGGCGATGTTCGGGCCCCGCGAGATGCTGCTGAGCTCGGAGGAGCCGGTGGTGCGCCAGTTCCTCAACGCCCAGCGCGTCGGCCCGATCGGCATGTCGGAGGAGAAGGACGCCGACGAGCTCGCCGCCGAGTCGGGTCAGGAGCTGCCGCCGCTGCCGCCGATCCCGATGCAGCTCGAGCCCTCCAACGGCATCCCGCGCCGCTCGCAGCGCGAGCCGGGCGCCTGGTGCCGCGAGAACGGCGTCACCCCGCCGCCGGGCTCCTTCGAGTCCGTCAACGCCGGCGTGGCCCCGGGGGTCTGAGACACCAGTGGCCACGATCACCTCGTCCCGGGCGCTCAAGCCCCTCGGGACCACGGGCAAGCTGTTCGCGTTCGGCCTCGACGTCGGCCGTGCGCTGTTCCGCCGCCCCTTCCAGCTGCGGGAGTTCCTGCAGCAGGCCTGGTTCATCGCCTCGGTGACCATCGTGCCGACCGCGCTCGTCGCCATCCCCTTCGGCGCGGTCATCGCGCTGCAGGTCGGCGGCCTGATCAAGCAGTTCGGCGCCCAGTCGTTCACCGGCTCGGCCTCGGTGCTCGCGGTCGTCCAGCAGGCCGGCCCGATCGCGACCGCGCTGCTGATCGCGGGCGCGGGCGGCTCGGCCATCGCCGCCGACCTCGGCGCGCGCAAGATCCGTGAAGAGCTCGACGCCATGATGGTGCTGGGCATCGACCCGATCCAGCGCCTGGTCGTGCCCCGCGTGCTCGCCTGCATGCTGGTGGCGTTCTTCCTCAACGGCCTGGTCACCGTCGTCGGCGTGGCCGGCGGCTACGTCTTCAACGTCGTGCTGCAGGACGGCACCCCGGGCGCCTACCTCGCCAGCTTCACCGCGCTGGCCCAGCTGCCCGACCTGTGGATCGGCCTGGTCAAGGCCCTCGTCTTCGGCTTCATCGCCGCGATCGTCGCCTGCTACATGGGGATGAACGCCGGCGGCGGCCCGAAGGGCGTGGGCGACGCGGTGAACCAGTCGGTGGTCATCACCTTCCTGCTGCTCTTCGTCGTCAACTTCGTCCTGAGCACGATCTACCTCCAGATCGTCCCCCCGAAGACAGGCTGATCCGATGGCCTCCCTGCGCTCCACCGCCGCCCGCCCCCTGGAGTCCCTCGGGACCCTGGGTGGCCAGCTCTCCTTCTACATCGGCGTGCTCCGCGCCGTCCCGCGCTCGGTCACCCGCTACCCCAAGGAGATCCTGCGCATCCTGGCCGAGGTCGCCCTCGGCTCCGGTGCGCTCGCGGTCATCGGCGGCACCGTCGGCGTCATCATCGGCATGACCTTCTTCACCGGTGCCCAGGTCGGACTGTCCGGCTACGCCGCGCTCGACCAGATCGGCACGGCGCCCTTCGCCGGCTTCGTCTCGGCCTACTTCAACACCCGCGAGATCGCCCCCCTCGTGGCGGGCATCGCCTTGGCCGCGACGGTCGGCTGCGGCTTCACCGCCCAGCTCGGCGCGATGCGCATCTCCGAGGAGGTCGACGCCCTCGAGGTGATGGCGATCCCCTCGATGCCGTTCCTGGTCGCCACCCGCGTGGTCGGCGGCCTGATCGCGATCATCCCGCTCTACGTCGTGGGGCTGCTGTCGTCCTACTTCGCCAGCCGGCTGATCGTCACGCAGTTCTACGGCCAGAGCGCGGGCACCTACGACTACTACTTCAACCGGTTCCTGCCACCGGAGGACGTCCTGTGGTCCTTCGGCAAGGTCCTGGTCTTCGCGGTGACGGTCATCCTGATCCACTGCTACCACGGCTACAACGCCTCCGGAGGCCCCGCCGGCGTGGGTGTGGCCGTGGGTCGGGCGGTGCGCACCAGCATCGTCGCGATCAACGTCGTCGACCTGCTGCTGTCGATGGCCATCTGGGGCGCCAACACGACCGTTCGACTGGCCGGGTGAGGCTGCGATGAAGTTCCGGGTGCTGGGCACCGTGTTCGTGGCGATGCTGGTGGCGTCGGTCTACTTGACCTACGCCGTCTTCACCAAGCAGTTCACCGACTACGACGAGGTGACCCTCCAGACCTCCAAGATCGGCCTGCAGCTGCCCGAGCGCGCCGACGTGAAGATCCGCGGCGTCATCGTGGGCGAGGTCATCGAGCGCCGGGCGCTCGACGACGAGGGCAACGCCGAGCTCACGCTCGGCCTCTTCCCCGAGCGGCGCGAGATCATCCCCGCCGACGTCACCGCTCGGATCCTGCCCAAGACGCTGTTCGGCGAGAAGTTCGTGTCGCTGCAGGTGCCCGAGGACGCCAGCAGCAGCCCGATCGAGCCCGGCGACCGCATCACCCAGACCGAGGTCTCCATCGAGGTCGAGAAGGTGCTCGCCGACCTCTACCCCCTGCTGCAGACGGTCCAGCCGATCCAGCTCAACAACACCCTCAACGCGGTCTCGACCGCGCTGGAGGGTCGCGGCGAGCTGCTCGGCGAGAACCTCGAGACCCTCGACGGCTACCTGCGCAAGGTCAACCCGCAGATCCCGCTCTTCGTCGACGACCTGGCGCTCACCGCGCGCACCTCCGACGTCTACCGCGACATCCTCCCCGAGGTGGCGCAGATCCTGCGTGACCAGATCGTCACGACCGGCACGCTCGAGGGCCGCGAGGCCAAGCTGCGCGCGCTGTTCACCGACGTGTCCGCCTTCTCCGACTTCACCCGCGGCTTCCTCACCCGCAACGAGTCCCGGCTGGTGCGCGTCGGCGAGGTGAGCGTGCCCCAGCTGCGCACGCTCGCGCGCTACGCCCCGGAGTTCCCGTGCCTGGCGACCGGCATCGTGGGGGCGGGTGCCCGGCAGGCGCAGGCCTTCCGCGGCTACACCCTGCACATCAACCTCGAGCTGATCCCGAACCAGCCGCGGCGCTACTTCGAGCGCGACAAGCCGCGCTACGGCGAGGACCGCGGGCCCTACTGCGGCACGCTGCCCAACCCGCCGTTCAACCAGCAGAACCCCTTCGACCAGCCGGCCTTCGACGACGGCGTCGACGAGCCGACCGGCAAGGGCACGACTCGCGTCGCCCCCGGCTTCGCGGCCGACGGGACGCCTGTCGTCGACCCCGGCCAGTACGTCGGCAGCCTCGCCGAGGCCGGCCTGCTGAAGACGCTGCTCGCGCCCGTCCTGGGCGTGGGCGAGGACGAGGTGCCCGACCTCGGCGTGCTCCTCGTCGGACCCATGGCCCGAGGTGCGGAGGTGTCGGTGCGATGAAGCTGCTGGACCAGAAGACCGCTGCCGACGCCACGCGGCTGCTCGTCTTCATCGTCACGACCACGCTGGCGACCTCGCTGCTGGTCATCCTCATCGGCAACATCACCTTCGGCGAGTCCCGTCCCTTCCGCGCCGTCTTCACCGACGTGACCGGCGTCGTGGAGGGCGACGACGTGCGCGTCGCGGGCGTCAAGGTGGGCACGGTCGAGGAGATCGAGCTGCGCGGCGACCGCGCGGTGCTCACCTTCAGCGTCGCGGAGGGGACGCCGGTCACCGGCGCGACCAACGCGACGGTGCGCTACCGCAACCTCGTGGGCCAGCGCTACATCTCGCTGACCGACGGCATCGGCGACGCCGCCGAGCTCGAGGCCGGCGCGACCATCCCGGTCGAGCGCACGGCCCCGGCGCTGGACCTGACGGTGCTCTTCAACGGCTTCAAGCCGCTCTTCCAGGCGCTGTCGCCGGCCGACGTCAACCGGTTGTCCTACGAGATCGTCCAGGTCTTCCAGGGCGAGGGCGGCACGGTCGAGAGCCTGCTGGCCAACACCGCCTCGCTCACCGACACGCTCGCCGACCGCGACGAGGTCATCAGCAGCCTCATCACCAACCTCGACGACGTGCTGACGCGCATCAGCGACCGCGACGACGAGCTGTCGCGGCTGATCATCAACTTCCGTCAGCTCGTCGGGGGCCTGAAGGACGACCGCGAGGCGATCCTGGGCTCGCTCGACCAGATCAGCGCGCTCTCGGTCGAGACCGCCGACCTGGTGGACGGCATCCGCGAGCCCTTCGTCGAGGACGTCCGTGAGCTGCGCCGCTTCGCCGGCAACCTCAACGAGCCGGCCAACAAGGCCGAGCTCGACCGGGCCATGCAGGTGCTGCCGATCAAGCTCGAGAAGATCGGGCGCACGGCGATCTACGGCTCCTACTTCAACTTCTTCCTGTGCCAGTTCCGCGCCGACGTGTCGCTCGCCGGTCAGGACCTCGGCACGATCCGCTACCCCGTCCCCGGCACCCGCGCCCCCGAGAGGTGTGACCTCGGATGAGACCGTTCCGTGAGCGCAACCCGGTCATCATCGGGCTCGTCAGCATCGTCGTGCTGGTCGGCCTGCTGGCCGCGGCGTTCCGCGCCGACGACCTGCCGCTGATCGGCGGCGGCGACACCTACTACGCCGCCTTCTCCGAGGCGGGCGGCCTCAAGGTCAACGACGAGGTGCGCCTCGCCGGCGTGCGCGTCGGCACGGTGCAGGGCATCGAGCTCGAGGAGGGCGAGGTCAAGGTCGAGTTCCGCGTCGAGGAGCCGGCCGACCTCGGCACCGAGACGGGGGCGGCCATCAAGGTCAAGACGCTGCTCGGCGACATGTTCCTCGCCGTCGAGCCCCGCGGGGAGGGCCGGCTCGAGGAGGGCACGGAGATCCCCGTCGAGCGCACCAGTTCGCCCTACGACGTGGTGCAGGCCTTCGAGGGCCTCGCCGACACCGCGGGCCGCATCGACACCGACCAGCTCGCGGCGTCGCTGACCACACTCGCCGACCTGGGGCGCAACAGCCCCGAGGAGTTCCGCGGCGCGCTCAGCGGGCTGTCGCGGCTCTCGCAGAACCTTGCCGCCAAGGACGACCAGATCGGGTCGCTGCTGGAGAGCCTCACCGACGTCTCCCGCGTGCTCGACGAGCGCGACCAGGACATCATCGGGCTGATGGAGGACGCCGACGTCCTCTTCCGCGCGCTGGTCGAGCGTCGCGAGGTGGTGCGCCGCCTGCTGGTCTCGACGACGCGGATGTCGACCGAGCTCACTGCGCTGGTCCGCCAGAGCCGCGCCGACCTCAAGCCGGCGCTGCAGGAGCTCGAGGGCGTCGTGCAGCTGCTGCTGAAGAACGAGGACAACCTCGACGACAGCCTGCGGCTGATGGCGCCCTTCTACCGGGTGTTCGCCAACACGCTCGGCACCGGGCCGTGGTTCGACACCTTCATCCAGAACTTCCCCGCATCCGTCCCGCAGGCTGGTGGCTGACATGGCGACTCCTTCCTCCGTCGTGGGCTCGCTGCCGCGCCTGCTGGTGCCGCTGGTGGTGCTCGCGCTCGTCGTGGCCGCCGGGCTGACGCTGATCGGCGGCGACGACCGCAAGACGGTCACCGCGCTCTTCCCGCGCGCCATCTCGGTCTACGAGGGCTCCGACGTGCGCGTCCTCGGCGTCCCGGTCGGCGAGGTCGTCCGGGTGACGCCCGCCGGCACCGAGGTCGAGGTCGAGATGGTCTACGACGCCGACGTCGAGGTGCCCGCCGACGCCCAGGCGCTGATCGTGGCGCCGAGCATCGTCGGCGACCGCTACGTCCAGCTGGCCCCCGCCTACGACGGGGGAGCGGTCCTCGCGGACGACGCCGAGATCGGCGTGGAGCAGACGGGCGTGCCGGTCGAGCTCGACCAGATCTACGCCAGCCTCGACGACCTCAACGTCGCGCTCGGTCCCGACGGGGCCAACAAAGAGGGGGCGCTGTCCGACCTCCTCGTGCAGACCGCGGAGCAGTTCGCCGGTCAGGGTGAGGCCTTCAACCAGACCATCAACGACTTCTCCGACCTCTCGGCGACACTCGAGGACAACAAGGAGGAGCTCTTCGGCGCCACGCGCCAGCTCGGCCAGTTCGTCGAGACCCTCGCCGAGAACGACACCACCGTCCGCGAGTTCAACCAGTCGCTGGCGCAGGTCTCCACCCTCCTGGCCGACGAGCGGCAGGAGCTCGCCGCCTCGTTGAGCAACCTCGGCACCGCCCTCGCGGAGGTCAAGCGCTTCGTCGCCGACAACCGGGCCGTGCTCGGGCGCGACATCAAGGGCCTGCGACGGGTCACCCAGATCCTGGTGCGCCAGCGCGACGCGGTCGACGAGATCCTCAAGGTGGCGCCCACGGCGCTCAACAACCTCGGCCTCACCTACAACCCGCAGGCCGGCACGCTCGACACCCGCTCGAACGCCGGGTTCCTGTTCCAGCAGCTGCAGCAGGACCCCACGCTCTACCTCTGCACGCAGCTCGGGCAGGTGCAGGGCGCCGAGGGCGTGTGCGACGCGCTGCGGGGAGCGCTGGGCCGCAACCGCTCGGCGGCCTTCGGTCAGGGAGGCGCGACCGCGCCCGCCCAGGACCGCTTCGACCTGTCCCTGCTCGGCCTGGTGGAGGCCTCGTCGTGAACCGCCTGAAGGCAGTCCTGCTCACGCTGGTCGGCGCGCTCGCGCTGAGCGCGTGCGAGTTCTCCGTCTACGACCTGCCGCTGCCCGGTGGGGCCGACGTCGGCGACGAGCCCATCGAGGTGACGGTGCAGTTCACCGACGTCCTCGACCTGGTGCCCCAGTCGACGGTCAAGGTCAACGACGTCAGCGTCGGCATGGTCCGCGACGTGCGCCTCGACGGCTACACCGCAGAGGTCGTGCTCGAGGTCCGCGAGGGCACCGACCTGCCCGCCAACGCGGTCGCCAAGATCCGCCAGACCAGCCTGCTCGGCGAGAAGTTCGTCGAGCTCGCCGCCCCCGAGGCCGGCGCGAGCGCCGAGCCGCTCGAGACCGGGGCGGTCATCCCGCTCTCGCGCACGGGCCGCAACCCTGAGATCGAGGAGGTCTTCGGTGCGCTCAGCCTCGTGCTCAACGGCGGCGGCGTCGCGCAGCTGAAGACCATCAACGTCGAGCTCGCCAACGCGCTCGAGGGCCGCGAGGGCTCCGTGCGCTCGGTGCTGCGCCAGCTCGAGGGCTTCACCGGTCAGCTCGACGACCGCAAGACCGAGATCGTCGACGCGATCGAGTCGATCGACGCGCTGGCCCGCAGCATCCAGCAGGAGCAGGGCACGATCGACGCTGCCCTCGACGAGCTGCCCAGCGCGATCGCGTCGATCGACTCCCAGCGCGCCGACCTGGTGAAGATGCTCGAGTCGCTCAACCGCCTCGGCGACATCGGGGTGCGGGTCATCCAGCGCACCAAGGCCGACACCATCGCCTCGCTGCGCTCGCTCGACCCGGTGCTGACCCAGCTCGCGAATGCCGGTGACGACTTCGCCAAGGCCTTCCAGGTCTTCCTGACCTACCCCTTCGTCGACGAGGTGGTCGGCCGCGACCCGCAGGTCGCCCGCAACCTGCACATGGGCGACTACACCAACCTCGCCATCGACCTCGACCTGAAGCTCGACGACCTGCTCGCGAACCCGCCGGGCCTGCCCGACGAGTGCGTGCGCCTCGAGGAGCTGCCGGCCGAGATCCGCGAGGGCCTGCCCATCGACCTCGAGAGCCTCTGCCAGGGCGCGCTCAACGCCGTGCAGAAGTGCCTGCAGTCGCAGGACCCCGCGGCCTGCCTGGGCGCCCTCACCGGTGCCGTCACGGGCTCGCTGTGCAAGGCCTTCCCGATGCTGCCGAACTGCGGTGGTGGTGGCGGGGGTGGCGGCGGCCTGCCGCTGCCGGAGGTGCCCGGCCTGCCGGGCCTGCCGCTGCCCGGGTTGGGCGGCTCGTCGAGCTCGGGCGGCAGCGCGAGCGGTGGGGGCGGCCTGCTCGGCCTCTTCCGCTCCGCCCCGTTCGGCGCCGACGGCCAGGCCGCCCGCACGGCGGCGCCGACCGGCCTGGCGTCGTACGACCCCGACCTCGTCCGCCTCCTCGTCCCCGGGATGGTGACCCAGTGATCACCCGTCGCACGAAGGTCCAGCTGCTGGTCTTCGCGATCATCACGCTGCTCGGCGTGAGCTACGTCGGTGCGCGCTACGCCCAGCTCGACCGGCTCGTGGTCGACCGCACCTACACCGTGGTCGCCCACTTCGACGAGGCCGGCGGCATCTTCGCGGGCGCCGAGGTCACCTACCGCGGCGTGGGCGTCGGCGACGTCGAGCGGCTCGTGCTCACCGACGAGGGCGTCGACGTGCACCTGCGCATCGAGGAGGACAACGACGAGATCCCCGCCGACGCGGTCGCCCTCGTGGGCAACCGCTCGGCCGTGGGTGAGCAGTACGTCGAGCTGCAGCCGCGCTCCGACGACGGGCCCTACCTCGAGGACGATTCCGAGATCGCCGAGGACGACACCGCGGTGCCGATCTCGACGACCCAGCTGCTGACCAACCTGTCCAACACCGTCACCTCGGTCGACCAGGAGTCGCTGCGCACGACGATCCTCGAGCTCGGCACCGCCTTCGAGGGCACCGGGCAGGCGCTGCAGCAGATCATCGACACCGGCAACTCCTTCATCGAGACCGCCAACGACAACTTCGACGTCACCACGGCGCTGCTCGAGGACAGCAACGTCGTGCTCAAGGGCCAGGTCGCCTCCGCGAGCGCGCTGCGCACCTTCGCCCGCGACCTGTCGCTGTTCACCGGCACGCTGCGCGCCAGCGACCGCGACCTGCGCCGCCTCATCGACACCGGCGGCGCGTCGGTCACCGAGGTCCGCACCTTCCTGCAGCAGAACGAGGTCGACCTCGCCGGGCTGATCGACAACCTGGTCACCACGGGCGAGGTGGTCGTGCGCCGCCTCGACGGCATCCAGCAGCTGCTGGTGCTCTACCCCTACGTCGTCGAGGGCGGCTACACCGTCGTCGACAAGAACCCGCAGGGCCTCTACGACGCCCACTTCGGCCTCATCCTCACCGAGGCGCCGCTGTGCACCCAGGGCTACGAGAGCACCGACCGACGCACTCCCGACGACCGCGGCAACCGCGCGATGAACGAGCGCGCGCGCTGCACCGAGCCGGCCTCGGTCACCAACGCGCGCGGCGCGCAGAACGCCCCGCGGGCGGCGGCCTCCTACGACCCGGCCAGCGTGGTCGGCAGCTACGACCGCACCACCGGCTCCTTCACCTGGGGTGCCGAGGCGGCGCAGGACCGGTCCGCCGGTAGCCTCGCCCCCCGGAGCCTCGGGAAGGAGTCCTGGAAGTGGCTGTTCCTCCAGCCGATGACCGAGAGCGGCCGCTGACCGGCGGACCGCGGGGCGCCCGCGCGCGCCGGGTCCTCACCGGCGTCCTCGCGCTCGCCCTCCTCGCGGGCGTCGTCGCGCTCGGCGTGGTGCTCTGGGAGCGCCGTGGCCGAGCCGACGACGTGCAGGCCCAGCGCGACCGCGTGATGGCGCAGGCCGAGCAGTTCCTGCTGCGCATCGGCACCTTCGGGCCCGACCTCCTCGAGGGCGAGCAGATGCCGCAGTTCCGCGAGCAGGTCGCCGAGGTGCTCACCGACAAGGCGACCGCCGAGTTCGAGGCCCA